>CAYPPG010000032.1:0-61407 GCA_964412555.1 uncultured bacterium
TCGAATAATGCTGATAAATCGCCAATACAATGGCCAACGCCACGGCCGCCTCCGCCGCCGCTAAAATGATGACGAATACGGCAAACACACTCCCCGTCACATCCATATTGGGAAGATACCGATTGAAAGCGATTAAATTCAAATTCGCCGAATTCAAAATCAATTCAATTCCCATCAAAATGCGTATCCCGTTTCGGCGCGTAATCACGATAAAAACTCCAAGCAAAAAGAGCGAAACGGAAACGACTAAAAAATGCTCAAGCCCAACGGCCATGTTCATCTCCTATGAAACAAACAAAGATATTCCTCTGGAAAAAGAATGAACAATCCCTTTCCGAATCGATTCACGAAGATTGCGTCTCTTCTCCAATTTCGGGTTTTCCGCTCTTCGGCTCCCCGCGAGCGATCACAACGGCCCCAATCAACGCTATCAACAATAACAAGGACGCAATTTCAAATGGAAGAAGATATTTCGTCAACAATGCTTTTCCAATCGGATACACGGTCGAATCAAGAACTTTATTTCCAGGATCAGCCATTTCATTCCAAGGTGTAATGAAAACAATTGGAAGTAAAAGGACAAGAAACAGAATTAAAAACAGAATCCCCCATTTGATCTGCAAAGTCTGCCGCTCGGTTCCTTTCCCCACCACGTTCACCGTAAACATGACACCAAACAACAACAACACAAGAATCCCCCCCACATAGATAATGACTTGCGAAATCCCGACAAAATCGGCGCCAAGATAAATATAAAAGCAAGCCAATCCAAAGAAGGTAAAAAGAAGTGAAAAGGCAGCGCGCACCAAAGAAGGGGAAAACGCAGTATACGCAGCCGATCCCAAGACAATAAAGGCCAGGATGTAAAAAACCAAACTATGCAGCAGCGCGTCCACTATCTTTTTTCTCCTCCTTTTTCCCTTCGTCCTTCTCAACCGGTTTTTCTTCCGGCTTCTGCTTGCCGCCGATCGGCGGAATGGGATCTTGACAAAAATCACGAATCATTTGACTCCGGTCCGTGAAAACGGTTTCATAATCATGAGACATGTACAAGCTGTCCACCGGGCATACTTCCACGCACAAGTTACACCAACAACATTTCACGTAATCGATTGTGAATACGGAAGCTCGCCGGGCTTTTCCCTT
This sequence comes from uncultured bacterium, assembly GCA_964412555.1. Lineage (GTDB taxonomy): Bacteria > Hinthialibacterota > Hinthialibacteria > Hinthialibacterales > Hinthialibacteraceae > CAYPPG01. The sequence continues at coordinate 1,147 of CAYPPG010000032.1, forward strand.
CCCTTCTCCTTCACAATATAAACAATTCACCGGGCAGATCCGAACACATTTATCACACGCAATGCAAATGCTCGCATCATTCACCAACATTCCCCGGAATCGTTCCGGTATTGTACGCTTTTCCGTCGGATATTGAACCGTTACACCAGGCGTAAATAACTCTTTTCCGGTGACGGCCATCCCTTTCAACGTCGTTATAAATCCTTGAAATACATCGCTTAAAATACTCATTGTTCAACCTATCTCTAGTTTCTGTATTGAATCATTTTTTTGAAAATTCTCTGCCTTGTAGTATACCCGCTATTATTTGGAAAACGTACTTCAATGCTTCTTCCTAGGAACGATTCTCCTTTCCTGCTGCATATACCAAGCCATTGTGATTCATTTTGTCGTAGATTTCTTTCGCCAAGTATTGATTTCCCAAAGGAGATAAATGACAATGATCCGCATACAAAGCAAAGCGGGAAAACACACTCTTCGATTCTTGTTGAAAACGGTCAACAAGCATTGACCAGTCACTGAAACTAAATCCATATTTTTCACATTCTTTTTGAAGAATATGTTTCTGTTCTTCGTAATACCGTACTCGCTCTCTGGAGATATTTCCATAATATACATCTCGAATCGTGTAATCCATATATTGATGGGCAACGATAATTACATTACGCCGGTACAGATCAGATACACTGGAAAGTATTTTCATCACAGCATGAATTTCACTTTCCATACGTTCATCAAAAGGGAAATCATTATTGCAGAGCACATAGATTAATCCACTGTACTGTCTTTTTTTAGCCTCCCGGTCCGCTACCAATGCGCATTTCCGGCCTGTATATCCGCCAACACTCGCATTAATCACTTGGTAGTGATCCGTAACCAAATCTTGTAAACAACTCGCTACCGTATCTTCGTCATTCACTCCGATCCCGAATCCGACACTATCGCCAATAACCAGTAAGTACTGATCGGATTGAACCTCCGGGAGAGTCATACGATATCCATCGGAATTTACATGATAAACAAAATGATTTCGCTTCATTTGTTCAATATATTGATTCACCCGATTCGAAATGGGAGAACGCGAATCGATATAAAGAACGGGGGGATCCATATTGAATGGTTTCGTCGTCTTTAATAACCACCCATGGATTGTCGTATCCGCTCGTAGTACATATCCAAACTCATTATCAGGTTTTACTAAAATCGTATCATGGCGATCCACACGGGTTGGATTCCAAGCATTTCCTATCACTGCCTGGATATCGCTCAAATCCTCCTTGACCGGCTTTGGCAATTCCAATATTTCAGGATGTGAGTTTAAGATATAGTGTGCAGTACTCTCTAAAGGCAGGAACGAAGTAAGGAGAATACCGGTGATGAGTATTACCGCACCTGCGTGAATTGTATTCCAAAGCATCGTATATGAAAATAATTTCGCATTTTGAAGCGATAAAATGTATAATGCCAACATGGATGAAAAATACCACAATGTTAGTATCATCTCTTCTTTTAAGAAAAATAACGGTGACCACCGCATATATAAAATCATGAAAGTGATACCGAAATTGAGAATAAGCAACAACGGAATCATTTTTTCGAACATGGCCTGGCGATGCTCAGACCACAATTCACGATGATCCCGTTTTGGAATACAAAAACAACAAATACCGATCATCAACCAACTGATATCTAGAATCCAAAAACAAATCCGTGTGGTCGTTTCCAATTCTCCATCTGGGGAGAAAAATGAAGCGGCAACATATTCATTAACAATAACTACTCCCAAAATAAATAGAAATCCCCATATCCGAGTTTTTTTCATTATGTTGATGAAAATATTCATTACCCTTTTCATACACTCAAATCATCCGGATAATTGAATCATCATGTTCCTTTTGTTGAATGAGGAACAATCCTCTTCTCTGACGTTCTCTTATGAAACCTGTCCAGTAACATACATCCAAAAACTCGCCCCCAATATATTGATTAAGCCAAGTGGAATCAAAAATTTCCAGCATGTCGCCATCAGCTGATCAATACGCAATCGCGGCAGAGTCCATCGCAGCCACATCGTGATAAACATCAAAACACATACTTTCAACAGATACACGACAGCATTCTCGAAACCGAACGGTCCATACCAACCGCCCAAAAAGAGAAGCGCTCCCAAGGCGGATACAATGAACAAATCCGCATATTCGGCCATAAAGAAAAATGCAAAGCGCATTCCTGAATATTCGACGTGAAAACCGGAAACCAACTCCGACTCCGATTCCGGCAAATCGAAGGGTATACGATTCGTTTCCGCTAAAGACGATACATAATAACAAATGAAAGAGATGAAACAGAATGGATTCCAAATATACCAGTTTCCTATCCCTAATAATCCCCCTGCTTGATCGTCGACAATCGTTCCCAAACGAAGCGAACCTGCGAGTAAAACGGGGGGAATGATAAACAATGCAGTAGGGATTTCATAACTGAGAAATTGCGCTGAAGTGCGCATCGCGCCGTACAATGACCATTTATTGTGCGATGCCCAACCGGCCATGATGATCCCAATTGCCACAATCGATGAAGTCGCGAGCAAATAAAGAACAGCGATATTTAAATCCGCCGCCATCATTTTAGGACCAATCGGTATCACGACCCATGAAAGCATAGCGCCGACAAAGACAACGCCAGGAGCGAGAACAAATAACAATTTATCCGCCGTTGCTGGAATGATATCTTCTTTGATGAATAATTTCACGCCATCGGCAATGGTTTGCAAGGCTCCATGCCAACCAACATACATGGGGCCCACCCGGCACTGCATATGCGCCGAAACTTTCCGCTCCGCCCATACTGCAACAAGCGCCACGACGGCAATCATCCCGATCGCAATCAAAGCACAAATTGAAGCGATCAAAATATACAACACAGAGACAGGCATATTTTGAAACCATGAAAAACCGAGAAGCAATTCCTTCAAATAAGCCATTTAGCGATCCACCTCTCCCATCACGATATCGACGGTTCCCAACGTTGATACTACATCCGCGACAAGCATATCCCGGGTGATCTCTTCAAATACACTCAAGTTGCAAAATGAAGGCCCCCTTGCCTTCAACCGGTAGGGCACTTTACTTCCGTCACTGATCATATAAAACGCGACCTCCCCCCGTGGACATTCGGCCCGAAGATAGACTTCCGCATTTTTCGGTGGGCGAAGAACAGCCGGTACTTTCGCTTGATAGGAACCTTCCGGAAATCCTTCAATGATTTGCTCTAAGATTCGCGTGCTCTCGTACATCTCACGAATTCGAACCCAATAGCGGTCCCAGTTATCTCCCACTTCTCCTTTTAAACCTTGACCGACGGGAATATCGAAATCGAAACGATCATAAATCGAATACGGTTCATCTCGACGCAAATCCCAATCAACTCCCGAAGCCCGCAGCATCGGCCCGGTGACTCCATAGGCAATGGCAAGGTTTCTCGGCATGACAGCGATATTCGCCGTCCTCCGGATAAAAATTTGGTTGAAGGAAAGCAATTCATTGAAACTATCCAGTTTGGCACGGAACTGTTTCAGAAACCGCTTCGTCATGTCCATGGCGCGGGTGGTCATATCATCCGCCACACCGCCGATGCGAACATAGCCGAAACAAAGACGCCCCCCCGATAATTCCTCTAAAATATCAAGAGCCATTTCCCGCTCTCGGAAGGCGTGGAGAAATGGCGTAAACGCTCCCAGGTCCAAACCATACGTTCCTACTGCCACCAGATGGCTGGCAATACGGTTCAGTTCTCCTACAAAGACTCGGATATACTCCGCGCGTTCAGGAACTTCGATTTCGGCCAGTTTCTCAACGCACATGGCCCAAGTCCAATTGTTGTTCATCGCCGCCAAGTAATCCATCCGGTCCGTATAGGGTACATAAGCGTCATATCCAATGGATTCACCAATTTTTTCTTTGCAGCGATGAAGATATCCTATTTGAGGAATCGCCCGAGTCACGACTTCACCGTCGGTGTAGAGCAAAACCCGCAATACCCCATGCGTGCTGGGATGTTGCGGTCCCATATTGACAACGAGCGGTTCACCTTCAAGCGGTTTGGGTTGAGCAGGTGTTATCATGTGTATCTTCTATCAATAATTGTGGTGCGGACATCCTGTCTGCACTCCCTTTTCGTGACATTGTGGTGCGGACATCCTGTCTGCGCTACTCTTACGCAAACCGGAGATCTGCATCACAAAAAAAACCATCCATCGTTCTACAACGCACTTATAATCCTAATTCACGCAATCGTTCATGCTCGGGAAATTGATAATCTTTCCGCAACGGATGCCCTTCCCATTCTTCCGGAAGTAGAATCCTTGTTAAATTCGGATGCCCATCGTAAACGATCCCCATCAAATCATATGCTTCCCGTTCATGCCAATCGGCAGCCGGCCAAACATGAGAAACTGTCGGTACATGCGGGTCTGTTTTGGATATGCGCACTTTCAAAATCACCCAATGACGATGATGCATGGAAAATAAGTGGTAGACGCTCTCAAAATAATCCGGCCAATCGACTGCACTGATACAATGCAGCATATCGAAACGAGTCCGTTCATCATCCCGAAGAAATTGGCAAATTTCAGGCAAGGCTTCATTTTCAATGAGAATATAAGGATCGCGCAGTCCCTTTTTCTCATCCCCCGTTACCACATGTTCGAGGATTTTCTGTTCACCGAATTGCTCTTTTAGTACATTAAAAATATCGATATGTTCCATGTTGCCGTTTCACGTTCGCATGATTTGGATGGAAATCCATCTATATCATTACGCTGCACTTTGCTCTTTCTGTTTTCTAAGAATTCGATCTTGACGGATTTTCTGCTGCAATTCGATCAATCCAGCCATTAAGGTTTCCGGACGAGGCGGACATCCCGGAACATAGACATCGACGGGAATATATAAATCCACCCCTTTTACCACATGGTAACCATATTCATAATACGGTCCACCACCGATTGCGCAGCTTCCCATCGCGATCACCCATCGCGGTTCCGGCATTTGATCGTATAAAAGTTTGATCCGCTTTGCCATTTTATAGGTTACAGTTCCGGCCACGATCATTAGATCACATTGCCGTGGTGAACCGCGAAATACTCCGGCTCCGAAACGATCCAAATCGAATCGGCATGCCCCGGCATGCATCATTTCGATGGCACAACATGCCAACCCAAAGGTCATAGGCCATACCGACGACAATCTTGCCCAATTGAACAATGCATCGACTGAAGTCACGATGACATTTTCTTCAAATTTTCCTTGTAACGTTCCCACAAGAGAACTCCTCTTTCACCGGTTTTGTAGTTCCATGCCATTTAATAGATATTTACACCTGAAATATTTTATTCTTCAGGTTGGATATTTTTTTATCCATCCATTCAAGGATAAAGAAATTCTTTCGGAAATATCCTAAATGACAGGATACTTATTAGTATAACAACCGGCTTTGTTGATAAAAAGTAAAGTCGGACTAACGCTTTGGGGAGATCGAAAATCGACCTTTATTCCACAGAAAAAATCCGATCGCTCCAATGACAAAAAGATAGAGTATAATTTCCAAAAGCGGAGTTAGTGCAAATCCAGAGCTAACTGTTGCGACTGCTGTCTCCATGATCCTCAACCTTTTATCCTATTTTTTCAGGATGGAATGACCTTCGTTTTGCCTTCAGCGGTTTTCCCGCGTAGTACCCACTCAAGATGCCCTTTCACCCAGCAATAAGCCAATCCGACTCCTAAAACCACTAAAAATACAAACATCTCAAAAAAGACCAATAAGCCTAATTCAGAAAAAAGACTTTTATAAACAACTGCCCATGGAATAATGAACAGCACTTCCACATCGAAAATCAAAAAAACGATCGCTACAACATAAAAACGAATATTGAAACGAATCCACGGCCCACCTACGGGAATTTCACCACATTCATAATTTGAATTTTTTTCCTCGTAGGAATTTTTCGGCCGAAAAAGTTTAGGCACCAGTAGATTGAATACAACGAAGGCAATTGCGGCGAGAAGAAAAATCAAAGCGGCAATAAATTGAGCCGGCATCGAAATAACCGTATTCGTATCCACGAAGATATTATCCTCCTTCGGGATGAAAACAATTCAACATTAAAAATGCTTAGCATCCCATACTCTCTACGGAATCACTAAGCTGTCAAAATAATGTACCTGAAGAATCGATAACTTTCAAGTGCGATTAGGGAAAATTCACTGATATCCAGAAGAAATGCACTACGATCAGAAATCACAGTTTTTCAATCGAATGTTACAAGGAAACTCCAATATTTGTAAATACTTATAATCAGAGATGCGCTTTTATTTTCCCATTATCCATACAGTAATTTGTATCAAAATCAAGGATATAAGCTACTCAAAAATATGGATTTAAGTCCCCATGCAAAAAATTAAATCCCCGTTCAATTCGTCTTCATCCATTGGAAATTTTTCATTTACTTTTCCCAGAAAAAACCATGAAAATATGATGATTCTGACACCAATTTCCACCATGAATGAAATAGGAAATCTAGGGTCCCGTCGTCAGTGAACCAACAGTTGGTGCGGCTCCTGTAAACCATGCTCCAACAGCCGATCCAAAAGCGCTGATCATTGCCATGCAGATGAGAATAATCCCAGAAATCAAAACAGCATATTCAAGTGCTGTCGGACCTTCATCGTTTTCAAGAAAATTTCGGATACTTTTACACATTGACATCACCATAACTCCCCTCCTTTTAGGAACATTCGAATATCTTTACTCATTATAGCAAAGATTCCAGAAAATAAAAATTTCCGGCCTCAAAAAGAAAAAGATCGTAAGTTACTTAAAACAATGAATTTACGCAGTGCTTATCCATAAATCGCTCTGATGTTATGAAGTCCTATTTCAAAGGGGGAGGAGGAGAATTTCGAATCAGGCTTTTTTGATTCGAGGCAAGTTTGAATCTTTTTGCGGCCATTCGATTGATTCACTCTCTGTATAAATACTCAGCAATACCCAAAAAAAGACACCCAAAAATAAGCCAAACGGAAGAATTATCATCATCACAAACCTCCTGTTCAATTCGGTTTTCGATAACGAGTCTTCCGTTCTCCTTGATCGATTCTCCTTTTTTCAAGTACTCATCAATTTAGAATTGATTCTGTTCTTTCACGTCCCTAGCCTATAGTATAACGAATCATCTTTTACTTTGTCACAAGAATTTCTCTGTTCGAGAATCAGCTTCTTTATTCAGAGTTCGAATTTTTGAAACGAACATCGAAAATCGTACCATACATTTCGATGTTCAATCGCTCCGCCGGGTCTTTCACGCGTGGATCGAACATAGGGGAAACCATGATTAAACGGTTCGCTTTTCGTTTCTTCTTATCTTGGTAAAAATTTGCTTTCCGCCAGAAAGCATACAAATCCGGCTTGCTTACGGATGATTTGATTTCACACAAAATCAAATGCCCGTCATGAATAATAATATCCAATTCAACCTGATCAGGCTCACCAAAAACAACACCTTTCTCATCAAAATCGTGATAATTATACACTTGCACATCAAACGACTTTTCCAAGATCGCTTTCAATCCATCGCGAAAGGCCCCTTCCGATTGAAGCCCCCACCGTGCTCCCAATGCGCCAATAGACTGCTGATGTTTCAGATCCTGAAGTTCCAAACGTTCAAGAATTTTTTGATTTTCATTTCCTATCCGTTTAATTTCTTCATAAATCTTCACATTTTCTTTCTGAAGATCATTGCTAATACTACGCAACTCCTGCATCTCAGCACGAAAACTATCCATCTCAGCACGGAAATTATCCATTTCAGCGTGAAAATTATCCATTTCTCCACGAATTTCCTGGATTTCTTCTTGGATACTCTCTAAGATTTTTTGATTCTGGTCCCATAGTTTCCTTTGCTCTTCACGATACCGCCTCATTTCATCCAGAATCCGATCAAACCGGCTTTCGGTTTCAGCCTTATCGGCAAAAACACCACTTGAAACCCGCAAAACAAAAGAACGAAATGTGGGATCATCTTCCAACAAGGAGGGAAGTTCCGATCGAATCATATTCTTGATTGCATTGCGATCCATAGACTCCATTGTGCACATTCCTTCGTCGTTCACTTTAAATGATATTATATCACAATTTGCAAAAGATGATTCTCTCTCCTGAATTCATTCGATCCTAAACTTGAGTACTATTTCATTCTTATGACAACAACCAAAAAGAGGCATACGAAATGAACATGTGCCTCTTCTATGTTATTTTCTTTAATATATTGTTTATTTGCTTTTTGGAGCAGTCGTTTCACTCTTATTGTTCTTCTTTTTTCTTTTCGATTGGGCATATTTGATTAAGCCAGGAACCTCTCCCGATAAAAAATTCTCAAATTCTTCTCCGATATCGTCCCGTTGCAAAGCGAATTCAACCGACGTTTTAATATAATCGAGACGATTTCCAATGTCGTGACGTTTCCCTTCGAATTCGAAAGCATACATTCTTTGATCTTTGCACATTAAACGTAAAGCATCGGTCAACTGAATCTCTCCATTTTTCCCAGGGGGAGTTCGCTCGATGTATTCGAAAATATCGTATGTTAAAATATATCGGCCGCCGACAGCAAGGTCGGATGGAGCATGGTCAACATCGGGTTTCTCGATCAAATTCTCCACGATATTCGTACGCTCATCAATGTCTTTTCCTTGAATGATCCCATAATTGATCACTTTTTCCCTCGGCACTTTCTCGACACCGATAACCGGACAGCGCCAGACCTTATAAAAATTCATCAATTGCTTCGTGCATGGAACCTCGGAACTGACGATCGTATCGCCTAACAAGACCACGAACGGTTCACCCGCCACATGCTGCTTGGCGTAATAAATGGCGTCACCAAGCCCTCGGCTTCCCTTTTGGCGGATATAATGGATATTTACAAGATTCGAGATTTCTTCCAAGCATTGAAACAAATCTTGATTTCCGGATGCAGCAACCGCTTGTTCCAATTCCCAGGAACGGTCAAAATGGTCTTCAATGGCGCGCTTCCCTTTACCTGTAATGATCAAGATATCCGTAATGCCGGATTCAACCACTTCCTCGATCACATATTGAATGGTTGGTTTATCGATCAATGGAAGCATTTCTTTGGGCTGCACTTTTGTTGCGGGTAAGAAACGTGTTCCCAATCCTGCAGCGGGGATCACCGCTTTTCGTACTTCTCCGGACACCAGATCGTAACTGCTAATAGAAGTCATCCACTCACACCTTTCCTCAAATTCTGCTTGCTCATTATTATTTCATCGATCCTCGCGGCCGCTTCCAACGACCGCCATGAGGCTCTTCCGCTCGTAACCGGCGATAATCATCCGCTCGAATTTCGATTTCAGAGCACATATCGACAATCCGTGAGGCCAGCGTACTGTCAACACGCCTTGTCAAATCCTCAAAGCCGATTTGCGAGGTAATAATCATCGTTTTGCAATCTTGATAGCGGCGATTGATCAAGGAATATAGCCGGTCTGCCACCCATGTGGAAGTTTTCTGCTGGCCGAAGTCATCCAATACAAAAATCTGTTTATTCATATCATGGAGCAAACGTCCCTTCGGAGTCGTTGAATTTTGGGGATCGAAAGTGCTGCGAATCGCATCCAACAAATCGACAACATTATAAAACACTCCGTCAAATCCCCGCATGATCAAAGTTTTCAAGATTCCACAAGCAATATGAGTTTTGCCGACCCCAGTCGGTCCATGGATATACAGACCTTTCGTGTGATTCAAGGAGTAATCATTCGCATATTGCCTGGCTTTTGCCAAACAAGCCTTTAACGACGTCGTCCTCGGATCAAAGGTATCGAGCGTTTCTTCTGCATAACGACTCGGTATCCGGGATTCGTGAATGCCTGTCCGAATGACTTCCCGTGTGACACAAATACAAGGACGAGCACCCCGTTCATCAATTATATTGCCATACCCATCACAAAGCGGACATGTTGAATCCGGATCCTCTTCGGGAAGTTCATCCAGATTCGGTAATTTTGTTTTCAAATTTTCGATATCTTTCCCTAAAGAAGAAAAATGTTTCATAATTTTTCCCCAACCCAAATGCTGAATTTCAGTTATTCTTTCGTGGATTTTTCGTGTTCTGTTTCTTTTTTCATCGCTTTTTCGAGATGCGATTTCACCCAAGCAAGGCTTTTCACTTTCCTTGAATACGCCTCAGAAAATATATCATAAATCACTCCCATATCATACGTGTTCGCAATCTCTTCTAAATCTTCTGCAATTCGAGGGGAGAATCGGGCGCCGAACAGCATTTGATAAAAGTAAATCACATTTTCTACAGCATTCATGGTTCTCGTGTTTTGATAATAACGCAGGATAAAATTTCCGGCAGAAGAATTCGCTGAAAGAGCAGTGCGAATCTTTGCTTCCTCCAAAGGCGCTGAAAGAGGCGTGACAATACGGCATGTTTGATCATCAAAACATGTATTCGTTCGGTCAATCCATCCACTATTTTGCAATTGTGAGAGCAAAGACTCGATTTTTTGTCTCTCAATACCTGTCCATCGAAACAGATCGTCTATTCGTATCGAAAACCAATCAGGAGTAAGATTTGCATCACAATCCAGTTCAATCAATTTACGAAATAACAGCCACCCCTCTCCCCCACATTCTTTCGCGACTTCTTCAGGGAGTCCGCTTTCCTCGATCCAACGAGGAAACACAACCCAAAGCGGATCACGATTCCCCACGATCCCCCTCACTTTCAGAGAATGAAGCTGTAACCAACTTTTCCCGCTCTTGCATCATATGGCCTTCGATTTCTTCGTGCACAGATACAATTTCTTTGTGGAGTTCTTCCAATCTCTCCATAATGGGGTCGGGGAAATTCACTTGATCTAAATCCACCCCTTTTGTAGCCACTCGCTGGCCTTTATGAATCACAATCCGGCCCGGAACCCCCACAACCGTACTATCATGTGGAACATCTTTCAACACCACCGATTGAGCACCGATCTTCACATTATCACCGATCAGAATATTCCCGAGAACTTTTGCGCCTGCGCTCACCATGACATTGTTTCCTAAAGTCGGATGCCTTTTTCCGGTCTCTTTTCCGGTTCCCCCCAAGGTGACTCCTTGAAACAATACACAGCCATCGCCGATAATGGTTGTTTCACCGATTACGACTCCCATTCCATGGTCGATAAACAATCCTTCTCCGATTCTTGCTCCGGGGTGAATTTCGATTCCGGTCATAAACCGGCTGAATTGGGAGATAACGCGCGGCAAGAATGGGATGTGAATTTTACTATGCAGAAAATGAGCAAAGCGATGCATGAGAATCGCATGAAATCCAGCATAAGTGAAAATCACCTCCAGCGCTCCCCAAAATCCTCTCGCCGCCGGATCGTTTTCCATACAGGAATTAAAATCTTTGATTACCGTTTTTATCGCTCGTATCAACATATACGGCATACCTCGACAGACATTAGACTTACTCGTTTTTTACAACACCGTTACGATTGACAAGATGAAGAGCTGTATCATTATAACACCATGAGAAAAACTCAAAACGGATTTTCTTATTATTTCATCTTCCTAACTATATCTACTTATATTGTTGACGGGCAAGTATATCCAAATGAATAATCAAATGGAATCCATTTTCAACCTCTCTCCTCTCGAATTGACCGCATGGCTATCCGAGCGAGGACATCCGGCCTTTCATACCAACCAGATTCTGCAATGGATTTATCAGCGTAAGGCAAAATCCTTTGAAGAGATGACCAATCTCTCAAAAAATCTTCGTGAGCAATTGAAAAATACCTTTCATATTGAATTGCCCCTTGTCGTCGATCACCAATATGATGAAATGGACGGCACCACGAAAATTCTACTTCGCCTTCCCGATCAGGAAGGAATCGAAGCCGTCAAGATGCCCCGCTATACCGGTTCTGTTCATACCGATCCAAAATCGGGGAGAGTCAAGCAGAAAAAAGATGGTTTGAAGGATATCGACTACACATTGTGCTTATCAACCCAGGCCGGTTGTCTCTTTTCTTGCCGATTCTGTGCTTCCGGCAGTTTGGGTTTGAAAAGAAATTTGACTACCGGAGAAATTCTCTCACAGATCCTGTATTTCAAGCATCAGGATGTTCCCTTTTCCCATATCGTTTTCATGGGAACCGGTGAACCGTTACATAATTTCAATCACTTACGCAAATCCATTGAAATCATATGCGATAAACAAGCACTCGGCTTTTCACCGCGCAGGCTTACTGTTTCTACGATAGGGCTTGTTCCGCAGATTTACCGTATGGCGAAAGAAGATTGGAAAGTCAAACTCGCCGTTTCCCTTCATGCCACTACCGACGAAAAAAGAAAGCAATTGGTTCCTATTGCAAATGCCTATCAACTGGATCAATTGATGGATGCTCTCCGTTTTTACCAAAATCGCAACAAACGGAGAATCACATTTGAATATTTGATGATCGAGGGAATGAATGATAAACAAAAGGATGTTGAACGATTGACCAAACTTTGCGAAGGGCTGCTTTGTCACGTCAATTTGATCCCTTATAATTCAATCCCCAAAGTTGACTATCAGCCCACCTCACCGCATCACATCAATCGATTCAAGAAATGGTTGCTGGAAAAAAAATTCGATGTTACCGTCCGGTATAGCCGTGGTCGTCACATCGATGCTGCTTGTGGTCAACTTCGATTGAGACATTCTGCTTGATATTGCAGGCGGGGACGCCTGCTCCACCCACAATTGTATGTTTCAGATATTGCAGGCGGAGACGCCTGCTCTACCCACAATTGTATGTTTCAATCGATATTGGGTTCGGGTTCACCCAATACGGCGCAATATATCCCAATACGCTCCCCGTTCTCCATCGCGAATCGCATCTGTCAATTTTTGATTGGAGTTGTAATTGTAATCCGTGCCTTTTCGTTCCGGATGAAAGAAGAAAAAGCGGTCATCATCTCCGATCAATTGATCGATCATACGAACTGCAACCGCTTCGATATCAGGTTCCAGGAAAAACTGAGGATCACAAATACCGGTTCCACCCACGAGGCCTTTTTTCATCTCATTCTCGAGCAATTGCTTTGCAAGGGGGGTGCCGCCATAAACACGAACTCCGAGCGCCACACCAATTCTATCCGCCTCGCTTCGTTTCATGATTTCGACAGTATTCTTGATACTTTCTGCCGATTCACCGGGAGCACCTAACAGTAAATCCAGCATCACTGCAATTCCTTCGTCTTTACAATACTGTACCGACTTTAAAATATCGGCCGGCTGATAATTCCGCTGCAGCAGTTTCAACATTCTTTCGTCACCACTATCTGTCCCGAAATTGATTCCGACACATCCCGCAGCCCTCATCCATTTTGCCAATTCCTGTGAAAACGGATTCGGACTGCAATAAGCATACCAGCGGAGTTGTTCTCCTAAATCACGTTGAATCAACTCCTTACATATGTCTATCGCATGATGTTCAGGAATATTGAATTCACTGTCACAGGTATGAATGTGGTTGCATCCCAATTCCAACAATTTCTCCAACTCATCGGCGACCTCGACAGGAGAACGCAGCCGCATTTGATCCCCTTTCGCTATCGGATCGGCGCAATAGATACAATGCATCGGACAACCGCGTTTGGTCTCGATCCCCAATTGACCTCCTTCCTCGTAATATCGCCGATTATCCACCCATTGCCGGCTCATAGGGGGTAATTCATCCAAAGGGTAATAATGAACGGGATTCCGGATGATTTTTCCGTTCTTTTTCCAAACCAAATTCGGTAAGTCGGTCCATTCCCGCTTGTTTGCCATTCGATTCAGCATTCTATTCAGAATGAATTCTCCATCTCCCCAAATCCCCACGTCCGCATTACAGATCTTCAATATTTCTTCCGGAGCGGTCGAATATCCCACTCCACCCACTACAATGGGACTGCCAGTATAAGCTCGGACATGACTCACCATTTCCGAAAATGTTTCCAGAAACGACTCACGACTCGTGAAAAAACAATCATCCATATTCCGCAAAGTCATTCCTGTAAGATCAAATTCTCCATCGGAAAAAAAACGAGAAATTGCCGATTTCCAATCCTCTTCCCAACATAAATCCAAAATATCGACTTCATGCCCACCGGCATGAAGCGCTTCTGCTATATAATCTAGGCCAATTGGAGCAATCGGAGGTTGAATCCGGTTTGAATTGATTAAGGCTACTTTCATATCGATCCCATCTTTCGTCCATTTGATGTTGGCTTAGTTTTCAATAATGTTAATTCCTTGTCAAAATCGTTCACCCCATATAACAACGAATATTGTGCCTAATCTACACCATGAAAAAACAATTTCATTGTGGTATGCTAGTCAAACCCAATCTCATTCAAAGAAAGGATTATACCAATGGATAAGCGATCCACCTTCATCGTTTTTATTCTATTTTTCATGGCCACGACAGTCACTGCCGAAGAGGTCTATTGCCGTTATGAATTATCGGATGGCATTCATTACGGCCGTGTTTATGGAGATACAATTCATGAACTCTGTGCCGCACCATGGGACGGCGGAAAAGAAACCGGCCATATCGTCTCCGTCGATCAAGTCAAACTCTTGCACCCAAGCGTTCCGGAAAAAATCATCGGTATTACCGGCGCATTTCCGGAAGCCTGGACGGATAAGGAACCCTACAAAACCACACGGTGGTTTCTGAAACCACCGACCGGTGCCGCTTCTCCTGGAGACACCATCGTACTTCCGGCCGCTGTCGACGAGCTGCTTGTCGAAACGGAACTCGTGGTCGTCATCGGCAAGACTATCAAAAACGGCAACTTGGAAGAAGCGAAAGAAGCGATATTCGGATACACCGCAGGGAATGATATCATCGGCTCAATAGACTCTTATCACAAAATCGCAGGTGAACCGCTCGATCAAGAAGAAACTTTCCTACTTCCAGCATTGAAACAAGGCGATAAATTTTCGCCCTACGGTCCCTTTATTTATCGCGGCGTCGATTGGCAGGACCGTGACCGTGTATTGATCGTCAAAAATGAAAAAACAGGGAAAAAAGATGTGTATCGCCACACGACCACCGGCCTTGTGTATCCACCTGAGAAAATCGTTCGCGACCTCTCCCGTCTCTTCACGCTCAGTCCAGGCGATGTCATTTTCACCGGTACAACTGAAGCGCTGCCGGCTCATGATGGAGACGTAATGGAAGTTACCGTCGAAGGATTAGGAACTCTAATCAATACCGTTGCCGCGATGAAGTAATTTACTTCGAGCCGATGTGGTAACACGAACGTATCAAATTATATTTGATTATCCCATTGCAATCATCTTCTAAAAAATAGAAGCATCAACATTTCCTCGAATCCCCAAATATTTTTGAAACAATCCCACTGATCTGAGATAAATACTCAATAAACAGAGAGAAATGAGTAAAGAGAATAAATTGGATTGATTGAGCGACTGTTTTATACAGCGATTACGCTCCCGAATCAGGAGAAAATGAAATGGAGGCATGATATAATGATGCAGGTTTTTGATAAGATACTCAATCCGAGAAACATGCTTCGAGATTTCGAGCAAATCCTGGATTACCGGAAGTAGAGTCTAATCATTATCTAAATACTTGGGCGTAACGTTGTCTAAATCACAGCAAAAGTTAGATATCAGCGAAGGATTTCGTCGAGGTGAGCGCTGGGCGTTCGATGCGGTCGCAAGGGAGTATTTTGCCTATTTGGTCAATTTCATCACCAACTTGTTGCGAGACCGGGATCGAGCGGTGGAACTGGCACAAGAAGCGTTTTTCCTTGCCTGCCGATCCCATAAACGTCTCGATCCGAAACGGGATGTGGCTCCCTGGTTGTTTCAGATTGCCCGAAATTTGGCTTATAAGGAATATAGCCGGCGTCAAAAAAATACAGCCGTTTCGCTGAATTATACGATGGAAACAACGCATATCGAACCGGAAGCGGAAACCATCAATCCGCGAGAGCAGTTCACGAATGGAGAACTGCAAACGCGCTTGGACCGTGCGATCCAACGTTTGAAACCGAAATATCGGGATGTGTTGATCTTGAGAATGATGCAAGGGCTGCCTGGTGAAACAGTATCGGAAATGTTGAAAATTCCAATTCCCACTGTCAACACACGCCTGCACAGGGCCTTGAAACATTTACGTACTTATGCTCAACAAGAAGGAATTCGAGAAGATGAGGTGTTTTCATGAGATGTAGGGATGTTCAAAAAGAGTTGCTCAGCATAATCGCTGACGGAAAAGAAAAGCCACTTTCGAAAGCGTACGAAGAGCATCTGGAATCATGCGAAAGTTGCCGGCAGGAATGGAAACACCTGCGTGGATGGGGAAAATTGTTAAAAAATGAGGAACCATGGAAACCGGAAGAAGGATTTTATGAACGATTGGTGGAAACCGGTATGCGAGAAAAACAACGAGCGGCATTGACGGAATCGGTTTCCAGAGACCTATTGGTACAACCTTTCAATTTATTTGAATTTCTTCAGCGTCCTATACATCTTCCGCGATTTGTACCTGCGGCAATATTGGCTTTACTTTTGTTTCTTCCTTTATTCTTTATAGCGCATCAATCATTCAATACGATCGGAAGTTTCGATTTTAGTACCGGCAGCGTGTATGCCTACTCCGACGAAGTCATTCAAACCGACAAAGGGGGAACCATTACAAAAGGCACAAGCATCCAAACGGCTCAGGAAGGTGAAAGTATCGTGAAACTGCGTGGAGGAACAGAAATTTTGATTGCTTCCTTAAGCCGAATCGTTGTAGAAGATGCCAGAACCGTCCACCTAGAGCGAGGGCGTGCTTATTTTGATATTCAGCACGGAAAAGGAGAATTTCGCGTCACGACACCTTCCGGTGAAATCTTGGTTCTCGGAACGGCCTTCGATATACGTGTGGAAAACGAAGAGACACTTGTGACAGTCACCCGCGGGACAGTCCAAATCACAGGAGAAAACCGATCCCAAAAAGTTAACGGAGGTTTTGAAGGAATCTTGAGAAGGGATTCCGCTCCTCAAGTACGCCAGGCGCGCCTCATAAGCCAGACAGAAAGATGGGTAGCCTCCCTCAGACAGAAACGGAATATGGATGAATTACAGAAATACTATCCTTCCTTATCGGTTCAACCGACAAAAACGAGAGGAAGAAAATGAAGCGAGACGGTTTCACACTGATTGAATTGTTAATCGTCGTTGCAATCATCGGCATCTTGGCGGCAATAGCGGTACCGAATTTTCGGGATGCGACACTCCGAAGCCGGGTAGCTCAGGCTAAAATGGAATTGAGAAATATCGGGACAGCCTTGCAAACATATCGATTGGATCATAATCAGTATCCCCGAAAAGACAACAATTTACTCTTTTTCGCGAAATTTTTGTTACCCGATTTGACAACACCGGTCGCATACTTGAACAGCGCAAATGTCATCGATCCATTCGGTCCGGTGGAAGAATTCGAAAGACCACCGGTTTTCGACGCTCAGGAAAACGTGCGGATGCCATTGGAGCTCGTTAAAAATTCCTACACGTATACCCCGTATGTAAGTTTTTCTCTTTTTCAGAGTAATCCGGCTTACAAACGGGAAGGCTTCGCTCTGGCAAGTGTTGGGCCGGATCAGCAGGACTCTTTTATTGTCGATTATCCATTTCCGCAGTATTACCGTTACCCGGGCGATTCCGTCAGGGATTCGATTTACAATCCTAGCAACGGTTTGATCAGCCCTGGGGATATTGGTTATTTTGGGGGGGATTTACGGGTACAGGGATTGGTGGGGGGGTAAGAATAACTGATATCAATCCAGTTCCTTCATCTTGATATTCGTAAACAATACCACATCAGTAGCATGAATCATTCATAGAGGAAAAAATGATTCACCTTTGTGGATTGGTCGATACTCACATCGCTAAACGATGCCGCTTCGATAATGCTCGTATCGTGCGAGGTCACACACAGCCCGACAACAATGGTATCCTCCATATCGATTGTGATGGATCCCAATTCTTGAAATCCTCCGGCGGCCAAGCCTCTCAGCATGGAGAACGTATCCCCTACACGTTTTAATTGGATCGTATTGGTGAGTTCGCTGAGGTCTTCTCCCCGTCCATCCACAGTATCCTCTTCTCCCGAATCCGCGAAAGGTCTGTCGAAAAAGTTGCTGAAATTACCCAAGATCAATGCTGAACAGGCATATTCACCGTCGGTTCGACTCGGATCATCTGCCGTATTCCGGGCAATAATACCTGCTTTTTTCCATTCATCGCCCTCATCCACACCGGTCAACCATTCTACGGAGGCTGTCGCTGTGAAATTCCCTGTGATTTCTTTGTAAATCCAATAGAAACCATCGGGTACATCCCAAATATCATTACCACTGCCTTCAATTTCGTAGACATCATTCTCAAACAATGCCAATCCGGCACCGGCGTCGTCACCGACACTGACTTGATCCGTAAAAATTCCAATCGGTTGTCCCATGCAGACCATTCCACAGAATAAAACAAAAACGAGCGTTGCAAATGTTCTTTTCATGATGTTTCTCCCTATTTTGTGTGTACACAAACATAAAAAAAATCGATCAATTCAGGCAATTCTATACACATTTTTGATCTTTTAGAATGGAACATATACCAATTGGCTGGAACCAAACAAAAAATAAATAAAAAGCGAGAGTTAAAGATGGATTAACGGTACACGCGGTAATCGATTTCTTGAAAAATAGAATCCTTCCACTCCAGTTCTTTCAGATAATTCTCATCGATACAGTTGTTTTTGATCTGATCGCACAAGAGTTGGAAGCGATGAACATGTTCGCGAGTTCGGCGTGTGGCATAAGGGACGGCAGTACCTGTGGTCATAATGAATGCCCAATCACTACTTTGGGCAAGCAGCAGTTCGCGAGCGCATTGATTTAAGGCTTGTAGTTTTACTCCTTCCGCCTGCGGATTTTCCTGGATTAAATCAACCATTTTATTTTCACAATTATGAAGGTGACGATAAATCCAGTCATTGCTTCCGTTCAGCCAAACCTCGTAATACCCTTTATCGCCCCACGAAGAAGGAGCCGGTTGAACGGATTGAAGAACCGGGTGAGTTTCGAGATATTCGCTGGGAGTAATGGTAAGGATATCGTCCTGATCATGGGCGATTTTACGGAATAGATATTCGATAAACATCGGCCCTTCGAACCACCAATGACCGAAGAGTTCGGCATCGTAAGGAGCAATCACCATTGGAGGCCGATCCAGATATTCCCGGATATATTTGATTTGATGTTGCCGGTTGAACATGAAGTTCCCAGCATGTTCAGCCGCACGTTCACGGGCAATTTGAGGACGGTAGGGTTGTTTGTCGGAAAGATCGCATTCTGAACCTCCGGTAATTCGGTGATACTTAAAACCGATATTGCGGCGTACGCCATCATTGTGTAAATAAGGATGAATATAGTCGTATTCGGCGTCATAGCCGAGATCACGATAAAATTCGCGGTATTCGGGATCCCCCGGATATCCGACATCACGGCTCCAGACCTGTCGGGACGTTTCGATATCGCGTCCAAATGCCGCCACATTGGCGGGAGAATACACCGGTGCATATACCCCATATTTCGGGCGTGGGACGCTGTAGAGAATCCCATGCGCATCCATGAAAAAGTAATGAATGCCTTCTTCCGCAAGATAGTCGTCGATCCCGATATCATAGGCGCATTCCGGCAACCAGATACCGCGAGGAGAACAGCCGAAATGTTTTTCGTAATTTTTTTTCGCCACACGAATTTGGGCGCGGATACTGTTCGGAGTATCCATAAGCGGTAAAAAACCATGGGTAGCACCGCAGGTGATCACTTCCAACACATCGGCATCCTGAAAACGCTTGAAGCCTTCCATTAAATTTCGGTTATAAGTATCGCGAAATACCGTCAAGGAGCGCTGCACAATATGTTGATACATTTGGGCCGCATCGTGAAATTCGGATTGACTTTTTTGAGATGTCCGATGCACTTCTTTTTCCGCCAATTCGGCGTATTTTTCCAAAAGGCGCTCATAGCGGCTTTGTAAAACCGGATCGGCCAGCATCTCGGCCAGAGGCGGAGTCAACGACATCGTGATTCGGAAATATGTTCCGTCGTTTACCATCCGGTCGAACATATCAAGGAGAGGAATATACGTTTCAGTCATGGCTTCGAAGAGCCAATCTTCTTCGAGGAAATCTTCATGTTCCGGATGTCTTATAAATGGCAGATGAGCGTGAAGAACAAGGCATAAATAGCCGGTGGGTTCGGACATAGACCATGCTCCTTCCAGTTTGTTATTCCTGATAATACTCGACGTTCCATTTTTCCAAACGGCTGTAATGAACTTGGAGCCGTTGCTCGAAGTTCTCCCAATTCCGTGAATCGGGAGAACTCCACACCGTCTCACAAAAGGCACAGAGACGCGGAAACAATTGTTGATCGACCTTGGGTTGGGGAGCATGCTCGGTCCACATCGTGCACTCGGAACCCAACACATGTTCCGCTTGTTGAGGAGTCAATTCTGAGGGAACCGGCACGAAGGAATATACTTTCTTGAGCGGGGTGACCATCATCCAATCCGGTTTGGTCTCCGCTTGTTCTTCCGTTTGCGGATAATCGAAATAAACATAGGGATTGGGGGACGAAATGACATCATGTCCAAGTTTGGACGCCTCGATCGCGCCGGCCATACCGCGCCAGGATTGAACGATGGCGGTAGGAGGAAGCCCGCCTCCTTCCAGGATTTCATCCCAGCCAATCAAACGCCGGCCATGCTGGGAAAGGAAGTTTTCCACCCGGCGGATCAAATAACTTTGCAATTCATGTTCATTTTTCAATCCCTCTGTTTTGATCCGTTCCTGGCAATGAGGACATTCTTCCCAATATTTTCGCGGCGCTTCATCCCCGCCGATGTGGATATAGGGTGAGGGGAAAAGATCGATGATTTCTTCCAATACTCCTTTGATGAATTCGAAAGTCGTTTCCTTTCCGGGACAGAACACATCCTTGAAGATCCCCCATTCTGTCACGACGGAAACCGGATTTCCGTGACAGGAAAGTTCGGGATAACTCGCAATCGCGGCGGATGCATGACCGGGCATTTCAAATTCGGGAATTACATGAATATATTTACTGGAGGCGTAATCGACGATTTCCCGAATATCTTCTTTTGAATAGAATCCTCCGTAACGGTTCTCCCCTTCCCCGCGCCATGCGCCAGTCTTTGTGAGTTCCGGATATTTCTGAATTTCAATCCTCCATCCTTGGTCGTCGGTTAAATGCAAATGCAGCACATTCATCTTGTGGTAGGCAAGCAGATCGATATACCGCTTGATAAAATCTTTCTCCATGAAATGGCGAGCACAATCCAGTAAGAGTCCCCGCCATGGAAACTGGGGATGATCTGTGATTTCCATACAGGGCAAGGATTTTGCGCCTTGACCTTCATTCGAACTTGCGGAACTCAGTATTTGACAAAACGTTTGCACACCATAAAAAAGCCCGGCGGGCCGAAATGCGCGCAATGTGACGTACTTTGGGCTGATTGTCAATTCGTAGCCTTCATTCCCGAGTGATTCTTTTGCGCTTCTAAGCGAGAGAACAATGGAATGCGGTTTGATTTCGCTCTCCGGCACAATGTCAATGGACAATTGAAGGTCTGTGAAAGTAAAAATCATATCGGCCAGTTCTCGTGAGATGGTTCTCAGTTCGTTGGAAGAATCACTGCATAAAATCACGATTTCCGGTGTGATTCGAAAAAAGCCTTCCAAAGATTTGATCGTTTGGGGGTTGGGGATAATCGATAGTTGTTCCATGTTTTGTTTTTGATTCGCTACTTTCGGAAAAGAATTCATCGGAAAAATCAGGACGGAAAAGTATGCAAAAAACAGAAAACGACAAGAATTATAGACGGAATTTCGAAGATTCTTGTTCATCATCGTATTGCCTTTGGTGTGTCGTTATTGAATTCCATTTTATGCCATTTAAAATGAGAATCAATGTTATATTCGATGGAGTTCGCTCATCTGCCTGGTATCCGGTGGAAACCCAGTATTTCTATTGTCGAAGCGCAGGTTCATACAATTCTCGGATGTATCGCCTTGCCGTATCCGGCCACAGAAACCTTTCATTGAAACCACGATGTTGCATTTGACGGAATCGAGCCGGATTGTTCTTGTACAAATATATCGCTTCTTTCACCATTTGAATCTGATTGCGTAGGATTTCATCCCTCGAACCACCGTCGAATCCAAATCCGGTTCCATCTTCCCTTTTATGATCCCGTACAGTATCCACCAGCCCACCCGTCCAACGAACCAATGGGGGGGTGGCATGAGAAAGCGATTCCAACTGAGTAATCCCACAAGGTTCGAAAAGGCTTGGCATGAGAAAGATATCGCTTCCCAGACTGATCTGCTTGCCCTTTGCTGGATCAAATTTGATAGTAGCAGAATAATTATCTTTCCCAATCAAATTCCTTAAGAGTTTTTCGTATTCCGGCAAACCAGTCGTCAGTACAGCGACATTGATATCGGGTAAATCCAAAATATGTTCTAAGACACTTTTCCCGTCAACACGTTCTGTCAATAGTTTAAATTTCTGTTCCACCGCACGTCCGACAAAACCCAACAACAATGCATCCGGATTTTTGAATTCTTTTGAAAGTACCAATTTCATGTCTCTCTTCTGGCGAAGAGTCTCTTGAAATCTTACCTCTGTTGGTGGAAAAGGATACTCATACCCATTGAGTATGCCAATCAATCTACCTTGTTCGAAAATTCTCCTTGTGATTTCGTCAAGTCCTTTTCCCCCTTCAAAGTATCGGCCTTGATCTTCCGGTTCTGTGATCTCCTTGCAATAAGTCGGGCTGACCGTATTGACGGCGTGCGCCAATTCCAATCCAAGCCGAAGTGCGTTCACACTGTTCCATTCCGTCCGCGGATCTTCAAAAGAGGTCCCCACTCGCGGATCATTCAACAGACTTTCAATCGGCCATCCTTGGATAGACATTTTTCCGATATTTCCCTGATAACCAATATTGTGGATGGTCAATACCCGCTTGGCCGGCAGGTTTTCCATTACCATTCTGCCAAACAGATAACACAAGGCCCAATCGTTGATATGAACAAGATCGGGATTGCTCCGCTGCACCAATTTCAGGCAAACCTCGGAGAAAAAAGAAAAACGTTGGATATCATCCCAAAAGGCAATTTCGGGACTATTGATGTACGGCTCCAAGTATTCATTCTCGAAATAGGTTTCATTTTTGACAAAATAAACGGGAACTTGATCCAAGCGGCCATGATGAATTTGGATGGTTTCCGATTTTCCCCGATAATCCAAGAGAAATTCTTCTTGGAAAAGCAACTCATCCTTTTTACGCAAATGACCATAAAGTGGAGTAATGATTTCGATCTCGAGACCTTCTTTTTGTAATGCCGGCGGGAGTTCCCCTGCTACATCTCCCACGCCTCCGACTTTCGAGAAAGGTTTGCATTCCGCTGCAATGTAAAGGACTTTCATTTGTCTCCAATATGTTTATGACGGGAGAGTCAAGCAAATCATTCATAGCCATGAATAGTCGTTTGTCCGATATTGATAATATGCTCAAAAACACCAATTACGCCGATTCCTTTGATGGTTCCGGAAAACCGGATTGGCTGTTTTTTCTCCAATTTGTTCAATATTGCTTCAGGGAGATCATATAAAGAAACATCCGGTCTTTCTTTATCAGGGGTCATCATAAGCACTGCCACGGCGATCTCACCGGATGGCAGTTTGTAATGATCATAAACCCATCCTGTCCAATGATCGATTTGGCGGCCTGCCAACTGCTTCCCATACCGTTCGATTTCTTCCGGAGACATAAGCCCCATATTCGATGTGATCGTGAGAAAGGTAGGAGGGTTGGGGGTTGGAGTCGGAATCGGTGATGGAACGAGTGTGGGTGTGGGGGTCATTTTCTCCTTTTTCGGAGTATTGACCGGTTCCGCCAAAGGAAGAGGAGTGGCGATTTCGGTTTTCATAGTTGTATTGCGAGAATTATCCGACTCCCCACAGCAATACAGAAACAGGGTAAAGAATAAAAATACAGTAAGGATCAACAATGATTTCCCCTCAACTCTCATGATAATCTCCTTTTGAAAAATGTTCCTTTATTTCGCTGAAATTAAAGAGGGCACAATCATCCAACATAATCGCCAATAACCTTCGATATCCCGTTCCAGGCACACGACAGTCGCCGGTTCGAATACGGCAAGATTCGGATTCTCCTGCCCCCTCAACAAGGCCGCCATGAGTTTCCCCACAAACGGTAAATGACCGACAATCATGAGATCCTGCTGCAGCCGTTCAATTTCTCCCTGTACAGGAGCCAAGAAGGCGTTCGGCTCCAAATGGCCGTGAAAGGATACGCCGGTTTCACTCGAAATGGCTGAAGCAAGAATTTCGGCCGTCTGCTCCGCGCGCTTTTTGCCGCTGTGCCATATACCATACACATGCAGATCGTGTTTTCCCAAAAAGGCAGCCATTTCTTCCGCATCCCGTTTCCCTTTATCGGAAAGTCCGCGCTCCGGATCTTCCAACCTTGTTTTTGCATCACCGTGCCTTACCAGATAAAGAAACATTCAACCCTCTCTTATTGTTGATTCCGATACAGGAGCGCTTCGATGCGTACCGATCCCCAATGCGGTTTTTACCTCATTCAATGTTTCCTGCGCGATGGGCCGACAACGTTCCGCTCCTTGATTGGCTACATCATACACCTGATCCGGATGAGCATGTAATTCCTTATATTTCTCGCGAAACGGAGCCAGGAACGGTTCCATATTCTCTAAAAGAACTTTTTTGCAATCTACACAACCGATCCCAGCGGTTCTGCACTCCCGATTCACCATCTGAATCTCCTCCTCCGTAGAAAAGAGCTTATGCATCGAGAAAATATTGCAAATATGCGGATTGCCGGGATCGCTGCGGCGTTTGCGATTTTCATCGGTCACGGCGGTCATGATTTTCTGTCGCAGAATATCTGGTTCTTCGAATAAGGAAATATAGTTGTTCAGCGTTTTGCTCATCTTGGACTTTCCGTCCAGTCCCATGATTCTCGGCGTTTGAGTAAGTAACGGTTGAGGTTCGGGAAAATATTCACTAAAGGCATTATTAAATTTCCGAGCCAAATCCCGTGTCAATTCAAGATGTTGAACCTGATCGTCTCCAACCGGAACCACTTCCGCCCTGTAGATCAAAATATCTGCGGCCATTAGGGCCGGATACGCCATCAATCCCATATTGATATTTTCCGGATCCTGTTGCGATTTTTCTTTGAATTGCGTCATCCGCTCCATCTGCCCAAGCGGCGCCAGACAGGATAGAATCCAGGCCAGTTCGGTATGTTCCGGAACATCCGACTGGATCATCATCGAGCATTTTTCCGGATCCAGCCCAACCGAGATCATCGCGGCCAATGCATTGAAAACCATTTCCGGCATCGTATTCGGATCGAATGGAGTCGTGATGGCATGATAATCGACTACCCCATAGACACAATCATATTGCTCCATCAATTCCACCCAGTTCCGAAGAGCGCCAAAATAATTTCCCAAATGAAAATCTCCGGTCGGCCGTATTCCTGAAAATATACGTTTTCTCGTCATAGTAAGTTCTTCCCATATAATCGTATGATCATTTCCATCAATCCTTGATTCAGAACCCATAGAAATATGAAAAAAAAGAATATCCTCAGCCAATGGTCATGTCCAGATTCAAGAAAACTCCATACTCCTGGAGACCAAAGGCAACACGTCAGATTAGCCCTTGCTTTTCACCGGGTACCAAGGGCAAGATGTCAGGTCTGCCCTTGCTTTCAACACTCGATCCGCCAAACCACCCTCTCTTCACAATCAAGAAAAACCAGTACGCTTAAACAAACGCCGTAACACATCATCGGACAGGAACAAAATATTCGGTCTCCCATGAGGACACACGTTCCTTCGCGGTATTTTTTCCAACCCACGGATAATGCTGCTCATATCTTCGAAGGATAATGAATCCCCAAATTTGACCGCTGCACGGCAGGCCATCGTATGCAATGCTCGTTCCCGTTTTTCAGCGCTGTTTCCCTCATGTTTCAGTTCACCAATTACATCCTTGATAAACGATTCCGCATCTTCCAACGTTAACGCCGAGGGGACGGATCGAATCACGAAAGTCTTCGGACCGAACGGTTCCATATCATATCCGAGTTGTTGAAAAAGCGGTTCGTTTTCTTCCAGGATCACCGCATCATCCGGAGAAAAATCGACAGTAAGAGGAAACAGCAATGGTTGGCTGGCAATTGCAGCACGCTCTGACTCAAGCAAAAATTCCTCGAATAGAATCCGTTCATGAGCGGCATGTTGATCGATCACATATAATCCGTCTGTTCCCTCTGCAAGAATATAACTATTCAATAACTGTCCCCGTACTGTCAACTCCCCCGCCCCTTCAAGAGACCGGGGAGAAAACAATTCTTCCGGCCGCTTCTCCGCTTTCCCTAAATCCGCCAGTCCGGACTCTTCGATCGATTTCACTTTTTCCTGTTCTGAAACAGGATGTTGGCTCGGTTGCCCCAGTTCTTTGCGATTCAACTGGCTGATCGATTCGATAACTTGTTGTGTATTCTTTTTTGAGAATTCCTCCGTCGGCGGGGGAGGCGGCGGAATTGAAATATCTTCTACCTTTGCCGATGTTTCTTCTTTTGAATCATCAAAAGAAGAAAGTTGATGAGGTGGATTTTTTTCTTCTTCCTTTTGCTCTTTCGGATGGTCGAGAACCTGTTTCGCTGTTTCGTACCCATCCTGTTTTGGAACGGAAACGACATTCGGTCCTGAAACAACCGGTTTCGATTTTTCATGCTGTAATGATTCAAAAATTTGAGCGGTTTCCGCTTTGGCTTCCTCGCGTGTATCCCACGCCTGCCGGATCGCCCCATACATCGCGGAAAAGATAGCATCTTCCCGATAAAACTTGATTTCCTGTTTGGTGGGATGAACATTGATGTCGATATCGTGAGGATTTACCTCAAGAAATAAAAACACGACTGGAAAACGGCCGGTAGGCAGCAGATTTCGATAACCGTTCATCACCGCCCGATGCAGCAAGCGATCTTTGATGTATCGATTATTGATAAAAAAATAAATGTGCTGAGAACCGTTACGCGTCAATGTCGGGCGTGAAATCAAACCGGATATGGATACGACCGGTGTATCCAAGGAAACCGGGATCATATCATCCAACATCTCTTTGCTGAATACTTGTTTGATCCGCTCGGGAAGATTGTCGACAGGAGGCATATCGAGTGATCTTCGACCGTTATGCGCAAAGGTAAAATGAACGGCTTCATGGGCCAAAGCAAACCAATTGATCGTGGAGAGCACATGCCCCATTTCCGTTGCCGGTTTTTTCAAGAATTTTCGCCGGGCGGGCGTATTATAGAAAAGATCGGTGATTTTTATGGTGGTTCCAGCCGGCGCACCGGTTTCCGTCGGGGGAAATTCTTTTCCGCCTTCCACGACAATTTTTGCCGCAAATTCTTCATCGGGAGGGCGAGTGACAATTTCCAGTTTGGATACGGAACTGATCGCCGCAAGCGCTTCGCCACGGAATCCACGAGTCGTGATTGCGTCCAAATCTTCTACCGTGTGGATTTTGCTGGTGGCATGACGCTTTATGCACATTTGTGCATCTTCACGAGACATCCCGCAACCATTGTCCGTTACGCGCATACTGTTCAGCCCCCCGTTTTCGATTTCGATATCGATGCGCGTAGCTCCGGCATCGATGGCGTTATCGATCAATTCGCGAATCACCGAAGCGGGGCGTTCCACCACTTCCCCGGCTGCGATTCGATTGGCTATTTCGGGAGGTAGAATTTTTATCATCATTCCGGTAAAGAAGAATCCGTATTATCATCATCAGGGCGAATCAACAATATACAAAACATACCTACACATCCAGCAATTGTAAACAAAGAAGCGAAAAATCCCCGCCAATCGCTGCCATCTTTCCCGACTAAAGCCAGAATAAATAGACCCAGCACAAAAAGAGAAAAAAACAGGATGAATAAATTTCGTTTTATACGTATTGAAAACATGACTAAAATAAAATAAGCGATAGCCGTATTATGATTTCCATATCCGATGTAGTCCAGACAATAGCATTGGAAATTATTTAGAGAAAGTTGTGCGTATGAATTTGTATGGGCTAGACTCTCACATTCCTCTAATGATACACTTTTGCAATTTCCGGAGCAAATGCTCCTGCAGTTACTTTATCTAGTTGGAGAAGGGAGATAAACATGAAAAACATATCGAGGAGTCTGCTATGCTTGGTCTTTGTTTTGTTGGCGGGAATTGCGGTGGAAGCACAAATCCAATCTGCAGGAATTTTACGGGATGAATACACACTCGGATTGACTCCACCGATCAAAAGTATCGGAATGGGTGGAGCCTATGTCGGTGTGGATGATACGATGTCGATGAATCCGGCGGCCTTGGCCGGTGTGGATTTTCGGGAAGCGATGGTGATGTACGGTCTATATGACCATGACATGGGACCGACAGCGCATCGGGGCCGCGGCAGCCTGATCACTCCGGTCCCCTACCTAGGCGGCGCAGCGAGATTGATGCTGGATGGTTTGATCACCGATGGCAAAGGGGAAACGTTATTGAGCAATCCCGCCAACGGCGATCCTTATGACATCGAATTCGATGCCTTCACTCTCGGACTGCAATACGGCCGCAATATCACCGATTGGGCCGCTGTCGGTTTTGGAGCGTATCCGTATGAAAAAGCGAATGTCGATCTCTATTCCACAGCCGCCGATGTCCGCGCCGACGCGCTGTCACAAATCGGCAGCATACAACTCGGCTCACTTTTCCGACCTCATGAACGTATCAATCTCGGCGCGCAATTCATCTATATCAAAGATGATCTCGAAGCATCCATCCCGGGGCTGATGGATATGGGAGATTATTATCATATTCATTATTACGCCATCGGCGCCTCCTTTATGCCCTTTGATGGAACCCTTCTCGCTGTGGATTACTGGAACGGCGAAATCGAAGGCGCCCAGAGTCTGATCCCCCAAGATATCTTCGATGTCGATGTCGATCGTTGGAACATCGGTGTACAGCAACGCGTCTGTGAATACGCCGATTTGAGATTGGGATATAACAATGGCGGTATTACCACCGGCTTTTCTGTTCACATCACGGAGAATCTCGATTTTGATTATGCCTATGCAAACGAAGCGTTGGGCGATAAAGAAAACGTATTTAAGGAAACCGACTTTCATGGTGTTTCTTTAACGTATCGATTCTAATTTCTACATCACTCCCTCCTTTCGGCATAACGCCGGATTCAACCGGAGAGACATTAGCCCATCATGAGAAGGATGGGCTTCCCTTTTTATGGGCATTCCGTTTCCAAACAAGAGTGGATAAAATAACTTGAGATCTATTGAATTGGGAATAATCAAGATTATTTACAAATGATTTACACTCTTATTACAGATATCCGAAACATGTTTTTAAATAAGAGTGAAGTTGTAAGTGAAATGGAAAACAAATCCAATCTACCGGTTGTTTGAAGTTGGATAAAAATACCAAATTTTGCAAAGGAGAACAGGAAATATGCCTTTAGTACCAATGAGAATCCTTCTGGATCACGCCGCGGAAAATGCGTACGGCGTCGCCGCTTTCAACGTGAACAATATGGAACAAATCCAGGCGATTATGATGGCCGCCGAAGAAACCAACTCTCCCGTTATCGTCCAAGCCAGCCGGGGCGCTCGCAGTTATACAAACGACAACTATCTCCGCCATCTCATGATCGCCGCTTCCGAATTGTATCCCAACATTCCTATCGCGATGCACCAGGATCACGGAAACAGCCCGGAGACCTGCATGTCCGCCATCGATAATGGATTCACGAGCGTTATGATGGACGGCTCCCTTCAGGAAGACGGGAAAACGCCCGCCTCGTTTGAATACAATGTCGAAACCACCAAAAAAGTCGTCGAGATGGCTCATGCGAAAGGCGTATCCGTCGAAGGAGAACTGGGCTGTCTAGGAAGCCTCGAAACCGGCACCGGCGACAAAGAAGACGGACACGGGTTCGAAGGGAAACTGGATAAAGAAAAACTGTTGACCGATCCGGAGCAAGCAGTTGAATTCGTCGAAAAAACCGGCGTCGACGCCCTCGCCGTCGCGATCGGAACCAGCCATGGCGCATACAAATTCACCCGAAAACCGACCGGTGATATTTTGGCGATGGACCGGATCGATGAAATCAACAAAAAATTACCGAATACGCACCTCGTTATGCACGGTTCGTCTTCCGTACCGGAAGAATTGGTCGACATCATCAACCAATACGGCGGCGGTATCCAAAAAGCTTATGGTGTTCCAGTCGAAGAAATTCAACGCGGAATCAAATCCGGTGTCCGCAAAATCAACGTCGACACTGACAACCGCTTGGCGATCACCGGTGCTATCCGCAAAGTCTTCGCTGAAAAACCGGCTGAATTCGATCCACGAAAATATTTTGGTCCCGCCCGCGCCGCCATGGCGGAAGTTTGCAAAGCCCGCATGATCGCCTTCGGCCAAGCCGGCAAAGCGGACAAAATCAAATGCATCACCCTTATTGATATGGCAGCGAAGTATAAAGGATAAATTCAACGTTCCATTTCATCTATCAAACGGAAGAATGGGTCAATTCAGTTGACCCATTTTTTACTTGTTTCGTACATGCGTATTCCGATGAACAGGCAGAATCATCCCGAAACGGCTCACCGAACCGCATAATCCTTTTGGACTTTTTGCCGCCGCGTCATTTGCCGGTCAAAAAATTAAAATCCATGTGCCGATTCTGCTGAGAGTTTTCCTTTTCACCGTTCCCGCTTCTTGTTTTTTTCGGCAAATGATGATAATTCTATCGTTGATATTCACAGAAAGGCGGTTTTTCAATCATGCCAGGACCAGGAGCCTATTGGATTGGTGAAGAAGAGAAACAAGAAGTGCTCGAAGTGCTCGAAAGCGGACACGTCAATCGTTACGGCGATCTGAACGATCCGACATTCAAGCAGAAAGTATTGACCTTCGAAAAGGAATTCGCGGAATACTGTGGTGCGAAGCATTGTGTGGCAACGAGTTCGGGAACCAGCACGCTGTTTATTTCAATGAAAACCATCGGGATTGAGCCAGGTGATGAAATCATTATTCCGACGTATACTTTCATCGCTTCCTATGGCGCTGCCATCTTCCTCGGTGCGGCGCCGGTTTTAGCCGAGATCGATGAGAGTCTGTGTATCGATCCGGAGGATCTCGAAAAGCGGATCACGCCCAAAACCAAAGCGATCATGCCTGTTCATATTCTCGGCAATCCTTGCAATATGGAAGCGGTCATGGATATCGCGAATCGGCACGGCATTCCGATTGTCGAAGATTGCTGCCAAGCGTGCGGTGCTTCCTATCGCGGGAAAAAAGTCGGAAATTTCGGAGAACTCGGTGGTTTTTCGTTGAATATTTTCAAGACGATCACTGCCGGTGACGGCGGGATGTTGATCACCAACAATGACGAGCATTATGAAAACGCTTTCTCCTTACAAGACCAAGGGTATAAAAAACAAGAAGGGAAGCTGGCTATGATCCCACCGAGTATTCTGGGATTGAATTTCCGTATCAATGAACTAACCGGTGCGTTCGCATTGGCGCAGCTGCGCAAACTTGACAAAATCATCAATACGCTTCGTGAGAAAAAACGAAAATTGAAAGAATTGATCTCCGGAGGACAGGGATATCATTTCCGGACCTTGAACGATTCCGATGGCGAATGCGCAACCGTCCTGACCGTCATCTTCGATAAAGCGGAGCAGGCGGCAAAAGTCAGCCAAACACTCGACACTGTTACCGTCGACGATACCGGCTGGCATGTGTATTCCAATATGGATCAAATCGTCCGGTACCTGAAATCGATCGGCTATGCGGGATCGTTGGGTGATGTTCCGCGAACCGATGACATCATGAAACGCTCGATCAATCTCAGCGTCGGCGTCGTCGACGCCGGGCTAGGCACCGCTTTCGGCATCGATATCAACTCCACCGACGAAGACATCGAACGAACCGCCGAACGTTTCCTCAATGCTTGCAAAGAATCGGTGTAAGCACACAATATTACCTTTATACATGTTTTCTACCAAGAATAAGCTCTCCTTTGTATCAACCCGAAAGGATATTCTCCATGTCAAATAACAATATCCGCGCATTCTTTTTCGACCTGGACGGCACGTTGATGGATACTGAAGTCTTGTATGTCGAAGCCGTCAAAAGCGCTCTCGCCGAGAAAAATTGTCTATTGACACAGGAGGAGGCCACCGAACTTGTGTACGGCAAGAGTTGGCGTGATGTCTATGCCGATTCCTGTCAACGATTCCCCAACGCATATCCTACGATCGATTCCATGAAGGAAGTCATTTATAAGTATTTTTCACGTTTACGCGGATTACGCGATATTTGTATATTGACATCCATCGAACTGTTAAAAATACTGTCGAAGAATCATCCGGTAGCGATCGTATCCGGTTCTTCGCGAAAGGATATCGAAGAAAGCCTTGCGATCATGAAGATCGAAAACAATATCCGCTTCTTTCTCGGCTCCGAAGATTATTTTCCTGGCAAACCCGATCCGATTTGTTACCGGATGGCCGCCGAACAGATTGGTCATCTACCTGCGCAATGCCTCGTCTTCGAAGACTCTTCCGCAGGCGTTCGCGCCGCAAAGGCTGCCGGAATGAAATGTGTCGCTCTAAAACGCAATAGCACGCTCGAACAAGATGTTTCACCAGCCGATCTTGTTTTATCGGATTTGGCCGATTTTTCCTTGGAGAAAGTGTAAGATGCAAAGAGAATCCTCCAATACTTCCTATGCATGGTTTTGGTTGGTGATAGGGCTTCTCGCGGCGTGGTTTCTCCGCATGATTCTGTTTTTTGTTTTTGACAGAACTTTCGATTCTCAACTCATCCGTTCCCTGCTCTCCGTTGGATACCGCTTTTTGATTTTTGTCCTGCCCGTCTTTTGGTATCTGCGGCGGCATCATGAACCGGCTTTGGAATTTTTGAAAATCACCACCTCTCCAAGTCGGGGCTTCGTAGTGAGCGGAATCATTTTGTGTATCGGCGTAGCAATTCAGATTTTTACGATAGTCATGAATATAGATTCTTTACCACAAGAAAACGGATTGGGAATATTGGATAAAGTCGTGGTGACAGCGTTTTTTGAAGAAATCCTTTTTCGCGGTTTTATTCTCCACCAATTGCAAAAAACGCTCTCCTTTAGCCGGGCTAATATCTACACCTCGTTATTGTTCTTGCCTTTTCATTGGATTACGTGGTCTATGGTAGGATGGGGGAGTATAGAGATGATTTTCATCCGCTCACTTCTGTTGTTTTTTCTTGTTTCCATCCCTTTGGGGTTGTTGGTCAAAAAGTCAAATTCTATTTGGCCTGCGGTTTTCTTTCATCTTATGGTGAATTTTATTAATCAATCATGATTTGAGGAAATCTTCAAAGAGGCGAACAAACCTTGTTATTTCTCTCGGTCCCATGGCCAAGGTAACACATGCGCCCGTTGTGCCCATTCATGCCACATTCGTTTTAATTCGCTGGCTTTTTCGGGATAAGTGTCCGCCAGGTTGTTCATCTCGGTTCGGTCGGCTTCAAGGTCGTATAATTCCCATACCTCGTAATCTTTTTCAGTGATTTGCCGTATTTTATTTACCTTTGCGACCAGTTTCCATTTGCCGACTCGAATGGCGCGGTTCCCTTCGTGTTCCCAATAGATCGCTTCCCGCTCGACCGGTTGATTTTCGAAGGCTGCGGAGAGAGTTTTTCCCTCCATCGGAATAATTGAATTTCCTTGATAGGTGGTTGGATAGTCAGCACCGGATACATCGACGCAGGTGGCCATGATATCGATTAGATGACCGGGCTGTCGGCGTAATTGTCCATGATCGTGAATCCGGTTGGGCCAATGCACAATCAACGGTGTGGCGATTCCTCCCTCATGCACCCAATGTTTGTACAACCGAAACGGCGTGTTACTAGCGTTCGCCCAGCCTTTGCCATAAGCGATATAGGTATCCGCCGGACCGGGCATAACGCCTTTACCGGTACGAACCGGCCGCCCGTCGCGCGTGACTTTGGGCTGCATATCGAACTGCAGTTCGTTCGCGGCCATGGGTTTGAGTTCAACCGGCTCTGACGGGTCCGGTTTGATTTCACCCCGGCTGCCATATTCTTCCGCACAACCCCCGTTGTCTTGCAGGAAAAAAATGAGCGTATTATCCAGCAAGCCTTTGGCTTCCAACGTCGCAATGATCCGGCCGATTCCTTGATCCATGCAATCGACCATGGCGGCATATACTTCCATTCTGCGTGTCTGCCATTCTTTCATCGGTTCGTCTTCCCATGCCGGAACCTGTTCATCGCGCGGAGTAAGCGGCCAGCGTTTATCAACCAACCCCAAGTCGATCATCCGTGCATGGCGCTCACGGCGCAGCGCATCCCACCCCGTATCGTAACGTCCTTCGTATTTCGCGATATCGGACGGTTTGGCGTGCATCGGCCAATGAGCAGCAGTATAGGAAACATACATGAAAAACGGATTGTCCGTTTGATGCTCGGTAATATATTTCGCCGCATAATCGGTGATGGCATCGGTATAATAAAAATCTTCCCATGGTGGGATCATAGTATTATCCAGCGTGAGGGAATTCGGATCATAAAAACTGCCTGCCCCATGAATCGTTCCAAAAAAGCGGTCGAAGCCGCGTTGCAACGGCCAATTGTGCTTGGGGCCTTCCGGATTTTTATAAGGAGTCACATGCCATTTGCCGGCCATGTAGGTGGAATATCCTGCTGACTTCATGACTTGAGCAATGGTGACGCAATGGCGGTTCAGATCGCCCCGATAGCCGGTCAATTTGCGATCGTTCATCATATGCCCCACCCCAGCTTGATGCTGATAAAGGCCGGTCATCAAACTCGCCCGCGTCGGACAACAGCGTGCTGTATTGTAGAACTGCGTAAACCGAAGACCATTCGAAGCCAGGCGATTGAGATTCGGCGTATCGATCTCGCTCCCGTAGCATCCGAGATCGGAAAATCCCATATCGTCACTCATGATCAAAATGATGTTCGGTCTCGGGGATGCTTCAGTGAACTGTTTTCGCTGGATACCTGCGCAACTCGTCAATCCCAACGACGCCGTCCCTGCACACAATTGTTTGATAAAATCCCGTCGTTCAAGAGGTTGGTTTGCCATGATTCACTACTCCAAGAAATCAATTTTCTAGAGTATGAAACAAACCGGCTTGTTTTTTAAGTGTTGCAAGGCTTGAATCAAACCGGCTACTCCTGGTCGGACATGGGGAAACAATTCGACGCTGAAGTAAAGAAAAATAAGCGCGAACCCGCCAGGATCAAAAAGAAATAATCATCTTATCTGCGTAAAATATCCCACCGAAGCATCCTCCGGTATTTGTTCCGTGGAAAAAGCAACGGCGACGCTTTCAAGAACAGTTTCTTTGCAAACATCCGAAAACAGATGCGCAGCGACATAATTCTCGTTCCCGTAGAGATCACCGATATTGTCATTCCAAAATTGAATAACGGCCGCCCTCATTTCTATGAATAAAAATGGCATCATAGGCCCCCCTCCGCCCTCCGGAATCTTGACAAAATACCGGTTCCCTTTCAACGCTTTTTGGAAATATTCTTTCGCCAATTCTCCAGGTTCTCCGGACTGTTGAGAAGGATCAACGGTCACCGGATTTCCATTCGGTCCGAGAATGCGAATCTCGACTTTGATTCCGCCAAAGTCATAGTTTGTTTCGAGAATAACCGCCAATCCTTCCGCAACATCCCTTGCGCCGCAGGAAATCTCAATCACGTAAAGATCTCCCTCTTCTATCACTTCACTTACCGTCACGTTAGGATTGGCTCCGATAGTGTGGGCTACTTTTCGCTGCAATGAATATTGCGGTGGGCTTAATGCGAAACTGGTCGCGGTAAAAAAAATCAAAACGAAAACACAAATCAGCCGGTTTCTCATCGGTTTATCTCCTTTTCCATTTGATGAATACCCCAAAAATGTAAGCATTGTTGCACTTGCTGGGAGCGTGGGCATCCCTGCACGTATTTTCATCTTCAAGAATAAGGCAATATATCCCCAGTCAAGGGATCAATGTATGTTCGTTTCGGGATTTTTATTTTTGCAGAGTGCGAATTTCTGTTGATCGGGATAGTGATAACACCCCGTAGGGCGTTAATCAGGGCCTCCAGCATCCGATTCGAGGCCGCTTCTCCCGTGGAGGGTAAATAACGGCGATCCAATTCAACCTGAATGGTATTGATTCGCGGATCGGCTCCGTATGCTTGTGTTGTAAACGCTCCTTGGTAATAATCACTCGTGATGACAAACACATCGTCATGTTCCAAACTGGCTTGCAGAGTTCTCATAATCGACATGTCACACGTCCTACCGTTTCGGGTACCCAGGTATACCGTGGGATAATCGGTTTGTTTGTGTTGATCCTTTGGAATGGTGCTATGCAGACTCACTAACAGAACATGATCGTACTGTTCCAGTTTTTCATCAATCACATGTTGGAGGCATTCATGATAAGGATACCAAAAGTCGGTTAACCGATATTCCACTTCCTCGGAATCAAGCGGCGAATCATACAGACGGATTCTCCGTTGATCCAACCGTGCCCAGGGCGGGATTACTCCACCGTCTTTATATCGTTCGGCTCCCGGCCAGTTTGGACAGATTCGTGAATCCACTCGATCCGCTCCCCGATTCAAATCTACTACAAGCCGGGAAATCTCTGCGGATAAGAAGTCTCCTCCAATCGTCTCCCATAAACGGTTTGCCGCATAGTCGACGTTGGTATCGACTCGCTGATCGGCGATTTCGATCAACTGTTTGTGATGATGCAATGAAGTAGGTACATGGCTATTTTGATGGGGAGACTCGAAAATCAGGTTGGTGGATACACCGCGCCGAAGGGTATAGGTTGCGTGTGACATAGGGAAAACCATTACCGCCGTCTTTGTGTATACGCCATACGCTTATCATCACCGGCGGCTCCTGGACCTGCTTTATCCGGTTTGAAATTTTCATATCCGGTTTCTTCCGGCGGGCGTACCAAATACGGATATTCTTCATCAACTTTCTTCATTTGATTCTGCAATTTACCGGTGATTTTTTCAAAATCCTTTTCATATGATAATGGGCTTTCGATTTTAAATGAAATCCCCATCGAATTCAATGCTTGTTTCAATTGACCGCTTTTTTTCATTGTTTCGATTTTTAGAAGGATTTCCGCTTGTTCATTAGGGGGTAAGGGGGTTAAATCATTGATCCCACTGCGCAACATTACAGGAATTGTGACCGGCATGATTTCGGATGCAATTGCTTCCTGCCAATACTCATAATAATGGTTTTGTGCTTCAAACATGGCGATTTTCCATGGTTCAAGATTATAATCTTCCCACGATTCCAAGAATTCTTCATCGCGGGAAGAAAACGTATCGGTTTTATTTAATGTCAGCATAACCATTTGGCTATTGTGATTTTTGCGCCAGAAATCGATTGCCAATCGGATTGAGCGATTTTGAATAATTCCCAAATTTTTTTCCTGCAAGATTTTTCGCTCCCGTAGCGACGGAGTAATACCGACAAAACCGACAAAACCTCTGTAATATCTCGATCGATCTTCACACCCAAATAATTTTTCAGCCGCTCTGTCAATCGCTTTTTTGATTCTTTCTTGGTTTGTATCGGCAGTTAGAATATCTACCACAGGTCCATATTGCAAAAGCGATTTGATAAAATCCTGATCGATTTTATCGATAATCGGAATCACGGTTGTGCGCAGTTTTTGGCGTTCGATCAATTTGAAAAAACGATCATGGAATAGACCGCCCTGTTCACACCGCAACACAATACAATTTGGTCTTTGTGTTTGAATAATCCCGATCGAATCCTGAAAATTGTTTTCCAAATACAGTTGTGCTCCATGAATATCATCCACAACGGCTTTGAATTTGTTTTTCAACCGAAAATCGGAGTCGACGACAAGGCATCGAAGTCTCATGTTCCTTTTCCTTGATTGTAGGAATTCAGTTTCTTGAAATGATCACTTATAAAGATGTTTTTTTGATCATCTTGATTCACTAGTTGTATGTATCGTCTCTCTTTTCGTAACATTGAGGGCAAAGGAAATGTTATACCAAACATGGAGTACCTCTCCACCCTATTCTCTCTCGGTGTTACTCTTTAAAAGACAGTAGTTCACTTAGTGAACAGTATACAGTATTTGAAGATGTATACGACGGCAAGCGACAAACACATTGTTTCAAGAGAATCCTGTTTGACCTTTTTTGAATAATTCATTCCTCACTCACGTCTGAATAAATGGGAAAAAGCGCAGATTTTACTTGCTTTTTTAAGTTAAAGCATTACACTTGAGGTTGTTTGTTAAGGTTAATGATATTCTGGTATCCATGATAATTGGTTCTTGTCTATAATTCTTTTTTGCATTATTGCAGTTTAGTGTTACTATGTAATAGTGTTAAAGTGATCAATATGGATAGATTAGGTTATTCGAACATATTCCTTGCGATGGGTTTTAGAGGGAACATAAACGATTTTTATATCGACTAACGAAGAGAAGAATTCGAAGGGGGAATCATGAAAACACGATTCTTTTCTATTATTACAACAATGTTACTATTTTCGATGCATTCTTCTGCCGAAGAGAATTTTATTCCAAAGAACTTTTTAGATCTTGATCAAGTTCGTATGGAAGAGCAACTCAGCCCCGATAGCCGGTTGTTGCGTGTCTATATATTTTTAGCCGTGTTGAATCCATCCACGAAATCGTATGATATGTATGTCACAAAAGGAAAAAATGATCTAGACCAGGATGGACAAACCGCGTTGGAAGAACCAAATGATTTGCATGAATACAAGAACGTCGCGATGGACTTCGGGAAAGAATTCTCGATCATGGAACAAGAGTATGTATGTTACATCAATGATTTGCCTGAATTTGAAGAGTTGTTTCCCGATCAAGACAATCCGTTTGAAAATAACGATACGTTATTGGGAGTTTCCACCCGTGTCACCGATGAGGATGAAAAGTTGTTAACCGGTTCCAAAACGTTACCGACCATGAACGAAGACGGTTCCGCGGTCATCGTGGAACGGTATAGCGCTTTTTATCACAAATACACCCAAAAAGATAAAGACGATAAAAACGACGAAAACAAAATTACTTCCTATGGATTTATTGCTCTTCAATTTCAAGATGCTACAGGATAATCCTCAACAGCTTTCCTTTCTTCCTCTAGTTCCTCCTTATTTTGTATTGTAAGATCACAGCTGCTTTTTATTCTTGTGGCGCAGACCTCTGGTCTGCAATTCAATTGTGCGGACCAGAGGTCTGCACCACAATTCTGCTCTGCAACATGCTGCCTTTACCGGAAAGGAGAGAGTCAATGCTTGTGATTCGGTCTATCTATGTTCTAATAGGATTGTGTCTTGCTCTACCGGCCATGGGACAACCTTATTCCTTGATGGAAAACCTGTCATATACTCCTGATTTTGAATCCCACCGTG
This sequence comes from uncultured bacterium, assembly GCA_964412555.1. Lineage (GTDB taxonomy): Bacteria > Hinthialibacterota > Hinthialibacteria > Hinthialibacterales > Hinthialibacteraceae > CAYPPG01. The sequence continues at coordinate 40,996 of CAYPPG010000032.1, forward strand.
TCAGCAGTTATGATCGCAGTGGAGGAAATGCGGACCGGCTTTCGATTCAACCGGGAGAAACGAAAGTGCTGGCGGAAATCGAAGGTCCCTGCGCAATAACACATATATGGAATACCATCTCAGCGGAAAAATATTATTCACGTATGCTGATTTTGCGTTTTTACTGGGACGGACAAGAAATCCCTTCTATTGAAGCGCCGATTGGCGATTTTTTTGGTGTGGGGCACGGTTTGAATCGGCCCTTCGAGAGTTTTGCAGTGGCCGTATCGTCGGAAGGGCGGGCACGCAATTGCTACTGGTTCATGCCATTCCGGAAATCGGCAAAAATCACGGTAACACATGAAGGATTCGAAGAGGTGCGGGCTTTTTATTATTACATCGATTATCGCCGCTATCCTGAATTGCCTGATAACACGCTGTATTTTCATGCCCACTACCGCCAAGCGACTCCCAATCCGAAGGTGGAATTGGGGGGGAAGAATCCCGATGGGGAAACCAATTATCTTTTGATGGAAACTACTGGAGCAGGTCAATATGTGGGCACAGTGCAAAGCGTTCAAATCAACCGGGACGGTTGGTATGGTGAAGGAGATGATATGTTCTTCGTCGACGGAGCGGAAACACCGACTATGACGGGAACGGGAACAGAGGATTATTTCAATGATGCTTGGGGATTTCGGGAATTCAGTTATCCCTATCACGGCGTGACGGTATGGGAAGGATTTCAAAAAGGAGACCGCGGCACAGCATATAAATGGCATATTTTCGATCCGGTCGCATTCACGTCTTCATTGAAAGCCACCATCGAGCACGGTCATGCCAATGATCGGCAGGATGACTTTTATACTGTTTCTTTCTGGTATCAAACATTACCCAGCCCACAACCTCCTGTAATACCTGATGTGCTGGACCGCTTGCCCGACGAAGGACAACTCTATGCCAAACGCCTTTTCTTGAACAAAGAACTTTCTCTTCATTTACATGAAGACCGATACAAAGAAGCGCTTACCCGTATCAATCAGTTCATCGACGAGAACAAAGGCGCAGATGAGTACGGATACTGGTCCATGCGCAAAGGCATTCTTGAAAAACAATTAGAACGTTTGGAGGATGCTGAAAATGAATTTGCCGCCGCACGTATAAAAAGCCAAAAAGATTTTCCCAAAGCCCGAGAGCGGGACGCCGATTCGATCCGGCAAGTTTGTAAGAATGAATTCGGAGTTCTTGAAGAGGGAAGAACCTCTCGGATTTATGCGGTTGGAGATGATCGGTATGAAATATTCATAGATGGAGAACCTGTCGCCGAAGGTAGTGGCGGTGACCGGATTGGGATTCACGAAGTGGAACTTCGTGGACGGCATATGATCGCGGTGAAATGTGAGAATCGTTCCGGTCGTGCGGGATTGGCACTGCAAATCAGTCATCCGTATGGATATATCACGACCGATTCCACATGGTTGGTTTCCACGACGGAACAAGAAGGATGGCAGGAGCGGCGATTCGACGATTCGACTTGGATCAAAGCGGCAGAAACCGGTTTTCTGGATGATGACCGCTGGCACACCACCCGACAGCCACTGGCATTCATTGCACCGCTTGTATCCTGCAAGGTTATTTGGACACCGGAGGGAGAAACCTCCAACCAAACCGTCTTTTTCCGGAAAGAAATCCGAATTCGGTAATGTTATTGTATATTGATCTGAGTTAAGCCATTTATCCCACCTTAACGATGAATCCGACTTTGATATGTGAACCATTCCCCTTCTTCACACGTTATATCGTATAGACAAGCCTGAAAAAGGGAGGGCACATAAATGAATTTAAAATTTTTGGGTATTTCTATTCTAACATTCGTTTTGCTATTGTTTGCTTCAACAATCACGATTGCATATGGTTCAAATAACGTCCAAACAGGAGCTGTCATTCCGAATATGGAGATGATGAGCGTCCTTGGAATTTCTGTTCCACTTCCCCCAGCGGAAGGGAATTGTGCGTTTATACAAATATTGGACGGGACCGATTCTGATTCCCGAGAGATTATGAAGAAGTGCATCATTATCGATAAACGGTTTCGTGAAAAGGGATTGAAATTGATCAGTATTTTTCAAAATGCGTCCGAGGATGACATACTTGATTTCGCCCACAATTTACAAGTGAAATGGCCGTTGGTGATGGATGATGATGCTACAGAAACTCCCTTCAGCGCGAAATTGGGTGTAAGAGAAGTTCCATTCAACATGCTCGTCGATTCCAAGGGAACCGTTTTGGCCACTCAATTAAACGGAGATAAAGCACATGAAATCATTGCGAAACATTTAGGTATATCCTTAGATGAAATACCGCCGCTTGATCAGATTTCCTTCGATTGGAGAGAGAAATTTTATTCACTATATCGGTTGAAAGAACACGAAGTATTGAAAAGAATCGCTCCACCGTTCATTCCCGAGCGTAAAGAATATTATTTCAACGAAGAGTCGTATCAAGCGGAATTGATTCCGAGAGGACCGAAGCTTTTCGTTTTCCATTGGGATGGCACATTGAAGAACTGGGGAATGAGTTTCGGCGGCGATCGTTCACCCCTCGAACATGTTTTGACATTCCCGCTTGGGATTCCACGCTACGAATTTGAAGGATCGGAAGAAGTATTGAATATCGACATGCCCGGTGATTGGATCGTTCGCAATGACACCAGTACAAAAGAAAGAATCGAGGCATTGGAAACAATCCTGCAAAAAGAACTGAATCAACCGGTTCAATTCGAACAACAGAAAGTGGAACGGGAGGTGACCGTCGCGAAAGGGAAATTCGAGTACAAACCTCTGGATCATTTTGCTTCTGAACGCCGGGGAACAGACATTTTCGTGTTTTCCGACATGGGTCAAGTTCGAGAAGGCGGTGGAGGCGGCAGCGGTTCTTTGCACGAATTTATGGTCGAACTCGGTGATCGTTTAAACCATCGCCTCATCGATGAGACAGAATCTTCCAACGTGGATGTGAGTTGGCGTTGGAAGCAACACAGACCGCCAGAAGAGGATGTGGATCTCGACGGGTATTTTGAGCAGATTGGGAAGCAGACATCGCTGCGGTTTGTTAGCAAGAAACGGGAAGTATTAGTATGGATTATTACGCTTTAACAATGATAAATACTTTTTTGTAGAAATTCTTTAAAAAAATGTATTTTGACCGGCTCTTCTTTTACACTTCTTTTGTAACCGTTTCTTTTACACTGATTTTAGTTTTTTTATTTCGAGAAGTCTTAATCCCTTTACCCAAAATTTGCGGTTGCGCACCAATTATTTGTAAAAGTCGTATCGCGGGGCGGGATGGCTTTTGGGTTCCATTTTCCCAATTACGAAGAGTTTTATCAGAAACGTTGAGAACTTTTGCAAAATGAGATTTTGATAAACCCACACGCTTTCTAATTTGATAAATTTCATCAGAATCAATGTGAACTATTGGTTCCATTAGCGAATGCGAAACAGTGTTTAACTCGATATCACCTTTTGTATATTGTATGCCTTCTTCAAGTCCTCGAATGAGACTTTCCGCAAAGGAAGAATTTCTTTCTTTATTCATGACAATGAACCTCTCAGTTTCTCTTTTGCACATCTCTTGAATTCATCAACCATTTGCTTGAGTATCTTTTTTTCATCAAAAGACAAATCATCCTTCACATTTTTCCCATAAATACGAATTAGTAAAGTCCATTCAACATCCTTAACATCTAGATAAATAATACGAGCACCACCGCGTTTTCCTTTTTTATATGCCGATACTGAAATACGCACTTTTCGTAATCCACCTGTTCCAGGGATTACTTTACCTATTTTCGGATTCTGCAAAAATTGTTTCTGAAAATCCATATATTCATCGTGGGTTAAATATTTTGAAACCTCTTTTGTGAATGTTTTTGTTTCGATAAATAATCTCTTCACAAACATACACCATATTGCATCTATTTACTATCACGCCAACTTCGACCTTTTATATTCCGACCGAATCTCCGACTGCATCCGCCCCAACCGGTACGTGTTCCAATCAATGAACTTCGCACACTCACCCAACGTTGGATGCACACGCTGGATGTGCCGCCAGATGTCTTGTGCGATGGAGCGATAGGCGGGATGGCCTTGGGGGGTAGAGCGGAGTTCACAAAGGTGAACGGCTTCGCGGAGGTTCATTTTCATGTACCAGCGGACTTTGAAAGCGAAGGGGACGACGTATTGGGATTCGGCGGGAAGGTCTTTGTTGATCTGTTCGTAGAGATCGTGGGCTTTGTTCATGACGGTTTCATATTCATTTTTGTATCCGATTTCCTCGATTTCGGGCGGGGTTTCAAAGCCGTGGACGGTAGTGAAATCCTGCCGTTCTTGTGTGAGAATCCTGTGGCGCTGCAGGTCGCGGTAGACACCGAAATTGGCGAGGATGTCAAAAGTGTAATATGTTGATTCGAGTGCACGCCCCGGCTTCTGGCGGCGGTGCTCGCGACGGCGGATATATTCACGGATGATCTCAGCACGTTTTTCGGAATCGAGAGTTTTGACAAATTGCCGGATTTGCTCAAGCGGTATTCGTTCGAATGGATAGAGAATTGCAGCAAGAACTTGTTCTTCTCCGTCGGGATCGTAATCGATAAGCGTAACGGTTTCCGAAGGATTCGGTAAAGTGTCTTGTAAAAAAGACGAAGCGAATGCTTGAATGGCTTGATTTGTTTCGGTGATGTACTCACTTTTTTGTGCCCGTTTGACAAAAGAAGGAATCAGTTGATTCAACTCGCTGTGCATCGCTTCGGCTACTTGATGTCCTTCTTGTAATTCTTGCGAATAGAGTTTCGTTAATAAATATTCCAAAGATTGTCCCACACCAAAAATGCCAAGGTTCGTCAAGGTGGCGGCGGGTAAATAACCGCGCAGCACATCACAGGCATGGGCGCGGACAGTCGAGCGATACGCGCGCTGTGCCCAGCGGCTGAGTTCATCATCGTCTTTCATCTCTTGGTACGCGATATCTTCGCCGGTTTGCGGATGGCGAAAGTCGAGAGTGTGAATGGGGAGCGCTTTCTCAATAAATTCAAGCATTGGCTCCATCTGGCGGGAATAGGTTTCGAACAACTCGTTCATCATACTCAAATAGGCATCCCGGTGGGAAGAATTCATTATCTTTGGTTCTTTATAGAAATAATATTCTCCCTCGCTGTTTTTTTTGTCGAAGCGAACATAGCGGGTTGATTTTTCCAAAAAGGCGATGCCGATGCGGCTGTTTTCCAGCACTTTCGCCATGACATTGGAAACGCCTTCACAGGCGATGTGCGCCCCACCGAGTTGTGCCACCGAATCGTCACCGTACCCCACTAAAACACGATCATAAAACTCACGCGCTTTCTGAATCGCTTTGCTCTCCTCCTCCAAACTGTGTTCACCGCCGGGAGGACGCAAGAAAGGATCGGTCGTGCCCAAAAATTCGTCTAAAAAAACACGCCGTAAAGATTTCGACGTTCGGCTATAACGTGAAAACAACGCACCGGCGATTTCTTGTGGAAGTATCAGCCCGAAGACGCATGAATCGACATTGGTAAAATAAGGGGTAAGTTTTTCAATCTCCGATGTGGAAAATTGCTCTTTCATATGCCCTATGTCCTTGTTGCCATATTATGAATACATGAAATAGGCGGTGGCAGTACAATTCGAATCGGCCGTAATGCGAACCCATTCGGCTGTGAATCCATCCGGGAATGTATGGAATTCATACCCGTTGGCCGGAACTTCGATTTCACGATAGGGAACCCATGTTTGGTTACCGAGAAAGTCGATTTCGATAGTAAAGCGAACCGGTTGATTGGCCGTGTGTTTCAGATGCAAAACTTTTTTGTCGAAGCCGTTCATCAAAAACGGATCGGAGGAAATGCCGGCCTGAACGTTTGCATCCCGCCAAACGCCGCCATAGCCTTTGGGTTTGCCAAAGTTCCAGAGGTCATCCGTTTTCCCGAACCAGAGGCCGACTTGCGGTTGGCCGGCGAGTAGATTGCGGTCCGATTTACCGAACCACATCGGAGTGGATTGATTGCCTCCAAGAACAAGCATCCCGCGCCAGGAACAGAAATCCGGGATCACGCGCAGATGGGTGGATATGGGACGAAGTCCCCAGATTTTCCCTTCGAAAGCATGGTAGGGCACTTCATAGAACAAGCCGTGACAGTCCATCAATCCCCGTTCGGTTTCGACTTCGCGTATTCGCATCCATTCAGTGCAGCTGGTATTTTCATAGGTGTGACTCGCTTTGGGAAGACGGTATGTCGACCATTTACCTCGGCATAAAACTTTCAGAATCGCCGAGCAATTATCCCAACCAATCGCGAACAGCGCATTCCCAAAGGACTTTGAACACCAGACTTCGGTAAAGGCTTTCTTCTCGACGATTTTCCATTCTTTTCCATCCCATTCGCCTAAACGACCAGCCTGCCAGCTTTCATTATAATCCCGTTCATCATAGGTATTGTTGGCGACGACTACACGGCCATGGGCGGTAAAAGCGCTTTTGAAATGAGGCTTCGCTTTGTCAGGAACATCCAGCTCGTCAAGTAATTGGAAAAGGAATTTGACTTCGAGAGTATGGACATCCACTTCGAACATTTCCCCTTCCATCGCGAGGAAATAGACTTTGTTATCCGGATCGGTGAGGTGTTCCATCGTCGCACAGAGGCGGTGATTTTCGAATTCTGGGATTGTACGCACATTCCCTTCGGTGTCGATTAAATGAGGTCCTATGATCAATTGGTTGCTTTGTGTGTGTACCATGCGGTTGGCATAAGTGCCAACCACGCTTTCCGGCCGTTTGGTTATTTGCAGATTTTCGTCGATTTGGAAAAGACCTGTGCCGGAACCGGTTCCTTTCATATGCGCAACGTAGGTAATCACCCATAAACGGTTCGCCCAGGGAACCAGCGCACCAGTGCCGCTTTCAGTACGGGGTGTGTGATCGGCAATCATGGCGAGATGGGGGAAAACACCGCTTACATGGACTGGAGTCGAATCCGTTTCCGATTCAGCCAACGAGTTCCAAACGCCTCCCCAAAATAAAAACGCACATATCAAACAAGTGATTACAACTTTTGAAATATTCATCATGCTCCTCTCAATCATATCATTGGTGAAACAACGATGTTATTCACATTCCTGAGGATACGCTAGCCGCACAATCCCAGGAAACGCTCGAACTTGGACCTTGAGTTGTATTAGTGGCCACAAAATTTCGCAACCATACTATCACGAATATTTATTGTTCCAACATAAATAAAATCGCCTCCCGCATATACCAACCATGATCCTGCATCCCTTCTACTGTTTTCAAAGCTTTCTTCATAGTCGGAACAGCGGGACGGGCTTTTTCGCCGATAGCGACTAGAACTTGTGTGGCATGGAGTTGTACTTTAACATCCTTATTTAAAATTCCCTCTTCGAGAACTTGTAACGCTTCATCCTCATGATCGAGATTACAGAGTGCTTCGGCAGCTGCGAAGCGGACAGTGGAGAATGGATCATTCAATAAATTTTGCAATTCTTCTTCTGCAGATTTCGCTTGTCCGCCTACTGCGGCCAGGCCAACAGCGGCCCAATAGCGGGCTGCCGCATTCGAATCGTCCAACGCTTCGGTAAATTCGGGAACATACTGTGATCCACGCCCAACTTTATCCGCCACGCGAAGAATCCGGTCCAATGAATAGAGTTCTTTGTTTTGCCCCAGAAAATACGGCGGTTTTCCCTCTGCGAGTTCGAGCATCATGGTTTCGGGAAGCAAGGAAAGATCGCGCATTTCACGCATCCAATCAAAGAGTGCTCTGCGCATGGTTTGAAGTATTTTCTTGTGATCCGAGGAATCGGCCAGGTTGTTCATTTCATAGGGATCATTCTGCAAGTCATACAATTCTTCCGCCGGTTTGGAAGGTTGCATGAGCCATGCTTCATCGCCGGTTAGCTGCCCCTCGGCATCCAAACGGCGGATTTCCTGGCGAATGGGAGTCAGTTCGGAAAAGAAACTCCGCTGCATCCGTGGACGATGAGGGAAAAAGTTGCGGATGTACTGATAACGGTGATTGACAATCGTTCGGCTGAATTCCAGCACTTCATCGACCCGGTCACGGATCGCAACAACATACTCATGCTCCTTCTCCGAATTTTTACCAAGAAATGGCAATCCTTGCATAGTTTCAGGGATTTCCACACTGGCCAGATTGAGGACAGTGGGGGCCAAATCGGCGAAATTGACCAAGCGCTTTTCCACTGAACCTGGCTTTCCAGGAGCCAAATGCTGATACTTTTTGGGAAATCGAACAAGTAACGGGACTCGAATACCGGTATCATGCAGCCAGCGTTTGCTGCGGGGAAGACCGTCGCCATGATCACCATAGAAAAAGACAATTGTGTCGTCGTCCAAACCATCTTCCTTCAATTGATCCAAAATCTGCTGGAATTCCTTGTCCATGATCGTAACCTGGGTATAAAAAGCGGCCATGTTGGTCCGCACGACCGGAGTATCGGGATAATAGGGCGGAAGGGGAATCTTTTCGGGATCATAGCGTTCTTCCGGCTTCAAGGTTTTATTCACTTTTTCCAATTCTTCTTTATCATATCGGGTTCGGCTTTGATGGGTGGTCATGAAATTGAACACACTGAAAAACGGTTTCCCATCGGGACGCTTGCGCCAGTGGGCAGTATCACTGGATTCATCCCAAGCGTTTTTCGGTGTCACAAAGTTATAATCTTCCTTTACATTGTTGCTGCAATAGTACCCGGCTTCACGCAGATATTCGGTAAAGCAATTAATTTGATCCGGAATAGGGACAAAACCCCGCAAATGCTGGGTCCCAAGCGTGCTTGCATAAATCCCAGTAATAATGCTCGAACGCGCCGGTGTGCATAACGGAGCGGTGGCATATGCATGCTCATAACGAATCCCTTCCGAGGCGAAACGATCCAGATTGGGAGTATGGGCGATGAGATCTCCATAGCAGCCCAAATGCGGACTCATGTCTTCGCAGGTAATCCAAAGAATGTTAGGACGGTCTGCAGCTTGAGTGAAATTCTGATTCAACAAGGCCGAAGCGGCGGTCAAGGAAGCGGTGGTTTTTAAGAAAGTACGGCGAGTTTGTGAATGTTGCATGGTTTTCCTCATATTTTCTAAATATATTATAACTTATAAATCATCATAAAAATTTTATTTAATTTTTAATCAATTCAATTGATCTAATTGAATAAGATGATTAAAAATCATTATTGGTTTAATGTAGATGGTTGGAAGTACCAATGCTGAAACAAATACACTGCTCCATACCGTCAGGGAAAATCGCGAATTTGACAATGGATTAAGTAATTCATTCGGATATTTCTTTAAAATCTTGAGTATACTCACCTGATCAGGTGGAAATTTATGCGGGTAATCGAATTCAAACATTTGGGGTTGCACAGCTACCATTATTCCTATTAATTCTCCTGTATCTAAATCGTAAACTGGTCCTCCCGAATCTCCTTCCAAGATATTCCCGTCAATAAAAAAATGAATTCCATCAGGATGCGTAGCAGATATGTTTCCTTTTTTTACAATTGGTCTAGGTGTGTCTTGAATAATTTTCCACCCAATAAAACCAACATCTCGGCCTATATAAAGAACATCTGTTGCTTTTTGTGAAATTTTGGCAGGAAAAGATCTACCAGAGATTTGCTCGAGTTTCAATAAGCATACATCATACTGAAGAGATGCAGTAACACTGCCAATGATCGCTTTTTCATTGTTGGGTCCAAAAATAGCAGTTGATTTTATCGTTTGAGGTGAAACATCGATTACATGTTTTGCGGTCACCAACCATCCATCCTCATGAACGATAACACCTGATCCGATTCGTCTTTCACCATTATTCGTTTCAATACCGATAAAACGTGTGGATAAAAAGACCTCTTGAATTGAATTATCGATTTCATATCGTACCCATAATTCCGCATTTTCAGCGTTACTTCCATTGACAAGAATTGTTAGCATAAGAAAATAGAAGAAAGAATATATCAAAAGGTGATTTGAAATGAAATCAAAACTTTTTGTTTTCATTGCCATGATGCCTTTCTGCTTTGGTCACTGCGTCACAAGCGATAAACTTATTTCAAATACTGAAATCCCTAATGTAACTCCATCGGATTATTATGTAATCGACCTTCCTAAAATAATCGATTATAACCAAAATACAGGTGACGTTACATTGGCAAATGAAACAAATTATAACATAAATCACGAAATAAAACAATATGTGGAGGAGTATAATACCCGTCATCCGATAGCGATAAAAGTAAAGACGTTAGAATAATACCATAATCCATCCCTTTTACAAATTCGTTCTTGGTGATCTTGGGAATGCAGTATTATCTATAAAACGAATTCACTCTCCATTTAAAATTTGAGCCACACCTATTAATTTCTCATGTTTTTTAGTAAAATAACAATATCTGAATCGAACATTCTTTTCACATTCGATTAAAATGTTGCATAAAGTGAGTGGAACGAAAAAATGAAAATGCAGGGGTTGTATGATGCGGACAGGGATGCCCGCGCTCCGGCTTATCTTGATGCAGACAGAGATGCCGAGGGTTCGACTCTTTTATGATGCAGGATAAAAAAGGATTATTTCTTGTTCTTTTGTTTCTTTTTGCACTCACCGGAACGTGTCATGCGGAAACCGGTGAAGCCGCAGAAAAACAGAAACTTACGTTGGAATTGACAGATATGAGCCTTGAAGAATTGATGAACATCAAGGTCACATCCGTCTCCAAACGTCCGGAGAAACTCTCCCATGCGGAAGCGGCGGTATTTGTGATTACGCAAGAGGACATCCGCCGTACCGGTGTGACGAGTATCCCCGAAGCCTTACGCATGGTTCCCGGGGTGGAAGTGGCAAGAATCGATGCCAATAAGTGGGCGATATCGGCACGCGGTTTTACAAGGATGTTCGCCGACAAACTCTTGGTCTTGATAGACGGCCGTACAGTTTACACTCCGTTGTTCTCAGGCGTGTATTGGGATGTCCAAGACACATTGATTGAAGATGTGGAAAGAATCGAAGTGATTCGGGGTCCGGGCGCCTCATTATGGGGAGCGAATGCAGTCAATGGTGTGATCAATATCATCACCAAACATGCAAAAGACACACAAGGCGGACTCTTGTCCATGACGACCGGTACGGAAGAGAACGCGGTGGGTGGAGTACGGTATGGCGGAAAAATCAATGAGGAAACCTATTATCGTTTCTACACCAAATACCTAAACCATGATGATTTTGTCAATTCAGCCGATCAGGATATGAATAATGATTGGGAAGTCTTTCGCAGTGGATTCAGGGTCGATTCCGGTCTCTCGGATACAGATTCGCTTACAGTTCAAGGAGACATTTATGGAGGCGGAATCGGATCGACTTATCAAACACCGATTTTGCAAGAACCTTATGCTGTAGACCTCGATTTTAACGATGCCATTGCCGGCGCCAATCTCCTTTCACGATGGAATCGTTTTTTTTCCGATTCGTCCGATATCTCGTTGCAAATGTATTATGACTGGACGAAACGGGAAATCAATGTCGGAGGTGAAGAACGGGATACATTCGATTTGGATTTTCAACATCACATTCGATTGAATTCTAGGAATGATTTTCTATGGGGTTTAGGGTATCGGTATACAGCAGATTCATTCGATGAATCCACGACCGCCGCTCTTGAGCCATCAAGCCGAAGCGATCATCTGTTCAGTTTATTTATTCAGGATGAAATGGAGTTGATCGAAGAACTGCTGAAATTGACAGTCGGTTCGAAATTCGAACATAATGACTACACCGGATTCGAGTATCAACCGACTGCCCGTCTGTTGTGGACACCGCATCCCCGCCATGCCGTATAGACGGCGATATCCCGCGCGGTACGCACCCCTTCGCGTGCAGATCATGATATTCGTTTGTACCCGCTTATTTATCCTCCCTCCAATTCCATTATTCCACTTCCTTATCCGATTGTCCCTCATGCCCTTGGTTCCGATGATTATGTGTCAGAAGAATTATTGGCGTATGAACTGGGATACCGAATGCAGGCAACGGATTGGTTTTCCATCGATCTTGCCGCATTTTATAATGTTTATGACCATTTACGTACCATCGAACTGGGAACCCTTCAATTCATAGAATCTCCTCCCCCACCTCATATTTTTATTCCTACCACGATGGACAATAAGATGGATGGTGAGAGCTATGGGCTTGAAATAGCTGCTAATCTGCAACCAGCAGATTGGTGGAATCTTCAAGCGGCTTGTACATTTCTTCAGATGCATTTTCATCTGGATGGGGATAGTACGGATTTGCTACTTGAACAGTTAGAAGATGATATCCACTATCAAATCAACTTACGATCTGAAATGAATCTTACAGACACGATCGAGTTGGATTGCCAGATTCGCTCCGTTGGCAGAAAATCATCCATCCCGAGTTATTCAGCTGTCGATGCCCGTTTGGGATGGCATCCCACAAAATCGTTTGAATTGTCAGTTGGTGCTCAGAATCTCCTGGATGACCGGCATAAGGAATCGGCAAATCCAATATCGGTAGGTTATGTCGCAGCGGAAGTGGAACGGAATGTGTATGTGAAAGCGGTTTGGCGGTTTTGATCATTTTCAAGGTTTTAGCCGGGTACCACGGGCAAGACGCCAGATCTGCCCGTGCTTAGGAGCACATACCCGTAGGGGCGATTCGCGAATCGCCCCTTCATTTGCAAGTACTGCTAACGCTTTTCCTTGATACTTGCTATTCTTCTCGCCTTCTTCCTTTCTTTGCTATTACCATTTGTACATACTGAGACTCTTTATCTCTATCATTTTGACCGGTATAATTATCAACTTTATAAAAGAGTTTTACTTTTAGCATGGTATGTTGATAAATTTAGTCGTATTTTAGCCCTTCAGGGAAGATAAACCAGTATCTTGCTTTTTGGCTTATCTCTTGCTAAGGAGATACTCAAATCAGTATACGAGTCAATAATTGAAATGTCGAAATCAATAGGTGGATGGATTCCTGTCTTTTTGATCCTTTCTTTTACAGGAATTTGTTGGTCTGATACCAGCGAATCCACTCAAAGTCTGTCTATGAATTTGACAAAAATGAGTCTCGAAGAGTTGATGAATATCGAGATCACCTCGGTCTCCAAACATCCGGAGAAACTATCCAAAGCAGCAGCAGCCGTTTTTGTCATTACGGAAGAAGATATTCGCCGTTCCGGCGTAACAAATATTCCTGAAGCATTGCGTATGGTTCCCGGTTTGCATGTAGCGCGGATCGATGCAAACAAATGGGCGATCACGGCGCGGGGATTCAGTGGGATGTTCGCAAACAAACTATTGGTCTTGATCGACGGCCGTTCTGTTTATACTCCACTCTTCTCAGGCGTGTTTTGGGATGTGCAGGATACATTGATCGAGGATGTGGAACGGATCGAAGTCATCCGGGGGCCGGGGGCAGCATTGTGGGGAGCGAACGCTGTCAATGGGATTATCAATATTATCACGAAAAATGCGAAGGATACCCAAGGCGGTCTTCTCTCATTGAAAGCCGGAACCGAAGAGCATGCCATCGGTGGTTTTCGATATGGCGGTCAAGCGGGAGAGAATACATTTTACCGTTTTTACACAAAATACTTGAATCATGACGATTTTGTAGATGTTTCCGGCCAAGAATCGAATGATGGATGGGAGATTATTCGAAGCGGTTTTCGAGTGGATTCAGCAATTTCCGAGAAGGATGATTTCACCGTCCAGGGAGATATCTATAGCGGAGATGAGGGGACAACCTACAAAACATCGATTTTGCAGGAACCGTATGAACTCCATGTCGATTCACACGATGGAATGAATGGCGCAAATCTGTTGTCCCGCTGGAAACACCGTTTTTCCGACATTTCCGATATTTCTCTTCAACTATATTATGACTGGACCAAGCGGGATTTTAACATCGGTGGAGAAGAACGGGATATCTTTGACCTGGATTTTCAGCACCATTATCAACTGAGTTCAAGACATAATTTGATTTGGGGAGTTGGTTACCGGTTTACAGGAGATTCCATCGAACCATTGTTGGATGCGAGTCTGATGCCAACAAGCCGGGAGGATCATCTATTCAGCGCCTTTGTCCAAGATGAGATCACGCTGTATGAAGATTTCTTGTTTTTGACGCTTGGCTCAAAGTTCGAACACAACGATTACAGCGGATTCGAAGTGCAGCCAAATGCGCGGTTGCTATGGACTCCGCATGAACGACATTCATTTTGGGCTTCTGTTTCTCGTGCGGTTCGAACCCCCTCGCGTGCCGATCACGATGTAGACTTGGTTCAATTTGTTTTGCCTCCGAACGATCCGTTATTGCCGTTGCCGCTCCCTGTTTATCCCGTCGTGTGCGGATCTGACGATTTCATTTCTGAGGTCGTTGTAGCGTATGAAATGGGATATCGAATGCAAGCAACAGAGTGGTTTTCACTGGATATCGCAGCATTTTATAATGATTATGACCATTTGCGCACTGCCGAAAACGGTTTGATTTCCTTGAGAGATGATCCGGTTCCTCATTTTTTCCTACCGGTAACCGTTGATAACAAGATGTTTGGTGAAACCTATGGAGTGGAATTATCGGGAAACATTCAAGCAACATCCTGGTGGAGTTTGCATCCGGCTTATTCCTATTTGCAAATGCAAATGCACATCGAATCGGACAGCACGGATACCTTGAATCCTCTTACGGAAGATGCGACCCCCCATCATCAGTTTTCGCTACGGTCCGCAATGGATATAAGCAAAGAGGTGGAACTGGACTTGTGGCTTCGCTATGCGGACAACCTCCCTCAGTATGATTTGTCCGGTTATTTGACGTTAGACGCCCGGCTTGGCTGGAGGCCGACTGAGAGTTTTGAACTTTCGATTGGAGCACGAAACCTTCTCGATGACCGTCATCCGGAATTCGGCGATCCGGGATTGGTGCGGATTGTGGCGAGGGAAGTGGAACGAAGTTTTTACTTGAAAGGTGTTTGGAGATTTTGATGGGGAATAAGTATAGATGGAAAATTCGACTTGTACTCTTCCAGTAATATTTCCTTCAACCTGCCACGTTGCCGGCAGGATGTTTGCGTTCTAAGCGCGCTCCGTTTTTCAGCCGCCGCGGCGCAGAGAAGAGAGTTGATCAGCGAGAATTCCGAAGAAAAAGACAATAACACCGGTCAGGATCAAAAAGATTGCACCGTCGGGGATGTTGAATTCGCGGAATAAGTTGAATCCCCCATACAAGGTTCCGAGAAAAACAAGACCCAAACTCACCGGCATGAAAATTTTCAAGGGATTGAACAGAGTGGCAACGCGAATGATCAATAACATCGTTTGAAAAGCATCTTTTGTCGAGACTGTGCTGCGCCGCCCTTTACGGGGAGCGGTTTGGATTGGAATCGTGCCAATTTCGTAAGCGTCTTTCACCATTGCCAAGGTCATCGTCGTGGATAAGGAAAAACCATTCGGAAGGATGGGAAAGTAGTTGACCGCATCTTTCTTACGGAAAATACGCAACCCCGAGTTGAGATCCTCAGGACAATCGCCCAAAAGAAAACGTGCCAACTTTCGCAACACTTTTTTCCCGAAAGTCCTCGACGCATATTGGAAGGAACGTTGATCACGAACTCCAATCACGCAGTCGTATTCCTCCTTCAGCGGTTCCGCCACACGAAGTAGGTCGCGTGGATTGTGCTGTCCGTCTCCATCGATGATCGCAATCCATTCATGAAGAGCATGCCGTATCCCAGACTTGATCGAAGCGCCGTATCCTTTGTTCGTTTTGTGATGAATGACACGGGCGCCTCCGGAATCCGCCAATTCGGCCGTTTTATCCCGGGAACCGTCATTGACCACGATGATCTCGTGCTCGATTTCTTTCAACGTCTCTTGAACACCGGAAATCACATCCGCGATACTGGCCTCTTCATTATACGCAGGAATAATTATCGATAACGCAGGAATATTTTTCATATTATTCGAATCTCGGGCCTTCGTGTTCGATGAGAAAATGTTTTCTGAACCAATCTACAGCGAGTTGGGTCATTTTCGGGTGATAGGCATGGCCGGTTTTCAGAATCATGGTGTACGCCAATTTATCACCAGCGCCTTCCGCCACATATTCGGTGTACAATTTTTCATACAATTGGGTGGCATATCGGGGATCAGCGCGTGTATCCTTTTCTGTGGTCACAAGAAGCAAAGGCTTCGGCGCAATTTTTTCAATAAAATTGAGAGGATCATATTTCTGAATGAGTGAGTTCCCCTCCAATCCACGAAATTCAATCAATGAGGTGATCTTACAAACCGGAAGCAACGCTAAACAACACCGAATTCTACGTTCCATTTTCAACGCGTACAGCGCATGCATGGCTCCCCATGATAAACCGGCGACCGCGATTTCCCCGGGAGGTGTAATTTTTTTTTCAATGATGAACTCAATGATTTTGCGAATATCTTCCATGGCGCCGTCAAAAGGATTGAGTTCCTTGTGGGTGATAATTTTCATCACATTGTCGATAGCGGGCAGTTCTTTTTTCTCCCGCCGTTCTCCATGACCCCTCAATTCGACGGCGAGCAAATTGCATCCGATTTTTTGAATCGCTTCTGCAAATTCGACATAGCGGTCCTGAAAAATTTGGTTGCGTGTGCCGTTAAGCCCGTGAAAATAGATAATGGTCGGAATACTGCGAAATTCGGATGTTGGACGTGACAGTAGACATTGAATAGGAGGAGAAACACTTCGAATAATGACAGGATAGATATGGAGAGGCATCGCTTTAGACAAAAAAATCCCTTATTCGGCATTCAAAATCTTATGATACAACATTATACTCCTGTTCCCTATATAATTGAAATACCAGTATCTTGACGGATTTTTTCACACAGGCCGCCGAGACGGCGGCGTTACACTTCGTATCGCCGGCATCTTGCCGGCATTTTTACACGTACAGCTGGGACAACCGCGCTTCATCATGAAAAGAACGATAACAGATTTTCCAAGTGACAGTATAATAACAATAGCCAAACAAAAAATTGAAGAGTATTCATTTTAACCAATCGATGCAATAATGTATAATAGAGGGATTCATAGTAATCTCATTGATTCATAAAAAAATACAATCCAAAGGAAATACTCATGTTGCTAGAATTATTGGACAGACAAAAAGAATCACATAAACGCCTCGAAGAGCTTGGGAGGTATCTTTGACATTGAAGGAAAACGAGAGGAAATTTCTCAACTCGAACAGCTCATGAACGATCCTGGCTTTTGGAACAATCCCCAGGAAGCGCAGGAAACCACCAAAAAAATAAAACGGTACAAAGATTTTATCGTTCCATATGAGAAATTGCATTCCCGCTTTTCCGATTTGGGTGAACTCCTTGAATTGACCTCCGCCGAAAACGATGAGGAACACGAAGAGGAGTTGGCACAAGAATTGGAGGAACTAGAACACGAGTTGGATGAATTCGAACTCCAATGCACCTTGAGTGGAGAGCACGACGAGGGCAATTGCTTTCTCAATATCCATCCGGGAGCGGGAGGGACTGAATCCTGTGACTGGGCTTCCATGCTGATGCGGATGTACCTGCGTTACATTGAGCGGCAAGGTTGGAAATCGCAAATCATCGACTACCAAGAGGGTGAAGAAGCCGGAATCAAAAATGTCACCATTCATATCAAGGGAGAATATGCCTATGGATTGCTGAAAGCGGAAATCGGAGTTCATCGCTTGGTAAGAATCTCTCCCTTCGACGCCAACAGCCGCCGGCACACATCGTTCGCCGCCGTGCATGTCATGCCGGAGCTGGAGGATGAACTCGTTGTCGATATCGACGAAAAAGATCTTCGCATCGATACGTTCCGAGCTTCCGGTTGCGGAGGGCAACATGTCAATACGACAGACTCGGCGATTCGCATCACCCATCTTCCGACCGGCATCGTCGTAAGCTGTCAGAATGAGCGTTCCCAAAGACAGAACAAAGAAACCGCGATGAAAATTTTATCCGCCCGGCTCTATCAATTGATGGAAGAGGAACAAGCGGAGAAAATCGAAGAACTTTCGGGAGAAAAACGGGATATCGCATGGGGAAATCAGATTCGTTCCTATGTATTCCATCCCTACAATATGATCAAGGATCACCGAACCTCGGTCGAAACTGGGAATGTACAGCCGGTCATGGACGGGGACTTGGACGAATATATCACCGCCTATTTACGGTCGGAAACCGCTGGGGCGAAAATCAAAGCGAAAGAGGTAGCGGTGTCGGCTGGTAAAGGGGTGTAAATATAATGTGCTGTGGGGAAATCCGTTGACAGAGGATGGAAATTCTATATTCGAACGAAATTTAAATTGTTTGAACGAATATCATCCGGAAATCGTATCTCTCGTACAAAAATCATCTTCTTCTACCATTGCGGCTCCACAAATCCATTCTAGAAATGAAGATGAATTTCAACCGCTTCTGATTACCCCTTATGAGAAAATGCACGATCGAATCGTTGTCTCTTTTGGAACCGCTTCGGGAAAGTGGTTACTCGATCATTATTCAACCATAAGCAATAATCTATATCGGCTCATCGTTCTTGAACCTTCCGTGGAAACTTTCTCCAATCTCTTGAGAAACCGCGATATTCAATCCTTGCTATCCGATACACGGATCGATTGGCTGATTGGACCGAAGATCAACCAACTTGAACAAGTTCTTCGGGAATCTATTGTAGGAATCGGATACTGGGGGATTACATTGTATGCCGATAGTCATACAAAAGAAATCTATACAGAACAATTCAATACAACCTCCCAGATTGTGTCGCTTGTTGAAGGTATTGGTTGTGAAAATGCGCGAACGCAAAAAGAGCGGGGAAAATTTATTCAGCACAATATATTGCGAAACCTACCTTGGATTTTGCGTTCTGCCTCCAGTCATTGTTGTGAGAATACATTACAAGATGTACCGGCTGTCATTGTCGGCGCAGGTCCGTCTTTGAATCAAAATATCGAATGGCTCTGTAATGCATCGGCCGGGGTGTTGATCATATCCACCGATACAGCTTTACCACTTCTTGCACGAAATGGAATCCAACCACATATCGTAGTGGCATGCGATCCGTTGCAGATTAATTTAAAGCATTTTTCAAAATTCAATTCCTTGGAACCCATGATTTTTGCCTACTTACCGGATACCTATTACGGGATTTTGGCAAAATTTCCCACACATCGGCGGCTTCTTTGTTTACATGATCTGCAATCGAAAACACTGCAACAATTGGCTCCGCTTCTGGGAGTTCAAGGAACGTTTCAACGTTCAATGAATGTTGGATATTGCGCCTTCGCCCTAGCCCGTCTTCTTGGCTGTTCTCCCATTATCTTGACCGGTATGGACTTGGCTGTTTCGCGTCAAGGCCGCTCCCATGCGGAAGGCACCGCGAATGTTCACGATGTTTCGATCCAATCTAAAACCAGTTCAGACTCAAATAATGAAAATCACCAATCTTCTTCCCCCATATTCGTCGAAGTCGAGGGATATGATGGAGAACCGATTTTCACCTTTTCCTACTTTCAACAGACCATTTTCCTATTGGAACAAACCATCGCGCAAATGAACACTCTCGTCATCGATGCAACCGAAGGAGGAGCCAAGAAGCGGGGAGCGGTTCAAATGCTTTTGAGAGATGCGCTTCGGCAGCATCATGGAACTGTGGACATTTCTGCATGTTTAGACACTCTATTTCTCCCCCGACAAGATATTCCTCTTAAACCTTTAGTGGATATTTTCATAGAAAAGCATAAAGAGATAGTCAAAATTCGAAACCAATTGGAAATCGGAAAAGCGCGATTGCAACAATGGTATACCTCCGGGCATTCAACAAAAACAAGAAATAAAGAATTGGAAGTCTTTCTATCGCGTTGGAAAGAAATACTCTGCTATCCGGCTCTGGATATTGGGATTGATATCGGATTGGCGCGATGGCGGTACGAAACGTATCGCGCTTTTCCGCCGGGATCTCTTTCCCCGGCTGAATCGGCGGAATGGTGGTATAAACGGTTGTCAGCATGGTTTTCAGGTTTACAGGAAGATTTGACGTTTTTTGGTCAAGTGTATGAGTATGTAGTGAAAGAATTGGGAAAAGTTAAATAATGTTGGGTGCTTGCGTTTTATGATGCGGGCAGGGATGCCCGCGCTCCCAGAAATTCGAATGTTGGGTGCTTGCGTTTTATGATGCGGGCAGGGATGCCCGCGCTCCCAGAAATTCGAATGTTGGGTGCTTGCGTTTTATGATGCGGGCAGGGATGCCCGCGCTCCCAGAAA
>CAYPPG010000032.1:61507-84954 GCA_964412555.1 uncultured bacterium
TATGATGCGGGCAGGGATGCCCGCGCTCCCAGAAATTCGAATGTTGGGTGCTTGCGTTCTATGATGCGGGCAGGGATGCCCGCGCTCCCAGAAATTCACTTGGTTTATTCCCGTTATTGAAAAAGTATCGAATCCCTTCACAGATACGTTTTGCGGCCTGGCCGTCACCATAGGGGGATCGGCATTGGGAGTATTGATGATATAGGGCACGGTCATGAATAAGTTCACTTACTGTTTCGATGATTTTCTCCGAATTCGTTCCGACTAAAATCGAGGATCGCCGATCGATTCCCTCCGGCCGTTCTGTCTTCTCCCGAAGCACAAGCACCGGTTTTCCCAATGTCGGCGCTTCTTCTTGAATGCCCCCCGAATCGGTCAGAACCAAGAAAGAGGAATGCATAAAAACAGCCATTTCCGGATAGGATACCGCATCGAGAAGAATCACTCGATCGATACCACTCAACTCACGATGGACGCATTGGCGGACTTCCGGATTGGGATGAACGAGAAAGAGTATCGAAATGTCGGGAAACATTTTTGAAAGCGTTCGAAGGGCTTCGCAAATAGAATGAAGATTTTGACCCCAGTTTTCCCGCCGATGGCTTGTAACCAAGATATTCTTAGGCAAAATGGCGTAGCGGTTCATCATATTTTTCCGAAATTCCGGAGTAATACGCTGTAAGGTCGAATGGAGTGCATCGATTCCCGGATTTCCCACAACGAAAATCCTCTCGGAGCTTACGTTCTCCCGCAACAAGTTGTCTTTCGACGTTTGTGTCGGAGCGAAATGTAATTGTGCTGTATGGGTGATCAATCTACGATTAATTTCTTCGGGAAAAGGATTCTGGTCATCATAGGTACGCAATCCCGCTTCGATATGAGCCACTGGAATTTGTTGATAGGTGGAGGCAAGTGCAGCAATGAAAGCGGTGGTTGTATCTCCCTGCACGAGCAGGAGATCCGGTGGAGAGAATCGAAGATAGTCGGAAATCCCTCGCCAGGCTTTTTCAACAAAACGAATTAAATCGGATTGTCTTTGCATCAAGTTCAGATCGTGATCCGGTACAATCCCAAAAAAATCCAATACCGTATCCTGGAGTTCGCGATGCTGAGACGTCGTAAGGACACGAACGTTGAATGCCGCCGTTTCCTTGCACTGACAAATAACAGGGGACGTCTTGACTGCTTCCGGACGGGTACCGAGGACAAAAAGAAGAGTCGATTTGTTCATTTCCTTCAACGCGAAGCCAAATAGTTGGATAACCACGATTCCGTCAAGGCGAATAATAAACAAATAAACAAGAGAAACAAACGAAGATCAATGCTTCCGAACCGCTGTGCAATAGCATCATCCATGGTTTCGGCATCGGCGAACCGAATACCATATCGTTCCGCTAATAATTCTTTCTCTTCATCCGTCAATAAAGTCAAATCCGATTCGGCGCGAGAGGGCAAATCGGGTAAAGAATATTTTTGCTGCTCTCGGGCGATTTCTTTGCTCGTTTCCCACAAAAAAACAGGAAAAGCAGGCGACAGCAAAGTCTCCGCTTCTAAATCGATCTCACTATTGACCAACCAGATACGTCCCTTACCGAGTGAAATTTCTGAAATCAGGGAGTATGTGCTCTCATCGATTTGATAAGTTATCAACGAACGGCCTCTGTTTTCCAGCAATTTTCCATGCATGGAAGGAATCCAGGTATGCCATACTTCTTCATTCCACTGATCGAACAAATCACCAAGTACACTTGTTTGATTGGCAGTAATCTGTTCCGGTTTTTTCTTTATTTCGACATTCGTGGTCCATTCCCAACCGATTTCTTCCAAAAAATTCTTCCAGTCATCGCTTCGTTGGAGAGTTCCACCGGTGAAAATGACGGCAGAGCCTCCCTTTTTCACATATTCCTGGATCGCAAAACTATCGGCTGTAGACCACCAGGTAGCAAAATAACCGGACACGATAGCCAGATCGATATCAAGAGGATATGGTTTTTGTTCTGGAGTGATATAACGAATATCGACGGGTGGAGATGATGGTTCATCCGCTAAAGGATTCAAGGCTGAGGAGAGGACAGGCAATTCACGGGGGGGAACATTCGGATCACACACAATCCCGAATAAAAAGCGATCAACGCATGGAACTTGCAAATCGAGAGAATTGTCGTGCGGTAGTAAATCCTCTGGCTGTACTTGAATAGAAAAATGGAGTTCATCCGCAGGCTCTCCTTCCCCTTCCACACTCTCAGCCAAGTCTGAATAAAGAGCAGTAAATAGAAACGGGAGGGATGCGGCTTGCCCCTCCGTTTGAGGGAAAGAAATCAACTGAGTATAAATTTCTTCCCCCGTCTCCGGGCGAAGAATAGAAATTTTTCCTTTCTCTTCGGCTGTTCGAATCGATCGAACATGACCACTGATTGTTTCCCAACCGGATATCCCCCATGGTGGAGTGGAAAGAGTACTCACTTCACACCACGAATTTGTAATAGATCCTTTTCCGACCGTGATCACCAACACCGGAGGAAACGAGGCAGCATTATAAGAACCATTGAGAAGAGAGGACCACGGGTATTTTTGGCCATCTGTGAGTATAATCACGCTTTCATTATCGGTTTCATTCTGCCGGATAGCGGAAACCAGGTCGAGAACGGAGGTGCCCGCTTTAGTTGGGATGGATTCGAAAAGATTCTCGATCTCATCTTTTTGAAGAGCATTCAAACGATCCCCCGTCTTTCCGGAAACCGTCGTCCGGTCCCATCGAACAGTCTCCGTAGCAAATCCGCTATATTGATCCTCAAACCGCTTCCAGATTTTTTGACACTGATTCCACCAGGACGATTCTCCTTCCCCATATCCCATACTATACGAAGTATCCAGTACCACTAATTTGGATTCAAACGCCTTCCCAAAAGGTAGATAAGAAAACAAACCTGCTTCACGCCGTTCGTTCGAATACCATTTGGGACCGGCTAGTGCGAGAATCAAACATGCAAGCAGAAGAGTGCGGAGAATAAGAAGAAGCAGTTCCTGCAAATAAGGATTGATCATCTCCTTTTCTTCGGATTCTCTCAGAAACCGCATGAGAGCAAAATCAACCTGTTGGATACGTTCTTTTTGCCGTCGGCGAAAAATCCACGGGATGATCAAGATGGGAAGAAACCATAACAGCAAAGGATTCGAGAATGTAAACATACAACCTTATATCTTTCTACAGTTTGGGTGCGGGCTTCGTATCGACGGGAGTGTCCGTTTGGGTGGAAGAAGCCGTTGCCGAATGCCGTAACCGTTCCAGTAAGGCCAACGCTTCCGGATGGGAAGGATCCAGACGAATCGCTTTCTGCAACATTGTTTTTGCATCACTTTGTTTCTTTTGCAACAGGGCTAATTTTGCGACCGCAACATACGTATCGGGATCCGATGGATCGATATTCAAGGATTGTTGCAATAGTTGCTCCGCAATTTCGTATTTCTTCCATTCTGCAAAAACATAGGCAAGATTTCTAGGATATGCTGAATTCAAAGGATCCAGTTCATGTGCTTTTCGAAAACGAACTTCTGCCTTATCCAATCGTTTTTGCTCAAAGGCAATAATCCCGATCTGATTCCAGGCTTCTGCATTTTCCGGCTCAAGTTGTATGGCTTTCAAAAAATAGGATTCCGCTTGATCCCAGTTTCCATTTTGTTTCAAGACAATCCCGCGATTAAAAAGCGAATAGGGACTTGTGGTACAACCAGTACATAGAAGACAATCTAAAGCAAGAATGAAAACGGGGACGAGCAAATCCCATCCCCGAATTCTTGTCATCCAATTTTCTTTCATAAAAATTCTACAAGCCAATTTTCTTGGTTTTGGTACGAAATTGAGCCACACGTTCTTTCCCGGAAGCATCTTTATGAATTCTAAAATCTTCATAATAAGACCGCCTTTGTACTTCGGAACGAATCGCCGGCATGATTGACGGATCACCTTCTAAAAGAATATAGCCTCCCGGTTTCAAAATGGGAGCTGCACCATCGAGAATCGATTTAATGAAGTTCATCCCGTCACGTCCTCCATCCAAAGCCACAACCGGCTCAAAATCCTTGATTTGCGGAGAAAGTTTCGGTATCTCATTGCTTTTCACATAGGGAGGATTTGAAACAATAATATCGAATTCCGTCGTCAACTCTTTACGAAGCGGAGAAAAAAGAGTTCCTTCTAGAATATCCACATAATTCTGTAAATCATGCTGCCGAACATTCAAATTCGCAACCTGAACGGCGTTACTGGAAATATCACTCGCCCAAAACTCCCCTTCATCCATGTTCAGTGCAAGTGCGATGATAACATTGCCACATCCTGTTCCCATCTCGTATATTTTCGGTTCTTCCTTTATATTCTTCGCAATTTCAAGTGTAGCGTCGACTAATGTTTCCGTTTCCGGACGGGGAATAAAAATTCCCGGCTTGATGACAAAGGGAATAGAATAAAACTCCACTTCTTCAATGATATAAGGAATAGGTTCATGCTTTCCCCTTCGACGCATCAGCACTTCGATAGTGGTTTCTTCGGAGTTCGTTAATTTTCTGTCCGGATTGGCCAATACATTGGCGCGGGGCTGAGAGATCGCATGAGCAACGATCAATTCCGCTGATAGGCGAGGGGATTCCACTTTCCGTGTTTCCAGATATGAGACCCAGTTCTCCAAAGCTTCCTGCATAAGCATTTTAGGTGCTCCTATTCAATACAAAAGTATAAAAACTACCTAAGAACAACACAATAATAATGCATAATATTGTTAAGTACACTACCCTTTGATTTTATTCAAAAAACAATGCCATAGATTGCTATGAGGGTTATTTCTTTCTTTACGGAATGATGAACAATTCCATTTTCAATTCGCCATTCGAATGTAGCGTTTTTTCATTTTACCCCGCTTGACGCATACTGGCGACTTTTGCTTCCTGTTCCAAGGCATCGATCAATTCATCCAGTTCCCCCTCCATCACAAAGTGGAGACGGTGTACGGTATAATTGATTCGGTGATCGGTCAAGCGGTTTTGAGGAAAATTGTAGGTTCGAATTCGCTCACTTCGGTCCCCGGAGCCAACCATCGTACGCCGTTGGGCATGTTGTTCTTCCGCTTGACGGGTTTGCTGGATTTCCAATAACCGGCTCCGAAGCACTTTCATCGCTCTTGCACGGTTTTTATGCTGAGACTTTTCATCTTGACAAGATACGACCAAGCCGGTCGGAACATGAGTGATGCGGACAGCAGAATCGGTGGTGTTCACGCTTTGTCCGCCCGGCCCGGAGGAGCGGAACACGTCGATCCGGAGTTCTTCCGGATCGATATCCACTTCTACCTCATCCGCTTCCGGTAAAACCGCGACCGTCGCCGCCGAAGTATGAATTCGGCCACTCGCTTCCGTTTCAGGAACTCTTTGCACACGATGCGTTCCCCCTTCGAATTGAAGGCGGGAATAGGCTCCTGGGCCAGTCACCGTGAAAATGATTTCTTTGAATCCTCCAATCCCGGTCGGATTGGATGAAAGCACTTCAATTTTCCATTGTTTCGATTCCGCATATCGCGAATACATCCGAAAAAGATCACCGGCAAACAGGGCGGCTTCTTCTCCTCCGGTTCCCGCCCGAATTTCCATAATCGTATTTCGATGAGCGTTCGGATCCTTCGGTCGCAGGTGCTCCTCCAAATGGGTGAGTAAAGTTTTTTCTTTTGAACTCAATTCTTTCAATTCCGTTGATACCATCTCCACAAAATCCGTATCTTCGGAATCGAGTAGGTGCTTCACTTCTTCCATTTCTTGATGCAAGTTCAGCCATTCACGATAATCTTTTATCATAGGGAGCAATTCGGCATGTTTTCGGCTTAATTCCGTCAACCGTTCCCGATTGGAAACGATAGACGGATTCCCCAGTTGGTCTTCCAATTCTTGAAACTGCTCTTCAAGTTCTTTTAATCTCTTTTTCAAATGATCGTTCATTGCAATGCATCTTCTCGAAAATATTAGAATATATAACAATTTGTGATGATAGACGATGTTTAAGAATCAGCGAGCGTCTTATTTTTAATATTGTATGAGGGAATCTAAATAATTAAATGGAAATGCATCAAAGTCCGGCTCATTTGGCAAAACAGTGTTTCAATGACCAGCTCGGCTTTCCGTTTCCGTGTCGAGTTTGTTAAAAACTGAAAAACATCGACAAAAATCATTCCATACACCTTCCCTATTCAGCAGAGAAGTGGTAAACATCTAGTTTGGTTTTTATGCCTCGAACCAGCTGAACTGTGTCTATAACCGTGGGAATTATCCTGCGATCGATTGTAATCCAAACCCATAGATATAGGAGAAAGAGTTACCATGAGTGAAAAGAACGTCTATTTTTTCGGAGGCGGAAAGGCTGATGGTACTGCCGAGATGAAAAATCTACTCGGTGGAAAAGGAGCCAACCTCGCTGAAATGACCAACCTCGGGATTCCCGTTCCCGCTGGATTCACGATCACGACGGAAGTGTGCAACATTTATAACGAACACAGAGGCGTTTATCCTCAAAGCATCGTCGATGAAGTCGAACAAGACATCAAAAAAGTCGAAGAAGAGATGGGAATGAAATTTGGGGATCCATCCAATCCTCTTCTCCTTTCCGTACGCTCCGGTGCCCGTAAATCGATGCCCGGTATGATGGAAACCATCCTCAATGTCGGATTGAACGAAACGACCATGGAAGGAATCATTAAAAAGACGAACAATCCGCGTTTTGCATGGGATTCCTACCGTCGTTTGATTCAGATGTATTCGGATGTCGTAATGGAAAAGGCCGCCGGAATCGAGCCGGAAGAAGGAAAAGCCATTCGGGCACAATTGGAAGAAGAACTCGAAAAAATGAAAGAAAAATGCGGAGTCGAGAACGACTGTGATCTCTCCGCTGAAAATCTACAAGAATTGGTCAAAACCTATAAGGCCAAAGTCAAAGAAGTGTTGGGAAAAGAGTTCCCCGACAACGTGAAAGATCAACTATGGGGCGCCATCAATGCCGTCTTCCAATCCTGGAACGGAAAACGAGCGGTTTCTTACCGGAGAATTGAAAACATTCCCGACCATTGGGGAACTGCCGTGAATGTCCAATCCATGGTTTTCGGGAATATGGGTGAATCTTCAGCTACCGGTGTTGCCTTTACTCGAAATCCGGCAACAGGTGAGAACGTATTTTATGGCGAATGGCTACCCAATGCCCAGGGTGAAGATGTCGTTGCCGGTACTCGCACACCGAATCCGATCAACAAATCCGGTAAGACGGAAAGCAGCGCCCACTTGGATTCGCTGGAAGAAGCCATGCCGGAAGTTTTCAAAGAACTCGATGGGATTCAGAAAAAGTTGGAAACCCATTACAAAGACATGTTGGATATCGAGTTTACCATCCAAGAAGGCAAATTGTGGATGCTGCAATGCCGTGTTGGAAAACGAAATGGTCCGGCTGCAGTCCGCATGGCCCTGGAAATGAATCAAGAAGGTTTGATCGATGACAAAACCGCCGTCTTGCGTGTCACCTCTTCTCAATTGGACGAACTCCTTCACCCCATCGTCGATCCCAACGTGGAAAAAGATACACCGGCATTGGCCAAAGGCCTTCCCGCTGGTCCGGGTGGTGCAACCGGCCAAATCTTCTTCAGTTCCGCCATTGCGGTTGAAGAAGCGAAATCCGGGAAAAAAGTTATTCTCGTTCGTGAAGAAACCAATCCGGAAGATGTCGAAGGAATGCGCGCCGCGGTGGCGATCCTGACCGCCCGCGGTGGAATGACCAGTCATGCCGCTCTTGTTGCCCGCGGATGGGGTAAATGCTGTATTGTGGGCGCAGGTAAATTGAAAATCAATTACAAAGAAAGAACCTTGACTGCCGACGGTAAAACCTTGAAAGCCGGTGATTGGCTTACACTCAATGGAACAAAAGGTTACGTTTATGAAGGCCAACTTCCCCTCATCGATGCAGGTGAAGGCAATATCTATTTCGATAATTTCATGAAAATCTGCGACAAAGTACGCAAACTCAAGGTTCGCACCAACGCAGAAACTCCTCAAGACGCGAAAAAAGCTCTCGAATTCGGGGCAGAAGGAATCGGTTTGTTCCGTACAGAACACATGTTCTACGGCGAAGGATCGGATCAACCTCTTTCCAAATTGCGTTTAATGATCATGTCCGATACGGAAGAAGAGCGGCGAAAAGCCCTGGGGGAACTCTTCCCGTTTGTCAAAAAAGACATGAAAGCTACGCTGGAAGCCATGAACGGTCTGCCGGTAACCATTCGATTGCTGGATCCGCCTTTGCACGAATTTGTGCCCCAGGAAGAAGGGGAAATTGACAAACTCGTCAAAGAATTGGGGATCAGCAAGGATGAATTTAAACAACGGTCGGAAGCACTACACGAAACAAATCCCATGATGGGACATCGCGGCGTGCGACTGGGCGTAACCTATCCGGAAATTGCGGAAATGCAGATCCGGGCGATCCTGGAAGCCGCCGGTGAATTGATCAATGAAGGGAAAAAAGCCTTTCCAGAGATCATGATTCCTGTCGTCAGCCTGGTGGAAGAACTTGACCATCAAAAAGAACTGGCGAAAAAAGTGTATCAGGAAGTGCTGCAGTCAACAGGATTAAAAGATATCCCGCATATGTTCGGAACGATGATCGAGATTCCGAGAGCCTGCTTGGTTGCGGATAAGATCGCTGAAACAGCGGAATTCTTCTCTTTCGGCACGAATGACCTTACCCAAATGGGATTTGGCTATAGTCGTGACGATGCAGGTGCATTTCTCCATCCTTATGTTGAACACGGGATTCTTCCAGCCGATCCTTTCCAAACCATCGATCAATCCGGGATCGGTGAACTGCTCCAGATCGCAGTGGAACGCGGCCGTAAAACCCGTTCAAACCTGAAATTGGGGATCTGCGGAGAACACGGCGGAGATCCGGAATCGGTAGAATTCTGTCACCGCGTCGGATTGGATTACGTTTCCTGTTCCCCCTTCCGTGTCCCGATCGCTCGTCATGCAGCCGCATGCGCAGCCGCAAAAGAATAAAAACGGGTACAAAACCGATAGCAAATAAAAAAAGGCAGGTTGGATTTTTCCAGCCTGCCTTTTTTCAAGAAATAGATCGTTTTGAGGGGTGATCAAGTAACAGGAACAGTTACATGTTGCAGATGTGTAGCTGAAATCATTACAGACCTGTCATTTTGGGAAATCCAATTTCATCAATCCGACTTGAATTCTTGCATTATTGATAAAATTCACTTGGTAATTGAGACCTGTCTGAATTTGAATTATCGAGATTGCGACTAGGAAGAAACAATTCTTTGCCTATATACCTTGAAAATATTGATTTCCCACTCAAGCCAAATAGAATTGGTACATATTTTGTATATGATGATCGGGAAGGAAACATCTTGATGAAGTTTTTATTCACTACAGGATTGACACCTTTTCGATCACTAGAAGCACATAATGATCCTACTTTTCGAGAAGTAGCAAATGGAGGAGCGAAACAGTGAGTAATACGGTAATGATTGTCGATGATGCAGCATTCATGCGAGCGACGCTCAAAGATTTACTGACAAAAGGTGGATTCGAGGTGATTTGCGAAGCAGTCAATGGACAAGATGCCATTGATAAATACAAAGTCCATAAACCCGAATTGATTACGATGGATATCACTATGCCTGAAATGGATGGATTGCAAGCGCTCAAGTCAATCATGGAAATCGACTCCAGCGCCAATGTGATCATGTGCAGCGCTCTCGGGCAACAATCCAGTGTTCTGGAAGCCATCAAATCGGGAGCGAAAGATTTCATTGTAAAGCCATTTCAACCCGACCGAGTCATTGAAGCATTGAACAAAGTGGCGAGCGCTTGATCGGTATAGAATTGAAATTTCTTTTTCCCGTGAACAATTTAGCGGATATGACAAATTCACACGGTGCATTAGATCAAGGATGGAGGTCTTTTTGTGAAAGTAGAATACGTGAATCCATTTATCGAAGCCGCGTCTTCGGTTCTTGAAGAGATTGCGAGCCTGCAGTCCAGTCGAGGAAAATTGACCTTAAAGGACCCGAATCAGCCCTTTCGGGATGTGTGTGCGATTTTAGGATTGGTGGGGAAAATCCACGGACAAGTCATCTATGGTTTTGATGAAGCAACGGCCAAGAAAATCGTTTCCAAAATGATGATGGGAGCAGAGGTCATTGAATTTGACGAAATGGCCCGCAGCGCTTTGGGAGAACTTGGGAATATGATCACAGGAAGAGCGTCGATCATGCTCGAAAGTTCCGGCTATCCGATTGAAATCTCTCCTCCGACATTGGTCATGGCAACGAATGTGCGAATCTCGTCCCTTAAAATTCCTATGATTATCGTTCCTCTTGAAACCGACGTCGGGATTCTGGATATTTATGTCAGTTTAGAAGAAGCGGAAGGATAAACGATACCAATCGGTAAGTAGGACACCATCGATGCTAAATATGAAAAATTCAAAATCGGCCACTGTGAAACCGCCGGTATCCCGGTCAACCCCCACGTTTTCCCATTTCACCATGACGGACCGGGAATTCAGCGACTTCCGGAAGGTGATTTACGATTACGCAGGCATAGAAATCAAGCCACACAAAAAAACTCTTCTGATCAACCGTTTATCGAAGCGTTTGCGTTACTTGGGCTTGAGTAATTTCAGTGAATATTTGCATTACGTCAAAAACTCACCGAATAAACAACAGGAATTCGTGGAGATGATCGATTGTGTCACCACGAACAAAACGGATTTTTTCCGTGAACCGCAGCATTTTACCTTTCTCCGCGAAAAAGCACTTCCTGAATTAGTACAGAACAATTCTGTTTCCCCTTCGGTTTTGCGAGTTTGGTCAGCCGCTTGTTCGACGGGAGAAGAACCGTATACCTTGGCAATCTGCCTTTCCGAAGCACTGAAAAACAAAAAATTTGAAGTGCTCGCATCCGATGTCAGTGAAACCGTTCTTCGCCATGCCCTAACCGGTGTCTATGAAGAGAATCGTATAGCCCCGATCCCCCCCACTCTTTTACGAAAATATTTTCTGCGTGGCGATAAACGCTACAAGGTAAAACCGGAACTGGCAAAACACGTCCAGTTTAAAAAAGTAAATTTAAAACACAATTTCCCGATGCATATTAAAAATATCGAAATTATATTTTGCCGGAATGTCATGATCTATTTTAATAAAGAGACCCAACAGGAAATCATCAATAAGTTCTGGCAGGTTCTCCGTCCCAACGGTTATCTCTTTTTAGGCCATAGCGAAACATTGCAAGGAATGAATACACCTTTTACTTATGTCGCTCCATCGGTGTATCAAAAAAATGGTAAATAATATTTTTGTTCGGAGGTCGAAATGTCATTCGATACTGAAGCCTATATAGAATTGTTCTTCCAAGAAGTCGAAGAGCATATCCAAATGATGACGGATGCCCTTTTGGATTTGGAAAAAAGCCCCTCCAATCCGGAACCTTTATCCGCTCTCTTTCGTTCGGCTCACACAATCAAATCTTCCTCTGCCATGGTGGGTTTCATGCATGTCAGTGAATTCACTCACCGGATGGAGGATATGATCGGTTATCTGCGCGATAACCAGATCCCTATTGATTCCGCGATGGTGGATAAACTCTTTCAAGCATTCGATGTCTTGAAGGAAATGCTGAATCAATTACAAGACGGATCGGCGGAAGCAAAACGAAACCAGACCAAAGTCCGTTCGAAAGAATTGATCAAAGATTTTGAAAAAGTCATCGCCGGCGATCTTCCTCAAGAAGAACCGTCCACGTCTTCCCCGAAAACAAACCTCGTGCGAATGGATGAAGACACACGCATCCGTGTAGACGAACTCCGATTAAGCGGCGAAAACATATTCGAAATGACCATTCATTTTCAGCCGGAAGCACAAATGGTTTCTACCCGGGCATTTCTGATCGTCAACAAATTAAACCAAGTGGGAAGCATCGTAAAAACGGCGCCCGACCTTGAAAACGAAAGTGATATTTTGGAACATGAGTTCTCTCTTCTCATCGCCTCCAAGGAAAGTGAAGAAACAATCCGCAAAGCCGCCGATGTCTCGGATGTTGAGCATATTGACATTCGAGACGTTACCCAATCCGATCAATTTGAATGGGAAGAGCCTAAAGAAACCCCAGAATCCAAACCGGAGGAGCAAGCGAAATCCGGTGATTCTATGGCAGAAGAAATTATCACTTCCTTTGATCGTCGAGAAGACCGATCCAAAACACAAACCGTTCGTGTCAATATCGAGAAACTGGACCGCCTGCTGAATTTGGCTGCGGAAATGGTCATTCAGAGAGGCCGTACCTATGAACTCAGCCAACAATTGGTGGAAAAAAACGGCAAAGGTGGAATCGAAGAAGAAATTCTCGATTCGATCGTGCAGCAGGGAATGTACCTGACTCAATTGCAGGAAACCATCATGGAGTCCCGCATGGTACCGATCGGTATGGTCTTCACTCGCTTCCGGCGTGTGGTCCGGGATTTGGCCCATGCACGAGGCAAAATCATCAACCTGGTTATTGAAGGCGAAGAAACGGAATTGGACAAAAAGATCATCGATCAAGTGGGCGATCCGATAATGCATATGATCCGCAACTCGATCGATCACGGCCTGGAGCTTCCGGAAGAACGACAACGGGAAGGCAAACCAAAAGAAGGCACACTCCATTTGAATGCCATTCATCAAGGCAACAGCATTGTCATATCCGTACGCGATGACGGCAAAGGCATCGATACAAACAAAGTACGCAAAAAAGCTATTGACAAAGGTGTGATCACGGCCGAGGAAGCTTCCACCCTATCTGAAAAAGAGTCTTTACAGCTGATATTCCGGCCGGGATTTTCTACAGCCGAGGAAGTCACGGATATATCCGGCCGGGGGGTCGGCATGGATGTCGTGAGACGAACCATTGAACAGCTTGGCGGAAACGTCGACATTGAAACAGAAATCGGGAAAGGAACGACCTTTTTCTTGAAACTGCCATTAACCTTGGCAATCATCCAAGCGTTGCTGGTTGAAGCCGATGAGGAGCAATTTGCTCTCCCCATATCCACAATTTCAGAAACGATACGAATTACTAAAGAAGACATTTATTCCGTCAAAGGACAGGGACAAGTGATTCGTTTACGTGACGATGTCGTTCCAATTCTCAATTTACGGACTATCATTCATGCAAATCCTTCTCAAAATGGAACCGGCAGACTCTATGTCGCGATTTTAAAGCATGGAAATCACTACGCCGGTCTCATCGTCGATCGGATGGTCAATGAACAGGAGATCGTTATCAAACCGTTGGGTGGAGATGTTTCCGATGCCTCCTATATTGCAGGGGCGGCAATTTTAGGAAACGGCCGAGTGATCTTGATTCTTGACGCCGCTTCACTCATCGAAAAGACACTGGGGATTTCAGCGTAACCGATCATTCTTTTGATGTGAACAACAATCAACCGAGTAGCAAGGACAAGTGAAGTCTACCCTTGCCGGACAGCACTTCACCAGCCAGGCAGAGCCGATATCTTAACCTGGCTGCCGGCATAAATACAGTTATGGATTGAGAAAGCAAATGGCACAAAAAATTCGGGTATTAGTCGTCGACGATTCAGCCTTGGCTCGACAGATGCTTACCGATCTTTTAAACCGACAAAAGGGAATCGAAGTGGTCGCTTCCGCTCAAGACGGAAGCTTCGTCATGCAAAAAATCAAGCAGTTCCAACCCGACGTAATCACGCTGGATGTGGAAATGAGAAAAGTGGGAGGATTGGAAATCCTTCCGGAAATCGTACAGAATCACAAAATCCCCGTCATTATGGTCAGCGCTCACACAGAACGGGGCGCCCAATCTACTTTAAAAGCCCTCGAACTCGGAGCCGTAGACTTTGTCACAAAACCACAGGCAATGGGAATCGCAAGCATTCAAGAAATCGTGGAGGTGCTGGCACAGAAAATACTCGCAGTAGCCGGAAGCCGTCCTTCGAAAACAATCTTAAACCGCCCTCATCCGAAAGTGTCACCTTTTCCGGCAACGCACTCTACACGCATTGACTCAAAAAGCCCATCACTCAACAAAGCAGTGAGTCCGAAAGTGATTGCCATTGGCGCCTCGACAGGTGGGACAGAAGCGATCAAAGATGTACTTGTCAACTTACCAAACAATCTTCCCGGAATCGTTATTGTTCAACATATGCCTGCCGGATTCACATTGGCATTCGCCAATCGATTGAACACACTTTGTACCCTTTCCGTGAAGGAGGCATGTGACGGAGATGAAGTGGCGCCCGGAACGGCATTGATTGCGCCAGGAAGTATCCACATGGCGGTTCTGAAAAGAGGAGGACGGTATCAAGTTCAATTATTGAATACCGATCCCGTCAATCGGCATCGTCCTTCTGTGGACGTATTGTTTCACTCCGTTGCAAAGGAAGCAGGAAGAAATAGTATGGGAATCATCCTTACAGGGATGGGAGCCGACGGTGCTCTTGGACTAAAAGAAATCAGTAAAAGTGGAGCGGTTACGATTGCACAGGATGAATCATCCAGTGTGGTTTTTGGAATGCCGAAGGAAGCGATCAAAGCCGGTGGAGCACAACATGTTCTCCCCCTCCATCAAATTGCCCACTTCCTCATGAAAAACGTACGACCACTCACGAATCATTCCCACTATGCGGGAATTCATGCGTAAGAGTTTTTATTCCACTGCGCTATCTCGATAATTTCCGGCAGATAGACCGCATCGTGTCATCACTCGATAAAAGGCTTCTCGTGTCAAACCCGCCTGCTTAGCCGCTTTCCGAACATCCCCCTGAGATTCTTCCAACAGTGCGTTCAAATAAATCCGTTCCGCTTTAGCGACAACTTCATCGCGGTAAGTTTTGAGATTGACTTGAGTATTTGGCAGCAGAGAGTCAAGTTTGTCAAGTTGATCACGGACGGGAGAATCTTCAAGATGTATATGTTCTCTGCGAATGGTTTTATCCGAAGAATAAAAAAATGCCGTTTCGATGACAAATTTCAGTTGACGCACATTCCCCGGCCAATGATAGGCGCATAACATCCGCAATGCTTCCGTATCGATATGGATTTCCTCCTGATCATGTTCCGACGCGATTTGTTTTATGAAATATCGGACCAAGACAGGTATATCGGAGGGGCGTTCACGCAGAGGAGGGACAATGATTTTATGAGCAGAAATACGATAAAATAAATCGGAACGAAATTGATCTTCTTGGGTCATCGCTTTCAAATCTCGATTGGTGGCACAAATGATGCGAAAATCACTGCTGATATCTTTGGAGGCGCCCAACGGCCGAAATTTTTTCGTCTCTAAGCAGCGTAATAATTTGGGTTGAATCTCTGTTGTAATTTCCCCAATTTCATCCAGAAACAAAATACCTTTATCGGCTTCTTTTAAGAGTCCTCTTCTCTCGACCGCTCCTGTAAACGCTCCTTTTGTACAACCAAAAAGAACGGATTCCACCAGAGATTGAGGGGTGGCAGTGCAGTCCATGATCACAAATGGTTTATCTTTCCTTGCGCTGTTCAGATGAATCGCTTCCGCGACAAATTCCTTCCCTGCTCCGGTTTCTCCTTCGATCAATACGGGAAGACTCGATTGCGCTGCCCGGAGAATTCCTTCATACACCGGCTGCATTGCAGGAGAAGGACCGACAACGCCCGAGAATTCGAAATCACGCTCCAACACTTTGTGGCGGTAATCATGTTCCCGGCGCAAGAGACAATACTCTTCAACACGGCCAATTTTTTCTTGCAGCATATCAAACGTAATCGGTTTTGTGAGAAAATCCCATGCCCCCGCTTGCATCGCTTTCACCGCCCGTTCAATGGATCCCTCCCCGGTAATCATAATAGACAATACATTCGGCACGATTTCTTTTATCCGATTCATCAATTCGATTCCGTTGGTATCTGGCAGAATGTAGTCCAATAAAGCGATATCGATCGGATGTTGTGAAGCCAATTCGACCGCTTGAGAACCATCGCTCGCATCGAGCGTCTCATATCCAATTGAGTCCAATATTTCTTGAATCACTTGACGAACAATGTCATCATCATCCACGAGAAGGACTTTTAACGGAGTCATAGAAACCTCTTTCCCGCCAATTCAAAAGATCATAGTGTGGGTCAAGGAGAATCGCCGATGATGAAAAGTATACCCACCTTTACCAAAAACAAATTCCTCAAATTACTACTGTTGTATCCCAACTAAAATTACACCCAATATTCAAATCACTTACCATTTATGTGTAGTAATATTTTACATAAAATCACCTATTTCCAAATAGTCACAACAAATCATGATAAACCGAAACTCCCCTTGTCATAAGCTTCATCGGACCGAGATTTGATTTTTCCTGAAGCATTTTGTTCTCAATTGTAATCGTAGCGGTAACAGAAAATCCCAAAGGTAATCGAAAAAGCTACAAGAAAGAGGACCTCTCTTCCCACATGATACAAAAATAATAAGTGAATCCCAAAGATCAAAGCCAGTTTTTAGCCCATGTCATGGAAAATCATTGAACAATTTCATTTAAATTCTGAATGTGCTCGACATCGTCTCGTTCATTGATCTCCCCAAAAAGATTGGTACTTTATTTGCTAGAATTTTTTGCATGACTTATGGACTACCACAAATTCCTAAAGTCAAAACGACCTAAGAGAATAGTAAACCAGCAGCAATGTAATAAAACAGGATGAAAATGAATCAAGTATCCACAAGAAAATATGCCGCTTTACTTGTCTCGAAAGAAAGTTCGATTCTTGGGCAAGTGGAGAAAAAAATAAAAGAAGAATTCGATTTAGAA
Organism: uncultured bacterium; assembly: GCA_964412555.1. Lineage (GTDB taxonomy): Bacteria > Hinthialibacterota > Hinthialibacteria > Hinthialibacterales > Hinthialibacteraceae > CAYPPG01. Next base: position 78,402 of record CAYPPG010000032.1, read on the forward strand.
GTGTATCTGTTTTCTGAACATGATTTACGAGATACTCTGCGAATCGCGAAACCTTTACTCATCATATGGGATGGAAGAGAATATTCACAAAAATGGCATTATCTTGTTCAATGGCTACGAGAACACTTTCATGGATGTCCACTTATTGCTTTACTTGAAACGGAAGAATCACTCTACAAGATGGAACTGTACAAATTGGGCATCAATCTGATTGTCAATAAATCCTCAAATACTTTTCAAGATGATCTATCTATGTTGATTCGTGCCATTATCGCAGATGTAAAAACAGATGAACAAAATCTTATGAACTTTTCATTCAAACGCTGATGATTCAATTTCGTTTCGTCAGAGCGTGGTCGGTAGCAAGAGTATGGAAAACGAGAATGCTCCTTCAGCAAAATAAAGAAATATCAAGGGAGGTTTTTTAGAATGGTAACCAATTCGGAACAAAACAATCAACAATCCGGTCAATACGTTAGTTTTAAACTTCACGGAGAAGAATATGGTGTTCCTATCTTGAGCGTACATGAAATCATCCGTTATGAAACAGTGACCCGTGTACCTCAAAGCATGGATTTCATCGATGGCGTGTTGAATTTAAGAGGACGAGTTATTCCAGTAGTCAATTTACGGAAAAAATTCGGACTCCCAGAGCGGGAAATCGATAATGCAACACGGATTATGGTTGTGGATGTCAACAGCCGAGTCGTGGGGATGGTTGTGGATGAAGTCTGCGAAGTACAGGATATCCATGAAGAAGAGATTTCTCCGGCACCACCGTTGGGAGCGAAAATCAATACTGAATATATCACCGGCATGGGAAAAGTGGGTGAGCGTTTAATGATCCTGTTGAATTTAAACAAGATATTCACTCTCGACGAACGAGAACAAGTGGAAGAAGTCATGCGCAGTTAATCTATTGTTTCGCGGAGCAAACAACTTCCACAAAACGCTCTCAGAGAGATTTCCCCCGGTTTCACTATTGCTGAACCGTTTTTTCTTTTATATGCAATCGATAGGGAACAGTAGGATAAAAACGAATATCATCCACCAAAAGATGTCCCCAAGGCTCTGCGGACCGATCAACGAGCTGAAGTTTCGCTTGTTCGCCTTCCCATTTGGATATATCCCACACAACTTTCCGTAACATTTCGGAGCGACGGCCGGTTGCCCGTAAAACGGCTTCATTATCCACCAACAATTGAACATGAAGTGTATCCATATCATCTCCACCACCAATTAAGAATTCCAGCCGATCCATCGTTATCGTAAAAGAATGCGAAGTCAGTGTTCCGGTCGGTTTATCGGAACCTTGAAAATAACTGTTCACAAAATAATTTCCTTCAAATCCACGCACAGGACGTTGCTTGCCATAAGAGCCGGCGGCAGCACTGCTGCCAAATGCAGTGCCTTCGGGAATCCAGCCTTCATATGTCCCGTCTTCAAAATTCCAATAAAAACCAGGGGGACGTTTTCGTTGAAACAAATGATCGATTCTCACAAAGTCGCCGATATCACGATCCGCCGCAACCCACAAGGCAAGTTGATTGATCCAAGGATCAAGAGACCAGGAAACAAATTGCCAGCCATTTTTTTGTCCTCCCTGCAAGACTCTGACAACACGCCATCCGATCACCGATTCATCCTCCCCATACACCAACTGAGAAGGCCGAACATAAAAAAACGTATCGGCAAGAAGAGATTTTGGCGCGCGATAATCAAAGATATGCCGAACATATTTTACTTTGTGATTTTCACCCAACGGTTCTTTCGTATGAACGGCCAAACAAAAAATGGACGCAGTGGAATTTTTCGGTAAATCGGCAAAAAATGAAAGTTCCTCTCCTTCCACGACAAAAGGCTCCGAGTGAATCTCCCCGATTTCACTCTTCATTTCATCGGAGCCAGGACCGGCGGCTCCAGCGCCAATTCTTCCTTTTTCATCAGGAGAAAACCCGAACGCGATCCCCACCCGGCGGGAGTAGAGATACTCTTGCTCGAATGACCACGACAACCCGCTTCTTGAAAGAAGTTCCTCTTCAATCAGTTCTTCTACGGAGGGTTCTCTTTTCTGAATTATACGAGTACTTTGTCTCCACCACGATTGTACAGTTTCAATCTCTTCAATTCTGCCTTCGCGAACCATTTCTGAAAGAGCCGCCAATGAAATGTCTTCCTTTGCGATCGATTGATATCGTCGATATATGGAAAGATTCTGAACGCGTTCCCTTCGATAATGTTCCTGCAAAATTTCCAGCCAAGAACTTTCTGTGGTATCGCTTGTTTTTTCGAGAATGCTTTTTCTTGCCTCATCGAAAGAAGGATACGTCAAAATCATAGAGGGAGAAAAAAGAAGTGCTTTCCCAATATCAAACCGAATACCGCCATTTATTTCCGGCCGGTATTCGATGGGAAGCAGTGAATTCAGTTGAATCAAGCGGAAAGGTTTTTCAACAATTTGCCTCACTCCGGTTCCAATCGGATATCCGAAATAATCGTTTGACAGCCGGTACCAGATAGAAGGTGTAAATCGGACGGCGACAAGTTCCGACGATAATAAATTTTCTTTTGTGAGGATTGATTCGATTGTGTTCCATACATTCGAGTGATAACGCGCGCGGGCAGTAGGATTTTGAAGAGAAGATGGAAAAGAATAAATCGATAAAAATACAATCAATCCCAACAAAGAGCCGGCGACATAGTTTTTTTGCCTTGAAAATTGTAGGGAAATCCATTCTATTCCCTGCACGAATGCAATCGTACCCAATACAAAAAACAACAGGAACCGTTCTTGTGCCATTTCAACGGGAAGGAAAGCCATGCAAGGTAGAAACATCCCTAAAAAAATAGGGATTATCACCTTCATTTCTATGGCTCCATTCTTTGGCTGTATCCACGTCAAAGCACCAATCAACGCGAAAAGGCCATAAATGGGAATAGATAGAGGCAATGTCAAACATCCATTGCCAAACCAAATCAAAAGAGATCGAATATGCCGGCTCCATTCCCCCCCTAACAATTTCACGATGGAGAATTCCGAAAAAAGACTCGGCTGATCAAGGAGCCGCGCTCCCCCAAAAACACCGGATTGTAGAGTCAGAGTGAGAAAAACCAAAACTGCCGGAAAAAGGGCCGCAATCCCAATGAATACCTCATCATATTCTCTTTTTTGTCTTTTGTTTTTTGCTTTCGATGGATTTTGACAGAATCTCCGGATTCCCAACCATATAATGACAAAAAGGAACACTCCCACGAATGCTTCACACCCGGAAAAACTCAACCCCAAAATGGAAATGTATCCGATTGACTTTCTCTCATCGAATCTCAGAACGTAAATCAACAATTCCACAAACAACCATGTCACCCAAGTAAAAGATGGAAGATAGAGCAGCGTCCGCCAAAATAAGGGATTGATAAATAAGACAAGAAAAAAGATGTAATGCAAATGCTGTTCAATCCAATAACCAAGCAAGACGGAAATGCGCCAGATCAAAATCCAACACAATAGGGTTTGTCCTAACCACAGTCCCCAAACAGAATCCAGCGAAATCCAATGGGCGACGAATACAGCTATTACAGTTAAGGGATTCGCATTTTGAATCGTCGGCTGAGAAAGATGAGTGAGCGAAAAAGGACCAATCGAAAAAAAGTTTTGTGCGAAAATTCCATTGAGATATTCTGCCTCAGCGTAGCCAAACGGAAACAAAGGATTGAACCAAAGTTCCCATGCTAAAATTAGAGAAAAAACGACGGTAAAAAGAACCGGAAACCGGCGGGTCATTTTATGAAATGTGATGTTCATCTATCCACGCTTTGCCTTGTAACAAAAAAAATATTCTTGTTATTATGCATGCTTTTTGGAAAAAAGACGATATGTAGAGCATGCAAAGAAATCCAGAGGAATTCAATGATGGTATTGTGGAATTTTGGATGATGTACATTGGCTGATCCATTCAAATGGATCATATCATAAAAAAAAGGTGAGTTTCGCCAGCATGAGTGCTCAACTCACCGAATAATGGATATAGGAATCCACGTTGAAACCAGTTTCTAACTCAATCCCCATAAACCGTTTTCCTTTTAGTACCCTCCGGTTTATACCAGTATGCAGAGAACAAAAAACTAAGGGAGAATTCCGGCGAAAAAATCAGGTTAAGGTTGTCCGACTTTTTTGGGGAAGAACAGAAGATTCGCAGAAATTCTCCCTCAGCGCAGAATTTCACGATTGATTAACTACCATCCGTCGTGAGGCCACCAACAGTGCTGGAAGTGTTCGTAAACCAAGTGCCCAATTGGCTTCCAAAAGCCGTGATCATTGTGATACAGGAAATAATGATCAATGCAACCACAACAGCATACTCCACCGCGGTGGGACCATCTTCACTCTCGAGGAAACGTTTGACTGCTTCGAAATAGGCGTTCATGATACGACTCCTTTTTTATTTGTTAATTATCCTTGCTCAAGATAGCAAGTATTATAGAATTCCACTAATTGATTTTAACAAGTCAGGAATCGATTGTGAGACGAAATGGTCTGAATTATTAGAAGATAAGAGAAATTGTTTTTCTCTACTTCGTGCTCAACAATCTTAAAATCAAATCCAATCCAAAGTATTTATCGCTTGCTAAAGTAAGTATACATCATAGTATCGGAACCTCCAAAAAAATATTGAATCTTTTTTCTTGTGTTCCAACAACGCAGAATATCTACATGATCATATACAGATAAACAGTACGTTTCCTCCTACTGCTCTCTTGGGGAATAACCATTCAATGGTATCATGCAGTTTCATTCCATTTGATTTTCCAAATCTTGTGTATAAAAGGGAGAGATTCAAAAGTGAAAAAACGTTTGATCCAGAGAACATTTTCGATTTTTATCTTTTTCACGATTTCGATCGCAGTCCCATCCCTTCATGCTGCAGAAAATAGTGTTTCTAAAAGAGCCAAGCATCGTGTCTCTTATAACAATCCGGATTTGATTGTCGATTTGGGGGTAGGCATTTGGGCTATTCCATTTCCGGTGGATTGGGATTCTGACAGCGACAACGATCTCTTGGTCTCGACGTCCGCTTTTCCTTATCAGGGTATTTATTATTTCGAGAATGACGGAACCGGAATCTTCAAGCCAGCCAAGCGATTGGGAGATGGTAAGAAAAATGTCATGCCTTCCTATATCAACTCGAAGATGGTTGTTTGCGAACCAGGAAAAATCTATAAAGATTTTACAAAAAATCTTTATGCCCATCCCATCGATATCCCCTTCAAACAAGATTTTTACGCCGGTAGGGCGAATCAGTGGAGAATTTATGATTTTGACGGAGACGGTATCGATGACTTGATCATCGGCGCGAGTGATTGGCGGGAATATGGATGGGACAACGCTTATGATTCTTCCGGAAATTGGACGAATGGCCCTTTGCACGGGTATGTATATTGGGTAAAAAACACCGGTTCCAACGAAAGTCCTGAATATGGCAAATCACAACAAATCATGGCGGGCGATCAACCGATCGATGTCTACGGCTGCCCTTCCCCAAACTTGGTCGATTGGGATAAAGATGGTGATTTAGACCTGATTTGCGGTGAGTTCTTGGACAGGCTATCCTATTTCGAAAACATCGGTTCGCGAACCAAACCCAAGTATGAAAAAGGCCGTTTTCTCAAGGCAAATGGCGTGACCATTCATATGGAACTCGAAATGTTACAAGTCGTCATCTTCGATTGGGATCAGGACAACGACCCGGATATTGTCGTCGGTCAGGAAGACGGCCGTGTCGCTTGGATTGAAAATATGGGCATTGATGCCAAGGGAGAACCGGTACTGAAGCAGCCTGTCTTTTTTCAAAAATATGCAGAGAATGTCAAATGCGGAGGTTTGTCAACTCCTTGTAGTGTCGATTGGGATGGAGACGGTGACGAAGATTTGGTGAGTGGGAATACAGCTGGTTTTATCGAATGGTTCGAAAATATGGGCGGCGGCACAAATCCGCGTTGGTCCGCTCCACGGCGCTTGAAAGCAGAAGGGGAAGTCATCCGTATCATGGCTGGGCCGAATCTCTCTATTCAAGGACCGGCGGAAGCGAAATGGGGCTATACCGTTCCCTATGTCGCCGACTGGGACATGGATGGTTTACCCGACATCGTCACTAATTCCATCATCGGCAAAATTGTATGGTATAAAAACATCGGTACCCGCACAGCCCCAAAACTGGCGGCTGCAAAATCCATCGAAGTGGAATGGGAAGGTACACCACCGAAACCGGAATGGAATTGGTGGGATCCATCACCGAAAGAACTCGTTGTCCAATGGCGCACCCGCCCCATCATCTGGGATGTCAACAAGGATGGTTTGAACGATCTGGTTGTTATCGATCATGAAGGCTACCTTAGTTTCTTCGAACGCCTGAAGAAAAACGATGACCTTTTTCTTATGCCGGGAAAACGAATTTTTCTTACCGAGGAAGGAACTCCGTTGCAGCTCAATGATCGGGAAGCGGGTAAAAGTGGGCGGAGGAAAATCGATTTTGTCGATTGGGATGCAGACGGAGAT
>CAYPPG010000033.1:0-81689 GCA_964412555.1 uncultured bacterium
GGATAACGGGAAGCAAATGCATCCGGATCAAGATCGACCAATTCCAACAGCTCAGCAGCACGTTTCCGCTGTTTCTCGACCGATTTTCCGATAAGCCGCAAAGCAATGGATATATTTTCACCAATCGTCAGGTGAGGGAAAAGACCGATTCCTTGAAACACATACCCAATGGAACGGCGCAATTCCACCGGATCGTGATCCAGGATATTCATCCCGTCCACTTCGATGGTGCCTTCTGTGGGATCGATGAGACGATTGATCATCTTCAAGGTCGTGGTTTTCCCACAACCGGAAGAGCCGAGGAGGACGAGTGTCTCTCCTTCTGAAATTTCGAGAGACACGTCATCCACAGCAACGACTTCGCCGTTTTCAAACCATTTCGAAACGTGATCAAGGCGTATCATGAAAATTAGGATAGCATTTCATGCTCTTCCATGTAAGCCTTGATCCAATCAGCAGAAATATCGTTCAATTTTTGGGCGACAATGGCTTCGTAAAAGAGTGGTTCTCCTGCGAGGGAAAGACGATGTTTGAATCGGAAGGAATCCCGTATCTCGATGATCCCTTCTTCTGTCATATGCTGAATCAAATGCGCAAAACCGCTGGAATCTTCTTCACTGACAAAGCGTTCCTTGATGTTGAAAGCCAGCCAGCCGGGCGAGGAAATCAAATTGTACGCTTCCGCAAACGCCAAGGGCGGGATGTCTCCAAATCCAAGCGCCGCAACGACCGTCAAGCAATTCAATTTTTGTTCTGTTAGAACTGTACGCGTTTCCGGTGTCAAACAGGTTAAATCTTCGACAAAATAAGCGTCATACAAATTCGGGCGGTCGCGAAAAGCGGCTTCTTTCGCTTCTTCAATAATATCGATTCCGATCACTTTTTTGGCACCGATTTCTATGAGCTGCTCGCCCACCATTCCGTTCCCCGCACCAACATCCAGTACCGATAGAGATTCCGGATTTGTCGATGTCAAATCAAGCTGTTTTTTCAACAAAGAGCATACAGCTTTGGGAGAATTGCAACGAAGTTTTTCGTAAAATAGAAACTCATAAAAACCGGGGATGGGGTACACCTCATGATAATCATGAAAACGAATCTTTTTCTCAACTCCGTTATGGCGAATCCAACAAAATTCTTCATCCTGATCCAAAGTCCCCAAATTATCGGGGAATCTCGCCGTAAAATTGTCCAATACATGTACATTGCTTTTCTCTACATTCAATATAGACATTTTACACCTTCCTTTCCAAATTATGATTTAGAATCTTTTTGAAAGTTATTTTGTGTACTTAATTGTTCTCTGGTGTGAAATCTTGGGTGTGAATCACTGCGTTTGTCTCTAAATATTCAAGAGACTCTTCATCGAAGTCAGTCAGAGGTGTGGATAATAAATCCGAAGTATCTTCCGGAAGTGGTTTTGCTTCCAACATCGCAGCGACTCGCTGCAATGAAGAAAGAATAAGTGTTTGTTCCCAATCATGCAATTTTGAAAATTCCGCATCCAATCGTTCCTGCAGCAAAGAAGGGGTATTAAAAAGCAATTCCTTTCCGACATCCGTTACTTTTACCATGACACGGCGTCGGTCGGCACTGCTACGGGTTCTTTCAACCAATCCCCTCTTTTCCATGCGGTCCAATATATCCGTAACGGTTGCATTGCTAAGGCTGATATTCCGAGCCAAGTCACCGACTGAAATCTCGCCCGAAGCCGCCAGTTCCCGCAATAAGATCAATTGTGGACCGGTAAGACCATAACTACGCACTAAACTCTTCGAATGCAAATCAATCGCTCTAGAGATTCTCCGCAACGCCACCAAAACTTTGTCGCACAGATCTTTTTGTGAAGGCATTGTCCGTACCTGATCTCAAGAAAATTTAATTCGTACACTGAATATTAGAGTCCTATTGAAAAATTGTCAACCGTATTTTTGGTGAATGTCCATGTTTTCTTGTTTTCATTGAGAAGTTATGAAACATTATTCGATAAAAACAGTGAATTTAGCGATTCAATTTCAGTGAATAACATTGTTGGGAAAGAGCCATCAATTCTTTATATCCCCATGAGTCTCTATCGTTCACTCGACACGCCATTTCCTGTGGAATTTGAGCCAATCCGTTGTAAGCTCCGCTCATCGCCCCAGCCATAGCGGCGGTAGTATCCACATCTCCGCCCACTGCGATGGCAGTACAAATCGTTTCCCAATAATCCTCCGGTGTCCGCAAAAATGAATACAGACTCCACATGACACTACTCGTGACAAAAGGGGTAATTCCCTCCCAATCATCCTTCGATCCTGCTCCCAGCCCCGCATGAGAAATCAAATCTGCGGCTTGATCGGGTGGTAACGAAATCCATTCAACCAGCTGCTGATAAAGCAAAGCCGCCGAATCATCGTATGTCGCTGCCCAATCGCTCAGCGTTTCGAGAAATTGCTGTGAATCGATGCTCTCCAATTGCAATCCCAGAGCAACCGCTCCAGCTACAACAACAGCTCCGGCAGAACAACGCGAATCCTGGTGAGTAATCCGCCCCTGATCATGAGCGGCACGGATGACACTTTCCTCTTCGCCGTAAAAAAACATTCCAACCGGAGCCGCACGCATGGCGCTACCATTCCCTGCAGATGGTGAAGGAGTACCGGCGTTTTCCCAACAAACACCGGAAATAAGCCGGCGGGCCGCTTCTTCCGTCGCCCGCCCCCGTCCGACTATGCGGTTTTCATTGAAAATCAGCGCTATTCTGGAAGCATAATCGGCAGGTTCAAATCCCTTCCGCTCGACAAGACTGATCAATAATTCCCGAGCCAGTTGGGTATCGTCCGTATATTGTCCAGAAGACATTCCTCCGCGACCGACATCTTCCACGCGTCCGGAACGAAGATATTGATCCACGTATTTTGCACAAACTTGTCGAGGATATCCTTCAACAGGAAATCCAAGCGCATCACCGAGCGCCTGGCCGATCAGGCAACCGGAAAATTGGTCTTCACGAGGTTGTTTTGACATGGTAATTTGTGTAAATAATGGGTAGACACGTTGGTCTACCCCTACATTATTGTGGGGGCAATCCGATATGATTGTCCATTACATTGTACGTCAAACGATTGTTGTTACCGGACAGTATCATCTTCCGGAAGATTCAACTTTTTATATAAACTGCGGCGTCCGGCTTTATCTTTTTCGATAACTTCATGTGCATATTCTGCAACTTCTTTAGCGGCGGAGCGCGGTACGACAATGACTCCATCCCCATCCGCGACAACGACATCGCCCGGTTTCACCAATACTCCACCGCAGACGACTGGACGGTTGACGGATTCGATTTCATTCCGGCCCGGCCGGATTCCGCGACCGGTCTTTCGAAAATAGAGAGGAACCTCTTCAAGGATAATCTCATCCGTGTCGCGTGCAGATGCGTTGGTTACAACACCGACACATCCTCGTAACACCCAAGACATGATGTTATTCGATCCGATAGTACCGACATCTCCATCGACAACATCATCCAGTACCAATACGGTTCCTTTACGAATCAGAGAAGTAAAAGGTTCCGGCGTATATTGATTATAGAATTGCCCTACCCATTGATTGTGTTCTTCTGTCTTCATGGGACCGGTATGGGGTTGTTGAGTGGGAACATACCGCGCAGTTACGGCAATTCCAATCATCCGATGTTTGAATGTTTTTGTATCCTTCCACAACGGATGAATGGCAGGATCCATCAATCCGACATTCTTCAATCCGGCTTTATCCATGCCGTCCGATACATCTGCTACTCGTAATCCTTCAAAGGCTTCGAGTATTTCTCGATCTTCTTCAGGAGAATAGACCTTCGTCTCCATGAAATTTTTACCCGTCCTCCATTCTTCCGTTTCGCTGTTTGAAGCGGAAAATGATGGTATTGTTCCGATAGTAAGTACGATGAGACAAAGCAAAGCGGTAACCATTCGATTCCAAGTTTTACGTTTCATTGTCGTTCTCCTCTGCAAAATCAATGTTCCGATATTGTGTGGTTCATTCCAGCCGCTCGTCAAGCGGTCTTGTGTAGGATTTCACTTAAACTAATTTATGCAAAATATCATAATAAAGACTTGCCGCATCGGCAATTTGACCGAATGGTGCCGACTCGGTGGGTGTATGCGCTTCCGTCAAATATCCGGGTCCGAGAATAATCGGTTTGACCCCCGATGCCCACAGCAAATTGGCATCAGAATGGCTCCGAAAAGAGTCTGTATCCCATGGCAGTCTACGGGATTCATAGACTTCCATCAAAAGTTCCGGAAGATACCCTTTTTCAGGGATTTCATAGCCTGCATCGATGGTTTCGAAATTGAGAACGGAAGGATCAAGAGGATCGGTATTCAATTGTTTTTTCACTCGATCTTCAATTTCGAAAATGATATCGCCCAATGAAGCATACGGTGGAGCATGAATATCGATGGAAGAACTGCATCGGTCGGGAACGGTGAATCCGGCTTCGGAACTTTGAATATCTCGTAAATTATAAATCACATCATTTCGATGATTCTCCAGGTGATCTATGATCGACAGCAGTGTATTCAACAATTTATTGATGGCATTGTGATCTCGATTCGAGAGAGAGGCATGCAAACGTTTTCCGGAAATCGTGAGATCCATTTCAAGATAACCATAGTGGCTCAAACAGGGAACAAGAGCTGTCGGTTCCGCCACGATAGCCCACGGAACATTGTATTGTTGCAGAAAAGCCTCGGTCCCATCTCCGCTTTCCTCCTCCCCTACAACGAGCACCAATGCAGCCGGAAGAATCCCTTGTGCATTCTGAAAGGATAGAAATGCTTCGATCATGGCCGCGCAACCGCCTTTCATATCGGCCGCCCCTAATCCGAAAACATGATCGTTTTCCATACGAAATTGATACTGGTCCAAGTCAAAAGCAGGAACTGTGTCGACATGACCGATAAAAGCACAATGAACATCTCTATTTTTCGGCCAAACGACAAGGTCATACCGATTCTCATCGACATCGACTCGCGCATAGGAGAGAGAATGGTTCTTCAAAGTCTTTTCTAAAAATTCGAGAATTTCGCTTTCTTTGCCGGAAGGACTATAAATATCGATCATTTGCTGCAGAAGAAATTGCAAGCGATCCTTTTGAATGCAACGGGTATCAGTATCCATGTATTTTTATCCATGTCATTGTGAATTTGAATTTCGTTTGGCGTATGGATCCAAGTTCAATGAAAGATAGACATGATCGGTCGCGTTGGTAAAGCCATGCTTTTTGAAGAAATTCAACGCCGAGACATTATCGGCTTGGGTATCGACCACGATAATCCGTATATTCTTGTCTAGCATTCGGTTTCGAAACTCTTCGAAAATATTATCACCGATACCGCGGCGATGTTTTGAAGTATCGACGCCGATCCACACGAGATGACCATAAGACCACGCGCTACCCGATTTTTCAATGGTTCGTCCCATGGCAAAGCCAGCAATTTCGCCGTCGAGATCCGCGACTAGGCACAAATCCGGCTCGGATTGAAACATGGATGTCACTTCAAATTCATCCCATGTCCGGTACAAATTGGAATGTTCCTGCGATGTAAACAACTGTTCCCCCAAATGAAAAACCGGCGCTAAGTCGTCGATTTTCATTTCCCGGATTTCCAGTTCCATAGCGTTCTTTCTCCCGAAATAGACGTAAAGGTTGAAGGTAAAATGCTGAGAGATTTAAACTCTGCGCCTTTTTTATTGAAAACGTTTTAATCTATAAAAAACAAAGATGGATAGAGTGGGCTTCCCCACCTGCCCTTTGTCGCAAGCGAGAACGCTTGCTCTACCCACAATGAAAGGTAAGATCGTAATTATTTCCCCTGGGAGTCGTTTCTCTCCGCTTCCATTTCCTGTAAATTGTGAATTGTCAATGAGCTAACGACTTTATGGCAAATTTCATTGATTTCACGAGAGAACTTCTCATACTCTCCTTTTACAGTTTCCCGAACACTCGTGTTTAATTGATCGATTCTCTTTCTTGCGTCAGTCAGCACTTCGTCACGGGAAAGACAGAATTCGGCAATCAAAACTTCCCGGGATTTTGCCGTGTTTTCAAGGTATTGAGTAACAAATCGGGAAAACGCAGCCCGCTTTTCAGCAAAATAATGCGCGACCTTCGCCGCTTCAAAGGCATGGAGCGTGATTTCACGAAAATGATGACCTTGAATCCCTAGACTCACCGCTTGGGCGAAAAACTTGGGATGTTTTATCAATGTTTTCCCAAGAAATTTCAAGGCATTCCATCGGTACGATTTCAAGGGAATTAATCCCAAATAATAGAATAATGCTCGAATTTCAACCCAACCGACCGGTGAGGTGTGTTTCGGGGACGCCCATCGTTTCAACAACAGCTCGCACCGCTCAAAATAACTTTTCAGGTCGGGAGTATAGAGAGCCTGCAATACCTTTTGATAATCCTGTGAAACATCCTCCATCGGACGTTTCGTCAGGAAATTTGTTTGGAACGCATGAGTATTATTTCCACTCGCTTTGCTTAACAAACGGCCTTCTTTTTCCAGCCGGTCATATAAATCCGTCTCCGGTAAGGCTTGCAAAAGTCCAACCATGGCGACAGGGATTCCTAAATTTTGGATAAATTCGATCATATTATCGGCGATCGTATCGGGATCGTTGTCAAAACCGATAATGAATCCTGAAGTGACTTGAATCCCATGCCGCTGAATTTTTTCCACTTTATCCGCTACGCTGCCTCGGGTATTGATGAGTTTGTGAGTTTCTTTCAAACTCTCTTCCGATGGAGTCTCGATCCCAATAAAAACCATATCGAAACCGGCTTCTCGAAATCCGGTAAGCAGTTGATCGTCATCCGCAAGCGTCAATGTCCCTTCGGTGAAAAAGAGAAATGGATATCCATGCTTTTTCTGCCATTCCGTCATCACCGTTAAAATCTCTCTGGCCCGTTTTCGATTTCCGATGAAATTATCATCGACCACAAAAACCGGTCCTCGCCAATGCAGTTTATACAGGGCGTCCAACTCTCGAATTAGATTGTCTGCATCTTTAAACCTCGGTTTTTTGCCAAAACGCCGCCAAATATCACAAAATTCACACCCAATGGGACAGCCGCGAGACGCTTGAACTGACATAGATCGATATGATTTCAAGCGCAAAAGATCGAAACGTGGGATTGGAGTCATGTTGACATCCGGCCGTCCATTTGCCATTTGGAGATCGATTTCTTCCCCAAAGTATGCCTTCAAGGTTTCAAATTCCGTTTCGGTAACCGGCCGGGCATACGCGCGTTTCGCTTTTCCCGTACAGAAATCATTCCAAAAAGAACCTAATGTTCGCTCCGCTTCACCAATGACGAAATGATCGACTCCTTCGAGTTCCGCATAGGCGGTCGAAGCATACGGTCCACCCGCCACAACGGGGACGGAAAAGTGTTTGGCCCGTTGAACGACTTCCTCGAACGATTCATTTTGCACAATCATAGCCGACAAAAAAACGACATCGGCCCATTGCAAATCTTCGTCCGTCAACGGTTCGACATTCATATCCAACAACCGTATCGGGCAAGAATTAGGCAACATAGCCGCTACCGTGGCAAGCCCCAACGGTGGAAAAGCGCTCTTTTTCCCTACCATTTTCAAGGCATTACTAAAACTCCAATAAGTCATAGAAGGGATGAGAGGATACACCATCAATACGTTTTTCACTTGGAAATCCCTTTCTAGCGTTGAATGCCCAGAATTGTTGGAATCAAAATGATCTGTCTTCCTCGTATAAGATAATTGTGTTTGGTACATGAATAATTGTTTCCTTCTCTCTATTTTATTTTTCCCTCGCCTAGTGAATTCTCTTTGATCGTTCGTCGAGAAGGGCTTTTATCAAAACAATATTGTGGAGGGAATCGTAAAAAAATTCCAGTTAAAAATGCATTCATTGTAAACAAATCCATGGTATTTCTTTTCGACTGCATGTCAACGGTTTCCCGATTGATTCAATGCCAATAATTTCTTCAAAAAATGAAGTGTTTGAGGTAAATTAAATCCCATCGGCTTACGATAGGGGAGACAGATCAAAAACACAGCTAAAATAGTACATTGAACGGAAAAAAAATCAGAATCACTCCGAATCAGATCGATCACTGAATAGCACCATTCGAGTCAAGCACATACACTCGAGTACTTTTGGCATAGGTACCCCCAATTGGACTGCTGAATATTCCTTCGACATAAAAAGCTTTATATCCATGTTTCGGAAAAAGAACTTCAACCGGTACATAGGATGAATCCTCGATTTGTAACCGTGTGGGATACCATCTCTCATCACGAAAATCACGATCATCCGACCGGGCAATCCACAATTTAACCCTTTTGACATGTGTATCCGGCATAAAATGCAAAATGGCGTGCGGATTGTCGCAGGAAATGTTCCATTCCACTTTCGGATGCGGCAATCCCTTGAGACAGGTGGCAAAAAAACCAGCCAACGCTTTCGCGGCTTGTAGCCCAGATCCCAACCCGTGACCGGCATTGGGGACGTAATGAATATAGTTCTCGCCTTTCAAATCGTCAAAATAGAATTTAATCGCATCCACCGGCCAATAGGGATCGTTGGTACCGAGAAAAATCAATTTTGGCATAGTCAACCGATCACGGTATGCGTATGGATCGACCATTCTTGCCAAAGCTTGACCGACAGAATCTTCCAATCGTTCTTGAATTCCGAGTTGAGTGTAATCAGCAATTTGGTCACTGTATTCATTCCATACTTTCAATTGGTAATCCATTTGGGGACTCAAATTCAGCATATCAATCACCATGGGAGCAATAGCAACAACACGTGGATCACTGGCTCCGGCCAACCATGTAGTCCATCCCCGCTTGGACGCTCCGGCAATAACATACTTGTTAACGAGCTTACCCAATTCCCGTTCACTGAAGACCGTTACAGCATCCATCGCTCGAACAGCACTTTTCACCATGGGAAATAGAAGAGGCCATGTAGCATCCTCGGTTTCCATATATTGTTGAAAGGTATATGAAATGATCTCATCTTCTTTTTTTCCACCGAATAGTGGTTGATTGGGAACTTGCCTTAAAATAGTCACAAGTGCACCGGTTTTTGAGGCGATACCTCCGATCAGCTGGGTTTCCGTATCTTTTCGGTTTTTCCATTTCGGTTCTCCTTCTCGATTTCTTCCCCCGTTTATAAAAAGCAACGCATGGCGAGAATCTTTTAATTCGTGAGGAACAAAAATCCGCAGCTGATGCGTCCAAACAATGTCATGCCAGGTCTGTGAGCGCATATAAATCTCATACAACGCAAAATCCTCAAAAATATTGCGTTCACGAACCGTCCAAGAAAAAGTCGGATCGGGTTCATCAAGGTAATCTTGAAGTGCGTTCTCTACATTGGAAGAAGAAATAGCGGCCATGGATACAATAATTGTGGAAATCAAGAAACCAAATTGAACAATTCTACAAAGATGCATTGTGTCTTTTTTCCCTCTCGAATAAAGTGGTTGATTAGATATCGCAATATTATATCGTCAAATAGCAGAATGTTGACTTTTGGACATGCTGTATCGAGAATAAAATAAATGGAGAATGAATGAGTCAGACGAGATATCCTAATTCGACAGTGCATAGGAAAGACTTATGAATCTATTGAAAAAATCGACAATCATTCTTTCCATGGGTTTCGTTTCCTGTGGATTTTTCCTTCTTTTTTTGGCGACATGCACAACAACCGCGACCGAGAATCCTGCATTCGAACAGAAAATCGAAAAATTCGTTGAAGAAAATAAACCTGGTTCAGAATTGGAGCTTTTTAACGGGAAAGACTTGTCCGGCTGGTCGGTTCACGGATTGGGTTTCTGGTCAGTTCAAGACGGGATATTGAAAATATCCGGTGGAGTTGGCTATCTTGCTACTCTTTGCAATACGTTTGAGGATTTTATCCTCACCCTCGAAGTACGCACAAAGAAAAAGGCCAATAGTGGTGTGTTTTTTCGTGCCCGCCATGCGGAAGGTCTGCGTCCATGGCCCATCGGATATGAAGCACAGATCGACAATCACGATCCGGAAAACCTGACTGGTAGTTTGTATGATCGTGTCAAAGCTTCCCATCACAAAGTAGAAGATAGCAAATGGTTCACAATGAAAATTCTTGCAAAAGGGCCCTCCATTGAAATCCAAGTCAATGAAAAAACGGTTGTAGAAACCCAAGAGGAAGAATTCAAAAAAGGATTTATCGCCTTGCAGGCCCATGATTTCTTCAGTACGGTCGAATTTAAATCGATTCGAATTGCATTACCGGATTAAAATAGAGCCATCTATCGTTGTTGGCTGTATTGTCCATTCATTCGATACACAAAAGCTAAGACTTCGGCAACCGCTTGATAGAGATCGGTAGGGATATGGTGCCCCAGATCGATGGTTGTCAAAATTTCTACCAAATCGGGGTCTTGGTAAAGAGGAATGTCATGCTGTTCAGCAATAGCGATAATTTTATCCGCAATCGCCCCTTGCCCTTTCGCAACTACAAGAGGAGCCGCATCTTCCCCTTGTTTATAGCGCAGGGCTACGGCACGCGTTCGGTTATGGATCTGTTTTTCAGTTTCGGCCATCGATATTCAAATGAATGATAAAAAAGGTTCAAATTCCTGCATCTCAACCCCTGCGATAAAATGGATCAAGCGATTTCAAAGGACAATTGCAACCGGGACCGCAATGCCTTCTGCGCCGCAAGACGGACATTTCGATCCGGGTCTTGAAGGAAAGGCATTAAAGCCCGTAAGTCATCATCCGAGCCTCTTTTTCCAATTCCCCTTACTGCCATTTCACGAACATGAGAACGGCTGTCATTTGCCGCTTCCCGCAGGCGTCCAACCAAATGGGGCAATTCGTTTTCACCAACAACCCATAGAGCGCTCGTTTTAGTCCATTCGTCATCGCTATCCAACATGGATATCAATTCTTCTTCATAATTCTTGTATCCCCATTTCATCAACTTAGAAATCGCATTGGCTTTCTCTCTCAAGGTGTCAGAGGTTGCCGCTTTTCGTACAATTTTTATAATTTCTTCATTCTCAGGTTTTTCATCGGACATCAATTCCACTGCATTGGCGCGCACACGTGGATCCGAATCGGAGAAAAACGGCCGAACCATGCGGTAAACGATTTCGGAATCACTAACCCGTTTTAATCCCATAATCGCTTGAGCGCGAACTTTCGGATTGGAATCCAATGCCAACCTACGATATTCGGGAACGGCTTTTTTTAAAGTTTCCGCTTCCAGCATCTTCAAATATTTGATTCGATCAGATTCTTCCGGCGACTCGGATAAATAAACGATCTCTTCGAAAAAGTTAGGTTTCATCTTCTTCAAAGTATTCAGAATCTTCATTCGCCGAGCATACGTCAAATTATCGAAGTTCCGCAGCAAATGATCCTGCGTAATCTTGAACATCGTCGAATTTACGCCCTGTTTCACTTTTTTCTTCTTGCTGCGCGTCAAATGAGATATTCGTTCAACGATTGAAAGGTCACCCTTCTTTTGTAAATACCGAAGAGTAGCGAGAAGCACCTGTTCGTCTGAGTCAGTCAGGAATTCAAATACTTCGGGCCTTAATCCCAATGTTTGACTTTCCCCCAAGATTTTCAATACGCGTATCCGAATTCGAGAATCATCCAACTGAAGACAACGCAAAAGAAAAGACAAGTTTTGTTCCGCTCCCACTGCCTCAAGCATATCGAAAAGGATAATGCGCTCGGGGGGATTCATATGTTTAATCAATCCTTGGAACTCGACAAGAATGCGATAATGCTGCAAGACATGAGCGACATTGACAAAATCAGGGCGTTCCAATACGCGCAAGGCATTCAAATGGTAATTCACATTATCCCCGCTGTTCCTTACGGCTATCGCCAAAAAATTCGTCAGTCTCTCTTGCAACAATTCATCCTTTTGCAACAGTCCCCGATACAAGACCTCCAGTGAACCTTCTCTTTGATAGTGAATGAATTCTTCATGAAGAACCGTATATTGTGGCAGGTCCAGATTGAGGTACATTTCCCAAAACAATTCCTCATCCAGCGGAGCCACCTTGAATAGATATTGAATGGCTTGAAAACGGGGAGAGCGCTTCGACGTGTAAAGAGGTTGGTATAAAGCCGTCAAGGCGTCCTGGACTTCTTCTCCGGGTAATTCTCCTTTCTGCTTACGAATCTTTGCGTTTTCGATTAAACGAGTCAGACTGCGTCTGGTCTCATCGATGACATTTTGGTGATAATCTTCTATACCAGCGATTAACAACCGAATCGTATCCAGCCGGCCGCTCTTGGCCAATAGGCGAATAACCCCCACCCTCACTTGCCACATCGGACAAGATAGTTCATTGATTAACAGGTCGAAATCGATTTCGAGATTATCTAATAGTTCCCACGCCCGCTCGCGCATTTCGGTATTGTCTGTTGCAAGCGTCCATAACAGTAACCGCTTCTGCCAGTTCGTTTGACCAGGCATCGAAATGGCATCTAACGCTTCCCACCGTTTTTCTTCTCCGTATTTCCCGAACAGTGTTTGAGAAATACGGTCAGGTTTGCCGGTTAAAGCGAAAGGCAGTTTCTCTTTACGGCCAATGAGTGGAAACTTCAAAGCCGACTCCCATGTTCTAATGAATTCAAATAATTTACTGTCCTCAACCGAATGAATTTTAAAACTTGGATTTTATGACAACATCTCCACCAAATTTGATCTCACTCCTTGGTCATTTCCAGTAAACATAAAAATGCATGCGAATAAAACAAGGAATTTAGTAATAAGACATTTTCTAGACTAGCAATTTGCATTCCATTTCGCACTAAAATCAGATGCACCACCTTCCATTCTATATAGATCATCACATCTTTTCAATTCAAAACCGCATAAATTACATGCGATTTAATATACCTGAATAAGATAGAACATTTTCGACACATAGAGAAGGTGCTTTGTACAAAATAATTACACTAGAATGGTGTATTCTGCAACAACTATGGCATTTTTTTCCTCTGAGAATCACTTTAATCCATTCATTATTAACAAATCGGCCTTTGAACGAATCAATCCGAGCCATTATTCTTGTACAACGTGTTTCCTTTGCTTTTATTGTCAACGATTGAATACGATAAATAGTATCCCATGAATTAGTCATTCATTGTAATAAGGTATTGCAATAATTGCTGTTTAATTACACTACCTGATGCTTACAGTACATACTAGGTCATCCTACTCATTTTTCATTCTCAACAATACTCTCTCAATTTGACATACAATTTCACAGAAATGCAATGCAACATTAACAAATCCTTCCACCACGAACGATATTTCTTTCACCACGTCATGATTTATGTACCTTTATCCTCGCCATAAAGAATGTAACGATTACCGAGAAGTAGAGTATCTTGGCGTGGTTCTGGATTGCATTGGACTTTTCGAGGAACGAGAAGGACTAAGGGAAGGAGAACTTCGGAAAGAAGAATTTGGAGAAACGCTCCTTCTTGGAGCAGATTCCGTTTTTCGCGGGACAGAAAAAGAGCGGTTGGAGGAACGCCCACTAATCCCTACATCCAAGTTTGAGTTTCGAAAGAAGGAACGAGCATTTCGTTGACGAGATAGTGTTCGTTCGGAAAGATTCGGTGTACCATAGAGATTTTCGAATTTTCTCTCGATCCGTAAAGAAGGATTATAGGATTGCGGCAAATTGTTTCGCAAAAGAGAATTTGAATCATTTAATTTGGAGCGATAAATCGATCTTCTCATTGAATAAGTTGTAGGGGAGCGTCGTTTTTTCGTTTCAAGTCCTCTTGAAGAATAAGCCGGAAATGAATTGACCTCGTCTGCTGAAGGTCGAGAAAAAATATTCATTCCAGGTCGGCGATTGCTAATGTGGGGACGTGAGCGCCTTTGCCCCTCTGTATCATCTCCTCGGTCAAAATAAGAAGGAGGGTAATAATGGATATGATAGTAATACGGCCATCCCCAATAATAGGGCCAATCCCACCAGGTATAGGCAAAAACGAGTGAGCCACCGAATGAATAAGACCTTGGATAATAAAGATGGGTATAATGATATCCGCTCCAGCCGTAATCCCACCACCCATAATAGACGTAGGGATCATAAGGGTATCCATAATAGTGAGAATAGTAGCGTTCCGGCCAGTACCAATCGTAGTCATATTGCGTTACAGAATATCGAGCATTATCCGTTTCATCGATAAACCAATCATCGATTGACTCCATATCGTGGGTATCAGCTGTTTTTGAATCATGAAAAGCAAGAAATCGATTGTATTCATCCCATACGATTTTTTTGCTGGCCTCCAAATGTGTTGAAGAGGAAGAATTCACCAAAGGAGTGGTGAGTAGCGGTTCATACAACCAATAGGGGTATATCTCTTGTGGTTGTATTGTCTGTATAGCCCCTCGGGAAGTTGATAAATCCGTTTTTTGAGTACTGGCACATCCACCGAGTCCTATTCCTACAAGAATAAGTATCCATAAATGAAAAAAACGAAACATGATCAATACCTTTCCGGTGTAAATCACCGGTTAAACAAGAATCCTAATGCGACAAACGAAAAGACTTCGCTAAAAGCCAAGCAATAAATATCTTCCTCCTTCTATTTTACACAAAAAACAGTTATGAAACCAGCATAAAACTTCGCATGGAATTATTTTAAGCTGTTGACATGTACCGGAATCGCGGACGGATAGTAACGGTAGAAAAGATTTGGATCGAGACGGCATAGACAACATGGAAAAATATACCGCTTCTATGTTATATTGAACAATCTCTTTTATTTCTTAGAGCAATATACAGTAGTGTTGACATTTACAGGAATACAACGATGAAGAACGAAAGGTTTATCTACGACAGCGCATGGAAAGAAATCTTGGAAAACTATTTCCAATCCTTCATTCAATTCTTTTTTCCGGAAATCTACGAAGAAATCGATTGGGGACGCGGGCATGAATTTTTGGACAAAGAATTTCAAAAAATTGTGCGTGACGCCAAAATCGAGAAACGTTTCGTCGATAAACTGGTCAAAGTCTATCGGAATTCGGGAGAGGAAACGTGGGTATTGATCCATATCGAAATGCAGACACAGATAGATCAGACGTTGACAGAACGAATGTATGTGTATAACAGTCAAATTTATTTGAAATACAAGAAACAGATCATGAGTATCGCGGTATTGGGAGATAAAAATCCCCACTGGCGGCCGGAACGATTCGAATATACACTATGGGGGAGTCATGTAAGCCTACAATTTCAAACAATTAAACTGTTGGATTATCGTAGAAACCTAGATGACTTGCAAACGAGCTTGAATCCATTTGCTTTTTTCGTGATTGCTCATTTTATAACCCTTGAAACTCACCAAAATTGGAACAAACGATTGGAGTGGAAAACAACGATCACTAAAAAAATGATA
This sequence comes from uncultured bacterium, assembly GCA_964412555.1. Taxonomy (GTDB): domain Bacteria; phylum Hinthialibacterota; class Hinthialibacteria; order Hinthialibacterales; family Hinthialibacteraceae; genus CAYPPG01. The sequence continues at coordinate 15,489 of CAYPPG010000033.1, forward strand.
GAACTGGGTATGCCGGAAGCGAAAGCTGCCGCTCTGTTTCGATTTATAGATTTTTTGATGTATTTACCCGAAGAATTAGAAAAAAAATTCACACAAGAAATTCATCGGTATCAGGAGGAAAAGAAAATGCCGTTTATTGCCCCCTTTGAAAAACTAGCCATTAAACAAGGATTGGAACAGGGATGGCAAGAGGGAATGCAACAGGGAATGCAAGAAGGAATGCAACAAGGTTTGGAACAAGGCCAAGAACAAGGCAGTCTAGATGAAGCTCGAGAAGCGATAATTGACATTTTGAACTGGCGATTCCCAGAAATATCTCCTTCTATGAAAGAACCTATTCGAAAAATCGATGATCTATCACGTTTACGGAATATCCGCAAACATGCCATAATTGCTCAATCTCACGAGGAATTCACCCAACTCTTTGAAGCCGATTCACAAGAATAGGATTTTTTTGCAGTTTAACTAAAATCTGAATAAATGATTCTTCTCAAAAGAATGTCTTCCACATTTTGCCTCGAATCCAAGACGGATAAAACATATACTGTTTTATCAGATACTCGATAGATGATTCTCCAGGGAGGAACGATCAATTCACGGTATTGCAAAATCCCTTGATCGCGCAATTCGAGGACAATCCTGCCTCTATCAGGATAAGTATAGAGGCTTGAGGCTTTTTGCTTAATTTTCTTTAAAATCCCCTTTGCAGTGGACGGGCTGCCGGCAGCGATATATTCAATAATATCGATTAAGTCTTTTTCTGATGTTCGCGACCATAAAACATCAAATCTCTTTTTCATTTCATTTTTTCTTGAAGAATATTCTCAATATGGTCAAATACTTCATCCTGGGGTTTCATATTCTCTTCCCGAAGATCTTCCTCACCGAGAGCGACTAATTTCAAAAGACCAATGGCATTTCGCATATTCTCGTAACTTTCAGGATCCTGAAGCACGGCTCTGGCTTCTCCGTTCTGAGTAATAATTACAGGTCGATGAGTTTCATTGATCTGCTTTAGAAGGTCAGAAGCTTTTGACTTTAGGTAGGTAATCGGTTTGATGTCTTTTGAAATGTTCATAGCACTATCTCCAGTTTTGATATCGTACCATATTTAGACCGATCGTCAATCTCAATACTCCCACCCCACCAATTGGAAATAATCACCACTCTCCTCATGAATCAAATCCGGATCGTGAAGAGTCAACCAGTAACTTTTCTTTGGCGGATTCAACCGAACCGCCAACTCTTGGGCAAAGCGAATCACTTTGCTTCCATCATCCTGCACTTCGGCGATTGTTTCCAGATCCTTTTGCACTTGCTCTTGATCCAACTGCCCGGGACTATAATAACTGATTAATTCCTGCTCGTATTGTGGATCGGTAAACAATTCAAACGGTTTCGTAATAGAATAGCTAACTGTAACCGATTGCACAAACGGTTGGAAAGATTCCAAAATCCCCATCATCCAGTCAACCATCTCCCGCCGTGTCGGATTCACTCCCAACCCATATTGGTGTTCGAAATACAAGGAATCCGGCCAAGGCAGCGGATAGTACACAGTATTGGCACTCCGAACATAATAAGGTTCTTTAACCTGAGTGGAGTAATGATATTGCCCAGGAGGTAGGTGATTACGGAACAAATGGGTAACAAATGATTGTTGATTCTCTGTCTCTACAAAAACGATGTGTTGGGAAGTGGTATCATCGCCCCTATCCCAATTCAAATTTTCCGCGAACGGGCACGATTCTCTGAATTCTCCCCGGCTAGGCCATCGTTGATGCTCTTCACGCCAGACACGTACCCAATAGGCAGCGGATAGCACCTGAGCCTTCATTTTTAATTTTGTGAGTCTGTCATCCACATTACTACGATAAAAGTAAATCGATTCCGAAGCGAGATAGAAAAGAGGTGGAATGATTTGCATTTCTTCGGAAGAAAGCAAAGGATTCGATTGATAGATCGCAGGCGCGGCTTGCTCGGCTCGCTTTCGTAATGCCGGCACAGTTGTCCACTTATTCAATAAAGAAGTTACCTCTGCAATAGTCAGTCGCTTTTCCGGCAACACATTTGCCTTCTGTATATCCGATTGACTTTCTTGTGAGTCATTTCTTTGTCGCGCATTCTCAAAGAGTAGCAAAGCAGCCAATTGCTGCGGCGGATACGTTGGATTGTATCCCCTATTTTCAAAGGCTAAGTACGGAAAACTTTTCATATAAGGAGGTAGATGCCATTTCTGAGGCTCCAATTCATTCAGCACGTTCAAGATTCGACGATTGTCCACGTTCTCAGGATCATTCCAAATCAAGAATTCGAAACCATCCAACGCCTTGGAAAGAATAGACAAACGAATCAGCTGTTCGATCAAATATGGTCCGGCACGCAAGGCATTCCCCAACCGAACAATATCTGTCATCCTCTCAATCGCCTGCGTATGATCCCCTTGTTGCCATTCATCCATTGCCAAATACCCCAAAGTCCTCGCCGCGTTTTGTACGGTCATCATATTGAGCATATGATACTCAGAATCCTTAAAATACGGTTCATTTGGTGCGGCAAGAAACAAACCGCTGTCCAAAGCCTTCTCTAGTACTCCAACCTTATCTCTGGCCTGTTGGAGCGATTCCGAAAACCAATTCGGACTTTCCGGCACATCGACGAAACCTATAGGTTTCACAAATCCGAAGGGATTCCCCAACAAATCGGCTTGTTGAACGACAACATTCCATGGATTGGATGAGGGAGATTGCGTATACGTTATAGAACTAGAACTTGAATGATAAGTATTCCCTAATCCGGCTTTGAAATAGGCTTCTTTACTCCCAGGTCCATATTGTTCCCACATCGCCTTTTTGAAAATCTGCGCGAATTCTTTTGTATTATTTCGGAACCTTTCAGCATGTCGCTTTTCATTCCAAACAAATACAAAGGAAATAATTATCGCTACAAGTACTGTCGATTCCATCAATCGTTTTGTCAAAGTATTCATGATATATACTCCTTATCCAATCCCCACGTCGATACCCGTCATGAGAAAGAAAAGATCCCACCACCCGATTTTTACTAAAATAAACGTAACGGCAGCCAGAAAAATGAACAACCGCCCAATATAAATCTGCTTATAGCCGGGATTACTGGTTAAATGTTGCCGATCCATGGCGCTTCGCAAACCGGCCAATACCAAGCCAAGGAGTAGAATGAACAATGTCCACGAAAAGGGAGGAAGCAACCGGTCCATTTTCTCAATATAAATAATTTGTAAAGAGAAATAGTGAGAGAGCGGATTGATTTGTAAATAATAAAACGTCATCAAAGTGAATACTATGGCGAGAATGCTCTCCATGATCGCATACACCGGATGGCGAATCGCATGCGTGATCAACACTCCGCAACAAAACGGAACAAACCCGATCATAAACACCATCGTATGCCATGTGTATGAATACTCTTTCAATGACTCGATGATCCGAGAGCCTTGGTACGCACGCTTGAACGTTTCTTCAACGATAATCATGAAGGGATCAAACAATACCAAGGCGAGCGCCGGCAGAATAGCGATCGTCAACCCAAAGAAGAACCGGCTCCAATAGATCTCACTGCGCGAAATGGGATGATGATAAAGTACACAATGCATCCCGTCTTTCTCATTGGAACGATAGGTACAAACACCAATCGCCGCGGATAATAGCATGGCGAACATGGACAGTGGAAATGAAACTCCAAGCGGAAACGAATGAGAAGGAAATAGAAAAACCGCAACAATAAACAGAAGAATCGATACGATGAACAGCAGTTGATTCTCCCATTGCCGCATTTGTAGCTGCATTAAAAGTCTTAGATTTCCAGCAGTCTGTCTTTCAATACGTGACGCATTGAACCATCGGAACAACAAGATGGCGAGTATGAGGATCAGCGTGACCACGAGAACATCGATGTCGTACAAATACAACAGGATCGTGTCATCCATCGAGGAATACCCCCACAACACCAGAAACCACAATACAATACCGACAAGAATGACACTGACAGTATTCGGAACCAGCCGCGAAACCGGCAATCCGATACAATAGGCAAGTACAGTAAATTTAAAAAGATTGAATAACGGATGATCAGCCAGATTCCACAGTCTCATTCCAGCCAATTCGAAGAGCCGAATCCATGCATATTGAATCAGGATCGTTGCAGCAACGATAAACAAGCCGGCTGCTGTTTTTTCTCCATACAATCGTAGAGCGGAGATCGGCAGCCGCTTCAAAAAACGGTCATGCCCGCCCTCCCGCTCTTCCACCGACCAATACGCTGCAACGATGAAGGCGATAATCACACTGATGGCGATCTGTAACTGTGGAAACCACCACTCATAGGCAAACATATCCTCAGGAAAACTGCTCTTATACAGTATTTGCATCAGAATGTAAAAAGCGGGAACGATCAACATCAAAAACGCCTGCACTCCCAGAGCGCTACCCGCCTGGCGAATCAATATTTTTATATCTTTCCGAAATATGGCCAATGATCGCATGATTACACCCCCACCAGATCCACAAAGATATCCTCGAGCGTCATTTCTTCGATAAGAACCGTTTTGGCTCCCGTCTGGGATAAGCGATCCTCGGTTATTTCCGGATCATAGTTACGGCACGTCACCAATGCCTCCCGACCGTTCACCCGCACGGCGAGCGTATCCTCGACCTGCAAGTCTTTTGGCACTGGCTCATCGAAAACCAACCGCGCCCGTTTCGTCCGGGCATGCAATTCCTTCGTGTCAATCGCCAGTTCCAATTTCCCATCTTTAATAAATGCCACGTGATCAAGCAAACCGGAAAACTCATTGATCAAATGCGAAGAAAGAAAAATGGTCTTCCCGGATTCCTGATATTTCGCCAATATAATTTCGATATAGTTCCGCCGCGCCGCCGGATCGAGACCGCCGGTCGGTTCGTCCAACACCAACATCTCCGGTTCGAACGAGAGCGAAAGCAGCAAAGCCAGTTTGGCCTTCATCCCTTTCGACAACGTTTTAATTACGGCATCGTGATCCAACCGGAATTCCACCTGCAGTTCACTACACAACGTCCAATTCCAATCCTCATGATAGGCGGCCACCAGCGCAATCAGTTCATCGACGCGCATCCATTCGTAAAACCCAAAGATTTCCGGAACATAACCAACCTTCCGCTTGACGGCCACGTCATTGCGCGCCGGATCAAGCCCCAATACCGATATCGAACCGCTGGTCGCCGGCAACAATCCCATCAGCATCTGAATGGTTGTCGACTTCCCTGCCCCGTTCGGCCCCAGCAAACCGAACACGGAACCGCTAGGAACTTCCAAGTCAAGATTCCGTACTGCCCATCTCTTCTTAAACGCTTTTCCTAAACCTTTTGTCGTAATTGCCATATCAGTCATGGTCGGACTCCTTACCCAATTTCCCCGCGCTTTCGCGCAGCATTTCGATGACGTCATCCAGGGGGATTTGATAGTGATACGCCTCCAACGCCAGTTCATCGGCCATCGATTGCAGCGCCTTGAGCCGCTCCTCGTGCTCCAGCGTCGGACCGGAATCGGACACGAAACTCCCCGCCCCCTGCCGCGAGCGGATCAGCCCCAAATGCTCCAATTCCAAATACGCCCGGCTCACCGTATTCCGATTCACTCGCGCCTGTACCGCCGCTTCACGAATCGTCGGCAACTGATCCCCGGCCTTCAACGCCCCCGTCGCGATTGCCCGCCGAATGTTATCCACAATTTGCAGATAGGTGGGCTTTTGGTTGTTGAGATCGATTGTAATTATCATTGTACTAGGTAGCCTATAACAATTATTGGTTTTGTGTCAACTTCAGCCTGAATTGACACTGAAAATTCACACATATCTTACTCAAATCATTGATCTTACAATAATACGACTCATTTCCTTGTTTGTTCCTGAATACCGATCAAATTGCTCATAATCATTTCGATACCTTATTGTACCATGTATATTAGTACAATTGTGCCAAAGTGTCAAGTGGAATTTTGGATATCAAGCAATAGTAATGTAAAAACAGTGGAAACTAGACTAGGAAATTATCGACTGGCAGTTTATTTGGTTTTGGGCACTGAAAGCAAATACGACGGAAGATCCTGTACCGACGGAAGATCGCGGCGATTAAGAAACAATGAGAGAGGCTTGGTTGATTTGGGCACGCGAAAATGCTTACTCCACTCAAGAAATATCATGAACCTGTAATTTCGGATCTCTTCATATCCTTTTGCTCACGAATTATCTGCCGATACCGGTAAAAAAAAGACCCCACATACACAAAAATAAACAACGCCAAAAAGTGCTCCTTCAATTCACTGTGATTCCCCCGCAAAAACAGACTGTCAAACCACGCCCAGATATGTTCTTCCTTCTCTTCTCCGTAAAACCGGTAAAATTTTTGCGGGATACCAACCAATGCCGCGATAACAGCAGCGGGAATACACGCCATTGTCGGCCAAAACCATTCCTGCCAAGAAGTCGAAGGATTCCACTGCTTGCGCCGTTTCCACAAAAGCAGCGGTGCGAAAATTGCCACAATCGTTCCGCATGTCAAAAAGAATCGAGGGGTTTGATCAAACAAACCGCTTGTATTGTGAATATTCGTTTCTCCCTGATCATTGACAGCCGTCCACCAATCCGGCGTAGCCCAACCAAAAATATGCTGCCCCCAACTCACTTCTTCTCCGAGAAAATAAAGTGAACCCAATCCCAACAACAACGCCCATCCCCCTAACCAACGTGCCGGTAAATACTCACGATGGAAAAATATCCAAATCGCCGCGATTACCGCTGGAAACAGAAAAATAACAGTGGAATACTCCAGATAACCACTCTCGTGCATGGAGATATACCGTTCGTACACCGCTGTGTCGATCATGGCAATAACAGTACAAAAAAGCAAACTCCCGATCGGGAAACCGATTGATACTATTGATGGAAGGTCTTTCATTCAAGCCCCCTTTCTCCGATTCTTTTTTATCCCTTTTACGCACCCACAGGGCAAAAAACATCTTCCCTGCCTTATTTCTCATAGTGGGATAATGCCACGAATCCCACCTATCCCACTGGGTACCCAGGGCAAGCCACGTCTGCCCTGGCTTATTTCTATCAATTCTCATAGGGTGGGATGAGGCCACGAATCCCACCATTCCACCCTTCATTTCCTTCAAATCGATTCACGATTATAATAGATCGGTAACAAGGGTGTAAAGACATTCCCATTTTACGGAATGATACATTCAATATGAGAATTTCACGATGAACACGAATTCAACAATCAGTGAAGCGTCCATATTCAGCCGCGTTTTCCGGGTAGACAACGGCAATTGGACAAAGGAAATGGCGGAATCAATCCTGGCGGTTCGTTTTCCGGAAGAAGATATCCAGCGCATGAACAACCTTGCCCAAAAAGCGCGTGAAGGCACTTTAAACCAATTGGAAGTAAAAGAACTGGACAATTACCGCCACATCGGCCGCCTGCTGGAACTCATGAAATCGAAAGCACGATTGTCTTTGAAACATGTTGATCATAATTCATAAATTTTGAACCTGGATCACGAACTTGAACAAGATGATTTGTTTTCATGGATATTGAATATTGTGATTTTCACCTCCGAACAGGGATAGACTTTCCACAAAACAATCGATATTATACGGTCAGCAATGTTTAAATGCGAAATTTTAATGAATGATACACTGGGAGAATCATCATGAAATTTTCAACCGTACTACTAATTTTCATTCTTTCTTTTTCACAACTTCCATCATATTGTTATGAATTGGATGAATGGGATCCACTGGATGATACTTTCGCGGGTGCAACATAATTAGAGTCACCGTCAAATGAGTTGAAAACACATGGACCTCATTATCTTATGGGAACTTACGAAATTGGACTGGGAGACCAATCAGATTGGTTTCGAATTTCTCTTGTTGCAGGAGTTTTTTATGAATTCACATGTTCACACGTAGGTTCTTCCTCTTACTATCCTGGAATGGAGTTGTATATACAAGATTTTACTTCAATCAAAAATGTTACCGCAGAAATTTCTCACAACAATCCAAAAGCAAATACTTTGCGATTTACACCCCAATATAATGGAGTTTACTTTATACATATTCATTCTTATGGAGGATATTATTCATTACTCTACATAAGTCGTACTCCTCCAACGCCGACTCCTGATCCGAACATGACTCCCACTCCGACCTTCACACCGATTTCTCCCCCAAGCGATCTTGAACTCAACATGATTTCCGAAGAATTTTCCTCGCAACTCTTGTACTCCATCGATGAAGAACTTGTGGGATTGGGGATAAACGCCGTTGTTGGTGAAAACGACGACCTCGTAGCAATCGTTCGCGATGGCGCTGGAGCCTATTATCTCAAATGGTATTCCCCCGGCGAAACAAAGATTATCGCCAAAAGCAGAGCGGATGTATCGATCAGTGGGTTATTGGTCGGTAGTCAGAAGTCATTGCTGGTGATCATTAAGAATATAAGTGAACAGTCTTGGAAAGTTTTGAGGATCAACGGCCCGTTTCATCCAACGCATATTCAAAACTTTTATATTTTCTGAAAATTTATCATTCCGAATGAATCAACCAACAGTCAGAAATGAGAAAGGATAATATCATGGAAAAACATATTCAACAAAACTTTCGAAGAATTGAACACATTGAAAAGCAAAATCGGCTATTCAAAGTTATCTTTCTCTTACAAATCTTCATGTTGATTTATATTCTATGGGGTCAAACTTCTATTAATGGGAATGTAACAGGCCAACAGGTGTCTGCGTCGCTTTTCAATACAAAACTGCTTTTGGATTATAAAGAACCCATGAGTAATGTTGCCTTTATTGTAATATCACCTTATCACCTGATAGTAAAAAATTTGCATTAGTTGACGATTACTATAATAAAATCAAAATCTGGGATCAAGATATGAATTTGATTTTAGAAGATTCTGAAAAAATTTCAAGTGATTTCGAAGTTACATTTTCACCAGATGGAACTCGTTTCGGTTTAATCGATGATTATGAGAATAGAATGCGAATTTGGGGATTTGAACCTGTGGATACGACAAGCGTGAGTAATTATAAAATGCATGACTAAATTTGAAAAGTGGAGATGTACAAATGAAAAAAAATTGGCTCTATCTTTTACTCTATTTTTTCAGTTCATCCTTATGCTATTCTCAAGAGTCTACAAGTTCTGAATTCATCTCGGATGTCTCAAAAATTCTTACCATCATTCCCGGGCTTTACATTCTCGATGTGTCTAACTTTCCTGATTATTCTGTTCATGAATTGAATTGTGTATTCATTAATACACGAAAACATATAAAAGGCTCTATGCAACCGATCGATGAAAAACTTTTTGTATTTTCTCTAAATAGATATAGTGGAGGTTCAATGATTAAAGATGAAGTAATAATCTTTCACATCAAAAATGGCGCAAAAACAATAATAGAAGCTCCTTATAATCCTGAACCCCCTCATGTCAATGATATAGGTATCGTCAGCTTTTTCAATCAAATCTTATCATTATATTTAGGGTATTCCATGGGTCCTGGTCGCGATCGGCTACAAATCGTTCGAATCACCGGTGACTGGAAATCCATTGGAATAGATATCCCAGTTCATTCAACGATTCTATCGCAGAACTATTTTTTTGATAAAAACAAGAATGATTATATAGATGATGAGGAAATTCTGTTGCTGTATAACTACTGGGCACAAAGGAGGTTGCTACCACCGATAATTCAGGAAAATAGTTTTTTTCATTAAAATCTAACCCACCTTACAGGCTGATGATGAATGAAATTTTTGTGATTTAAGATTGCTCTGAGGTATCAAAAATATGACAAATATACTTAACATAGTAGCGTAGGGTGGGTCGCATTATATGACCCATCATTTCCAACCCTCAAAAACCACTCAAAGGCAGTCTTACGCCTTCCCTTTGCCCCCCACCTGCATACTCCAGCACCTCCTTAACATCCTCCTCAACAAGATCAGGATATTCCCGAAGCACCTCTTCAAACGAAGCCCCATGCGCAATCCAATGTCATTAATTTAAAGCTAAAATTAAAGAACTTACCCCAACGGGGTTTAAGAAGACAGCCAGTGGGCATCGCCCCTGGAAATGGCAACCTTACAATATCACCCTGAAAGGGTGGCAGAAAAAAAACTGGTAAACCGGCCATCTTCTATCACCCCTTCAGGGTGGGTTTCTTAGTTTTTTCAACTTCACCAGGGGCGATGCCCGCTGGCTATCTTCTTGAACCCCTTTGGGGTGGATAAAAAGATAAATCGAAACAGAAGTGTTGGATGGATCGCTTTTTATAACCCATCATTTCCAATCCTCCAATATCGCTCAAAGGCTGTCAAACACCTCACCTCTACTACCAACTTTTCCCCTTTCGTACCTTTCAAAATTTTCGCGCTTTCGTGATTCAAACACCTCACCCTTCAGTCTTCAGCCTTCTGCCTTTAAATCAACTCAATCCTGTAAATCCTTGAATCCTGGCCAATCCCGATTCAGACAACACCCCCCGCAAAAAAATAATTTTTAAAAAATCCCCCACCCCTCCCCTAACCCCCTCAAAATCCAACACTTACAACCAAGAAAAATCCCCCCTCTAAAAATTAAATGCGGAATAATGCGGAACTTGTACTAATAGTAGAGGGAAGTGACATTTTTTTCGGCCGAAAACCGTCACAACCGAACCAAGACTACAACCGGAAATCCAACCAGCCGCAGGGATAAAAATCCCCCGGCAACCCGCCCCGGTTCAGCGGTTCATAAAAGGATTTCCATCGGCTGTCCGTAGGGGGTAGCAAGGGCAAGTTCCATCTGCCCTTGCGTCTGAAAACCAAAAGGCTACCCAGGGCAAGTTTTATCTGCCCTGGCTTGTATCCCACTGCCCCTTCAGCCTTCTACCTTCAGCCTAAAAAAAACCGAGTGCATCACGATGAACTCCGGCTTCGTTCCCCGGAACGAACCACCCTGCGATGCCAGCCCCGGTTCCTCTTCTTGGTGGTACAGGTATCCAAACGAGAAAACCGGCGATACCGCGTGCGTATCCGAATGGCCCCGCAGGTTCCAAAAGTAGTCGCCGCCCTCCGTTGGGCGCCCAACTCAAAAAAAATCGAATATATGAAAAACGTAGGGTGGGATGAGGCCACGAATCCCACCTTCACCAAATTCATCCATTTTAACAAGTAGTGGGAATGAAGGCTCTTTAAGAAATACGAACCAATCCATTCTCATGAAGCAGAAATATTAGTTTACATGAATGAGAATCCACCACAGCAGAGCTCTGCCTAAGCATTTCTCGAATTAGCTGCACAACCCTTTGAACCTCCCCTGCCCGTCTGAACGGATGAAAAGTGTACCGGACAATCTTCGATACACCATATCGAATAAGAATCACTATCAAAAATATTTCCTCCCCTTTATGAACATATGCTCGTAATGTATAATAGCAATGAAGAGGATTAAAATACGTTATCAATGAAACGGCAAAGGAGGTACTTACATGAAAATTGCCGTAACCGCACAAGGAAAAGAAAAAAACAGTCCATTCGATCCACGTTTTGGCCGAGCGCAGTTTTTTCTCATTGTCGACACGGAAACGAATTCAGTACAACCTGTGGACAACACGCAAAACTTGAACGCAATGCAAGGAGCGGGAATCCAATCCAGTAACACCTTGATCCAGCAAGGAGTAAAAGCCGTGATTACAGGAAATGTGGGTCCCAAAGCATACCGCACCCTCTCCGCAGCCGATATCAAAGTCTATCTAGCCAATGAGAAAACAGTTGACGATGCAATTCAACAATTTCAATCCGGCGCATTGCAGGAATGCAATCAACCCAATGTAGCCGGACATTGGGCGTAAGAGATATTCTTTTATACTATTGACAAAAAGGAAAAGTACAATGGCTGACACAACCCCGCAAGGTGGTGGAAGAGGACAAGGTCAAGGACAAGGTCGCGGGCAGGGCCGCGGAGGCGGCGGCATGGGCCGTGGTGGCAGAGGTGGCCAAGGGGGTAGAGGCGCAGGAGGGAATTGTGTATGCCCTAGCTGTGGAAAAACCGTCCCCCATCAGCAAGGTGTTCCCTGCCCAACCGTAACATGTCCGGATTGCGGAACACAAATGATTCGAGAATAATCAAGAATATCCAAAGGCGCCTTGTCCCCATAAATCAAAACGCTATGGCGCATGATCGAAACTCGATTACCAAATATCAAAAAAGATTATACAATGGAGGTCAACGTATGAAAATTGCAATTCCGGTAGCCAATAATCAGCTCTCCCCTCACTTTGGTCACTGTGAAAGTTTTATGTTGTTTGAGACAGACCCCGAACAAAAAGTCATCGTACAAAAGGAAACGGTCTCAGCGCCCCCCCATCAACCAGGATTACTGCCAGGATGGTTACACGCCCAGGGAGCCAACGTCATCATCAGCGGCGGAATGGGGATGCGAGCACAACAACTCTTTGCAAGCCAAAACATCGAAGTTGTAGTCGGTGCTCCGGTGGACGATCCCGAATCGATTGTGCTGAACTATTTGAACGACACACTTTCCGTAGGTGAAAATATCTGCGATCATTGAACAAGAAAAATGGATAATAATTCATCAATTTGTGTTACAGTTTTAGTTGAAAATACAGCTCGCTCAGTCGGTCTGCTGAGCGAGCACGGTCTTTCCTATTGGATTGAAACAAAGGATCACCGGATTCTATTCGATACAGGCCAGGGAATGTCTCTCATCCACAATGCCCATCAATTGGGGATCGATCTAAGCCAGACGGATTCTATCGTCCTTAGCCATGGGCATTACGATCATTCGGGAGGTCTCGAAAGAACGTTGGAAATCGCTCCGAATGCCACTGTATTCGCTCATCCGGCCGCTTTTCAAGCGAAGTTTGGCAAATCAAATTCACATTCCCGCTATATTGGAATTCCTAAAAACTTAATAAGTAATCAATTGCAGCAAAATTCCCGAATCCAGGAAACCCAAAGAGCAACGCCCATTCATGACGGCATATGGGTTACCGGTGCAGTCCCGCGCCGAAACGATTTCGAAGATGTCGGCGGCGATTTTTATCTCGACGAATTTTGCCAACAACCGGATACGTTACTCGATGATCAATCGCTCTTCTTTGAAACAAACGAAGGCATAGTCATCCTTTTCGGGTGCGCTCACGCCGGGGCTGTCAACATCATTGAATACGTGTCTGAACTTACAGGGAAGAAAAAAATACATGCCGTCATCGGTGGGATGCATTTACTGAACGCATCGCCGGAAAGAATGGAAAGAACCATGGAAGCGTTCAAAAAATTTGACGTCAATATAATTGGGCCGGTGCATTGTACAGGAATGAAAGCGTTTGTCGAGTTTGCTAAACAGTTTCCCAACCAGTGGATCGCGCCTTGTACGGGATCAAGGTTTGTTTTTTCTTAGAAACCATCGTAACGCCGCCGTCCCGGCGGCATTTTTAAAACGGGTAGCAAGGGTAAGCGAAGTCTACCCTTGCCCAATAGCGCATTCACCGCCAGGGCAGACCTGACGTCATGCCCTGGCTACCCTCTGTAACATCGCCGTTTCGGCGGCATATGCGAAAAAGAGCCGGCAGGATGCCGGCGTTACATTTCAGCGAATCGGCCAATCCAAAACTGATGTTTCTGCGCCGAATTCTTGGGCGCCGATATCAATCGCACTACCGGCAACTCTGGCGCTGCCATCCAAATCCAAAGAACCCGGATCGGGAAGAGCGGACACGCCCTTATCAATCGCCGGTGAACCATCCGCCAAAACATAAGGATCGTCCGCCAGAAAATCTGTATTGTCGAAGAGTGGAACTTCTCGCACCACATCGTTCATTGTAACGGTTCCAGCGGCCAACCTCGTTCCAAGAGGGGGATCGCCGGGAAGATACTCGCCCGTATCCTCTTCGGCGATATCATTCACGATGCAATTCACGACATTGAATTCACCCTCGCCAGTGTCTTTATAATTATTGAAAACGGCTGAAATTTGAGTACCCGCTTGGAAATTCGGTGAGAACCATAATGGAAACGGACCTTCCTCAACTGGTGGCAATCCATCAAAATCGGACGCGGGGGCCGCATTATACCCAATCCGGTTGAATATGCAGTTGCTGACATTCAACACACTCTCCGGTTTGGGGGCATTGAGCGTCACACCGGACAGGCACAAGTCGAATGTACACTGATTCACATTGACAATTCCTGCATTATGGTTGTTGACTCCGCCATAATATGCTCGTTTGGCATACCCGCCACCGCAATTCACAAACAAACAATTGGATATATTCGCATCAGGAATACGCCCATTCTGTTCCTGAATCCGAATCGCTGAATTCTCTCCATCCCCATGAGGTCCCTGGCATGCACGGCTAAAGATACAACGTTCCACATTCAACCAACACCCGCGAACACCAACCCAAAATTTCCCGGCAGCGTCAAAGAGGCAATCTCTCACATTGAGCGTCACTCGCCCGGCTCCGCCGGCGCGATTGGAAAAAAAGATCCCCGCATCATACGAATATTTGAAGGAACAGTTCTCCACCGTAATATCGACCATCTGCGAATCGTCGTTGGTAAAATGATCGGTGCGTAAAAACGTCGCGAATTGCCCGTTCTCCCCTTCCTCCAGATACCCGACACTTTCTTGCGTCGGTTCCATTTGCCCATCTGTTGCCACACCGAGAAACTCACAGTTTCGCAAAACACATCCGTCACACGTCCGTCCACCCGGTCTGGCCGATTCTCCCGCTCCCTCTTGGGCAAAGAAAATGCCTGTATTCGGGTATTTTGTAACATTGCTTGTCCCCGCTCGAGGCCGGATGAGTACATTTTCGACCACAACGTTATCGGCATTGATGTACAATGCATTACACCCGTCGCCGCTCTGCCCCTCCGCATCCGGATTGGATTCGAGAATCACATTGGATAGTGAACTGCCATCGGTAAAAATCGCAGCCCCGGCGATACGGTCATCCCGATGCGCCTCGACAAATGGACCCAACGATTCCAAAGGAGAGATTACCGGGCGATCATCCCCGCTGAACGTAGATGTAATATGGATCGGATTTCCACTTCGTTCCATCTCATCACCGACAAGAAACGTTTCTTCGTATACTTCGCTGTCGGTAATGGTGATGGTTCCCCCTTGCTCCCCGATCTGATCGACCGCCTCTTGAATCGTCGTTACCGCCCCCGACTTACTTACTTCCACATCCAACGCGAAGCCGATACTTACAACAGATACAACAAGCAGATTTGTAATCAGTAGTCTCTTCATGACAAAACACGCCTCCCTTGATGAGTTTCAATTTGAAAATATATAATCATGAAAATAAAAATTTTACAACCCATCTCTTACCAATAGAACATGCATTGTGAAAGGAAAATATGTCCCTTGTCATCTACTGTCTTTTTTGTTTTACTTGTGACAACTCAAAAACGGGCAGATGAGTATTCGATCATCCTCCGAATCAGTGGATTCAAGTGAGAAAGACAAACATGGTTAAAGGTGCTAAAGAAAAAATCAAAATCACCGGACGAAAAAAAACCGCCATCATGCTCTTGGTCGCGGGGCCTGAAATTGCTGCCGAGATATATCGTCACTTTTCCGATAACGAAATTGAACAAATCACTTTGGAAGTTTCGAATATTGGCACTGTTCCTTTTGACTTGAGGACACAATGTGTGGAAGAGTTTTACCACACAGTCATGGCCGCTACCTATATACCTCATGGGGGAATCAGCACTTCGAGGGAGATTTTGGAAAAAGCGGTGGGACCCGGGAAAGCCATGGAAATCATTGAACGGTTACAAGGTATGTTGCAAGGGAGACCGTTTGACTTTCTGCAAAAAGTAGATCCCAACCATTTATTCACTTTTATTAGGCACGAACGCCCTCAAGTAATCGCACTGATCCTAGCCCACCTGGACTACGATCAATCCACGATTATTTTAGAAACATTTCCAACCAAACTCCGAAATGACGTGATGCGTAGAATCGCAACCTTGGATCACACCTCTCCGGAAATTCTTTCCGAAGTGGAACGGGTATTGGAAAGAAAAATCGCAACGGTATTATCTCAGGAATTTTGTTTGGCTGGTGGTGTGAAAACAGTGGCCGAGCTGACATCCCGTCTTGCCCCCGAAGCACGAAAAGCTTTCCTCGCAGACATAGAAAAAGAAAATCCCTCGCTATCCCACTCCGTGAAAGAATGCCTATTCTCCGATGAGGATTTGCTTCGATTGGAAAACGAAACCATCAAAGAAATTTTTGAAAATCTCGATACCGTCTGTATCGCCAATTTCCTGAAAGGAAGCCGCGAAGAAATACGCCAAAAAGTATTTCATGCCCTCCCCGCGGAAACAGTACAACTCATTCAGGAAAATATGAATGGCCTGGAATCTGCGGACAAGCATATGTTGAAAATGACGGAGACGGCGATTCATCAAAAAATGCAAGAAAAACGATCGGTCAAAAGGTAAAAGAAATCATGTTGGAGAACAATCGAATTCGAATTTTGTTATACTGTCTTGCAGTCTGCCTCACTCTTCTGACACACGCTTGTGGTATTTATTTCGGTGTATATCCGGAATTTTCCGCCGGCGAAACCATAAATCTCTTTTTGTTTTTCGTCATTCTCCTTCCCGTTTTGACTGCGGCTTTGGAGAAAGCCAGAAAACCGGATATCGGATTCTGCCAACACTATACTTATTATACCTCGTACCGCTTTCCGAGAGGGATTCTATTTATCACCTCTTTTGCCCCTCTTGCTCATCTTTTCGGAATCGCGTTTGATCAAAAGTGGGGAATACTATTTCCTCTATTTCCCACGAATTCATTGATAGTGAATCAGATTCGATTCGTTCTATTTGGATTAACAGGATTTTTTGCTTTTGCTTATTTCTGGTTATATCTCCTCCCCCAGCAAGGAGTAGCTTTCTTCAATCCCCGAATTACCAACTCATTTGAAACGATAAGCCAAAGCGATGATTCCCATTCTTCCACTCAAACGATCAACAAGGAAAGGCTGGCAGAATTGGGATTAGGAGAATTCGGGGATATCTCTTCCCTTCCATGGGAAGAACAAAGGCGATTGGTCATGCAAGAATATGTCATTGACTACATGGCCAATAATCCCGAAAAAAGCGCATCGATCTTTAAGGCATGGTTGAATTCATAAATGAATGTTGCACAAAGAAGGAGAACTTTCCCATGACAGAAGCGAAAAGCCAGCAAGAAATTGATCAATTGCTGCGCGGTGATTCAAGTAAAAGTACAAACACTCCCACTGGCGAAAAAGAAGAGCGCGAATGGAAACGGGAATCACTTTTTCATAAATACATCAGTAAAGGTTGGATACGGCAAGCATTCATCATTCGACCCGAATTATGTAATGATGATGAATCCATGTCAGAATCGCTGAAATACAATGAGAAAAAATACATAGCCACTGATTCGTTGATTTTAAAACAATTGTTTCAACAAAGAGGATATCGTGACTCGATCATTCTTCATGCCCGTAGAGGATACATCGAAGCGGAAACGGCACTCTCCGAACTCGCGGCGGAAGGGGATTCCAATGCGATGGCCGCGATCCTCAAAATGAATCTTTTTGGCGATCACCCGACGAATCTCTGGCGCAGCGATGCGCAAATTCTCACCCAGGTTGCGCGTTATGTGACCATGGAATACCCAATCGGCGGACCGGTTACGGAATTCATCAAAGAAATCATTCAAAACCATTGTCAGGATTTTATGGAATTTCTTTTGCATTCGTATATCCACTACCACGGAGCCAGTATACTTTATCATTCCCGAACCGGCGGTTATCCCGTCCTGTTGACTAGACCACGAAAAGACGAATTACGAAAGAATGCAACACCGGAAGTTGAACTCCATCCCGAGGAGAAGAAACAACAAACGGATGCGACACACAAGGATCGGCTGTCATTGGACGATCTCTCCGTCGTCAGTGCGATGATTTATATTTATCGGCCATTTGTCGCCTACCGTTATCTCGGTTCCGTGCATGATGCAATCACCGGAAGGCTATCGGTTATCTTCGACCATTGGCTCGAGAATCCTCTGGTCTCTCATGCCTTCTATCTTCAAGCGCAAGGGGGAATTCCCGGCGACCGCCATTATGTATTGAAACATTTGGAAGATGCGATCAACCAAGATCGTCTCGATCCGGAACGTTTCGAATATCATCGTTTCTCCGGTTTTGTTGAAGATCTTCTCCATACGATCAGTTCCCACAATGAAAAAGCCAAAAAACTCTATGCATCCCTTCGGCAACAAGCCGTTTCATCAAATAATTCGTAAGTTGATACAAAGATAAAAGGATCGCACCATGAATAATGATTCCGCCCGTTTATCAAATACCCCAAAAATCACCACCGGATTACTCGATACCGACACTCATTTTGAACATCGTTCTCCAGGATGGAACAATCCGGATGTTCTAACAAATGAACAACAACACACACTTTATACGATCCACGAACACATGGTCCGAATACTCTCCATTTCTCTATCCGATTTTTTGCGCCAAATCGTAGAAGTAAAAATACAATCCTTTCACCTGGTTTCCTATCTCGATTTTATTCATTCTCTACCGTCACCGTGCTCCATCCATCTCGTGAACATGGATCCGCTGGACGGGAAAATGATGATTTCTTGTTCGCCTTCCTTTTCCGCATACATTGTGGATCGCTTGTGTGGCGGAAGTGAATGCGGTGCACTCACCGACCCCCTCCCTGAACCCACTGAAATCGAACTCTCCATCCTAGAAAAAGCTCTCTACCGGCTTTTCGATGTCCTGCACGAAGCATGGGCATATTTTCTTCCCTTGAATGTATCGTTAGAACAGACCGAAACTCTTCCGGTACTATTGGAAAATGTATATGGACCACAAGAAACCTGTATCATCATTTCACTCTCCGTGTGGTTCGAGAATGCCAATACAGGAACAATCGATTTGTGCTTTCCTCACGTAACACTGAAACCGATTGAAGAGGAATTGATCTCACCCGATGCAAAAGGAGACCTCATCGCATTTATCAAATCTCCTTCGGAACAAATCCAAGAAAGCAAGCGAATGACGAAAACACTCACCGTTCACACCCAAGATGGAACCAGAAGCGAACACCGTATTCGAGACCTGATATGGCAAGGAGATTTTTCCTCGTTCCCTAAACCTACAACCCCCGAGAGGAAAGAAATTATTTGCATCGGAGAAGAATATACTCTACCAAATATAGAATCCCATCCTCCGGCTATTGATTGATGATAAAAATCATTAGAATACTTCTATGAAAGTGATCCCACTTCCGATGATTCAAGATGGAAAATACCATGGATTGTCACCCCAAATTATCCGATTTGATTCAGGCTATCGATTCGTATACCGAAGATCACCTTTTATTCCTTCACAAAACAACGGGACAAATTGTCTGCATTTCCATAGAAGCATTTCATACTGCCAAAATGGGCTATCCCTTGCAACGCTATCCAACATGGCAACAGGAAAAAATCAACCAAGCGAGATCCGTTTGGGAACAATTCGATGAATATGTTCAACTCCCTCTCGGATTCGGTTTCGAGGAAATTGAGGTAGCGGAAAATTTTTGTTATTCCATCGATGACGATAAAATTTGTGAATATCTATTGCGGCTTGTCAAAGGAAAGGTCAAGCTTCGCAAATTTAAAGAGCGTTTGAAACACCTCCGTTTAAACGATGACTGGAATGACTACCTTGACGAAACGATCCGTACTTTCACGATACGATGGTGTGAAGACAATCAAATCCGATACGTGGATGAATAATGGAAGTTCGAACTCAACAAAACTCTCCTTACACGATAGGTTACACATTACCGATTCTCATGGCTGCCGTTCTTTCCATCGTGGCCGTGATCGCTCCTCCGATATCAGCGCTGACGGTCATCGGTATCGTTTTTTTTCTCGTCATCCTAGTAGGGCGTCCGGATGTGGCTTTCGCTCTTTTTATCGCGGCAGAGAGCCTGTTCTCCGAAGACATTTTACTGGTAACGGAAAAACTCGCCGTCACACTTTACCGCGTCCCTCTGCCTTATATCGGCATAAACATTTTTGAACTGGTCTTGATCCTGCTTGTAGCCGTTACTCTTTTGCAGCGAAAAGGAAGACTTTACGGAACTCGTTTGGACACAGCCGTGTTTCTTTTCGCACTGGCCTGTCTGGTTGGTTATCTAACCTGCATATGGCGGTATCAGGATCCGACTCGACTTTTCGAACCGCGGCGACTGCTCCATTTTTTCCTAGCCTATTTTTTGACCGTCAACCTGCTTCGAACGAAACGCTCTCTGCAAATCTTTTTCCTGATCTATTTTTTGGCCATCGTATTAAAATCGCTGGAAGGGGTATATTTGTATATGGGAGGGGAAGGCTTACAGATCAAATGGAGAATCCGCGCCATCTTTACAGGCTGGGAAGATTCTTTGAATTTTGTCACGTACTTACTCTTTTTAGCCGTTTTTTTGATGGATCGGGTGAAATTTCCGGCTCACCGTTTATTTCTGTGGTTTTCTCCGATCGTTTTTTTCTGCTTTTTGTTTTCTTACAAGCGTGCATATTATGTCGCCATCGTGATTGGCGCCATGACACTTTTTCTTATTCAAGATCGAAAATCCCGTTTCCGATTTCTCGTTTTACTGCTCTGTATTTCGATTATCGGGATGGGAATCGTAACGTTTGCCGGACAATGGCAAGCCATTGGGATGCGAATTGCCTCCATTCTCCAGCCGACAAAGGAAAGCAGTGCCAACTACCGTCTTGTCGAATGGCAAAACGCCCTAATCAGCATTCGTAATCATCCGGTGCTGGGCATCGGACTCGGCGGCGTGATGCCGATGGAGATTTTCTTGAGCCGCACGAACTTATTGGGAGTTCACAATACCTTTTTGTGGGTAACTGTCAAAATGGGTGTTTTGGGGATTTTCTCCTATCTTCTTCTTCATTTCGTTTATGTACGACACTTATTTCAATTAAAGGATCAATTGCGGGATCCGTTTCTTCGAACACTCTCTCGTGCCTTACTTTGTTCTTTCGCGGCTTTTTGCGCTGCAGAAATGTTTGCGCCGATGTTCGCGCAAATGCGGACTGGTACCTGGATGGGAGTTATCATGGGAGTGGGCATGATTTTGTCCGTCATAGATGACAATATTCAATGAAAAAAATACTTTCACATCGATTCCTATCACCTCCTCTCTTCTTTTGAATCGGCAGATTCAATAAAAACAGTTCAATTAGAGCATTTCTGGATTTCCAAAAACCAGTTTTCCTTGTTCCCATATACAGACAAAATTCCGTTGTGCTAAATCTTCGTCATCCTCTTCAATCACCCCGGCAGGTGTCATACCTTCTTTACGATTTTTAATTCGAGGCTCATCGCCGGGTAGAATTTGACGCCAAATTTCATAATCCGAATCGATTTGTGACACGGCAAAGGTCAAATGTTGACCCTCGAAATCATGAATGACGCTTTGAATTTCCCGCTTGGGAAGACGTTTGGTTACCTGTACTCTAATTTCCTTGTCATATTTATTTGATTGGATCAATCAAACCACTTCCTTTCTTCCCGGCATGAAATTGAAATAGTCAAAATTTTTCATGCCTTCGAGAATATCATCTAAGTAATATTTTATTACATCCATTTCTCAATTACAAGTTTTTTTTGGTTCGTACATTAAAAAATTCATCCGAAGGATTTCGCCAGGATTGAAAATCGGAATCCATCCCCCCATTGCATGAAAAGTTAAAAAGCGATCCGGGATCCCACAGGTGTGAATTCACTGAAATTACTGTTCGCGGGCCACTTGTTCAAGCACATCCGGTTCGACAAAAATAGAGGTTCCCGTACGTACTGCAAGAGCCAAGGCATCGCTGGGACGAGAATCGACATCAATCGGTCCTTGCGGGGTGGTAAAATGGATTCTTGCATAAAAGGTAGATTCTCTCAAATCATTTACTACAATCCGCTCCATCTTCGCACCTAATGCTTCAATAATCCGAACGGTTAAATCATGGGTCAGCGGTCTTTGAATTTTAATATCATTCAGAGAGAGATGAATCGACTGAGCCTCATAATACCCGATTAAAATCGGCATCAGACGGTTCCCTGCCTTTTCTTTCAAGATCACAATCTGATCCGATCCCGTTTCATCCAACCGCAATTCGAAAAACTCCATCTCGATCATAAAGTCTATCCCTTACCGAACCTTTCTCTTTCTTTTAAAACACTTGTAGGGGCAGACCTATGTGTCTGCCCTAGAAACGAATGTCTATCCGTACTCTATTGTATAACAATCATTTGTGATCATCCGATAGTACTTTCAATCCATCTCTTCCTTATTATTCTATTTCCTACAATCAAGAAATGAATCGCAATTCAATTTTTTAATTGAAATTTTCGACGGAGCAGGAATTTGGTTCAATTCCGAGTTCTTGAAAAACTCTTGCCAATTCTAATGTAGGCAAACCGATAATATTATGATACGATCCCTTAATTTGTTTCACAAAAACCTTCCCTCCCCCCTGTATAGCATACGAACCAGCTTTATCCATCGGTTCTCCGGTACTGACATACTGCTCGATTTGTTCATTGGTTAAATCTCGAAATAAGACGGAGGATCGCACCGCTTTTGTGATTTGAACATTACGGTTCATACACATGACACAAATACCGGTCCATACTTCATGCCATTGACCGGATAATATGCTCAACATCAACACTGCTTCCCGAGCCGATTTTGGTTTTCCGAGGATACGATCACCAAGCGCTACGATCGTATCCGCTCCAATAATCAAATGCTCGGGATTGGATTGCGCTACTTTCACAGCCTTTTCCATCGCATTTCTGGCCGCATAGGCGTTTGGAGCATCACCCATTGGCGGCATTTCCGCCAATCCACTCGGTATGATGGTGAAATCGACATCCAGCTTTTTTAAGAGCACTTTTCGCCGGGGCGATTCACTCGCCAAGATAATTCCTGCAAATTCGCTTGAATTCATGTTTTCCAACCACAAAAAAAATAATGGCTATCTACTTATATTTACATGATTACGGTTATTCTTTTCCATTATAGGAGTATCTGAGACACATACCAAGTACCGGTTTCAACTGCCAGTTACACATCAGAACAAATTTTCAACAATCTGCTGTAAAAAATAAAAAACCGACATCCCCAATTCATTTCTCTATCTGATGTCGGTGATAATATCTTTTCAAAACCGGGACAATCTTAACGGAACAATACTGCTTACCCTACTAAATCAATCATTCCTCCCGGTGTTAAATCCTGAATCGGAGAGTTTGCCGGAGGTCCAGGCTGATTCCCTACTACGGGAGGGACATTTCCCTGCACCGGTGCATTGTTTGGACTGCCTTGAACATTGGGAGCCGCATTTGCAGCCGGGCTTCTCGCCGGAGAAATATCGGCCGCCATTTGAGATGATCCGTTTCGTGGAGTGACTGGCGCATTCGGGGATGCTGGTGGATTCCCCTGAGATGCACGGACTGCTTGTTGACTCAATTGAATACGGTCCGTTCCATTTGTACTCGTCACTGCTGCAGTTGACGTCTGCGGTGGAGGTGGAGGAGGCGAAGCCGTTTGAGCAGGTGCAGGCGGCGGCGCAGTCTGTGGAGGTGGAGTTGGTGGTGGTGGAGACGTATTCACCGGAGGCGGCTGAACCGCTTGAACCGGTGGTGGTACACTTTGAGTCGGTCCATTAACCATAATATCGAACCTCACTTCCTCTGGGATTATTCCCTCAACCTGCCAGAAATTATAATACTTTTTGAACAAATATGCAACTCATTTTTCCAATTTTGTTTATGCTCATGGTGAATGCTCAATTCGTAATCGGTTGACCGATCCATGGGCGGCACGGATCGGTTCGGGAAGCCGGTAGCGTTGAGAAAGAGACAAAATAAGTTGGGTCGCGTGAGAAAAATCGATTTTATGTCCGGGACTGACGAAAATCGGTTTCACATTTCGCCTCGACCGAACAACTTCACCGATTTTCTCGCCTTTCAAGAAAAGGTCGCTGACACTTCCTTTTTCAATCTTCGGCTCTTCATATTCACCCACGAATAGACTCTTGGCGCACCCGACTGTCACAAGATTTTCCTCCACTCCGATATGAGAAGCGAGGCCTGCTCGGCGTGGATGAGCGATGCCATGTCCATCACAGATCAGGATTTGCGGTTGATTTTTTATTTTTTGCAAACACTCATGAACGAGCGGCCATTCCCGAAAAGCAAGGTACCCAGGGATATAAGGAATTTGTAACGTATTCGTAACGGTGACATTCTCGATGATTTGCAAATCAGGATAAGACATGACAACGACTGCAGCATGACCAATCTTAGAAAAACGATTAAAAGAGACATCGGCTCCCCCGACCGTTTTCAACTCAGTCAAATCAGAGACTTCATTCTTTATACTGACCTTGCAACCGATTTTATATTGAATTTCGCGAAGTTCATCGATATTCCATTTCAAGAATTTCATCTCCTTTCTCTCCGATTGTAGCCGATCTCTTCTCAATATGGAAAGTCATGCTCTGGTGCAAAATCAACAAATAATTTTCAAAGTCCTCTTGACTTGTATATACAATTTTGATATTGGTCATAGAACGGGTAAACACCCGAATATTATCTCGATGAAAGGAGTAGCATATGATGAACAAACAATTGGTATGTATGACATTGGCTGCCGGCTTGATTTTCACTGCCGGTTTTGCCTATGGAGATGTAGTCGGTTACTTCAAGTTCGATGAATTTACCGGTACATCGTTCATGGATGACAGCGGTAACGGATTGCGAGGATTTTTAGGAGAATCCTTTACCGGCGCTTCAAGTATCCCTGGGCCATCAGGTGCCGCCGATGATTATGCTGTGGCCTTCGATGGACAAGGTGGATTGATCATCGATGATGAAGCCAATCAAGTGCTCAATATCACCGAAGCGCCTATCACACTCGAATGCTGGATTCGCTCCGAAAGCGAGCAAGGCGGACATGTCGGTTTCATCAGCTATGGGATTCCTGGCGGCCGAACCGGTGGCGGTGGTTATAAGCTGGGTATGAGTGACGGCAATCTCTTGTTCACGACCTTCGCGGTACGAGATTTCTTCGGTACGGTTCCGGTTCCTCGCGATGGCGAATGGCATCACATCGCAGCGGTATACGGTGAGGAAATCGGCGGAGCCGCTTATTATGTAGACGGCGAAGAATGGGAAGTCATCGATGAAACAGGCTCTTATAGTTTTACCGATCCTGGGGCACATGAATTGAATATCGGGACGCAATTTACCGCCATTGGCCGATTTGATGGTGATATGGACCGTGTTCGGATATCCAACGCGATATTGTCACCGGATGAACTGGATTCGGATCGTGAAAATCCTAATCCGGTCGTCGACAGCACCGTTGCATATTTCGGTTTCGACTCGGAATCCGGTCCTTATACCAGTGAAGGAGCCGAACCGGCTGTTACCACAGTCCCGCTGGATGAATGGGTTGTTGAAAATCCTCCGCAAGAATCCACGGGCGCACCCGGCATTGTGGATGACAGCCCCTCCGGTGCAGCCGGTGATACCGCTCTTGAATTCAGCGGCGCCCAACTCGCCATCGTCAATGATCCTGAGGGCATCATGAATTTCAGCGACGGCGACTGGACTCTCGAAGCATGGGTGCAAACGGCTTTCGAAACTCCGGAAGAGCGGATGATGGTATTCTATTATGGACATGCGGGACATGGTTATTCTCTCTCCTTGGTAGTGGAGACGTGGGGATTACAAGTCACAACCCTTGGCATCGCCGATATGCCATCCGAAGGGGAAGGAGAAAACTATGCGTGGGTGAACATCAATGAATGGAACCATGTAGCCGTCGTTCATCGTGCGGGTGAATCGGTAACCTATTACATCAACGGCGAAGAAAGAAGCCAACGGGATTATACCAGTTTGACAAATCCTGCTGAATCGACCGTCCTGTATATTGGAGCCGAATGGAATGGTGGATTGCCATTTACCGGCCTGATCGACCGGGTTCGAATCAGCAATGAGGCCTTGGATCCGGCCGATTTCGATGACGACGCGGCCCCGGTTTCCGTTTCGCAATGGTCAATATTCTAATCGTGAAAATCAAATAATTCACAGAAGGCGGTCAGGAACCCATTATTCCCGGCCGCCTTTCTTTCTTCAATTCGCTTACGCCGTCATCTCGCTCAGTTGTTGGGAGTGAATATTGACTTAGTAACCCCTTGCGCTCTACGTAAAGATATGCGTGAAAAGATATTACAAGAGGCAGTGGATGTCACCTAGATCCTGGCACATACGTCTGATGGATATTTTGGGATTGACTTGAGTATAATATGGCAAACGATACAACAAGATATTCCTCGACTTATTGAACAAATCGAGGAAATTCTGGAACATATCGATTCATCTCAATAAAAGAATGATAAATTATAAATATATTTTTCGCAACCATGTCCTCTTATGATCCTATGTTCTTTCTTCACCCATTCAAAAAAAAATATCACACGATCTTCCCCGTCCAAGAAATAATCATTCTCATCCTCAGTTTTCTCATTTTCTGGAGCCATCGATCCCAGCATTTTGCCGGAGACGGCGAACTTCTTTCCCGCATTACAGAAGGCGGGAAATGGTTGGTCAAGAATGAATTGCTCTCCCAAGCTCTTATTCAGTGCTGCTATCAAATCGCTTCCTTTTGGCACCTCACCCCTTTGGAAATTATGAATGCCTTGTCCTGCTTCTGTGGAATTCTCTCTCTCTGGGTTTTGTTCCGCTTCGCCGATCATTTTTATGGCATTTCATATCCCTGGCCGTTGCTGCTTTTTCTTTCATCGGGATTTTTCATCTATGCGTGCGGTCATACCGAATATTATCCCATCATGTTACCGGTCATGTTTCTCTATGGATATGCCGGCTTGGTCTATCTTCAAAACGAGAATACGATCAAAATTGTCATAGTTTTCTTTCTTCTTGCCACAGCGCTCCATTTTGCCATGCTGATCGCCCTCCCTTCCCTCTTCCTCTTGCCTTGGTTGAAAGGCCGAGTGGCGGACTACAAAGCAATATTCATTCGCTTGTTCCCATGCCTGCTTTTGCTTTTTCTCATTCGTAACCATTCCCAACTTTTATTCGGTCATAAAGCATCGGGTCTCTCCCCCGCCTGGAACCTCCTTCCTCTGTTCCCTTATGAAAACATGTACCGGTATTACGCCTTCTTCGACTGGCATCATTTGATTGATTGGTTGTATGGCTGGAGTCGCCGTTCCTGGATTTTCTGGCCTATGATCCTTTGGATTTCTTACTCGGAGGGTTTCAAAAGCCTTCTTCGAAAAGATCGTCTCTTCTTTTTTGTTTATACGATTTGTTTCACACTCTGGTCTATGGTATGGCATCCGGATTTAAGTATGTTGAAAGACTGGGATTTGTTCGCTCTGGAGGCAGCCCCTTGTTTGCTGCTTTTACTGTCGTGTATCCCCTCCATCCGTCAAAAACGTTTTCCCTCCACCGTACTTGTCGGAGCCTGCATCGCATCTACCCTGATCGTGTATTCATACATCTTGCAAAAGGCCGATCTACCGCAAAAAGGCTACGGTTCAATCAAAGCCGATGTCGGCAAGAATATTCAATACGAGTTTACGCTTGATGGTTTCAACCGCCAAACCACCATCCCGCGCCTTCGTGAAGGAATCTACAACGGAAAATTCATTGACCGAACGCACCGGGAGGTTACGGATTTTCACGTCTTCGTACTGGAAGGATACAAAACATCAATTCCATTTGAAGTTTCTTACACAAACAAATGATACTTATACTGAACCGGCATAGATATGTTCGTTTGGGACAGGGTTGCAATCCGTTATCTCAGATGGTTACGACAAATCTTCATCCTCAAACAAATCGGGGTAAAGTTTTTTGGCACATTCAGGGCAGATGCCATGCGTGAATTTGACTTCGGAGTGAGAGTTGAAATAAGATTCTAAACTGTTCCAATACCCTTGATCATCTCGGATTTTCTTACAACTCGAACAAATCGGAAGCAGGCCGCTGAGTTGTTTGACTTGTGAAAGCGCATCCCTCAATTCAGAGATGAGTTCTTCTCTATCCTCTTCGATCCGTTTGCGTTCGGCAATTTCCGAGTGAAGGGACGTATTGATATCGGTTAATTCGGAAGTACGTTTTTGAATAGTTTCTTCAAGATTTAACATATGATCCCGTAAAGTGCGGGACATTGTATTGAATGATCGGGTCAATTCACCCCATTCATATCCTGCAGGCATTGCAATCTCTTCACCCAGATGATCTTCGTCGGTTGAAATCTGAATCGCTTTCTGCCGTATGTTGTTCAAAGGGGTAAAAAGCAAGCGCCGATACAACCAAAATTGTACCATATAAATCCCCACCAGAATGAGCAAGAGAAGAGCGATCAATTGCAAGGAAAAGCGATCCGCATTTTGATACGCTTTCGCCAGAGGAACACGGATGGAAATAGCAGAAGCCACATCATCAACCTCGCGATGAAAACTCCGCTCTGAACCATAAAATTCGACGAGATTCACCGGTGCCTGATCCGGCGTGCTATGGCACAATAGACAAGATTGCTCCAGAGTTTCCCCTTTGCGCAATAAAACGAAGTAAGGTTGGTTCTCGAACTGACGAATATCTGATCGTTCGATGAGATCAGAATTGGAATTCAGTTCTTGCAAGAATTGCCTTTCATAAGTATCCGCTTCGTTTTCTTTGCTGCGCGCATTGATCGCACATTCTTTGTAATAATAATCACCTTCTTCGTTGTTATTTATATCTTTAAAAATGCGGTCGATTTCACGAACGGCATAGGTGGACGACATCCAACTCGGTTCAAAATAATCCCTGGAACGAAATGGCTCACTCCAATTCAGCAATGCCGGTTTCATGATTTGTGAAAAATAATGGTGTGTCGCTAAATTGCGGTTGAGTAAAAGACGGGCTTTGGATTCCGCTTCCTGCAGTGCCAATTGCCTCATGTTCGAATTCACGAGGTAAATGAATACTATCCCGGCACACGTCAAAACGGCACCCGTCAAGATATTCAAGAGAGTACTGATTTTAACTGATTTTGAACAAAACTTCATTATTTCAAATATTACTTCAACAGGCTTCCTATTTAAATGCATTCATCGAATCAAAATAACGAATCACTTACTGTATTGTAGTGGATATTTTCAAAATTCCAGGTGGATTTGTGGATACTCTCACATCCGATAGGATACAAGGAAGGTCATAGTTCCCAGTACTTGAGGCAAAGTAAATGTCCTCGCATGCAAATTGGGGCTAAATCCGTTGACAATGCAGGTGGAGTATGATGTAGGAAAAGATGTTCACGCTTCGACACGTGCATTGCCTTTTCTGTTCATTCACGTTCTGTTAATATTTTCATAACACAATTCATGTAGAATTTCGCTGCAATTGATATTTTATTGAATAGGTGAACCATGAAAGATCATATTCTTTTCTCGATTTCGATTTTATTGCTTTCGATCACGATCACGAGTGCTGCGATGGGAGAGGATTGGCCTATGTGGCGCTATGACGCAAACCGCAGTGCGGCCAGTCCGCATGATTTGCCCCACCAGTTATATTTGCAGTGGGTACAGGAATATCCACCACTGGAACCGGTCTGGGAAAATCCACTGAATCGCGATCTGATGCAATTCGACAAAGCCTATGAACCAATCGTGCTGGGAAACACGATGTACTTCGGTTCCAATGCCTCCGACCGGATGGTTGCCCTGGATACGGATACCGGAAAAGAAAAATGGGCGTTTCACGTCGGCGGTCCCGTTCGCTTTCCACCGGTTGGCGGCAAGGGAAAAATCTACTTCGTCAGCGATGACGGTTGTTTGTACTGTCTGAACGCAGACTCCGGTGAGTTGCTCTGGAAATATCGAGGCACTCCTTCTGACCGGAAAATCTTAGGCAATGAACGCTTGATTTCAACCTGGCCTGCGCGTGGAGGTCCGGTGCTCAAAGACGGCATTGTCTACTTTGCCTCGGGTATTTGGCCGTTTATGGGAGTGTTCATCTACGCGTTGGATGCGGAGACCGGCGAGGAAATATGGGTAAATGACAGTTCAAGTTCAACCTTTATGAATCAACCCCATAATTCTCCCTCCTTTGCCAGCATTGCCCCGCAGGGAATTTTCGTGGTGGCCGGCGACAAACTTCTCGTCCCCGGAGGCCGGTCGGTTCCCGCTTGTTTCGACCGAAATACCGGTGAACTTTTATACTATCAACTCGCCCGTCATAACAAAACCGGCGGCGCTTTTGTGTGCGCCATTGACGACAAATTTATCAACTATCATCGTGATCAAGTCACTACAATATACGATCTCGAAACCGGGGATAGAGTGCTCCCCCGCTTCGGAAATATCCCTGTCCTCACAGGGGATGCCTTCTACTGTTTGGGTGAATCAATCACTGCTTTCGACTATGCCAATATGAAATGCGTTGAACGGGAAGAGATCGTCAAAGATTCGGATACCCACGAAGTCCAGGTCAAAACGGAAAGAGAATGGATCCTAGACAAACTATGGGAACTCGAGGTTGACAGCCGAGGTGACCTGATCAAGGCAGGTAACCAGCTCTATGCAGGCGGCCATAACATAGTGACCGCTCTCGATCTTTCCACCCCGAATCAAAGACCACAAATATCATGGACATCCGAAATCGATGGAACCGTCGCGAGAATCGTCGCTGCGGATGACAAACTTTTCGTCGTGACTCTGGAAGGCCGAATATACACGTTCGGGGGAGAACAGACCGATCCCGTCAACTATCCTTATGAAACAAAATCAAAACCATTGGATGGTAAAACCATCGCAGAGGCAAAAGCCATCCTCAATATCACCAAACAAAAAGATGGCTATTGCCTCGTCTACGGCCTGGAAAACGGTGACCTGGCAGAAGCGCTCGTTCGCCATTCCAATTTGAACGTGATTGCCGTCGATCCGGACCGGGAAAAAGTCGATCGCCTGCGAAAACAATTCACGGAGGCCGATTTGTATGGAAAGCGGTTATCGGTTCAAGTCGGAAATCCAACGACTTTTCCCGCTCCCCCTTATCTCGCGAATCTAACCATTTTCGAAGACACGAAATCGATCGACGCTATCAAAGACCAAGAGCTATATGAAAATATTTATAAAAGCGTCCGCCCCTATGGGGGTGTCATTTGTATGAGACCCGAGTCAGACAACACGCTATCCATTGTCAAAGCCATCCAACAGTGCAAATTCCCTCAAGCGAAACTCATCGAATCCGATGGATTCTTGCTTCTGATTCGCGAAGGCGCTCTCCCCGGTTCCGCCAATTGGACACACCAATACGGGGATATCGCCAACACCGTGAAATCGGATGACCAATTGGTCAAACTTCCTCTCGGTATTCTTTGGTTCGGGGGCAGTTCCAACACCGATGTCCTCCCCCGTCATGGCCATGGGCCTCCCGAGCAGATCGTCGACGGCCGATTGTATATCGAAGGCATCGACTCGCTCAGTGCCCGAGATGTCTATACCGGCCGTGTGCTATGGAAACGAACCTTCGAAAACCTTGGAAATTATGGAGTCTATTATGACGATACCTATAAAGATACTCCACTCGACCCGGCCTACAATCAAATCCACATTCCCGGCGCCAACGCGCGAGGAACGAATTATGTCGTGACAAAGGATAAAGTGTATATTCTCGAAGGTGAAAAATGCCAGGTTCTCGATCCCGTAAGCGGTGAAACAATTATCGAAATCGAACTGCCCATGCTCCCCACCGATAAAACTCAACCGCACTGGGGCTATATCGGTGTGTATGATGACTACCTTATCGCCGGCGCGGATATTGTGGAGTATAAAGAAGCCGTAGAATTTGAGGATCTGAGCAGCAAGCGTAAACCTTTTTACAATTTCGACATCACATCCAGCAAACGCCTAATCGTAATGAACAGACACACAGGCGATGTCTTTTGGACATTCAATTCGGAATTGGGATTTCGCCACAATACCATTGTCGCCGGGAATGGCAAACTTTTCTGTATTGACCGTATGCCGGATGCGGTAATTGAAAAATTGAAACGACGTGGAAAAACGTTTCTTGGCACCCCGCGTCTTTTGGCTTTCGATATCAAAACCGGCAACATTCTTTGGAGTTCCACGGAAAACATCTTCGGTACGTGGTTGGGTTATTCAGCTGAACGGGATATTTTATTGCAAGCCTGCCGTGACTCCCGAGACATGCTGGCCGGCGAACCGGATGAAGGAATGGCTGCCTATCGTGGGAAAGACGGTAAACGATTATGGAGAAACGAAGCGCGCTATGGAGGTCCCTGTATTCTTCACGATGAGACCATCATCACAGAACCCTATGCCTTCAACCTTCGAACGGGTGAACAAAAAATGCGCACCAATCCTCTCACCGGCGAAGAAACACCGTGGATGTTCAAGCGAAATTACGGCTGCAATTACGCCATCGGCAGTGAACATCTCCTGACCTTCCGCTCTGCCGCCGCCGGTTTTTACGATCTCGAACGCGACGGAGGAACCGGTAACTTCGGCGGCTTCAAATCCGGTTGTACATCCAACCTTATCGCCGCCAACGGTCTTCTCAACGCCCCGGATTATACTCGTACCTGTTCTTGCAGTTATCAGAATCAATCGTCTCTCGCCATGATTCACGATCCCGGCGTCGAAATATGGACTTTCAATCCGTTCAGCGCTGGCGAGGGGGAAATTAAACGTGTCGGTATCAATCTCGGTGCGCCTGGAGACCGCCGAGCGGATAATGGTACCCTTTGGTTGGAGTATCCACAAAAGGGAAGTCCGTCACCGGAAGTCACGATTCACACCGAACCGGAAACAGCATTCTGGTTCCACCATCATACCTCCCGTTTCAGCGGCGAGGATCTGAAATGGGTAGCGGCATCGGGAATAAAAGGTGTGAGAAAGATTTCCCTACGTCTTTCAGATACCCCCCAACCAGCGCAAACATACACCGTTCGCCTTATCTTCGCCGAACCGGAACAACTCAATCAAGGTGACCGGATTTTCAACGTCTCTATCCAAGACCGAAAAGTCTTACAAGATTTTGATATTTTGAACGAAACAGAAAAGATTCGCCACAGCCTGATAAAAGAATTCCGAAATATCCCGGTCTCTCAAGAC
Organism: uncultured bacterium; assembly: GCA_964412555.1. Lineage (GTDB taxonomy): Bacteria > Hinthialibacterota > Hinthialibacteria > Hinthialibacterales > Hinthialibacteraceae > CAYPPG01. The sequence goes on from CAYPPG010000033.1 coordinate 48,845, forward strand.
CTGCTGATCACCCTCGATCCCAGCGAATCCAGTACAATCCAGCAACCGATCCTCTCCGGTATTGAAGTGATCTCCGAGACGCTCCTCAGCCGAACTCAATAGGGGTGGCAGAAAAACTTTCAAAAAGTCTATAATACACGATACAAACAAAACAATATCCTTGTCCAATCTTTCATAAGGAGTATTTTATGTATTGTCTCAAAACAAGTATCCTTTTCGCTTTTCTCCTGCTTTTCAACGTACACCAAATGTTTTCCATGGAAACGTCCAGTTCCACAAAGCAACTCCTCGCGTTTCCGGGAGCCGAAGGATTTGGCGCTTATGCCAAAGGGGGACGGGGTGGAGAGGTCTATCGTGTCACAACGCTTGAAGATCAAGGTTCCGGCAGTTTGCGCTGGGCGGTGGAGCAGGAAGGCCCACGCACTATTGTATTTGACATTTCAGGAACTATTGTCCTCGAAAATACGCTCCGGATTCAAAATCCCTCTATCACTATTGCCGGGCAAACCGCGCCCGGAGATGGAATCTGTCTCAAAGATGACTCATTGGTCATCGAAACGCATGACGTCATTGTACGTTACCTGCGCTGCCGATTAGGTGACCAGGGCGATGAGGGAGATGCGATCAGTATCAGCAAAGGAAAAAATATCATTCTCGATCATTGTTCCGCCAGTTGGAGCACGGATGAGACGTTATCCGCATCGACCGGTGATCCCTCACTGACTCAGGTCACTGTGCAGTGGTGCTTTATCACCGAAGCACTGAATCCCGATAATCATGGTTTTGGTTCCCTCATTCGTGGCACAGGCGGCGCTCAATACAGTTTTCACCATAATCTGTACGCCCATAATCGTGGACGAAATCCGCGGCCAGGGAATTATGATCACAATCCTCATGAAGAGGATCCCGAAGGTTTATTGCTGGATTTCAGAAACAACGTGATTTACAACTGGGGTGGCAGTTATGCAGGATATAACAGCGATGAGCAAAGTGTAACCCGCCTAAATTATGTGGGCAATTTCCTGATCCCCGGAGTTAATTCAAAAAACAACGGAAAAGCTTATCGAACCGGCTCACTCTATAACCGATCATTCTTCGAGGGCAATGTATATGATTTCAACATACCGGATAATCAATGGGATTTGGTTATTTTTGATGAGGATTGGACTGGCAAACAGGTCAAAAATTATAAACAAAACCGACCATTTGAAACCGGTCCGATTCAAGAGGAAGATGCATGGACTGCTTTCCACCGAATTATGGCATCCGGAGGAGCAAGTTTGCCGACTCGGGATGCGGTTGACAGGCGCATCATTGACAACATTCAACAACGGACAGGAAAAATCATTAACAGTCAGGAAGAGGTTGGCGGATGGCCCCCCTTAGATACGCTTCCACCTCCATTTGATACAGATAAGGATGGTATGCCCGACGCATGGGAAAAAAACCATGGATTCAATCCCCAAAATCCGGAAGATCGAAACGGTGATCAAGATCATGACGGCTATACCAATCTAGAACAATATCTCAATGATCTTTGCCACTAAGTCATCATGAGATGTCGATTCTATCCCCTTCACCAATAGGCAGATTAAATATTCCTAATTCTATCGGGGAAAAACGAGAAAACCATCGAACGAAAAGATAGCTGTTTCCAGAAGTAAATTTACCAGCGTTGTTCATTCATACAAATTGTATGATCCGCAAAAAATTTCCCTCCGGATCCTTGAATTCCGCCAAAAACGAACCGAAATCTTTGCGTGGTAAAAAAGAAAACTCCACCCCCTTTTCCTGCAGATTTTTCGCAAAAGATTCGATATCTCCCACTTCCATACTGAACCGCACTGTATTGCGAACCGGCTTCGATTGGGAAAGTACATTTGAATCCCCCAAATGCAATGCGAGATTCGATCCGTCGAGTTCGTATTCCACCCACATATCGGTTTCGACGACCGGTAATCCCAAACCGAGCGTCTCTCCGTAAAATCGTTTCATCATTTCCATATTCTTCACATAAATAAAAACTGCATTGATTCGTTTCACTCCGGGCATCGATCAGTTCTCCTTCATCCACTAGTAAAAAAGTAATCAAAATCATTTTATTCCTTCATGATGCCGGAATGAAGGAACATATCCTTCTATTTAAAGAACAAACTCATTTTGCAAAAAATACATCGTCAAACAACTTTGGATAACGACCGCGGATCAAGGGAATCATCCGGAAAATCGCGACACGTTTTGATTTCGGCAAAAGATCGGAGACCAAAGAATATGCCGTTTGTCGATTTTTGGTTCCCTGTCCTGCAACCGCAGAAAGAACACTCACAAGAATTCCTTCTTCTGTCGGTTCAATCCCGATTTTCCCATGGATCATCATCAAACCCAGCCCATACCCCCGGTCATCCGTCAATGCGACAAGATCGACTGGATATCGGGTGCCGGTGAAAAATTGATCCGTCTGTAATAAATATTGAAATACCCCAAAAATCGACAATGCCTCTTTCCCAGGATAAGTGGGATAGGGACCAGTCCCCAACCACGATATTTGATGAAAAGTTGGAGGAACCAAAAAAGAAAGTCCTAACTCGAGATACTGCTCTTCCCTATCTGATGGGAAAAACTCATACCCTACATCGCAGAAACCATATGGAGAAATCAAGAGATCGATTCGAGCCTGTAATATCTCGTCCAATGCATCCATTGGAGAAACGGATGGAAATTCTTGAGCAGGAAAATAGAGAGTTTGAATTTCGACATCTTTATTTTTTTTATCGATATTTCGGTCTTTGACCACAAGATTTCGAATCATAGGGGATGGTGGAATTGAAAAATTATCACGCTCTCGTTCTTGAATTCGTTCGGCCAAGGTCGGATTGCGCCCGATTCGAATGAACGGCCCTCCCGTGATCAACCGCACATGATGCTCCCTCGTCATCAGAAACCATGAATTGTTCCAGGTATTCATCCGAAACACATAGTCACGATGATCGACACGCACTTCTTCGTTATCCGCCTGAATTGCCCAGTTTTCGTCCTTTTCCAAATCCCGCAGGCGCATCACGAAAGATTCCTCCCAGCGATCCGGTTTCAAACGCACGGCATGTTCATACACTGCATATCCCCACCGATCGGTAAAATGAATCCGGAGGGCATACTCAGAATCCGTAATATCTTCCGGAATATCCACAGTCACAGCCATCTCCATTGTCTTGCCAGGTTCCAGATCAAAGAGAATGGTTCCACTGTCTACCGCCGTTTTGTTTTTTTGTAAAAACCATTGACATGACGTTTCTCGTAAATTTGTAAAATCATATTCATTTCGGAGCGTCAATTCGATGACATTTTTCCCCAGCTTGACGTTTCGTTCCGTTTCCTCGATATGAATCGGTGAATAGACTCGCCTCGTCTGCCAATAATCCGTCTGAGGTGTTCGATCAGCATCGACGATGCCGTCCAATCCATACATCCCGTGACAATCAAGGATTGTTTCACCATCGATAATATCATCCTTCGACGGTGTTGAAGAATACAAGTCGAGTGTGAATGGATTCTGCCGGGAGTTGATTGCCTGCTCCGGTGCAATCGCTCGATGAATTCCCTGGTCGGCGAACCGCCAAATCATTCCGCCCGCCAGTTCCCGATTACCCAACACTTCTTCCCAAAATTCTTGCAATCCTTCAAAAGCGGTATCCAACGCGTGCGTGTGTTCTGCCACCAAGACCGGTTTGTTCTCCCGGCCAAGCCGTTTCAATTCATCAACGGATGGGAATGAAGTTGACAGCATATCAGCCTCTTCCGGAACATGTTTCTCCGAGTTCCCCAACCAAAGAACCGGTCGGCTGGGATCGGCATTTTGGATTCTTTTTATCTGTTCACGAATCTCCCCAGCGGCCCCATTCTCCTCTTCCACGATCCAGGCGAGAATGGAAGGATGATTCAGATACGGTTCTTGAATTCCTGGAAAGCCATAAGGAGTATGAGCTGGAAGATTAGAAAGGCTCTGTGGTGCCTTACAAATGACATACATTCCCATTTGATCACACAATTCAAGAAAGCGCGGATGAGGCAACCATTCGATTACCCGAATCGTATTGATATTCGCCCGCTTCATCAACTCAAGATCCCGCATCCATGCTTCATCGTATAGGGCTAAACCGGCTGACGGATCGAGGCCGGTATAACAAATCCCTCGACATCGAATCGGTTCCCTATTCCATAACAACACATCGCGCTGAATGGAGATTTGCCGAAAACCGATCTGCCTCTCGATGGATTGCAGGCGTAGCCCATTTCTTCGAAGTTCGATGTTCAGTGTATACAAATAAGGAAACTCGGCAGTCCACAATTTCGGATTTTGAATGGGCAGAGAAATTTCCGCAGATGCATGATTCTCCTCTATTTTGAAATAAGTAATTTCAATTTGCCCCACTTCATTTCTTTCCGCATCGGAGATCTTCACATTGACAGTCACTTCGTCAAAACCGGCTTTTTTTTCAAACGATTGCAGATCGAACTTCAATTTGAGCAAGCCGGATTTCCCTTCCGGATTGATTTCCGTATCCACAATCAGGCTGTTCAAACACAAAGACGGCACGGAAAATAAAAAAACCTCGCGATAAATACCGGACAATGCCCATGTCTCGAAGGGTCTGTTCTTCCATGCCGTACCGGCATTGACCTTTACAGCCAAAAGATGAGTTTCTCCCACTTTCAAAAACTCAGTGATATTGCATTGAGCAGGACTGGAGCCATGATCCCAGTTCCCGGCAAACCTGCCATCCAACCACACTTCCATAGAAGGAAGTACTCCGTTCCATTGCAGGTAAATCTGCCGCCCTTCCCACAGCCGCGGAACCATAAACCGATACCGATAATAGCCGGTTCCTTTTCCATACCTTCCAAATATCGGATCAGCAAATCCGGAGAGTTCCCAATAACTCGGAACCGAAATCGTCCTCCATTCCGTTTCATCCAACTCTTCAGTATAAAATGACTGATCGAGCAATTCATCTATTTCGGCACGATATGCAAATTTCCACTCACCATTCAGCGAATATCGCCACTCACTTGACGATTCGTCAGGAACCACGGTGTACCCATTTGAAATGGTTAAAAATAATAGTATGAGAGAATAATAAGGAATATATTTCATAGCTACGATTGATTTCTTTTGATCGCGTTGTCTCAATAATCCAACTCAACAAAATGACTTTGACAAATCCATTCACGAAGAAAAACGTTTGTTCTCTACAAAGGATATCAGCAAGAACTTGATTTTTCTCCCTTTTGCGGCACAAAATATGTTGGTAATGGTATTTCAGATTTTTTACTATTTAAAGCAGCGGGGTAGTAAGGGCAATATGTCAAAGGCTGTCCTAAAACCGGGTAGACACAAATCTGGGTAGACACATAGGTCTACCCTACATTGTTACATACTGTAGGGGCATGATTGCCCGTATTTGTGTTCTGCACCACCTAGGGGCAATCGTGTGTGATTGCCCGATGTTGTGATCCCCTTGCCACCCACCATATCCAAAAACATGGGAGATAAATTATGGACTATCGTATTGAAAAAGACACGATGGGGGAGATGCAGGTACCGAAAAACGCTTATTATGGTGCACAAGCCGCTCGTTCGTTGATGAATTTCAAGATCGGTTTTGAACGCATGCCGCGCGAAATGATCAAAGCCTTTGGAATTTTGAAAAAGGCCTGCGCACTGGCAAACCACGATCTCGGCGTCCTCCCGGATGCCAAAAAAGACTTGATCGTCCAAGCAGCTGACGAAGTGATTGAGGGAAAATTGGACGAACATTTTCCTCTCGTCGTCTGGCAAACGGGCAGCGGGACTCAAACCAATATGAATAGCAATGAAGTGATCGCCAACCGTGCCATTGAAATCGCCGGGGGAGAACTCGGAAGCAAAAGCCCAATCCATCCCAACGACGATGTCAACAAATCCCAATCCTCGAACGATACATTCCCGGCCGCCATGCATATTGCCGCCGCCCTGGAAATCCACCGCCGCTTGATTCCGATGGTCACAAAACTGATGAATACCTTCGAGGAAAAATCGAAACAGTTCATGGATGTCATCAAAATCGGACGCACGCATTTGATGGACGCGACCCCGTTGACCGTCGGGCAGGAATTCTCCGGTTATGCCACTCAATTGAAACACGGTTTGAAACGCATCGATCACTGCTTGCCTCATCTCTATGAACTGGCTTTGGGTGGTACAGCGGTGGGAACCGGCTTGAATACACCGATAGGGTTTGCCGAAAAGGTAGCGCAAAAAATTGCCGAACTGTCGGATCTGCCATTCGTGACTGCTGAAAACAAATTCGAACAGTTATCAAGCCATGATGCCGTTGTCGAGGCGAGCGGCGCGATGAAAACACTGGCAGCCTCTCTCTTTAAAATCGCCAATGACATTCGCTTTTATGCATCCGGGCCCCGTTGCGGTATTGGAGAACTCCTTATTCCTGAAAACGAACCCGGCTCCAGCATCATGCCCGGTAAGGTGAATCCAACCCAATGCGAAGCATTGACGCAGGTCGCTGTCCAGGTCATGGGCAACGACGCGGCTATTGGATTCGCCGGCGCGTGTGGGAATTTTCAACTGAACGTGTTCAAACCGGTTATGATCTATAACCTTCTCCAATCCATCCGCCTGCTTGCAGATGCTTGCGAATGCTTCAACGAGCGCTGTGCGGTCGGCATCGAACCAAATGTCGACAAAATCAATCAAAACCTCTATGGCTCACTCATGCTGGTTACTGCATTGAATACGCATACCGGATATGACAAAGCCGCCTCCATAGCCAAGAAAGCGCACAAGGAAAACCTGACGCTGAAAGAAGCGGCGGTTGCTTTAGGGATTTTATCCGAAGAGGAATTCGATAAATTGGTCAGGCCGGAGAAAATGATTGGGCCGAAATAAATAAGATGATATCCGTATACAAGATGCTCAAGCGTGATTGAAGATTTGATCAAGAGTATTTTCCAATTGTCAAATATTCTCATCCTTATCCCGTATCGATTTGTCCGAATGATGAAATGTTCGTTCGGGCATTGGGGAAACGGCGAATCAAAGCTCTACGATAGTTCTCAAAGACCTTTGGATAGATTTCCGGGGAACGACGGATTGTCTCAATACAAGCATCAATACAACTCAAAAAATCTTCCCCCAATCCTATTCGTCTGTCTTCATACCAAGCGTATGCTTCTACTAAATCTTGCTCAGTTTCTGGCGCAAAGATGATTTCAGCGGTCATAACGGTTACGCAATCTTCGTTTGACTTCTTCCCAAGAAAGTCCCGATGCAGGATTTTGAATGAAATTCGTTTTTCGGCGAGATAACTCTTTTTTCTGCCAATCGTAAACTGGGACATCCTCAGGATTTGCCGCAAGGTCATCCCACAAATCTTCCACCAGTTGAAGTTTTTCAGACGGACTTAAGTCAAATATTGAAGTAATCGGATTATTCATATACGTTCCATTCATGGAGTGGAAGTTCTCCACTTTTATATTCTCCGTATCGTTTATCGAGTTCATCTTTTTGCCATTTCGGTAAAGGAACTTCCGAATGGTTGAGAGCGATGGGGTCCCAAATCTCTCCAACAAGCATAAGTTTTTCTGGTAAATCTAACTTTTCTATTTCTTGCAAAAGTTCATTGGGTTTCATTTCAAATTCCTCTTTTATCTGACGGATCATGATTCCATAAAAAATGATGAAGTTCGAGTATCTATAAAAATCCAGTACGGTGATCTATTATTCAATACTATTATAGTGTTGCCCATTGCTATATCAACAAGGGAGCATATTTCCTTCCACAAATTACTGATGCTTATGCCTAATTCCAGCTCCCTATTTGATTATTCCATACGAATTCATCCTACAAATCTACAGTCCGAAAACATACTCACCACATCCCCGAACCGCAAATTCTTGTTTTCCTTCTTGCTGGACTTTTGCTTCATGCGGGGTGTCGAGAAGACTCCATCCGTCTCCAAACGGCAACTTTATAGACGCCGTGACACCTCTTGGAATCTCAACCTCCAACCGGTGCCTTCCCGGTTCCCAATTTACAAAAACTTCACCTTTCGGTGTCATCACATGGCCACAGACAAAGGGAAGACCGAAGGTATTCGGCGCAATCGTGACTTTGCCTCCCGGCTCGCCATTTTCATCGTGATCCCAAGTCACACCCAGTATGGCATCATGCATCCAGAGCAACGCTACCGCCGCCCAGCCGTGGGAGCCGGTCGGGTCTCCGGGCTGCCCTGAACACGCCGTACCCTTCGGTAACTCCATTTCCTGATGAGTGATAAAGTATTCCGGCAACGGTCCTCCTAAAGGACCTTGGAGAGTATAAGGAACTTGATTGGTTGATGAAAACGGCAGGTAAGGATCGCAGCGCCGGAGTAGATGGGCAAGCGCTCTCTCTCCCAAGCCGTTATTTGTCAAAACATTCAATGCACGGTATAAATAAGTCGGATTGTTCCACGGTTCTATTCCTTCCGTTGCCTTTCCGTATGGCGGCGGGAAAAATACTTCCAATATCTTTTTACTTTCTTCTTTTGTAAACAAACCGGCTTCGATGACTGATATCTGTGCCGCCTGGCTTTTGCCCAACAAACGATTTTCTTCGGAATCCAGTACATCAGCGGCATAGGAGACATTACCCTTCTCGCGAATCACAAGACGCTGATGAAAGGCATCGATCATACGTTGCCGGGTGCGTTCCCATTTCTTCGCTTGATCCTCTAAGCCGAATTCCTGCGCCAATACAATTGCTTGCCGCAAGCGCTCGATCAACCAACAATGGACAATGACACTGACATCTTCCGGACGTTTCGAATGGCTTCCCACGCGGATATCGGCAAAGACATTGTTGGTGCGGAAGAGTCCTTCTTCATCCACACATTCCAGCAACAGATTGGTATACTCCACCAGCGTATCTGCGAAATGGTACAGCGAAGGCTTTGGTTGATTATTCTTGGCATCAATTCCTCTCCATTTCCATTCGTCGTAGAGCATCGTGATCCATTGCATTCCCCAATCCCAGCCGGTGATTTTGACGAAGGACTGCGGGGCGAAGCTGAGAAATCGGCCGTTCTCGCGGCATTCTTGGGCGTGTAGGAGGGTGAACATACGTAAATCCGAATCGCCGAACCAGGTTTCTGCCACTTTTGCGCGCAGGCGGATATCTTCCAGCCATTGGCCGTCTTCTCTGCCCGGGGTGTCTACATAGGTGTCACTCATCGTGATTTCGGCGTGGATTTTCGAAAGTTCAATGAGCTGCTCAAGGCGGGGATTTCCGCATTTGAAACTGCCTTTCCATACTATCGGATATTGTGATTTGATCATCCCCAATTTTTTCAGTGTCAATGTTGATTCTTCTTTTGTCGTGGATGGGAACGTCACATGGATGGTCAGGTAGCGTGCCGTTCGCTCATCGGGAAACTCCACGTTTTCCACGGTGCCCTTCCCTGCCGTGAAATAACGGTCTCCGTAAAATTGACCGACAACTCCCTGCGTTCGGATTTTTCCCGTTTTTGGATCAATATGACAGGTTCCGTCATAGGGCGATACATTTAATTCACAATAGCCGAAAGAAACAGCTGTATTCGGTGTTTCGGTAATGCATTGTAGAACCGGATAGCCGTGAATGGGTTGGTGAAAATCAAATATAAGATAGATCGTCTCTCCAGGTTTGCCTTGTATCTTGATTTCTTCTCCCAAAGGAAAAAGACTCCAGTCTTGCGTCAAACGATTGTTTTTGCGGTATTCGGCTTTCTCCATCAAGTTCGGGAAAGAAACATCCGGTTTCATGATCTCCGGATTCGCGTCGAAGATTTCCGGATAGGCAATCGTTCCTGCTGCAATCAAACGCTGGACATTGAAGAAATATTCCCTTTGAGGCTTCGGGAAAAAATCATACTGTACAGTCCAGATTGGTTCTTCAATGGATGTCGCGCTCATCCAATCCAGCGGTGGCGATTCACGATAGGATGGTTTACACAAATTTTCTACTTTTAAACCGCCCTCGATCATCACAGGAAAGCGAATCCGTAAATCCCCGATGACACCGATGATCTGCTGTTCATGCTCGATGAACTGCAGCGCTCTCGCCGTTCGCCAGCTGGTATCTGTATTGAACTCATGAAAATCTCCGATACTTTGAATCAACACACCGGCCCGGCGTTTTTCTTGCCGTTGAAAATTCTTGGTCGTTCCCCAATTATGATGGAGGATCAAAACAGTGTTTTTTCCCGATTTCAAGTACGGTCCGATTTGGACTTTTTCGGGACGCACAAAGTCGGGATGATACCGCGTCACCTTTCGCCGCAAAATCTGTCCGTTTACGATTAAACGGGCATTGGCATCCGCCGCGAAAAGAATTTCTGCCTTCGCGGGGGGATTGGTAAGATCGTATACTTTCCGGAAATAGGTGAATTGATTGGTAACCTGTGGATCGAGTTCCGGATGCCAAATCCACTCGCCGCGATATTCTTCTGCCAAGAGACTACTGCTCCCTACAAGACAAGATCCGAAAATTAAGAAAAAAACAAAATAATGAACTATTTTTTGAAACATCATCAACCTCCGAACCGATTCACTCGTTATGTTAACATTTCACGAACCGCTTCCATCTATAATGACAAAGGGACGCACAATTGTACGTCCCTTCCTTATCGCATACGAAGTGCTGTTTACTTCTTGGCGGCCAGCTGCATCCGGGCTGCCTTCAACGTGTTGCTCATCAGCATCGCAATTGTCATCGGTCCCGGTCCGCCGGGGGAGGGGGAAAGATAGCCTGCCACTTCTTCCGCTTCGGCGCGGTGCACATCCCCTCTTTGTTTGTATTTGCCGTCAACCTCTTCGAAACTAATTCCGACATCGATGACCGCGGCTCCCGGCTTGATCCAATCCTTGCGCACCATATGCATTTGGCCTGTGGCCGCTATGAGAATATCCGCTCCTCGGGCTACTCCTGCCAAATCCTGTGTGCGGGAATGGCAAACAGTAACCGTCGCGTGTTCCTGCAATAGCAGTTGTATCATCGGTTTCCCAACGATATTACTGCGACCAATGATGACCGCTTGTTTTCCTTTCAATGGTATCTGTGCGCGTTTTAGAATTTTGATCACCCCAATTGGGGTACATGCAACCAGGCAATCGAGTCCGATCGATAACCGCCCAACATTGATCGGATGTAATCCGTCCACATCTTTCAGCGGATCAATTCGTTCTTGAACTGTAATCGCCTCGATCTGATCGGGTACTGGCAGTTGGACAAGAATGCCGTGTACTGCCGGATCAGCGTTCAGCTGATCAACCAAAGCCAGCAAATCCTCCTGTGGTGTTTCCGCTGGGAGTTTGTGTTGAATTGAATTCATGCCTGCCTCGACGCATGCTTTTCCTTTATTTCTGACATACACTTTGGATGCCGGATGCTCCCCCACCAACACAACCGCCAATCCCGGTTGAATCGATGTCTCTTGAATAAAAGCATCCACTTGTTGTTTTACTTCATCGCGAATCGTTTGAGCCAAGGCTTTTCCATCGAGTATCTGTGCCGTCATTGGATTACATTCCCTTTATTATTTTAATATAAATATTTCCACCTTCCGAAATTCGACAGGATGACTTTCCGCCTGCAAAGAAATATACCCTTCCGACAACATTTTCTCTTCGTTATTCTCTTCGATGAGTTTAGCGGCATCAGAGTCACTCTCATCCAGTTGGGGTTTCTCATATTCCATTACCTGTTCCCCATTCACATAATGCTTAATGACGGAATCGCCGTGGACCTCGCATTCCGCCGTCACCCATTGATCGCCGTGGTATGTTTTCGATTTGGATGAAGTGCAATGGCGCTTGATCAATTCACCGTCCATGACCACATGCGTTCCAGGTGTGCAGAGATTGTTCGTAGTGCGTTCACCGGAGCCGCTTCCGCCCAAAAGTTGTGCTTCGATGCAGACGGGGAAATCCTGATCCTTGCGCATACTTTCCGGAGCCTGGCAGTGTAACATGATGCCACTGTTGCGAAATGCCCAACCCGGACCGCCGGGAGTTTGTTCGCCGACGAACCGGTATTCTACACGAATCCGGTAATGAGAAAATTTCTTCATATAAAACAGATGGCCAAAACGGTTGTCGAACTTGTCGTACTGATCGAAAGACACTTTTAAAATACCGTCTTCCACCCGAAAGGTATTTCCGAAGTTCTCATTCAATTCATATCCCCTGATCTTTGGCACCCATCCTTCGAGATCTTTGCCATTAAATAAGGGGATCCATTTTTCTTCGCTTGTGCTCTCACTACCCACCGCACAAAAAGTGCCTACCAAGAAAATGGACAACATCGACACGAACCACCAGTACGATTTTCGCCATAGTTTCATTATTTCATTTCTCCTTCTTGAAAAAATGCTTTCGTAACGACCTAGCAAGATTATCAGTCATTGAAGAAAAACTCAACCAGAAACGGAAAGCAATCACCATCTTCTGCTATCAAGCTTAAGAAATCAATAAGACACTGGCTTTGACAGGTATGCCAAAGACTTATTGAATGAAGATATTGAATCGATTCAAGACAATGGATTTGAAGGGATAAAAAACGATTTTCTCGAGGTGATCCGAAAAAATCGCACAATCATAGGAGTGATCATGAATACACAAAATCAAAGCAGACGCAATTTCATAAAAAACATAGGCCTGGGTACAGCGATGGTAAGCACTCCCGCATGGCTCCATAGGATTACACACGCTTCAGCCCATTTACAAAAGCCGAATTTTGTCTTTATCCTTGTCGACGACCTCGGCTGGGCGGATATCAGTTGCTATGGCAACCGATTTCATGAAACTCCCCATATTGACCGTCTTGCCAGGGAAGGAATGCGCTTCACCGATGCCTACGCCGCCTGCCCGGTCTGCTCGCCCACCCGCGCAAGCATCGTTTCGGGCCAATACCCCGCTCGTGTCGGAATTACCGACTTTATTACCGGCCATTGGCGGCCATATGAAAAGCTTCGTGTGCCAATCAACAAAACACAATATCTTCCACTCGAATCTGTCACCATTGCCGAAGCGCTCAAATCCGCCGGTTATGTCTCCGGCCTTTTTGGAAAATGGCATTTGGGCGGGCGTAATCATTTTCCGGATAAACAAGGTTTCGATGAAATGCTCGTCACCGGCGGCCCTCATTTCAACTTCCGCACCACTCCCACAATGGATTTGGATGAGGACGCTTATCAAGCAGAAGTGCTGACCACAAGATGTGAACAATTTATCGAAAAACATAAAAATGAATCCTTCTGTGCCTTTCTCACCCATTATGCCGTTCACATTCCATTACAGGCCAGAAAAGAACTGATCGAAAAATACGAAAAAAAGACTAAACCACCAACCGGGATCAATAATCCCATCTATGCCGCCATGGTTGAACACGTTGATCACAGCGTCGGACGAATTCTCCACAAAATCGACGAGTGCGGGATCAGGGATAATACGGTCGTCATCTTTTTCTCTGACAATGGCGGCTTACGGCAAAAGTTTACCGGTGACGGACCCATTGTAACTACCAATGCCCCACTGCGAGACGAAAAAGGAACCTTATACGAAGGCGGTATTCGTGAACCTCTCATAGTGCGCTGGCCTGGTGTCATCGAAACCGGCTCCCTTTGCGATGTACCCGTCACCAGTGTCGATTTCTATCCCACAATGCTTGAGATTGCCGGCGCCCAATCCGCTTCCGAACATACCCTCGACGGCAAAAGCATTGTTCCTCTCCTCGAACAAAACGGTTCGTTCGAGCGTGATGCGATTTTCTGGCACTATCCCCACTATCATCACTCCACACCGGCCGGAGCCATCCGAGAGGGAAATTGGAAGCTCATCGAATTTTTCGAAGATCATCATCAGGAATTGTATAATTTGAAAGAAGATATTGGCGAGAAAAACAATTTGGTATCCAAATATCCGGACATCGCAAAAACATTGCAAAAGAAGTTGGAGACGTGGCGCAAATCGGTCGACGCTGAAATGCCGGCAAAGAATCCAAACTATAATCCCGACCGCGCTGAAGAATGGGGAAAACATCCCGACCGCCGCTGATCAAAAAGAGAAATCCGGCATATCCATCGAGTCCAGGGTTTCATGAATAACGGTTGAAAAATAATCACAGAGATCTTTCATTCCACCAAAATAAGGGCGGTAGCGTTCAATCATTCTCTTTGCATTTACAAGAGGCGATTCATCTTCTGAAGCACGGGTTTCAAGTTTTAGAAAAGGAGACAATACGCGGTCAGCCGCTTCATCCAACACAACATAGATTTTTTGATCTTGAACAAGGGCAATATGGATATTTGTAATAGCCTGCATTTGCTGCGTCAACCGATTGGGATCGGACGGCGCTTGCCGGCTCAACGATTCCAATTCATCCAATTGCTGCAAGCCAAGTACGGCCTGTTCACTCCCCGTCTGCAAAATATTCAGGCTTTCTTTTAAAACAGTGATTCCTTCATTTGCATAAGAACCGAAGAAAAAGCCAATCGACATCTGCAACGTGCTTCGGACCGAGGAATCGCGTGTACAAAATTCCGAGATCGCATCAGATAATTTTTGTACTTCCGCTCCTTCTATCACCGCTCCACCTTCTGTGCAATTGATCACCCGGGCATTGATTTGATGGATCGCTTCTTCCAGAGAACGCCGATAGGCAAACCAGAATTTATTCGTGGCAACCTCTCCCCCTTGGTTCGCAGGCACTAGAATTGGATCAAATTCTTCCAATTCAGGTTGATCGCCGATCAATTCGACAATCATTTTCCCAGGGGATTGTGACAGGGTTATGCGGCGGCGTAAGGCGGTATCAGCGGCATGTGTTGTACCTCCTTCTTTGGGAAACGACAAATCCATTCCAGCCAGTATGATAGGATTGCACCCCATATAGGAGGCAAGATTGAAGCAGGTTTGTCCGGCATTGGTGCCAATGGATAAGTAGGAGGGATCGCCTATTGTATCCTTTAAAGTTCGTAACAACTTTGAACCGGCGAGCGGCAAGGATACCATCGTGCCACTCAATTGTTTCAATATTTCGGGGTAAAGACTAGGAGAGAACGCTAAAATCGAGTTATCCAGCGACGTAATTCCTTCAAAATGCCGCTCATTCAAATGAGTGGGATCGGTCGCTACAACGATATGAGGTTCGATTCCATTATTCCGCAATTTTTTGAAAACGGTGTCGACCGCAATAATGACACCACTCTCTTTGACATGTTTCAAGTGGTGAATATTCCAATCCAATGATGGCCCCGCGCCCACGATGAAAGCGGGAATATGGGAGAGCAAGGAGCCTAGTGCGGAAGCCGCAGGATTATTCAAGACGTGCGGAAAATTGCGAATGAGATTTTCTTGAATCAAACCACCGAGCTGTACTTTCGTCCGCAAAAGAATCTCCCCGCTTTGGAGACATTCGTTGATAATCGAACGAACATGATCGTAAAATTGACGATCCAACTGACAGGAGGCCGGATGTTCGATGATTTCAAGACCATCCAACGTAAAAGAGGTCAGCAAACGGTTCATAAGATCGCGGATTTGAGATGGAGTGGGATCCGCGAGAAAAAAAGTGGTTTGAGACCGTAAAAAAGGCGTGAGGTCGACATGGGTGAACGCTGCGTGAAGAATGTCGATATTCTTCTCCACAATAACAAGATGGCGCAGAGATTTTTGCGTTTTCAATACGAGTTGATAGACGTGATACATCAAACCGCAGCCAAATACCATCATGTTGTAAACCGGCGGAAGTTTCATCTCCCCTACCCAACGCTCCGCTTCGCGTACAGGGTCACGGCTGCTATGAACCAAATGCTCTCGATCCTGGTGCCGAACACGAAGAACGGGCTTTCCTTGCGGTGTGACCGCGATATCAACGGTATTGGAGGGAGTATGGCTACGCAGGCGTTCCGCTAAGTTCGGATCATATTCGGAGAGCAATTGGAGGTTCGTTTCGAAAAGATTCGTCATTCTATCCCATTCGGATACTGTTTTTTTCGCCGTCGATTTATACTATTTTAATCTCTTCAAGAATGCTCACACAAGAAAAACTACGTGGGTTCGGAAATCTTATGGGATTTTGATTTTCGGGATCCGGAAGTGTTGGTCATCCCTTCGGATGATGAGATTTTTGCGCTTTTTTTCTCATTTTTCAAGCGAAACAATTCATTGTAAAATTCATTCAAATCCTTGAAATCCCTATAGACCGATGCGAAGCGAACATACGCAACCTGATCCAGTTGAGAGAGTTCCCGCAAAACATCTTCACCGATATCTGTACTCTTCACATCCCGATCACTGCGATTGATAAGCCGCCGTTCAATTGAAGCGGTGATTTCCTCGACTTGTTCTTCGGATACGGGCCGTTTTCGGCATGCAATGCGGATACTCTTTGCAACTTTCGCACGATCAAACGGTTCTCGTGTCAGATCCCGTTTGACGACCATCAAAGGAAGATCTTCAATGCGCTCATAGGTTGTGAATCTCTTTTCACAATGGATACATTCTCTTCGCCGCCGGACAATAGCCCCCTCCGACATAGAACGCGAATCGACTACTTTATCGTTGTCTTCACCACAATATGGACATTTCATCGGCAGATATTCTCCCCATTTTTTGTGTCATGTTTTTATCCATTGAGAGGAGTCAATTTTCGCCAGTTTGAATATAAAGGAAAAGCTTCAACCAATTCCAAGACCTGTTTTTTCACTGATTCGATTACACTCTCCTCTAATTTGGATTCCAATATATCGGACATCCATCCTGCGATTTTACTCATTTCTTCGGTTCCCATCCCACGTGAAGTCAACGCCGGTGTTCCGATCCGAATTCCGCTGGTGACAAACGGCTTTTGCGTGTCAAATGGAATCATATTTTTGTTCACAGTGATAAAGGCGTTGTCAAGCGCTTTTTCCGCTTCTTTACCCGTCAAGCCATTGTGGTTGACATCGATTAACAGAAGGTGGGTATCGGTTCCACCGGAGATGAGCCGAATATCCCTTTGTTTGAAGGTCTCTTCCATCGCTTTGGCATTCGCAATAATCTGTTTTTGGTAGTTTTTGAATTCCGGCTCCAATGCTTCTTTGAACGCAACAGCTTTTGCGGCAATCACGTGCATCAACGGACCGCCCTGATGGCCGGGGAACATTTGTTTGTTGATTTCTTTTTTCAATTCCTCTTTGCAGAGTATCAAACCGCCACGGGGTCCCCTTAAAGTTTTATGCGTTGTGCTGGTGACAATATCCATATATGGAACAGGATCGGGATGAACTCCGGCGGCAATCAATCCGGCAATATGAGCGATATCGGCCAATGCCTTCGCACCCGCTCCATGGATAATTTCCCCCAGTGCCTTGAAATCCAAGGATCGCGGATAAGCAGAAGCGCCGAGAATCACCAATTCAGGACGAACTTCTTCTACTTTTTTCCGAAAATCCTCAAGATCGATCTGCTCTGTTTCACGATTGACTCCATAGGAGTGGATTTTATAAAGATGGCCGGAAAAATTGACGGGGCTTCCGTGAGTAAGGTGTCCTCCTTGGGACAAATCCAATCCCATTACTTTTGCGCCAGGCTCGACTAAGGCGTTATAAGACGCCATATTGGCTTGCGAACCGGAATGAGGCTGCACATTCGCATGTTCGGCTCCAAACAATTGTATGGCTCTCTCAATCGCCAAACGCTCGGCAATATCGACATATTCGCATCCACCGTAATATCGCCTTCCGGGATAGCCTTCCGCATATTTATTGGTCAATGGTGTGCCCATTGCTTCCAATACGGCTTCTGAGGTAAAATTTTCCGAAGCAATCAATTCCAATTTTTGATGCTGCCGGTTCACTTCCTTCAAAATCGCATCATACACATCCGGGTCAATAGCACGAAGATTATCTAACACAAGCATACTCCTTGTTTTCATAGGGTAAGTCTTATTATACTCGGTATTTCTTGAGAATGTACTCGACGAGGTTATCGAGAAAACAGTTTATTCCGTAATAGGTTCTCAAAATCAGTAATTTTCTTGACTCGGCGTTGATATTTTCCGCCGAGAAAATCGACTTTTAACCAAACACGGACAATATTTTCGATTTTTTCTTTCTCCATAAAATCTGCAGCCAAGGTCAATACGTTGGCATTGTTATGTGACCGTGACAAAGCGGCATGATCTTCATTGATCGCTAAAACCGCCCGAATCCCCGGCACTTTATTCGCAGATACTATCATTCCGTGACCCGTCGAACAGACAATGATACCGCGGTCTGCTTTCGCTTGCGATACAAGCGCTCCCACTCGAAAGGCAAAATCCGGGTGGTCGCAGGATTTTTCAGAAACAGTACCACAATCGATGATTTGCAGCCCCGACTCTTCAATGAACTTTTTTAAATTTTCTTTGACTTGAAACCCCCGGTGATCCGCACCTATTGCAATGATTCTTTTGCCCAAAAAGAATCGTTCTTTAATAGAATCCCACTGATTTATCAATTCTTGTGCGGCAATATCGATCCATTCTGTCGTTTCATCGAAAATTTGTTGATTGCCCCCAACAGGATCGGGAATTTCCGAAGGATATTGAGAGGGTAAGAATAATCCCAATAAAAGAATTTTATCGGAAGAAGTGGGATGAACTTCATTGATATAATCTCGATGAGCTTGTTCCATGACAAGAATTAAATGCGCTTGATCGCATAATTCTTGCGTCAACATTTTTGATCGAAATCCCTCAAAATCAGTATCATATTTCTTGACAGATTGAATTGCTCCACCAGAAGCTGGCATTCCATCGACAGCCGATGTGCCGGCGGAAATCACTTCGACACCGGCTATCAAATTCTTTTCTTCCAGCCGCTTTTTGAGCAGCACTTCTGCAATTGGGCTGCGACAACTGTTTCCAGTACAAACCATAATAATCCGAAAGAGATTGCTCATAACAGTTCTACTAGTATTCAACTCCTTTTTGGTTTTCCCTCGATATGAAATCAGGGGAGATGATAAGAAAATAATTAGTGCACAAGAGAAAAATCTATCGACACAATCTTATTGAATAACCGGTCTTTTTTTATGATAGTCTGTATGCAGCTGGAAGGTATGGGATAGATTCAAGAGTCTATCTTCACTTAGGGGGGGACCCATTAATTGGATTCCAATCGGCAATCCTTCCGAACTGAAACCACCGGGGATGGAAATACCCGGTAGACCTGAAAGATTCAACGGAGCCGTGAATACATCGGATAGATACATATCCAGCGGATCGTCCACTTTTTCACCGGCTTTGAACGGCGGTGAGGGAGTTGACGGACAAAGAACAACATCCACCTCTTGAAAAGCGGTTTCGAAGTCGTGTTTAATCAGATTACGAACTCTCTGAGCTCTCCGATAGTAAGCTTCGAAATAACCAGCACTTAGGACATATGTACCAAGCATGATTCGGCGTTTGACTTCAGGGCCGAACCCTTCACTGCGAGTTTTGCAATACATATCGACGATATTGCTTTGAGGCGCCCCGCTTCTGTAACCGTACACAACACCATCATACCGAGCAAGATTACTGGATGCTTCGGCGGTACAAATCATGTAGTAGGTAGCTATAGCATATTCCGTGTGAGGTAGAGAGATATCGATGCATGTGGCGCCTGCATTTTCATATACTTTAGCAGCGTCTTCCACTGCTTTCTGGATTTCCGGATTCATTCCTTCAATAAAATATTCTTTGGGGATACCGATTTTGACATCCTTGCATTCGCCTGTGAGAGCGCTCAAATAATTCGGAACCGGCTGATTGATCGAAGTGGAATCAAAAGGATCATGGCCTGCTATGATCGACAATAAGCCGGCAGCGTCCCGCGCATCTTTCGTGATGGGACCAATTTGATCCAAAGAAGAAGCAAAGGCAACTAAACCATATCGAGATACACGTCCATATGTCGGTTTGAAACCGGTGACAGAGCAAAAAGCGGCAGGTTGACGAATGGATCCTCCTGTATCGGAGCCGATGGAGAGAATGGTCTCATCTGCGCTGACTGCGACGGTTGAGCCACCGCTGGAACCACCCGGGACACGAGTTACGTCCCAAGGGTTGAACGTTCGTCCGAATGCCGAATTTTCAGTCGAAGAACCCATGGCAAACTCATCCATGTTGGTTTTGCCAATAGGAATTAATGCAGCAGCGTTTATTTTTTCAACGACAGTTGCATTATAAGGAGGATGAAATTTTTCTAACATCCTCGATGAACAAGTGGTCGGAAATCCTTGTAGACAGATATTGTCTTTAACAGCTATCGGGACGCCTGCCCACGGGGGTAAATCTTCTCCAGCAGCACGGCGATCGTCAATTTTCTGTGCGAGAGGAATCGCGTAATCACGCATAACACTTTGATATGCATGAACTTTTGTTTCCACTTGATCGATGCGGGCGAGCACCGAAGTGATAAGTTCCCGCGCGGATAATTCTTTTTGAATCATGAATTCAGCTGCTTGCCAAGCAGTTAACTCATAAGGTTCACTCATAATACTGTAAGCCTCAGTTCCATTGAATAACAGAAAGATATTTATCCTACTCTCATCCAATTTGTCAATGTTTATAAAGAGAGAAGAGAAAATATACGTCAAAAATGAACTGCATCTATTGATTTACTGACAACAACTATCGTATCATAGGTAAAGGGATGTAACATATACCCTGACTGTGTCGAATTTGTTCCCGGAATAGTATGGAATGTTTGATAGACTCCTTCGTGAATTCCGGCATAACAAATTGATATCAAGTAAGGGATAAATCAATCTTCCGGGAGGAATCAGCATGAACAAATCAGTGTCGATTTTCTTGTTATGTACCATCGCAGGCGCCCTTTTGATGATCGGTTGCGCAACTGGAGTTAAAGGCACGTCCGAAGTGACTGGAGATGTGACTGGAGCACATCCTCGTTTTGAAGCCCTTTGTTCAAAATGTCACACACTTGACCGGGTTGACCAAGCCCATCAAGCAATGACACAAGAACAAATGAGAAGTATCATCGATCGTATGGCACGAAAACCGGAATCGGGGATTGATCTGAACGAAATTGACGATATCGTACGAGAAATATATTGATCGTATGATCATGTAGTTATACAATCATTTCGAGTATACAATCTATTGTAGGGTGGGTATTCTTTTTTACCCACTCTTTTTTATGTATTCCGTCCGAGGGCAAAAGCATCCATATTCACGTCATGAATTTTCTCAGGCAGATTCGAGCGTATTGCCTCTAACCAGTAGTGTTCATAGATAGTTATGTGCTTGCTGAGTACTCCTAATAATGCGACATTCAGACTTTTCGAATTCTTTAGAGCTTTCACATCGATCAAACTCGGATCGATCAAAATCCCATCGTCCTTGAGTTGATGCCGATTTACTTCCACTTGATCGTCAGCAATGACAACAAGGTAATCCGCTTCTCCTGCGGGAACCATAGGACTAAACACTTCTTCTCCGAAACGTACATCACTGCAGACGGAACCACCGCGTTGACTCATGCCGTGTATTTCACTTTTCTTGACATCAACCCCAGCGAGAAATACCGCCTCAGAAAGAATATCGGATGCTTTCAAGACTCCCTGCCCTCCCAGTCCTGCGACGACGACATTGGTTACTTTATCAGCCATATTTATTCCTTTTCTACCAAATGTTGACACTCACACTGTTGTTCTTTTGCCGCTTCCCGGTCATATTGAATGATTTTTTTCGCAGCTAAAATACAAGGGCGGCGAGTGATAATAACGGTCAATTCTTGTTTTTCAAGCGCTTCGTTCAAGCATTTTTCCAATCCGTCCATATCACGGGAAGGATCGATGACATGAACATTTTTGATGCCCAACGATTTGGCAAGGTCTTCATAAATCACTTGCCCGGTCGCTTTGTGCAGTAAATCACGGCCTGTGCCGGGATGTTCCTGCAAACCTGTCATAGCCGTTGTTCCATTATCCAGAATGATAACCACATGACCGGTTTCAGGCGGATTGTAAACCATTTCTACCAGACCGGTAATCCCGCTATGTACGAAAGTGCTGTCACCAATTACGCTAACCACACGCTTGGCTTGCTCTCGTGGGAGGGAATGCCGTAATCCAAGGCCAACTCCGATACTGGCTCCCATACACACGCAAGTATCCATCGCTTCGAACGGTGGTAATACACCCAATGTATAACAGCCAATATCACCGGAAACGATACAATCGAGTTGATGCAAGCGTGTAAAAACATTACGATGGGGACATCCTTCGCAAAGTTGAGGCGGTTTTCCCCTTGGAGGGACAGGCTCAGGGGAAACATCACCGTTTATGATTTTCCTCACTCGACTCACGTTCAATTCACCGAAACGGTACATGGATTCTTTCCCTTCAACCGAAATACCCGCCGCTCGGATCGAATCGACAAGATAAGGATCTCCTTCTTCGATGACAACACATCTATCCACGCTTTCAACAAAAGAGCGTATAAGGTCCATGGGTAATGGATATGTCATCCCTAGTTTCAATATCGTGGCGTTCGGAGCCGCTTCCCGGGCATGAACGAAAGAAATACCGGAAGCGATCAATCCCAACGTTTTTTCACCATCGATTTGCTTGTTAAGAGAAGAGGTTTCGTTCCATTCTTTGATCGCGTCCAATTTCTCTCTCAATTTTTTATGCGCCGGACGTGCATAGGCCGGAATCATGACACGTCCTTGAATATCTCGGATAAAATTTGGAGGGATTTGTTTCTCTTTTTGTGGATGGAGATGAACAACCGTTTTTGAATGACAAATACGAGTCGTCAGACGCAGCATGACTGGAATTTGTCGCTTTCTTGAGATTTCAAGACCAGCCAGCGTAAAATCATACGCTTCTTGCGAATCGCACGGTTCGAGCATGGGGATTCCGGCAGCCTCTGCATAATGACGATTGTCCTGCTCATTTTGACTGGAAGCCATACCGGGATCATCCGCCGATACCACAAGCAACGCTCCACTGACCCCCGTATAAGCAGCGGTAAACAGAGGATCGGCGGCAACATTCAAACCGACATGCTTCATCGTCACCACAGCATCCGCTCCGGCATATGCCGATCCCAAAGCCACTTCGAAAGCCACTTTTTCATTCGGCGCCCATTGGGCTTTTCCACCCAAATCCCCAAAATTTTCGAGGATTTCTGTCGAAGGAGTTCCCGGGTATCCTGTCCCCAATGCGACACCTTTTTCTCTCATCGCCATAGCGACGGCTTCGTTTCCGCTCAATAATCTTCTTTCATTCTTTTTCATTCATCTTCACTTTCTAATACAGAGGTTAACCACTTTGGCGGTTTCACGGGTTTTCCGTTTTTATTCGTACAGGTATGAATTGTATAGCCTTCCACAACCTTGATTTGACTTTCAGCATGAACGATTTTCATATCAAATCGAATTCGGACTTTTCCACACATCTTTGTTTTTGTGAAAATTGTAAGCAAGTCGTCATACTTGGCTCGCCCTACATACTGAACGTATGCTTCGACAATCGGAAGATAGATCCCCTTTGCTTCTACTTCGGTATAAGGCAAACCGAGAGTGCGCATATGTTCCGAACGCCCACATTCGAACCATTCCAACGCTTTTGAATTGTAAAACGTACCCATTTGATCCGTTTCGCCATATCGAACCCGGATAACTGTTGCATTTTCTAGTTGACTCATAGGTTTAATCAATTCGCAGGTCATAATGCAAAACAATGAACGTAATGTCATGACTGGAGTAAATCAAGAGCAAGGACTTTATTCATTTTCCTGATTGTCCATCATAAATTTCTCGGTTATTCTCGCTCGATTTTCTGCAACTTCAAGCCGTGATTGAGCCGCCTCGATTTTCCGTTCCAATTCAATCAACAAGCGCTTCCCTTGTGTGCTTAAACCTTGCTTTTTTTCCTCTTGTGAACTTATACTTTCGAAAATCTTTTCCGCTTGAGGCAGGTTTTTATCACTTTCCCGCAATAGTTTCAATGCACGTTGAATTTCGCCAATCGTTTCTTTTCTCGTGTTTCCGGATGAGGAGGATGAGTGTTTTTCCTTCCTCGTTTTTGCACGATAAAGATAATAAAAGCCCATACAGTTGATTACCACAAAAAGGGTAATCAATCCCCAGAATTGTAAATCATTCGCCATAAATCGAGCCAAATTATTCATTGGATCCTCATGAACTCATTGCCTGTTTTTACATCTCTGTATCGTCAGTTGAAAGAATCAATGCAATTCAACAGTATTCAACAAATCAATGAATATGTTTGAATGTCTTATTATACTCTGTTCAAAGGAAATTACGAGAAGTTCGTGTGATTCAATCCGTTATTCCCATTCGTCGATTTGCTTTCTCAGTTCTTGAAGGGATTCGACTGCGTTCCAGGCGGGTTTTATATCACGGAACGTCGTCCGTGATTTTTCCAGTTTTGCAATGATTTTATCGATCAATTGAATAATAAACTGCCATAACACTTCTTGATAAGGCAATTTGCTTTCATAACAGGATAATTTCGGAAGAAACAACAAACCTTGGCGTGCCCGTTCGTACGCTTTCATATAGAATTCACGAGCGAGAAACAAATTGATCTCGATGAGTGTTTCGATATCCGTCTCCTCATGATCACCACCGACAGCATCTGCAAGAATACGGTAGGCTTCTTGTGATAACTTATATGTCTGTTCCGATTCGAGCCATACGAAACCGGATATCCAATTATTCGAATCAGTGGATTCGCTGTTTTCCTCTAAAAACCAAGCATATTCGGTCGGTTCACCGGCATCTTTTTCCAGTTGCTTTACTCTGTCTGAAATCGGGAAAACGACTCCGCCATGCTGGGATGATACAACTGTTTCCCTTGCGTTGCGTTCCGGTTTGTGAACATCAAAAAGGGACATTGTGTATTCCGTTTCCGGTTTCAAACCTGTTATAGTAACCGGTACGGCTTCCCGTTCGATGGCCGTACAAAAAAGAGGATTGAAAACAGGAAGATCGGCAGCTTCAATTGCCCTTCGACGCGGTTTATACACTTTTTCTTCCACCGCCCCCGCGTCCCGAACAGCGGGAACGGGCTGCATTCTTTGCGAGAGAACCTCGAGTACGGAGACAAGTGGATTCATGAATTCTTGAATATTTTCCTTCATGTGGGAGGTTTTCGTTTCGATTTCCAACCACTTGTCTTGAATTTTTACCAGCCAATCGCGTTGTTGATACTCACTCACCCATTGCGGGATGAGGCTGGAGGTGGATCGAGGATGAATTGCATTCGGGATTCGATTGACTCTCGCGATAAAATCGGCCGTATATTTCAACGTGGCGGCATCAGTTTTTCGATCCGCCAAGGCAGCAGGTAACTCAATATCTCTATCGTTCTGGATGGATTGAATCAACGTATACATCCGTTTCCACACCTCTTTCTCTGCGGGCGAGTTTTCTGATTTAACAGTTCGTTTTTTTGAATACATAAGGTTACTCTCTATCGATTCAGTCACTCTATATCCGGTATAGTTTGGATAACTTTTTTCCGGCATTGATTCCAAACATAATCGACCGATCCTTTTGGAATTTCTAAGGCTTGGCCGATTTCTTCATTTGTTTTTCCTTGCGCTTTCAATGAAACCAGTCGATCACAGGTAATATCTTTATTTTTATAGGCCACCGACACATTTCGAAGCGAATCGAGTATTCGCTCCAGATCATGCCGATTTTGCCAATCCTGTTGCGCGGTGGAAGTATCCGAAAAGAATTCTTCTCCTCGGATCTCGGTTTGTGATTCGATGGTGCGCGATGATAATCCGCAATGACTACATTGCCAATGGTTGCTTGCCGCGAGTGGTTCCGCAGGTGGCACAGGACAGCCGAGGGGGCATTTCGAAAAATCCCAACCGCATTGGTGACAATACGCTTCCATTGAGCTCGAACTGATTGCCCCGCATCGCCAACAGGCATAACCGGCATGAGAATGCTTGCGAATAAGGTCAATCAAACGTTTTTTGGCAATGTGAAATACCGCCCGTTCAAATCCCGCGGCGATCATCCAATCGGGCATCATCCTTTTTATTTCACTTGCAGTGGCGACAATCATTCCACTTTCATCGCAGGACCAGCCGTAGATCAAGTTTTCATAAATCTTCAATGGTATTCTTTCACCGGCTCGCATTCGAACCTGATACTCTTTTTGATCAACCTTATCAAGATTCAACACGAAAGGTGTTCCAAATTCATGGAAAAATTGTTTTCGTTTTTTTTCGTTATAATACCGTATTTGCTTATCGTAAGCGCCAATGGGAAATACTGCGATTTCCGCCGGTTCCACTTCCATTGCAATTTCATCTCCCGAAGAAGAAAAATACAAACCGGCCGGACAAAAATCTTCCTTTTCGGAAAGATAACCGATATCCCATGAATGCAGCAATTCGGAATTTGGAACATCCCAGACGGAAAGTGTAGAATCCGAACGAAAGGTAGCCAAACGATCTCCACTTGCAGACAACGAAACGCGAGAAATATACCCCTTCCGGGTTCCTCTTGTTTTTACCGGTGGAAAAATCAAAGGCTCTGTTTGCTTTGGGTTCCATACACGAGCGGACATATCGGTCATGCAACGGATTATCTCTTCAAGTACATTCCCCCAAAGTTCCTCCTCGAGTTCTGAATGTTCCAAAGATAGTTCGCGCAATCCTCCGGAGTAACGGCGCAATAGGCTTGCAATCGCTCGCCGTATAAATTGGCAATGGATATCGACTCCTTTGTTGACAAAGAGCTCTGGATGATTCTCCCCAGGTGAATAAATCATGTTGATTACATCGGGAACGAAAAAGATTTCTGTTTCCAAATTTGCTGCGTAGGTGGATAAGTCTTTTTCCAGAGTCTTTTTATCGGTTCCACGCTCTCTCTGTTGTTGGAGTTTTTCGATGACCCGCCGAACGGTGATATGCGAAAGATTATGTAACCACTCCGAATTCGTGGATGGCATCCAGGATTGATCCAATATTCGAGAAATCAGAAGGTTTTCCAATTCCTCTATATCGGAATTGCGCGCAAACGTATCCTTATTTTTCGTAATCAATTCAGAAAGAATCTCGTATGCGCGTTCCATATTCCTTTCCCATACCATCCGACGAAAAATCATTTGAGTGGAAAAAATCAAACGAACGGTGAAAGTTCTATGATACCATAATCGCTTCGATTTCACGATCCTACACGGCAAAGCCGGTCTCCTCAAGCAATAGTATTTTTGTACATTGAATTCCTTTTCATAGGAGATTATCGTTAGCAAACGGAATGCGGCTAAATGATTTACTATTCTTCACAGTTTCGTGCATCAAGCTGCGGGGAGAGCCAGTGTCCCCTGCTGCCAGTATTACAAGCGAGGACGCTTGTTCTATCCACGGATGTAGTACTCAGCGCAATATGGTTGTATCCTTCTGCGGTCATTTTTATTTCTTTATTATTGCCTATAATGATAGACGATTGTTTCAATTTTCATGGGACAGCTATGGCGCCACGGTAAAAGGCCAAATAGTATGGAGTGGATATTCAGTCCGCACCCACGTAATCTTTACTTGACCATTGAGCACGTTTATATTCTCACACACATAAATCATGATTTCATGGATTCAAATTCAAAAGCAAATCGAGCGGTACATTGAAAAACGATTGCAGACGGAAGAAGACTTTCAATCCATAAAACAACATTACAACGACCTTCTGCACAATGAGCTCGCTGTCAACTGGGACTACTGGAAAGAATATGCGTCGAAAGCGCCCACTTCCCATTTAATACCCGATTTCGATGAACCACCGAATCGAACTTATCCCGTTGAACAAAGTCCCTCTCCCTCCATTTTGATCGCTACCGACGGTTCTCAAATATTTCCCAGCAGACACGAAATCGCACCTGTCGCCTTGATCAACATCAGCCGAATACGAATCGACTATGTCAATTATCAAGAAGAACCACTATTGGACGCAGTATCCACTTTACTCATGCGGGAAGATTTTGATTGGGTGGAACCGGAACGAGAGATATCTTTTCAAGATTTGGTATCGGACCGCCGGACACTCGATGAATTGAATGTACTTGCATCACTATCTAAAGAAACATCAGCTAAGTCTAATAATAAAAGAGACTTAAAAGTAACAAGCTTAGTGGATGGCAGTTTAGTTTTATGGAGACTAGCCGGTCGTGCTCTTCAAAAATATGAACAATCCATCTTATCCAGCTATTGCTCATCACTGGATATATTTCGGGAACTAGGATTCCCCATCGCCGGCTACATCAGTAATTCGGGAAGCCGGGAGGTCACACAATTAGTTCAATTAGTGCAAGAACAAACGATTGAGAAAAAAGCATCGGAAACGATGCTCTGGGATACGAAATCTCCCTCACCATTGATCACGGATACAGTCTTGTTTGCATCCTTACTCAAAAAGGGTGAACGATCCACTTTGTTTCATTCCCGGTCGAAAATATTGGATAATTATGGCGATCACAAAATATCTTTTTTTTATCTTCATATAGGGAATGAAATCGCCAAAATTGAATTGCCGCGATGGGCGACAAAGAAACAGGAAATGGTGAACCAAATTGCTTCTGTTTGTTTCCAGCAAGCCCAAATTGGAGGAGGCTATCCAATTGTTTTAGCGGAAGCTCACGAACAAGCAGTGATCCGCAAGGAAGACCGTTTTACCTTCTATGCCCTGCTGGAAGAGAATATGCTACAGAAAGGAATCGACACAACGGTTTCTGCAAAAGAGATAAGAAAAAGAGTTTCGATTTTATAAACAAGGAAAATTAGGAGCATCCTATCTTCCTAAAATTGATCTACTTGGTCTACCGGTTTCATGAAGTCAAAGTTAAGATGCTAAAAATGCATGTAAGGAGACAATCCGCGATGGAAGGAAAACGATGTTTGGTAACAGGAGGAGCGGGATTCATCGGTTCACATACTGTCGATGCGTTACTTGCAGAGGGATATCAAGTATTTATACTTGACAATTTGAGCACAGGTAAAAAAGAGCAAGTGCCTCAAGGAATCCCACTGTTCGAAATGGATATAACGGACAACTTGGAGCCTATTTTCGAAAAGGTGAAACCACATATCGTGATTCACCTTGCTGCGCAGATCAGCGTTTCGGTTTCCGTAAGGAAACCGGATATCGACGCAAATGTTAATATCATCGGGACAATCCGAATGTTGGACTATTGCCGAAAATATGAAGTGGAACGAGTAGTATATGCTTCATCAGGCGCGGCTTATGGGGAACCGCAGTTTCTGCCCTTGACGGAAGAACACCCGAAATTAGGAATATCTCCTTATGGCATCAGCAAGTATGTGGCGGAAAAGTACTTGTATTATTACCGGCACCAATTTGGGATTGAATTTGCCGCTATGCGGTATGCGAACGTGTACGGTCCCAGGCAGGATCCGCACGGTGAAGCCGGTGTGGTTGCCATTTTCAATGAAAAATTGTTACAAGGCGAAGAGGCGGTCATTTATGGAGATGGGGAACAAACCCGTGATTTCGTTTTTGTCAAAGATGTCGCGAAAGCCAATGCCATGGCAGTCTCCGCGAAAATCGATCCATCGATCTATCCTGCTTTCAATGTAAGTACTCAGAAACAAACTTCAGTCAATGTGTTGTTCGATACGATCCAAAAATATGCAGGGACTTCACAAAAACGTATCCACGGTCCCAAACGGGAAGGTGATGTCTATCATGCCTGTCTGGCGAACGAGAAAATCCGGAATCAGTTAGGATGGGAACCAAGTTATACTGTAGATCAAGGCATTCGGGAAACAGTGGATTTCTTTCGAGAGAAGAAGTGATTTTTATTCTTTGAATCCTCTCTAGCATTGACGCGATGGCAAAAAGTATGAACTTCGTTATGAACCTAGTATATATTGTGGTGATAGGCTCCTATTAACCACCTTATGTTGTGCAGACAGGATGTCCGCACCACAATTTCTAACTTTTTGCCGTAGTATCAGTATTGAATAAAAATTATCATTATTTGACAAGTTCGATTCTTCCTGCTACAATTTATGTCACATTCATCATAAACGGTGATTTAAAACGATCCCAAATTCCTCACTGCATCCGGCTTTCGTGGATTGATTTTTTACAGCTCCGTTTCGTTTCAATGATAGAAAGGAATGATTTATGGAAAGTGACACGAAAACCTTTCTTCCAGAACGAAGCTTTGGCGATTGTTATTGGTGTGGAGCGAAAATGCAGCGTCTACAATACACAATGTGCTCCGATTGCATTCGAATCGCTGAGATCATTCCTTCCAAAGCACAGGTTCTTCTCAATACTCCCGATCTCGTGAAAGATATTGAGGGAAAAACCACGGTAGAGAAAATCGTGCCTGAAATGCGAAGGTATGTCACTCGAACAGAGTATGATTTTCCTCGCAAAGGCGATCTACAGCGCCATTGGGAGACCATGATCGAGGAAGTACAGTATTCTATTTCCAATTCAGATGTTGACGATTTCAAGCAAAAACAACCATCCGATGATGACGAAAATATCACCGATGAAGAAGAAATCAAACGATGTCTCGCAATAGAACGTCTGCTGCGTTTCATGCTGCATGTTGCGGTGCAACAGAATTCATTGAATTTGCCGCAAGAAGGTGGAAAGAAATTTTGCGTCGTCTGTGGGAAAACGACACCGGAAGAGAAACATATGCTGTGTTTACGGTGTCGCGATGAACTGGTCCTGGAAACGCCCGAAACCGATAGCCTTATGGAAGAAACTCCCTCACCTTTGAAAGGAATGGCCACACGCGATATGGTCCGCAATCGACGGGGACGGTAAGAACCCATTTCTCAATACAGCATGAACTCATAAACCGTCTCCACCAGTTCCCAATCAATGATGGCCCCTCATCGATCATCCGCTTTCATTTTTTTGTGATTCAGTCAATATACGGGTACGAATGTGCATTTCTTGTTCGATACGTTCCAGGAGAACACTTGGCACATTTCTCGCATTTTATTACTAAAAGTCTTCATTGTGGATAAAAACGTGGATTACAGAATGGATTCAAGAATCCATAAGGAATCGTAATAATTCCAAATGATTTTCAAAATTGAATCCTCATTTTCATGAGTATAGTAATGAGAAGGATCGTATAAAAAATGCCCAATAATGATCAGAAAGAACACACTTCGTCCAAACAGACTCCGCCCAAAAATAACGAACTCAATTATCGTTTGTGGCCCTATTTGTTGATTTTGTTATTATGGTCGTTTCTGTGGTTTGGGATTCCCCAGAACAATCCGACAATTCCTTATTCCACCTTTAAAGAAGAATTGAAAAAAGGAAACATTCAACAAATTGAAGCCAAGGGAGAAATACTAAAACAGATGGATAGTCATGTGGGGGTAGACACATAGGTCTACCCCTACATGCTGTAGGGGCAATCCTGTGTGATTGCCCGATATTTAGGTTTTGAGATAACCTCTTAGAGGAAGGATTGGTTGGCTTTTTTATCAATCCAAAAGAAGCCGACTTCGTTTTTCACGACATTGGGCATTCGTTTCACTTTGCCGAGCACTTCTTGTTGGATTTCCGGGGGAATATCGGACCAATTTTCTGCAAGGAAAAATTCCAGTAATTTGATCCCTTTGGATTTTTGATCTTTCACTGCACCGACATTGATTTGATGTCCATTGGTAATCAGTTCATATTGAATTTTATTTTTCTCAAAAAATTCGGCTACATCACGAGCACAATACACTTCGTTTCTGTTTCCTTCATGAATCTTTTCGTTGGACAATTCACTCAGTTGAAAGGAGAGATTGTTTTCCCGTTGCACTACAATGAGTAATTTTCCCTCCTCTTCCAACCAGTTCAACATCTTTCGAAGAGAGGCCAACCAGTCTTCAAAGTAATAGAAAGAATGCGAACAATAGATAAAATCAAAAGTAGTTTGGGGGTCATATTCTTCCAACGGTTGATTGATGAATTGGAAATCGTTTTTTTCCGCCTTCGGTAGTTTGCTTTGAAACTGTTCAAGTTGAGGAGCGGCGGGTTCGAGAGCAAAATATTTGACCGGGCGTTGAAACGAGAGAAAACGGTAAAGAGAAATACTTTTCGATCCTTCCCCACAACCGACGTCGAGCACGCGCATACAGTCTGAATGATTAGCGGGAAAGGGACTATCCAATTTCTCCGGAAGTGCTCTCTTTAAATAGAGCAATTCCTCCATCGCTTCCGTGCTGTAATCCAAAAATGTGCTATAAATATTTTTATCTTTTTCATAAGGATTCATCGATGTCTCCTTTTCTCTTCAACGGTTCAATTCAAAAAAACCTTTATGACAGTATTGTGCCAGTATATCGGTTTGAAAAAATCATGCCAATTTATCTCATCAATTATCTCATCAAATCCTACTATCGAATCTCAAAACTGTCTTGAGAGCCTGTGTGCCGGCTATCCATATATGTATAGTTTCAATACAGTTCATATCAAACTAATAGTTCCCTTCCCTTATACAAAACGCCTATTTCCGTTCAAAACAAGAATCAGAAAATTCGGAATATGAATTGCATATCCAGCAAGTGTTTGAAAAAGAAAGTATAACAATATCACAGCGATTGGCTGGAAAATTATACTTTTTTTAGGTTAGGTGGGTATGAACGTACAGGGATACAAACCAGCAAAGGAGTAATTACGATGTTCCTGATTGATATAATCATCGCTCTTTGTCACCCGCCGCGCTAATCTGACCCACCCGGAGTCACCCAGTTTGACCCGT
>CAYPPG010000034.1:0-81668 GCA_964412555.1 uncultured bacterium
ACGGGTCAAACTGGGTGACTCCGGGTGGGTCAGATTAGCGCGGCGGGTGACACCCGCTCCAGCCGTAGGTTCCTTTCGACCATAACCGGCCATAAGGAACAGGATCGATCACGACCTGCACGCCAAGGCCGAAGCCGAATTCTTTGCGGTTGAAGAAGGCGGTGGCGTTGTCTTCGTCGCGCAGGAAATTGGAGGTCATCAACTCCACGGTTTGCGGGCTGAGGATGCGCTTTCCGTCTAATATCCCTTTATTTAACAGCATTTGAGAAAAACGCGCATAATCCAAGGCTGTGGAGACGAGGCCGTGCCCGCCGGGTTGCAGTCGGCGGTTTTTGTAGGATTCTTTTTCATAGATGGCTGTATCCGGGCTGACTTTCAAGGAACCGGATTCAGTGGTTGCATAGACTGTTGCCATGCGATCCCATTTTTCTTCGGGGACAATATAGCCGGTGTCTTTCATTTCGAGAGGATCGAAAAGCCGTTCTTGGAGAAACTCCGCTACGGATTGTCCGGAAACCACTTCGATCAAGCGGGCGATGACATCGACGGAATAACTGTAATTCCAAGTGGTTCCGGGATGATGGGCTAGTGGCAGTGAAGCAAGTTTTTGGATCATTTCAGCCAGTGTCTGATCATTGTCGAATAAATCCGCTTCCCGGAAACGCTTCGTATAGAGATTGTCACCCCCTAACAGTGTTCCGTACGAGATACCCGAAGTATGAGTAAAAAGATGCCGGATACGAATCGGGGATTTGGCGTTCTCCAGGATCATCTCACCGTCTTTCTCATCCACATATACTTTGAGATTTTTAAATTCCGGCAGGAAATCGGAGACTGGATCATTGAGAAGGAATTTGCCTTCTTCCATAAGAATTAGAGCGGCTGCGCTGACAATGGGTTTGGTCATGGAGAATATCCGGAAGAGATCTTCCTTTTGCATTTCTTCTTTCTCTTCGATATTTCGCCAGCCGTAGGAATTGTGGTGTACGATTTTCCCCTTGCGTAAAGCGATGACGACGATGCCGCTCATTTTGCCTTGGTCGATGTAATCCTGCATGAGTGCGTCAAGGTGAACTAGGCGATCCGTAGACATGCCGACTTTTTCAGGCTGGGTTTGGGGGATAGGTTTGGCAGTGGCGGTTGTGAATGTAAAAACGAGTAGAACGATTGTGATTGGGGCGATTAATTGTTTCATGGTTGGTTCCTTATACATTTTATTTTTGTGTTTTTTTTTGCATGAAATACAATAGGCGAATGAATGAATTTACACACGTTGTAAGATGCGGGCAGGATGCCCGCGCTCCCAGCCATGATATTTTGGCATGAAGGAGGGGAAATGTGTAGTCGTGTTGATGATATAAGTTAATAAAATTTAAAATATAAATACAATGACATCCGCCGGGAAAACGCATTTATTAAATCATTGGTTCCATTCTCTTTGGTCGATGATATACCTGTTTTTCGGTAATGGAATGCGGTTCAAGTCAATGATTTCCCCATCGACCACAACTTCCAACCCAACTCGTGCGCGAAATAGAAATCCCCGCCTTTCGTCATTATCCCGGTCGGCTTTGATCCATGAATCCTGATTTTCCGATATTGTCACATATTCGGGTAGTACTCCATCCGGGGATTTCAAATGCACCAACGTATTCGGACTGATCAGTAGGCTTTTTTCATCCTGCCTTCCGGCTGATGCATTATGGGCAGGAGAGAGAATATACACTACCGGTTCCAACCGTTCCAATGTTTCACCGGCGATCCCAGACGCGTATCCTTTCAGATTGTTTCCACCGAGTAGACGAAGCGGTTCACTCTTATCCATGAGTTGCAGCAGAACAGGCCATATCGCCTCGAATTCATCCCGATTTTCGAACGGGATTTTATAGATGTTTTCCTGAAGGCCATGCGCCACTTCGATTGTCGTGGCGCGGTCGCGGAACGGTTCCAACTCATTCGGCCACGTTTCGGGCCAGCGGCCGCCTTTGGCAGTCATCACTAAGGAATGAACCTGGATTGTGACAAGGAACAACAAGAATAAGAGAAAAAAACGAGAGTACTTTTTGAGAATAGACATATGGATTCTCCTCCTCATTTATAAAATCGAAATACGATTCATAGAACGTATGGAGAAGAATTGAGTTTTATCTTTGAAGAGAAAGAAATCAAAAACGGTTGACGATACGGATGCGGCTTACACGCTCATAGGGCACATCCATCAAATTAATTTCAAATATTCTCCATTTCCGAGTCGTTTGATCTGCCGGCATTAAATTGCGCACATAAAAATCTTTTGTGGACAACAGTTCTTCATTCTGATCGAAGAAAAATGTCCGAAACGTAATCCCACGCAGGATTTTCGTCGTATTGTTGATGAGACCAGCGCGAAGAAACGAGCCGCGGCGGTTGTAAAAAGCGAAATTTTTCGGATACAGGTTGACAAATGCGACATCGAATCCTCTTTGGGTATCGATGGTGAGTGTCCGGCCATCGTGATTCGACATTTCCTTGCGATGGGTAATCGGCAGAGTCACAGGCAAAAGAGAGGCTAATGCAATACCCGGGGAAGCTCCCGGAATCTGATCCGGCGAGGTGGCTCCCCAAATGATTTCTTTGATTTGGATTGATTTATATATTTTCTGCACACCGTCTTTTGTCATAGAAACTTCTTTCTTTGACAATTCGTCCGCATCGCCGATTCGAATATCCCCATTGTGAAAAATGATGATATCGGATACTGCTATGCTGATTAGACACGTTGAAAACAATGCCAGTAATATCGCAAGAAACGCAATTCGTTTATCGTGGTTCATCGATCTCCGCCTCGGTATTCAATAATACTCATGCTATAGTCCAGTATATCATGAAATTGCCGATGAAGAACATAAAGGAGGCAAAATGGAAGACACGGCAAATCCCATTGCAACACAATTTCTGAAATTAGTGGAGATTATGGCGAGACTCCGGTCAGAAGGCGGCTGTCCATGGGATCGGGAACAGACACACCGAACGCTGAAGAAATATATGATCGAGGAAGCGTATGAATTGGTAGAAACCATCGATGATCAAGATGATCGTGCCCTCGTGGAAGAGTGTGGTGATGTGCTGTTGCAGGTGGTATTTCATGCGCGTATCGGTGAAGAAGAACAGCGATTTACAATACTCGACGTGTTACAAACTATTTGTGATAAACTGATTTCACGCCACCCGCACGTTTTTGGCGACCGGAATGCCCATACGGCGGATGAGGTGCTGCGGAATTGGGAGCAAGATAAGAAAAAGGAAAAACCGGAACGGCAATCGATCTTGGACGGCATCCCGAAAACATTACCCGCTTTGATGCAAGCGTATCAAATCCAAGAGCGGGCATCCCGGGTTGGATTCGATTGGGAAAAGATCGACGAGATGCTCGACAAGTTCGAAGAGGAATGGAACGAATTTCGTACTGCTCGCAAAGAAGCCTCTCAAAAAGAAGTCGAAGAGGAATTCGGCGACCTTCTTTTTGCACTGGTGAATGTCTCACGCTATATTCACACCGACCCGGAGGAAGCGCTGATTCGAACCAATCAAAAATTCAAAAAACGATTTTATTATATCGAACGAAAATTGAAAGAAAAAAATCAATCTCTGGAGAAATCCACTTTAGAAGAAATGGATGCTCTCTGGGAAGAAGCAAAGCAGTATGATTGAAAAAGGGGAGAAAAACGATGTTGTACGGAGCCAAAAAGAAAATCCTCGTCACCGGTGGAAGCGGGTATTTAGGACGGTTTACCGCAATGGAACTGAGTAAAAAACATGAAGTGGCGTATACATACTCATCCAAACGAATCAATATTCCACGCTGCAAAGCCATACGGATGAATTTTCTGCATCCTGCCACGATCGAGTCTAGTTTCAAGGAATTCCAACCCGAGGCTGTCGTTCATTGTGCTGCACTGGCGGACGGAAAGGAATGCGAGGCTTCGCATGAAAAAGCGTTGGCGGTCAATGTAACAGGCACAAAACGCTTACTCAAGCAGTTGCCGAATAAAGACATCCTGTTCATTTACATTTCGACCGATCTTGTTTTCGATGGCAAAAACGCCCCCTATGACGAACAGGCCGAACCGAATCCACTCGGATTCTATGGTGAAACCAAGCGGCGTGCTGAACAATTGGTGCAACGGGAATGGAAAAAACACATCGTGCTACGATGCGCTTTGATGTACGGGCCGGAACCACCGAGTGGGAAAGGATCGTTTTTGCAGTGGATGGACCGTACATTTCAAGAACAAGATTCAATCTCACTCTTTGTCGATGAATTCCGTACCCCGCTTTATGTCAAAGATGCAGCCAAAGCCATCGAGGCGTTGGTGCAAAAAAAAGGCAATCATCGCTTGTACCATCTTGGAGGGCCAGAACGAGTATCCCGCGTCGATTTCGGCAAACAAGTGGCTGAAATCCGCGGCTATGATCCTGCTAAAATCAAAGAGACTCATATCCGAGATCTGGATACTGGATTTTTCCGGCCGGAAGACGTCTCGTTAGACAGTTCCCGCATTCAATCCTCCCACTCCGTCCCCATGACACCAATATGCGATGCCTTGAAAGAAATTTATAGCGAGCGATAAAACTGTTCCAAATTCGAAACCTCCCTTGAAACATTGAAAATTTTATTCTAAAAGAGACTGATTGCAAAAATAATCTGGGGTAATTTGAACTATACGGTGACGACATTCGATTCCTTTACACTAACGGAATTGGATTTGTTTACGGATGTCGATGCATGGGAGCTGTATTAATCGATCAAATCAAAGGGTATCAAGGGCAAGACGTTAGATCCACCCTTGATGAATGGACGGTAGGGGCAGTTCGCGAACTGCCCCCTACATGCTTTGCTATTCTTTACTACCTGCTGGAATTTTTCGTAAGTTCAACCGGTTTCTTCAGTCTTCTACTTCAACCTCTCTTCAAGTACAGCCTTCTCATCTTCCTATCCCCTAAACATTCCATTACAATACCCCAACACACAATTCATCAGGTGAAAGCCTCATGGACATCACTCACCCGCATGATTCATTCATCCGCTTCGTGCTTTCCAAAGAGAAACGCACGATAGACCTATTCCGCTTTCACATTCCACAAAACGTGGCTCAACATCTACTTTTCGACACACTGACCGCCGAAACGGATACTTTTGTCGATTCAAAACTCAAACATCACTATTCGGACGCCTTGTTCAAACTCCAAACTCAATCCGGAACACCGGCCTATGTCTATTTCCTGCTGGATCACAAAAGCGCGCCGGATCCGGAAATATCCCTTCAACTGCAACGCTACATGAACCGTATTTGGACTCGATTTACCGCGAATCATCCTGGACAAAATCTTCCGCCGATTATCGGGATTGTTCTGTACCATGGAATACGCCCGTGGAACATGGGGACTGAATTCAAATCCCGGTTTGATTGTCCCGAAGAATTCTTTCCCTTTATCCCCGATTTTCGGTATCTCCTCATTGATTTATCCACGATAAGCGACGACCAATTTCAAGGCGGAGCCGATTTGAAAGCAGCCTTGCTGCTGATGAAATACATTTTCCATCCCAACCTGCGCGACTATCTCCCCATGATTCTTCGAATCCTCAAAGAAGCCCGCCATCTACCCGACTTCTACCCTTTTTTTGAAGCGTTTATGCTATACTTGTTACAGTACGTAGATCAGAATGATCATCGAGAAATTGAAAAACTCATCCATTATGAATTTCCAGAAGAAGGAGATCATATCATGCCCTCGGTTGCGGATAAATTAAGACAAGAAGGACGACAAGAAGGATGGCAAGAAGGATTACAAGAAGGACGGCAAGAAGGATTACATGAAGGCCAGGGTAAAGGACAATTATTGGTCATTACCCGCTTACTCCAACGCAAATTTGGTGCGCTTGATCCTGCGATGGTTGAACAACTCCAACAGTTATCAAACGACCAAGTGGAAGAACTCGTGGATTCATTCTTCGAATTTCACGATCTCAACGATTTCAAACGTTGGTTACATGAAAAATTATTGTAACCAGATTGAATGTTGCTTAAATCCTCCTCTCCTAATCGCCTATTTTATTATTAAAATATCGGATCATTTTTGGCCATAATTTGTTTGTAAAGATTATCAAACTCAAGTAAGAAAGCCGCCCACGAGGGCGGCTTTCTTCATTGCAGTCCGCCGAACTGGCGGAGAAAAGGGATCAATAAATCTCCCACTCACTCACATCGGTCGTTCCTTCGAATTCCACTTCCCGAAATACTCCTTCGACTGTTGCCGTGCCTTCGCTTGCGCTTGCTTCGGAAGCACTAACCGCTAGACCAACATACACCGGATCTTCCATCTCGATATCCATACTACCAAACAAAATTCGATCACCGTTCAAGAAATCGATGTAATACAGATTGAAGGTATCGCCGACACGTTCGATTTCCATATGCCCATCCTAAAAATCAAGAGTTTCCAACACTCCCGTTCGGTTGGGATAGACATTGGTCACCGGTCGAAATTCGTAAGACATTTGCAAGTCGGAACGGACAAAGATCAAAGCATACGATGATTGGGGTATCAAACTATCTCGTGCAACCAATCCCGCTTTCATCCAATCTGCAACTCCTTCAATCGGATAAATTTCAGCAAAAGCACGAATCACGAAATCACCGGTAGCACGAATGTAGGCAAAATGGAACTCATCCATGTGATTCCAGATTTCCCGCCCGCTGGCGATGATATCGTAGGTTCCCGTATCGGCATCATATGTCGCGGTTCCGGGAGTACCAACATCTCCGATATCCAAATGGTTGTCAAACATCCCCAATGGATTACCGGGAACAAGAGAATCGCTTCCTGTGATCTCGTTGTCACCGATCATACCAACAAATGTTTGCTCTCCACTCGTTCCCTCGGGTGGTGTCGCCTGATACGATAAAGCGATTTCACCGACAAAATCGGCGATATTCCAGGTAATCACACCATCCGCAAACTGCCCACCGGCACTGATATTGAACACATTCCATCCTTCCGGTGGTGTTTCGGTCACGGTGACAGGACCTGGTTGTCCAACAACATCGATGTTAACCGGAATCGGTTTGCCAGGCGTGTAAATCAAGTCATCGAAGGAACGTTCCGCTTTTTGGAACTTGGACACATCGGGCTTTTCTGCGTGATCACTGAATAGCCGTTCGATTTCCGAATTCGTGATCGTCCTGGCCCAAATGCGAATTTCATCTAATTGGCCGATAAATATCTCCGAAGAATAATTCCCAAAGAACAAGGGTTGGGCAGTATCATTTACGGCATTCCCCGTCACATCATTATCACTGACCAATACGCCGTTGATGTATCCTTTCAATTTCGTTCCATCATACGTCATGGTCAAAAACGACCACTCGTCCATCGGCAAAGCCGGACCGAAAGTGATACTCGCCCCGATATTGACTTCATCCGTGGCAAAACCGAATTGCGGATTGGTTCCCGGATCGTTCGTTCGACCCACACCTAATTCCAAAAGGAAATTGGCCGAAGGCCCTTTACGAATCATCGTCGCCGATCCGTCCTGCGGTTTTACCCAGGCCGTCAGAGAAAATGCATCGGTGAAGACAAAATTATCACTGAACTGAGACACTGTAATGACACTACTTCCATCGTATTCATACGCCTGATTGCTGAGACCGTCTACTTGAACGGCGCCCTGCACCTCTCCGTCATTTCCGTTTCCGGAAGAATCGGAGGCGTCACCGTCAAATAGCCATTCTCCAACCAGCCGGTCGCGTAAGAGCACCGACGCATAGGCGTCAAAATCGGCTTTGATTTCTTCATCACTCAAGGTACGCGACCAGATTCGAATTTCATCTAATCGTCCAATAAATACTTCCCCTGAATAATTCCCAAAAAATAATGGTTGACCGGTGTCGTTAATAGCATTACCGGTCACAACATTTTCCACAACCAATTCACCGTTGACATAACCCCGTAATGTTTCACCATCATAGGTCATGTTCAACATCGTCCATCTTTCCATCGGAATCGGCGGCTCTGCATAGACTATACTCGCGCCAATGTTGACCTCATCTGTCGCGAATCCGAATTGCGGATTAGAGCCTGGATCATTAGTTCGTCCGACTCCCAATTCCAATAGAAAATTCGCCGAAGGTCCCTTACGGATCATCGTGGCACAGCCGCCCATGACATACACCCAGCATTCCAGCGAAAAACTCTCGGTGAAATTGAAGTTGTCGCTGAATTGATTGACAGCAATCTGCATCGATCCGTCAAATTCAAACGCTTTACCGGAAATCCCATCCACTTCGATGGCTGTCCCATCACCGTGGTTTTCATTTCCGCTCGTATCGCTGGCTGTCCCGTCATCGAAGGTCCATTCACCAACCAAATCGGTACGGTCAGCGCTTTGAGCACAAAGCGCAATGACCAGCGCCATACTCACATACAAGATTTTCTTTGCCATAAGTTCTTTCCTCCCAAAATAGAATCCATCGCCCAGTCTATTGAAAAACCGGCGATTCGTGACTATATAACTCTCATATTCTCCAAAAAAAGTCAAGGGATTTTTTTGAAATGCGGATGTACATACTCATGAATACTATTTATATCCTATACGGATTAAATACCTGGAAGGTACAACAAGCGTCTCGCTAGCACTATAGAAGTAGGCGAGAAAGTCTGCTTTACTCACTCACAAGTTGAAAAAAATGGAGTGAACAGGATATAAATATCCACTGGGTTTACAAAATCAGAATTTTTCACGTAAAACCGAATACATCTTTATATTTAATCAATCACTAATTACAATACCTTCACTGATGATTCAACAGGTGAAATAACCATGGATATTCCTCACCCGCATGATTCCTTCATCCGCTTCGTGCTTTCCAAAGAGAAACGTACGATAGACCTATTCCGCTTTCACATTCCCCAAAACGTGGCTCAACACCTACTTTTCGACACACTGACAACCGAAACGGATACTTTCGTCGATTCACAACTCAAACATCACTATTCGGACGCTTTGTTCAAACTCCAAACTCAATCCGGAACACCGGCCTATGTCTATTTCCTGCTGGATCACAAAAGCGCGCCGGATCCGGAAATATCCCTTCAACTGCAACGCTACATGAACCGTATTTGGACTCGATTTACCGCGAATCATCCTGGACAAAATCTTCCGCCGATTATCGGGATTGTTCTGTACCATGGAATACGCCCGTGGAACATGGGGACTGAATTCAAATCCCGGTTTGATTGTCCCGAAGAATTCTTTCCCTTTATCCCCGATTTTCGGTATCTCCTCATTGATTTATCCACGATAAGCGACGACCAATTTCAAGGCGGAGCCGATTTGAAAGCAGCCTTGCTGCTGATGAAATACATTTTCCATCCCAACCTGCGCGACTATCTCCCCATGATTCTTCGAATCCTCAAAGAAGCCCGCCATCTACCCGACTTCTACCCTTTTTTTGAAGCGTTTATGCTATACTTGTTACAGTACGTAGATCAGAATGATCATCGAGAAATTGAAAAACTCATCCATTATGAATTTCCAGAAGAAGGAGATCATATCATGCCCTCGGTTGCGGATAAATTAAGACAAGAAGGACTGGAAATAGGTCTTGAAAAAGGACGAAAAGAAGGCCTACAAGAAGGCCTACAAGAAGGCCTACAAGAAGGACGAGGAGAAGGACAATTATTAGTTATTAGCCGCTTACTCCAAAGTAAATTTGGAACGATCGATCCTGCGATGGTTGAACAACTCCAACAATTGTCGAACGCCCACGTGGAAGAGCTTGTAGATTCATTCTTCGAATTTAAAGATATCAACGATTTCAAAAGATGGTTACACGAAAAACGGTTGTAATCAAGCAGAAACTGGCTTGACTCTTCCATGGTAATCCATCAATACCATAAAAAAAAGAATCTGATTAGAATCGATGTATAATAATAACAACAGACAAACCAAAAGAGGTAGAATCAATGAGTCAAGTCATCTCGGATCACATTGAAACAACGCAGGGAATATGTGGAGGCAAACCGCGAATTGCCGGATCACGCATTCGCGTGCAAGATATTGTGATTTTAACCGAACAAGGATTATCACCGGATGAAATCATAGCTGGATACCCCCATCTTACTTTGGCAGATATTTATGCCGCACTCGCCTTTTATCATGACAATCGGCAGCGAATCGATCAACAAATCCAAGAATCAGAAGAGTTTATTGCGACAATGAAAACTCTTTATGGAACAATTTTTATAAACAAATAGTGCAATACTTCAATGAAAATTCGCTATCATTTTGATGAAAATGTCAATATCTCTGTTGCGAATGGGTTGCGACATCGCGGTATTGACGTTACTACTGCAAGAGACGTTCAATTAATACAGGCACCCGATGAAGAACATTTAGCATACGCTTTATCGAATAATAGGGTATTGGTTACACACGATGATGATTTCTTACGGTTGCACCATATAGGAACTCCTCATGCAGGGATTGCTTTTTGCCATCAAAAACATTATCGCATCGGTCAATTCGTGCTTGCTTTAACCAATCTCTGGCGAAATTATCAATCTTCAGAAATACATGGGAAAGTCGTATTTCTCTAAGGAATATCAAAAAAGAATGAAAAAGGGGAGTAGAGGAAAGACGCCAGGTCTGCCCTTGATACATTGACTCTAGGAGCAGTACACTTACCCCTTCTACTGCAAGGTTTAAAATACCAAAATCATAGATATAAAGACAAAAGAGGATGGATTACAGGTAGGGGCAGTTCGCGAACTGCCCCTGCTTGTTTCTACTATTCCACCCCCATCCAATCACTCACCTCCGTCGCCCCGGCAAAACGAAGAATACCGCGCGGATAGGAGGCAAACGGACCTCCGATAACGTTGTTCCAGGTTACGAGAGTCAGCCCACCGCCAGCCGTATAATTGTCCGTATAACCACAGACATTCACCAGCCATTCATCACCATTGTTCACATAATTTCCATTCGCGTCTTTTGAAACCGTCAAATTGGTTTCACCCTCTGCCCCCATTTCGGCAATACCCCATGCTGGATTCAATTGGCTAAAGGGGATGGCGATTTCAAGAACCGGATAGGCATAGATTTCCCCGGAAAAATAATCGGCGCCGGTTTTATTCAGAAGTGTTCCGGCGATCATCGGCATCGCTCCTTCCACCGCAGCTTCGTCCGGATTAAAGGTTGGATCCCAAGCACCACCTAAGTATGTTGTGTTATACTCTGCGCTGGTTGAAAAGAAGGGTGGGCCATCGGGATTGGAAGCATTGCGAACTCCTTCATTGTTCTCTGTGTATCCCGGATCTTCATCCAAAGGAAACCAGACAATATGGTAACCATCATTAACACCATCTCCGCCGGGATCGGTAAAATTGGGTGGATCGCTGTTGAATCCGTCGCCTTCCTGCCAGTTCGGTTCGAAGAAGATTTCAAGATTGGTTCCGATTCCGATCGAATAGGAATGCGTATCGTCATCCTGTTCGACAGGATCGATGATCTGATCGCCTGCGATTCCATTCAAGGGCAAATCATACATTTCCGCTTCAAAAAGGATATACAGATAATCATCATCCCACAAAGCGCGCCAACGGTAGTTCAAATCGATCTTGTTGCCTTGATTGGCACCATTGGAAGACTGATTGTTCAAACCGAAAAATTCACCGGTCCATTCGGAGCCTGCCCATTCTTCGTCGGTATACTCGCCGTCCATGACAGGCGGATCTGCGGTCACTTTGTTGACAATGTATTCCCGGGCAGCATGCGGATCAGCAGATGCAAAAAGTGAAAAACAAACAGAAACGATGAGTAAGGTGAATAAGCAAGTATAAAAAATTTTCATATTCATGATTCCTCCTAGCCCAAAAAGTCGATTGAATTTTCCATTACAATTCAGAAAGAAAACCAATAAAAAAGAGTGATTCAC
This sequence comes from uncultured bacterium, assembly GCA_964412555.1. Classification (GTDB taxonomy): domain Bacteria; phylum Hinthialibacterota; class Hinthialibacteria; order Hinthialibacterales; family Hinthialibacteraceae; genus CAYPPG01. The sequence continues at coordinate 11,976 of CAYPPG010000034.1, forward strand.
CTCCTTTCCACTTTTCATAACCTTGAAATTCTGCCGAAACTACCTAAAAATAACTCCGTAGTTTCATTAATCAGTTTATCGAAAATATAAGTCAAAAATCTAGGGAATCCATCTAGAAGTGCATAAAAAAAATTCAGAGACCTTCTTGGATTCGATTTTCGGATTGAAAAGACAACTTTTCACGCGATATGAGTAGATTTTCAGTACAAAGAGTGATAGAAGTACCGAAAGGTTAACGCTATAAGATAATTAGTTCAGAAATGTGGGGAATTGTCATGAAAAGAAAAGGATTTACGCTCATTGAATTGCTGATCGTCGTCGCGATTATCGGGATTTTGGCCGCCATAGCAGTGCCCAATTTCCTGAATGCACAAGTACGGGCGAAATTATCGAGGGTTGAAGCGGATTTGCGCAGCCTAGCGACTGCGCTTACTATGTATCGCTTCGACAATGGGAGACCGCCCAATGATATGACAACGCCGAATCACGGGTGGGCTGTATCATACGCCATGTTGACAACACCCGTTGCGTATATGAGCAGTATACTACCGGATATATTCCAGGCCGATGATGTCTTGCAAGGTTCGGGCGTTCATCGAATCGGCGGTCCGGATGGACCTTTGACATACGATTATGGAACCGATGAATTCCACGGCTACTCCGGGTCAAATAAAACCCCGAATCATCCATGGTACCGAGCCTGGAGAAATTCGACTTGGAAAATCGGCAGTTGCGGACCGGATTTGAAGTATCTGAATGTCACCCATATTTCCGGGTGGATATCGGGAACCGCCTTCGATCCTTCCAATGGATTGAATTCAGCAGGGGATATTTTCAGAGGAGAAGAATTTTACAGCAAAGACGCAAGAGAAAGAGGATTGTAAACCTGAAAATAGCCCGTCCATGCGAACGGGCTTTTTCTTTCGGTTCATTGAGACTCAATAATCAGCTGATCGCGGAGACATTGACTGCTTTGGGACCTTTTTCCCCTTCAGCCACATCGTACTCGACCATCTGGCCTTCATGCAAGTTTTTAAAACCTTTCCCCTGGATATCGGAATGATGAACGAATAAATCTTTTTCCCCTTCCCGCTCGATGAATCCGTATCCCTTTTTCTCATTGAACCATTTCACTCGACCAGTTGCCATTTCAAAGAACTCCTTCCGTTTTGGACTACACCCCTCTACTGCTGGTACTCTCGGTGCTTCACCAAACGTCCGGAATTCAGACAACGGCGAATGAAACGCACTTCCAAGTATTCCAGTCCCGGGATGAATCAAAAAACGATTATACAACAAAATTTTGCCGAATTCTACGTCAAAATAATTATTTAGCGTTAATTAAGAATTCACTCGTGAAAGGCAATAATTGCCCCCCGTAGTCGTACTGACAAACAACGCGTTATTCGCAACGGTTAAACCATAGACGCTGCCCTCCACGTTCGCTGACCAGAGTAATTTCCCTGTTTCCGTATCATAAGCCCCCACTGTCTCATCCCCACCGGCAAATAAAATCTTTCCAGCCTTGATCAAAGAGAAGGGATGTTGAGTTTCTGTTTCCCAGAGAATGGTGAACTTCATGGTTGATTTTCGGAGTGGCATCTTCGATTCGATTTTGAGAGGGGGATTTTTTTCCATATTCCAAAACGGTCGATACCGGTTTCTCGGTTTCCCATCGAATCACAGCAGAACTCGAGCTGGTAAATTGTAGGTAAGGACCAAAGGAAATGTCAGCAGGTTTTGTATAAACCTCTTTTTCCTCGTCATAACGAGAAGCAATTCCATCTTCTTTTAAAACTTGATCATAAAGCCGGATTTCACTGATACGGCCTGAAAGAAAACACCCTTGTTTGACTGTGCGGTCAAAATATCCACCGATCGTATTGGGGGTACGAATTGTTCCATCATACAATTCATCCAATTTCTTTTGACGAACATGCACACCGTCAATATAGATTTTCATAGTGGAACCATCAAAGACAGCAGTTACAAAATACCATTTTTCTGTCAAAAAACTATTTTTAGAAAGGAGTTCATGAGATGCTCCGGCCAGATTCAAATGAAAAGTAAATCGAAAATTGGAATATCCCAACCACCAATCTTCTTTACCTTCCAGATTCTGATAGCCGAGAATCGCACCGCGTTGGCTTTTTGCTGTCAGATAAACCCATGCTTCCACCGTAAAGAAAGGATTGGCAAGATATTTCGAGTTCGAATCTGTTGCAGCCAGAATTACCCGATTCGATTCTCCGTTGAACAACAAAGAACTCGGAGTCGCCATCAACTGAACGGGGCCAGCAATAAGCCCTTTGCGATCTCCTTGTAGATCATAAATGAAGCTGGGACCGATTAATTCGGTACGGTAAAAACGATCAAAACGCCAGTGATGTGCCGCAACCGGTTCGTTTAGACTGTCATTTCCATTTTCATTATGCTCCACGCAAAAAGCAGAGAAAGAAAAACACAAACAAAACCAACCCAAGAAAGTGAAACGAAACCATTTTCCCATTCAATACAACTCCTATGTAAATCCACTCTTACAATGATTTCAGACCAATACCATTGTATAGCAGGATCGAGTTGAGACTAGCACCTTATGAAATTCTCACAACAAAAAGGGAGGATTGTAAAAAGAGGGGTAAAGGAGATATATTTTCCAAAAATCAGCGAAACTGTTTCAGCATTCGGATGTCGTTTTCAAAAAACAGACGGATATCCCGCATGCCATATTTCAACATGGCAAAACGCTCAACCCCAAGACCGAAAGCAAATCCGGTATATTTTTCCGGATCGTAACCAACTGCTTCAAAGACAGCCGGATGCACCATACCACATCCTAATACTTCAAGCCAGTCAACAACATTGCCGGTTGAATCCGTAACGGCGATATCGACTTCTGCACTCGGTTCCGTAAAGGGAAAATAAGATGGCCGAAATCGAGTGATCGTATCCGAAGAGAAAAATTGATGGACCAAAAGTTCCAAGGTTCCCTTCAAATCGCAAAAACTGATATTCGTATCCACGACCAGCCCTTCGATTTGAGTGAACATGGGGGAATGGGTGATATCGGAATCGCATCGATAGACACGCCCCGGAGCGATCATACGCAAAGGAGGCTGATGTTTTTCCATGTAGTGAATTTGCACTGGGGAAGTATGAGTTCGCAGGACATGTCCGCTTTTGGTGAAAAAGGTATCCTGCATATCCCGGGCAGGGTGATCAGGGGGAATGTTCAACGCTTCAAAATTATAATATTCCGACTCAATTTCCGGCCCTTCCGCGATATCATATCCCATTGAGTAAAACAGTTCTTCGATTTCGTATTGAGTTCGCTGTAAAGGATGGTAAGCGCCTCGGCGAACGCCGGTTGAAGGGAGGGTAATATCGACGGCATCTTGCATGAGGCGCGTTTCGGCTTCACCGGATTTCAGTTCACCGAGCCGTTGCTGATAAAATTCTTCGAGTTCATCCGCAACCTGATTGGCCGCTTGGCCGACGGCAGGACGTTCATCAGCAGATAATTGACCTAATCCCTTCAAGACAGCTTTGACTTCGCCTTTTTTGCCTAGATATTTCGTGCGCGCTTCATAGAGCGACTGCGGAGAATCCGCTTGTTTCAATTCTTCGATTCCCCGGGATTGTGCATCTTTTAATTGATTTTGAATGTCTTGAATGGATACCATAATACCTACAGCAAGATTTGTTGAGTACGGTTATTGAGCATTCGCGCCTTTCGCAACGGTGACCAATTCTTTGAAAACATCGGGATCGTGAATGGCCAGTTCGGAGAGAATTTTACGGTTGATATCCACCCCGGCCTTTGTCAAACCTCCCATGAGGTCACTGTACGAAATCCCTTCCTGTTTGGCGGCTGCACCTATACGAACAATCCACAACCGGCGAAAATCCCGTTTCCGATTTCGGCGGTCCCGATAGGCATACTGCAATCCTTTCAGCACTCCGTGGCGCGCCGCCCGAATCTGATTGCGGCGGCCCAGGCGATTTCCTTTAGCTGCTTTTAAAATCTTTTTGCGCCGTTTCCGTGAGGTCACTTGGCTGATTGCGCGTGGCATAATATTACTCCTTGCTGACTAGCGAATTGTCCATTTTTTGGGAAGTTCAATATGAATTGATTTTTTTTCAACGGTGTCATGAATTCGAAAAGCGGATTCATGATAGAGAGAAATCATGTGTTTTTCACATGACCAACATCTTTCGAACTCGTTTCACTTCGCTGGAAGAAACAACTGTCTGTTGACGCAAACGGCGTTTGCGCTTGGTGGTTTTCTTCGTCCGGATGTGGCTCAAATACGCCCGTTCGCGTTTGAATTTTCCGTTTTTTGTTTTGCGGAAGCGTTTCGCCGCTCCCCGATTCGTTTTCATTTTGGGTCCTTTAGCCATCGTCTACCTCTTTTTCATACATTCTGATTCAATTCATTTGATGTATTTGTTTCTTGTTCTTGACTAGCGGAAGAATCCTCCTCGCCGGTGGACTTACTCTTCTTCATCTTGGCAGCCGGAAGCGGCGCCAAGGTCATATTCATAAAGCGGCCTTCCTGCCTGGGAGCTTGCTCGACTTGAGCAACAGGTTCCAATTCTTGAATGAACCGCTCCATGATTTTTTGCCCCAATTCTTTATGAGCCATTTCCCGTCCCCGAAATTGCATGATGAAACGCACTTTGTCGCCATGTTCCAGAAATTTCACCGCATGATTATATTTAAAATCATAATCGTGCTGTTCAATACGGGGACGCAATTTGATTTCTTTAACCGTAATCTGTTTTTGTTTTTTCTTCGCTTCTTTTTGTTTTTTCGCCTGTTGATACTTATATTGCCCATAATCCATGATTCTACAAACATGGGGTTTGGACTTGGCGCTCACTTCCACGAGATCGAGGCCTGCTTCTCTCGATTTGGCAAGCGCATCCTTGATGTTCACGACACCAATATGTTCACCTTCCTGATTCACAAGGCGAACATCCCGCTCCCGAATCGCTTCATTGATTCGGGTCGTATCAACGGAAGTATCACGGCTGGACTGTTTTTGTTTTCTAATTAGAAATCACGCTCCTCTCCGAATTTCAATCGGTACATCTATTCCCCGGGCTGATACGAGCTTTCAGGAACTTTAGCCGCTTTTTTCAAAAGCTGCAAAGCTTCTTGAACACTCATCACTCCAAGATCTTTCCGGCCGCGTTCACGAATCGATACAGTGCCATCCGCTAGTTCATTTTTGCCGACGACAAGCATGAACGGAATTTTCAAGGATTCCGCTTCCCGGATTTTATAGCCGATTTTCTCATTCCGGTCATCCAACTCGGATCGAAGATTCTCCATTTTCAGTTGTCGATTCAACTGTCGGGCATATTCATGCTGATCATCCGTTATCGGCATCACCTTGACTTGGACAGGCGCCAACCACATGGGGAAAGCCCCTTTGTAATGCTCAATCAAATTCCCGAGAAACCGTTCCATCGATCCAAGCACGGTTCGATGCAACATGATTACCGGTTTTTTCTCACCGTCACGATCAACATATTCTATATTGAACCTTTGTGGGAAGTTGAAATCGAGTTGCAGAGTCGGTCCTTGCCACGTTCGACCAAGCGCGTCCAGTAAAACAGTATCGATCTTGGGGCCATAAAAAGCGCCTCCCCCTTCATCGAATTCGAAGGGGCGATTTGATTTTTCCAGGGCGCTCTGCAAAGTATTCGTCGCGGTTTCCCAAATCTCATCGGTACCGATGTATTTTTCCGGTTTGGTCGAAAGAGAAAGTTGATATTCGAATCCGAAAGCCTTCATCATGAAGTCACCCAGATCGAGGACTCCCATAATTTCTTCTTCCAGTTGATCCGGACGGCAAAAAATGTGGGCGTCATCCTGGGTAAAACCGCGCACCCGGAACAATCCATGCAGGACACCGGACCGTTCGTACCGATAGACAGTCCCCAATTCCCCGTACCGGACCGGTAAATCCCGGTAACTATGGAGTTTCGACTGAAAGATAAGTATATGCCCCGGGCAATTCATAGGTTTGGCATAATAATTCACATTATCCACTTCCATGGGGGAATACATGTCTTCCCGGTAATTTTCCAGATGCCCGGATTTTTGGAATAAATTCTCTTTCAAAAAATGAGGAATATAGACCAGTTCGTATCCTCGGCGGAAGTGCTCATCCCGCCAAAAAGTCTCAATGATATTACGAATCCGGGCGCCATTGGGATGCCAAAAGCACAACCCCGGTCCCGCTTCTTCGTGAAAACTGAAGAGATCGAGTTCTTTGCCGATTTTGCGGTGATCGCGTTCCTTGGCTTCTTCCAGCCTTTTCAGATACTCTTTCAGTTCTTTTTTCGAGCCGGCCGCCGTTCCATAGATTCTCTGAAGCATAGGCCGATGTTCATCGCCGCGCCAATAGGCTCCTGCACAGTTCAATAGTTTGAAGTTCTTGAGATAACCGGTGTGGGGAACATGCGGTCCCCGACACATATCTACAAAATCACCCTGTTTATAGAAGCTGAAAGAAGGATCATCGAAATCTTCGATCAATTCGACTTTATAATCTTCATTGCGTTCTTTGTAATACTCGAGCGCTTCTTCACGATCCATCACGAAACGCTCGACAGGCAAACGGTCTTTCGACCGTTCTTTCATACGCTCTTCAATCTTTTCGAGATCTTCGGGCGTAAAAGGGCGCTCTACGTCAAAATCGTAATAATATCCTTCATCGATGGGTGGACCGATCGCCAATTTCGCTTCCGGAAACAATTCCGTAACCGCCTGAGCCATCAAATGGGTGGCGCTATGATAGACAACCTCTTTCCCTTCCGGATCATGAAAGGTCACAAAACGCAATTCTCCACCAGTGGAGAGAGGGCGATGCAAATCGACCAATTGATCATTCCAGCGAGCCGCAACCGCCTCACGGGGCAAATCGGGATTTGCTTCAAGAATGTCCAAAGGCGTCGTACCGGACGCGACTTCAATCGGTTCTTCCAGTCCTTCCACCTTTAATCGTATATTCTCTGTTGAAGCAACTACACTCATCGTTCCAAGTCGTATCAGCAAAAAAAGAGACCCTTCGGTCTCTTACGCTTCTCCTTATTTTATAGGGTAAACCGATTTTCGCAGGAGAGCGAAAAAGGGAGTTTTATTCACAATGGTGGGTCCTACTGGATTTGAACCAGTGACCTCTTGCATGTCAAGCAAGCACTCTAACCAACTGAGCTAAGGACCCACATCATTCAAGAATCTATATTGTAAAGAATAGTATTCTTCTGTCAATATCTACAGAATTTCTTGATTCCTTTATTATAACCGAAGCCCCAAAAAAAACACTCTTTTTTTCTCAAAATTCCTTTCTCGCCAAATCCATTACAGAAGTTGATTACCCTGAAGAAAATCCAGAATCTTTTCATTTGTGGTTGCCGGTTGCTCGAAGGGGGACAAATGTCCGGCATTGGCTATCACTTCCAGACGAGATTCAGGGATTCCAGCCTGCATCGATTGAGCGAGGGTTGGCGGAGTCAAAATATCGTCATCACCAACCAAAAGAAGAGTCGGGACATTGATTGTCGATAAGGTCTCTCTTGAATCACAGCGAGTCGCAAGTGCCCATAAGGCGTGGATGATTCCTTCTTGAGAATTCGAGTTGATCATATCCCAAATTTCATTGATTTTTTCCGGAAGTTTTTGCCGAGTGTTCGAACTAAGTAATTTATCGAGCATCCCCTCTCCGAAGAAAGCCACTCCTTTCTGCCGTACATTGTCAATGGCTTCCATCCGAATGGCTCGATTTTCCGGCGTATCCGCTTCAGCGCGAGTATCGCATAGAATCAATCCGGCGACCAATTCATGACACCGGCGCCATAATTCAAACAGGATGTAGCCCCCCATTGAACATCCCCCGAATACGGCTTTGCCGATTCCCTTCTCTGCTAAAAAACCTTGAATCGCTTCAGCATATGAATCCATCCCGGGATTATTTTTCAGCATCGGTGATTCGCCAAAGCCAGGCAAATCGGGAGCCAAAATCCGGACATTCTGCGACAGCCCCTTTAACTGGTATTTCCACATTCCACGATGAAGGGGAAATGCATGAATCAAGATAAGTGGAATCTTTCCACCATTCCCTTGTTCACTAAAAGCCAAATTCATACTATCCTCAAAAAAAATTCAAGAAGTTCTTATAGTAAAATACTATTACAACTCCGGAATGGGAAGTGGTATCGCCAATTTGTCCACTCTTTAAAAATGTGGAATCGGGATCCCCCACCCTGTAAAGTAAAAAAACAACCTTGTCTCATTCTACAATTCGCTAAAAAGATGCACTGAAAGGATTCTATTCTCTTCCCAACCGATGTGTTCCTCTACGAGTGAGAACCGATATAATTCACAGAAAAAAGGAACGATCCCTTCTCATGAATTCAAATTTATCAGAATCGGTTTGTATCATCACCGGAAGTTCGAGTGGAATCGGACGTGCCACAGCTCTCCTTTTGGCGAAACATGGTGCAACGGTTGTGATCAACTACAAACAAAACCAAATAGCCGCCGAAGAAGTGATTGCTGAAATCACCCAAGAAAAAGGGCATGCGTTAGCTGTCCAGGCGGATGTTACTTCGATAGAGGGAGCGAAATTGCTGATCGATTCAACCCACAACCAATTTGGACGCATTGACATCCTCATCAACAATTTTGGTCCTTTTCTCATGAAAACCATTGAAGACACGACTTTTGATGAATGGCATGAGATAGTACAGGGTAATTTACATAGCGCTTTTTATTGCACCAAGTTCGCTCTCTCTTTTATGCGGGAACAAAAAGAGGGGCATGTCATTTTTATAGGCGCTCCCAAAGCCGATTCTTTACGATCCCGCCACAATGCCTGCGCTTATGGAATTGCCAAGACCGGCGTAGTTCTTTTGGCGAAAACACTGGCACGGGAGGAAGGTCAACACGGTATTCGAGCGAATGCCGTCAATCCGGGGATCATCGACACCGGTTCAATTGCTGAAGAAATGAGGTCTGAAGTTCAACGTCAACCCGCCAGTGGCCGTATTGGAACACCCGAAGATATTGCGCAAGCGCTTCTTTATCTTCTTTCCGCTCAAGCGGGGTATTGCAACGGTGCCGTACTCGATGTCGATGGGGGCTTGTGGCTTTAAATCGAATCGGTTATCGTAGCCGGAAAAAGGGGAAACTCAACAATTCAAACGCTTGTTTTGCAAAAAATATACTCTTGAATTTTTTTGATTATGGGTATGAATGTAGGTATAGAAATGAACGTGCCCGGTTGGGTTTGATGGGAAAATTGTGGAGCGAAATATTGAAAGTACACGTGGTGTAAGATGCGGGCAGGGATGCCCGCGCTCCGACTATACGCGCCCCGGCTTTACGTGCTTCGACTTCACGTGCTTCAACTTTGATAAAAACAAGGCGATTATTGAATCGCTTTTGAATAGATAGGGGGACTCATCTCAATGAATCATTACGCTGAGAATAGTATTGCGGGAGCGGTTTTCAAACCCGAAACGCTATCCGAGTCGGTCGTTGTTCCTCCCTCCTTTTTGGAGCGGATGATTGAACATGCTCAAACTTGTCATCCGCTGGAATGTTGCGGTGTTCTTGGGGGAAGAGGAAGTATTATCACATCGGTTCATTTCCTTCGCAACGATCTTGAATCTTCCTCTCAATTTTTCGCCAATCCGAAAGAGTTGATCAATGCTGTAAGAAAAATGCGGAATTCAGGAGAGGAAATGGTCGGCATTTTTCACTCTCATCCCCATTCCCTTCCGACGCCTTCGGAGAGAGACCGAGATGAAAATTATTACCCGGGTCTGTTTTATTTCATCATTTCATTGGCGCAGGAGGATCCGGAAATCCGGTGCTATATATTGTCACAAGAAGGGGAGTATCATTCCGTCCAGATCATATGAGAAACTCTTTCATTCGGTGAGACATCATCGATCAGGTTTTGGCAATCTCTTTTGCATGATGGCGGATCTTACGGATGGCTTCTGCAATTTTTTCCACATCACTCCGGCTGCCTAGTAAGTATCGTTGACTCATGAACAATCCTTCATGACTCAGCTTGTCGTTTTCGGGACAATGGTTCATTTCCCGGTATTTTTCCAAACGTTCTTTGGAATAAATCTGTTTATACGCCCTGGAGTTCAACATTTTTTCGACAAATGGTTCCTTGTTCAACGGGCGAGAATAGCCGGAGCCGACGGGAAATCCATCTTTTCTCATCGCCGATTGGAATTTGTCGCGTGGAAGACCGTCGAACTGATCCTGATCATACTTCATCATATAAATATAGTAAGTATTGCGATTATTTTTCTCGTACATTTTTGCACGGGATATCCCGGGAATTTCATCCAACAATTCTGTCAAGTAGTTTGCATTTTCTTCGCGATGCCGGCATATCTCTTCAAAGCGGTTCAGTTGTCCCAGCAAGATCGCCCCTTGCAATTCCGTAATACGCAAGTTTCCACCTTGGTATTGATATCCTTCGCGCGTTCCGATTTTTCGGTCGCGGCCGTTGTTCTGGAAAGCATGAAATTTATCCAGTAATTCTTCATTATCTGAGACAATCGCACCACCTTCCCCGCATGGAAGAATCTTTGTCGATTGAAAACTGAAACATCCGATATCGCCGAAGGTACCTGCTTTTTTACCGTCCCACTCTGAGTAATGCGCCTGGCAGGCGTCTTCGACAACAGCGAGGGAATGTTTCTTTGCGACAGAAAGAACCTCGTCGATATTCGCCATCGAACCGCCGAGATGCACAGGCATGATGCAGCGAGTGTTCCCGGTAATTCGTTCCTCCAACTTGGATGTATCCATTTGCATGGTTTCACGGTCGGAATCGACGAAAACGGGAAGCGCAAACTGTTGAAATACAGCATTGACGGTGGCGACAAAGGTATAGGGAGGAACCAGGACTTCGTCACCAGGTCCTACATCGAGCGCAAATAAAGCCGCATAAAGCGCACTGGTTCCGTTCATAACTCCAGTACAATATTTGACTCCCAATTTTTCCGCCCATTGATTTTCGAAAGTTGTGGCGATATCGCCATATAAACGGCACCACCCCATCTCGCGAAAGGAATCCACGAGCAGTTTTTCATCGATCTTTTCCACTTGGGGCCATTCGGGAAACGATTTGTCCCACGTTTTATTCCCACCTAAAATCGCGGGTTTTTCGCTTTTTGAATCTCCCAGCGCACGAAGAGATACGACGGCCGGAAAAGCGAATGTCGAACCCGTAACTGCGGATCGTATAAACTCACGTCGGGTACTTTGTGTCTTTTTCATCACTCCACCCCCTCATAGGTTCTTTTGATTAAAAAATATACTCCACCTCGTCTGTTTCATTATAAACAGGTTTTATTTTTGAAAACAGGTGAAAGAAAGTTTCTTTATCGCTGTTTTCACTATTTCTCCACCTTTTGTCTGAGGATTGCAAAACCCTTAAAAACTGCTTTAATTTCATAAGACCTTAACCCAAACGTAACCCAAAAACAATCGGAATCTAACTTTTATACCGGTTCAAAGAATGGGAAGGGAATGGACATTTCAACTCGCACTGGATGGATAACAATGAAGAAAGACAATTTGGAGCAAAAAATCGGGTGGTTCCCCTTACTACTTTCTCTTCTCTGTTTATCGACGTATCCGATTCATTGGCATTTCTTTTTTAACATATTGACACCGGAAGATGGGATTATCGAATATTTTACGGCACTCATAGCGTTTACGGCATGCCTTGTAGCAATTGCCTTGGCACTCTCTTCTTGGAAACAAAAAAACCTGTTACAGATTTTGATCTTATTGGTCTATGCCGGAGGTTGTTTGTTTTTTGCGGGAGAGGAAATCAGTTGGGGACAGAGAATTTTCAATATCAAGACGGAGGAAGTATCCCCTTGGTTGGCGCAAGCCAACCGTCAAGAAGAATTGAACTTACATAACATCAGAGGGATTGCGCAGGTTCGTTTACTGGCGGATGTGTTTTGTGTCGTTTGGGGAATCATCATTCCATGGCGCTACACCTCCGAACAATTTCCGCTTCAATGGCTTCGTCCGTTTTTTGTTCCGAAACATTTGATTCCGGCATTTTGTACGACTATTTTCATCACATGGCCTCAAAAAATATCGGAATTGATTTTTGGTGAAATTCAATGGGTATCCGAACTGCGTCTGGGTGAATTCAAAGAATTTTGTTTTGCTTGGGTGTGTTTATTCTTCTCCATTCATCTCTTTCGTTCTTGGTTACATGCCCCACAAGCAGTAAATTCCCATTAATTCCTATTGCTCTACAAGGGGATTTAGAAGCATATACACTCCCTCAGAATAAAAATATCCATTATGATTACCGGTAACAACAGTCTTAGGGAGAGGGAGATATTCATGTCCCAAGCAAGAATCCTGTATATCTTCATTTTACTCATAGCGGTCATGCCTGTGTCAAAGGCACAAACCAATTATGCTGTCCCACCAAATGACTATAACATCACTGTCTTCTATGAACTCGGCATGCACTGCACCGCTTTCGATTTATCGTATTGTTGTGTACTTCCTCCATACAACAGTGTTCTCGCGCAAATCGTCAAAACGGCAAAAGGAGAAGACGAACGCCCCCAACTTTTACGGGAAGAGCATCTGAACCGACAAGATATGGTTTTATGGTACGAGCACGAAAAAAACACTTTTTCCGAAGGTCCCAAGATGCTCTATTGGAATGTTCCTTATGATGTCAATGGGAATGGGAGTCTTTCCGATCCGGTCGATTCATTCGCCAATTTTGAATTCAGCCAATTGTTCACCTATGCCGAATCACCTTTGAAAATGAAAACCGACGAGGCCAAAACAAAACTCCATATCGGTCCGGATATCCGCATTCCACTCGATCACGGTCCTACTGGAAAATCCATTAGTTTCGATATTCTCGATTTTTCCGGTGAACAAGGCACCATCGTCTATACCTATCTGAACGACGGAGAAACAGAGATCGCAATCCCGTTAGGCCAGCGTTATGTATGGGAAGCGCTTGGCCTGCCCATGACGGCATTGTTTGATGGTGCAACCCCGCATATCCGGGCGATTCGGGAAGAAATGTTCCGGCCGTATCAAATCGCTCGAGTTGCTCTTCGAAAATGGAACGATACGAATCAAGATGGGAGAGCTCGAGAAAACGAACTGACAACCGTCGAGCACGACAATGGCCAGCCAGTTTCTTTCATCGGAACGAATCCGGTGGATACACCCGCCTGTACCCGCTGCCATTCCAGTTATGTCGCCAATGGCAATCGATTCAAACTGCATGAAAAAGAATTTGCCTATTGGAAAAACACATTCTCCAATACCAGCGACTATTATGCCAGAGTCAAAGCGGCCGCGATCAGCATGTTGGAAATCCATGATGCCCAGCGCGGAACCGATTTTCTTCACAATTACAATCCCGACGACACAACTGGCGCATCGACTACCCGGCTCGGTAGGCCACCGATAAAATGCCAATCTTGTCATGCCGACAACATCATGGGCGTTTTAAAAAGTGATACCGATCCACAAACGGGTAAAAAGATTCGTGCATTGACAGTGGCAATTCATCTGAGCCATATGGAAAGTGTCCCCGAACCGGATGGAAACGGGCGTGCCGCCAACTGCCAGGTCTGCCATCCTTCACATTATCAAAGCGGATCGATGGAACGCTATATGGTCGACCAATTCGGGCGGTATAAAGGCGTTCGTACAGGCGACGTGCGCGATTTTTGGGGCGGCTGTTTCTTGGGGCGTGATGTGCACTCCAATCCACGCGCCAAGCAGGCACTATCTACCCGCAGCCATCTGAACAGCGTAGGCCAATGGTTAAAGGAAAACGTCGCAAACGATGGAAAAGGATTGTACTGTACCAACTGCCACAATCTCGGTTCCCGTTTTCTGTATAAAGCCGACAAATTAACCACCTTTGAAGGCAATGGAGAAACATTGCGAAACAAATCCACTGAGGAAATCCTGAATGCATTTCAAGAAATGGGCCGGACTAAATACGCGAATTACACATTTGCCGACTTTTTCGATCCAAAATGCACGCCGGTTGACCGCGTTGGTGATGTTTGGCGGGATACTCCAAATGAGCCGTATTCTTCTGTGGACGATGCAGGCGACTATTGGCTGGCTGGGGGTGAACCGAAATGCGCCGACTGCCACAAATCCCCCTTCGTCGAAAGTCTCGGCGGTTCCTACTTTCCTATCGATCAAGAAAACAAATATTCCCTTATGCGGTATTCGAAAGGACATAGCGGATTGGCCTGCCAGTCCTGCCATGAATCCACGCACGGTCTCTATCCGGTCAATCCGATCGGCCCCGATCCGACCAGTTACCGGCAAGCGACGGAATTGAATCCTGATGGTTCGGCGGGTCCCATAAAATGTTCTGCTTGCCATGTAGTCGATGCGGAGGGGATCCCCAAACTCGTAGTGGAACAAATGCTGGCGATCTTTCCGGATGAAGAATATCCGACACGCTATGAAAAAGCAGTTGCACTCTCCCATTTATTACGCAAGGAATTTTAGGCATAATACCCAAGGGAAAGAATTATGGCAAAGATCACAGGTATCAATAAACCATACGGGACCATCATCCGCATCAAAGGAGATGTGCTGCCTAAGAATCTGGAACAGTTGGGTCAATTGTTTTCTCAACTGATCAAAACCGAAGATCCCCTTTATCTCGATTTGGGAAAAATTGAGGCGACAAACGACTCCATTCTCGAACAGATTTTCGCCACAATCAAGCAATATGCCGAACAGGGATTGCACATTACTCTGGTGCAAGCCAGTCCGGATATCCGCGAAGCCATCCGCTCGGAAAAACTTCATCGTTATGTAAGTCTCTCCGATTTTTTGGACGAAGCCATTTTCCCGCAAACATTGGAAGTTCATCCCAAAATCGACGAAGAAGCCAAACCCGCTCCGTTACAAGAATATTGTCCCTCCTGCGACCGCCCGATCCCCCTAGGAACCTTGGATTGCCCCTATTGCGGTTATGATGAAGTCACCCCCCGCAAATCCGAACGTCATTCCCTCTCCATCCCATTTCTCTATGGCCAGGTATATGGAGGCGAATTTTTGGATTCTGTTTGGACAGGAGCTGTCACGGATAATCTCGACTTGACGACATTCGCCGGTCTTGGTTTTATCTGCCAAAAAGAAATGAAAATCGGCGAATCAATCTATCTCATCTTCCCAACCTTGCAGTGGGAATTCAAACCTCGGCAGCCTGCCGTACTCCCCATTTTTCATGGACGTGTCAAACACGCCAGCCGCGCGGGCGATTGGTATCGTCTCGGAATCGCTCTTTGCGATATGTACGAATATTCCGGACGGTTCAGCATCATCACGGCAGAAGAAAATTCTTAACATCTCCTAAATTGTAAAAAACTGCAAAACAATATGATTCTCTCGAATTTCAGTTATCACTTCGGATATTATATTGGAGAGTATTCAATTATACTTATAAACAACGACGGAGGGATTTTGATATCCCCTATCACGAGAAACAGGTGACATCTTTGAACCAAGACTTGAAAACCGAAAACAACGTTTCCCGGCCCAAATTATCCATCATAATCCCGATCTATAACGAAGAAGAATCGCTTCCGGAAGTACTTAGGCGGGTACGGGGAATCGCTTGGGACCGGAAGGAAATTATCCTTGTCAACGATTGTTCGACCGACAAGACGGCAGCCATTCTCGAACCGGAGAAAAAATCCCCCGACACCACTGTCATCACACACAATGTCAATATGGGAAAAGGAGCGGCGATTCGAACGGGATTGCGGTATTTTACAGGCGATCTCGTCATCATTCAGGATGCCGATTTAGAATATGATCCGAACGAAATCATCCCTGTCATCGAACCGATCGCAAAACGGGAAACGCAAGTATGCTACGGTTCACGATTCTTGGGTGATGTCGAAGCGATGCGGCTGCCCAATCGGGTGGCGAATTGGATATTGGCCAAATTGATCACTCTGATCTATGGTCAAACCATCACGGATGAAGCAACCGCCTATAAAGCCTTTCACCGCTCCGTCATCGAACGCATCCCTCTGGAATGCCATCGTTTTGAATTCTGCCCCGAAGTGACCAGTAAAGTATTGAAATTAGGGTATACTATAGAAGAGGTGCCTGTCCATTTCAAAGCACGATCAATTGCCGAGGGGAAAAAGATCGGCTGGTGGGATTTCGTCGTAGCGGTCTGGACGATTCTAAAAGTCCGCCTTTTCTGGAGTACAAAAAAAGCGACACCGATCGTCATCCATCGAGAATAAAGTCAACAAACTTATGCAAAAGAAAGTCGTTATTATAGGAGCCGGGATCACCGGTCTGACATGCGCATGGAAACTGGCCAACGAATCGAACGATTTCGAGGTGACACTGATCGAGCGTGAGCCTATCCCGGGCGGTCTGGCAAAAACCATCGATTGGCACGGATATCACCTTGATTTGGGACCTCATCGATTCCATACGGAAATACCGGAAATCCGTGAATTTGTGAATTCTTTCTGCGAAGAGCGTATGATGCGAGTCAAACGCGCCAGCCGTATGTATCTCAACGGGCGCTATATTCCCTACCCGATTCAACCGCTTCAAACATTGAAAGCGCTGGGAATCAGCAAAACCGTTGCTTTCATGGGTTCAGCGCTCAAGGTTCTGATCGACCGGAATGAGCATGAAGCTCAGTCATACGAAGAATACGTCCAGCGATATTACGGAAAAGCGCTCTACCAGACAATCTTTCAACCGTTTGCCCAAAAGGTATGGGGAATGGATCCATCGAACATCTCGGAAGAAACGGCGCGTGTGCGGCTACGTGGAGACAACATCTGGGATGCGTTAAAGGACGGTTTGTTTTCAAAGGAAAAAACCTACGTTTCGGAATTTTTATATCCTAGAGGAGGAATCGGTGAGATTGCCCGTAAATTTTCCCAAGAAATCGTTGCGAATAATGTCCATCTCGCTATTGGACAAAATGTGGAATCCATCCATTCAGAAAACGGCCGTATGACGAAAGTTTGCACTTCAGGCATGGCGGGAAAAGTGGACTTTGAATGCGATACACTCATCTCGACGATCCCCTTACCGGATTTGGTGTATCGCCTGTCCTCTCATGTGCCAACTCACATCGTCGAATCGGCTGAAAGCCTTCATTTCAGGGCAATCGTTTTGCTTTACATGCTTTTTGACCGTGATTTAGGCATTCGGGATACCTGGTTATATTACCCTGAAAACCATGTTCCTTTTTCACGAATTTATGTTCCGGACAATTTCACTCAAGCTCCAAACCGGCAAAACCGAACCTGCCTCTGCCTCGAATATCCATGTCAGGTAGGGGATTCAATGTGGGAAAGCGACTTGAATTCCTTGCGGGATGAATCCGTCCAAGTGTTGAAGGAATCAAGACTGATCGACCATTCACCCGTTGACTCTCTCGCTGTACGAATCAAGGAAGGCTATCCTCTGTATCATGTCGGATATGAGAAAACACTCGGTTCGATTTTAGAATGGCTGAACGGCTTCCAAAACTGCATCACCGCCGGCCGGCAAGGACTGTTTCGTCATAACAACATCGATCAAGCTATGCAGATGGGCCTATTAGCGGCAGAGGAAGTGATACGGCAACCATCCAACTTTGAGAATTGGTACAAAAACGTGAAACAATTCAACGATTACAGAATTGTGGATTAGGTTTTTATAAAGGAGAACATTTCGTGCGGGAACAACCATGGAAGAAAGCATATCTCATCGTTCCTCCAACGGGGAAATACATTCGGGAGGAACGGTGCCAAACTCCGCTCGATCAATTGCATACGGTGGCGTTGCGGCCGCCGATGGATTTGTTGTATATGGCGGCCGGTCTTGAGCAAATCGGTGTCGAATGCCGGATCAAGGATTATCCGGCCCAGGAACATACTTGGGAAGATTTCAAACAAGATCTCGAAGAATTCCACCCGGATGCGCTGATTCTTTCTATTACCACTCCAACTTTGGAAGAAGATATGAAAGCCGCGGCTTTGGCAAAAGAAACTATTCCATCCATCACGACGATCAGCAAAGGCGCGCACTTCATCAAATTAGATAAAAATGCCTTGGAACATTACCCGCAACTCGATTTGATCATGCGGGGTGAATATGAAGAAACGATCAAGGAACTCGCTTCCGCGAAACCGTTCCCTGAGATCACCGGCATTACCTACCGCAACGGGAGCGACATCGTTCGCAATGACAATCGCGGCTACATCCAAGACATCGACTCCATTCCCTTACCCGCA
The DNA here is from genome assembly GCA_964412555.1 of uncultured bacterium. GTDB lineage: Bacteria > Hinthialibacterota > Hinthialibacteria > Hinthialibacterales > Hinthialibacteraceae > CAYPPG01. The sequence continues at coordinate 30,321 of CAYPPG010000034.1, forward strand.
CGACATCTGATCGACAATTCATACTATTTCCGACCGGATACCGGTGAATTGCAAACCACGATTGTCACCAGCAGAGGCTGTCCTTTTTCCTGCGTATTCTGTCTGGCTCCGGCGGTTTCCGGTTCAAAAACCCGAAACCGCTCACCGCAAAATGTCATCGAAGAACTTCGGGATTGTATCGAGCGCCATGGCATCCGAAATTTCTTATTTAGGTCGGATTTATTCACAGCGAACAAGCGCTGGGTGATCGAACTGTGCAAAGCGATTCAAGAAGAACAATTGGATATCAAATGGTCCTGCAACAGCCGGGTGGATACGATCAATGAGGAGATGCTGCGGGAAATGAAAGCCGCCGGCTGCTGGCTGATTTCGTTTGGCGTCGAGAGTGGGGATCCGGAGATGTTGGAAAAAATGCGAAAACAGGTCAAATTCGAAACCATTGAACCGGCCATTCAACTCTGCCGCGAAGCCGGTATTCAAAGCAGCGTCTATTTCCTGATCGGCTTGCCGTGGGAAAACCGGGAGACATTCGAAAACACCAAACGGTTCGCTTCAAAGTTGAATCCGGATTTCATCGAATATTTTTACAGTTATCCGTTTTACGGTACCGAATTCTATGCGGAGGCGGTCAAATCCGGTCTGATTGAAGAGGGAGAATTGCCGAAAGCCGCTTACAATCAACCGGCGATTGGTACAATATATTTAAGTAAGGAAGAACTTGAACCGTTGCGGCGCGAAGCGTTACGATCGTTTTACCTGCGACCGAGTTATATTGCAAAAACATTGGCGAAAACGCGCTCACCGAAGATGCTGAAGAATTATATCGTCTACGGATTTCGCCAACTTCGCGATCTGTTCCGTTAGGTACCTATCATGCGAATACTCTTATTGAATCCACCGGGTGACAAACCCTATTTGCGCGACTATTACTGCAGCCACACCGCCAAGGCGAAGTATTATTGGCATCCCTACGATCTGGTCGTCCAGAGTGGGATTCTGTCGCAAGAAAACGAAGTCGGCTTCCTCGACGCCAATGCCCTGCAATTGACCCACAAACAAGCAGCACAACGGGTGTTCGATTTCAAACCGGAAGCCATTGTCTTCCTGACCGGCGGCGTCTGTTGGAAGCAGGATTTTGCTTTCCTGGAAAGCCTCAATTTACCCTCGTCAGTTCCGGTAATCGGCACCGGCGACGTCCTGGTCAGCAAAGGACGGCAAATCATGACCAAGTATCCTTGGCTGACTGCTATATTGCTCAATTTCACCTCGCACAGCATCGCGCAATTCTTGAAACAATGGAAACCGGATACTGGATATGAACCTCAAAACGGCCCGTTGCCGAATCTGCTTTACCGCGCCGGAGATCAATTCATCCGCGGAATCGATCCGGGAAATCGCTACTATTCATTCCCCGTCCCCCGCTATGACCTGATCCCTATGAAAAAATACCGGCTGCCGCACGCTAAAAACAGGCTGTTTGCTTCTTTTTTGACCGATTTCGGTTGCCCTTATCACTGCCATTTCTGTTTCAACGGGAAGTGGGCACATAAACTGCGGGATATCGATAACGCCATAGAAGAACTCCGCGTCATCAAGCAAATGGGAATCCATGAATTGTGGATCAAAGATTTGACATTCGGCGTGAACCGCCCCCATTCCATCGCTTTTCTGAACCGTCTCATCGACGAAAATTTGAATTTCGATTGGATCACCCTTTCGCGCGTGGATGTCATGGATGAAGAGATGTTGACACTCATGGCGCGCGCCGGTTGCCACACGATTCAATTCGGCGTGGAATCCGCCGATCAAGGAATTTTGAATTCTATCGAAAAGGACATCGAACCGCAACGGGTACGCGAAATCTTCGCTCTTTGCCGCAAACTCGGCATCCGCACCTTGGCGCATTTCATCATCGGCCTGCCGGGCGAAACGGAAGAAACCGCCCATGCGACCATCGAATTCGCCAAAGAAATCGATCCCGATTACGCCTCCTTCAACGTCGCCGCCCCCCGCATGGGCACCGACCTGCGCGAAGACGCTATCAGCAAAGGCTGGACCTCCAAAGACGCCGACACGGTCGACAACTCGATCGCATTCCCCCAAATGAACATCGGCTCGCTCACCGCCGAACGAGTCATCGAACTCCGCAACCAAGCCATCCGCGAATTCCACTTGCGTCCCTCCTACCTCTGGCGCAAAGCCACCGGCTGGCGCAGCCCGTATGAATTCCGCCGGGATGTTCAAAATGGTTTAGCGTTGTTAGGTTCGACTTTGCGCAAGCCGAAGATGTCGGAATTGGTTGAGGGGGATATGTAAATTACATATGCCAATACACTACCAGAGCCGGCTGAATCAATTGATCCATGTCATTATTCTCAATCGCGAATTGTGTCTGCAATTCGATCACATCCAAAAGATTCGCATACGATGAACCATGCCGCAAGAATGACGGCGAACAGAATGCCAAAGAGTGATGTGATCACCCATTTCCAATGATACATCCAAAACCATACTCCTGCATTCGTGTCCGGTTTCGCCCAGTTGGCAAAGACCAGGATTGCAACCATGGAAAAAAAATAAAGGCCGTTTTGCCAGAGTGGCCTTTTCACTTCCGGCTCCGGCATTGCCGCCATTCCATTGACCTTTTCTAACTCTTCACTACGGAAGATGATGTGCATCAAGAGGCCGATGATGATGCTGAAAAGAACGGCGCTGACTGCCCGAGCGATCCCGAGCTCCAATCCGAGAACATTGGCTGTAAGAACAATGGCGAGCACATTGATCGCCGGTCCTGAATAGAGGAATGCCGTGGCCGCTCCGAGTCCGGCTCCCATCCGGTAAATTCCGGCGAATAACGGAAGCACGGTGCAGGAGCAAACTGCGAGTATCGTCCCGGAAACCGAAGCCACACCATAGGCTAACATTTTGTTTGCCTGGGGTCCCAAGTACTTCATTACGGAAGCCTGGCTGACAAATACTGCAATCGCACCGGCAATGAAAAACGCCGGGACCAGACAGAGAATCACGTGTTCACGGGCGTACCATTTGGCGAGATGGAACGCTTCTAAAACAGCATGATCGAACCGGTCTATGCCGACCGGCAGATAAAAACAAACTAGGAATACGATTAGGATGAGAAGGAATGATTTCCATTCCGATTTCCAATTCATTTTAAGCACTTCACATGGTAACTTGGCAAATTTGCCAAATAATTTTGTCTTCTTTTCTGATTATCAATATTAAAACCCGGATATAACGACTTAGTGATTGAGCAATGTGGTTAGTTCCGCTACCCGTTGTCCCAAATTCTTTGCGGTTTCTGTTCCAAATTCATCTTCTGAGATTGAATTGTTTTGGTTCCAGAGTGTCGCGCCGATTCGCGCTGAAGGTTTTCCATCGCCCACAATGATCATGTCTTGGCACATCAAGGCTGTTTGGATGGAACGAATGGTCAATTCTTGTCCGCCATTGCGTGCTCCACCGACTGCCAGCACGCCCGCAACCTTGTTGCGAAGTTTGAATCCATCTTTCCGGAAGGCGATGCAGCGGTCTAAAAATGCCTTACATAAAGCGCTCATATTGCCGAAATACACCGGCGAGCCGACAATGATACCTGCCACTGCAGGATCGCCAAGTTTCTCCACGAGGATCGGAAAATCATCGGTTTCTCCTTGGCGTAGAGGTTGGCCTGCGGCAAGCTGTGCAGGGATGCTCAGTTCCGCCAGTTCGATCAATTCGGTTTCCAAAGATGGATCTTTTTCTTTGGCTGCTTTCAGGCAAATGGTCAAAGCGGACGCCGTTGTCATGCCCTTACGCGGGCTGCAGCTGACTCCAATGATTTTGCGTTTTGCTTTGGCCCCTTGAGCCAGTGTTGTGCTGCTGAGAGCGCTCACGACTGCTGCCGCTCCTGCGGTACCTATCAATTCTCTCCTACCTAGACGTGTCATGACTTTCTTCTCCTTTCATGAGAAAGTTTTAGAGATAATTTTTTCTCATGACTTCCAAGACGCTTTCTACGCATCCGAAGAAGTTCAGGATACAGGGGGTTGTGAGTTGGTAAAAAACCTGATTTCCCCTTTTCTCGTCGCGTATGATGCCCACGTTTTTCAAAATGGATAAATGTTTCGAGACGGTGGACATATCGGCTCCGATCATGTCAGTCAGCTCACAGACGCACCGTTCCTGCTTTGATAGTTCATCGATGATGAACAATCGCGTCGGGTGGGCAAGAGCTTTGATGATTCTCGCCCGTGTTTCATAGCGGGCATGAGTTTGTTGATTCAAGAGAATTCCAGTCATTTGTCTATTTGGTAAAATAGCCAAATTCTTTTGCAATGCAAGGGTTAGACTTTGAATTATCATAGGTTTGATTTTATATTCCATTCATGATGGTAGAGCAAGCATCCCGCTTGCCTTTTGAATGAAAGAATAAGGAGAAAAGGGATGACACCGCGAGAACGCGTTCTGAAAACCATTGAACACCAAGAACCGGATAAGGTGCCGATCGACTGCGGCGCCATGCGCTCCACCGGTATGACGGCTATTGCCTATGCGCGTCTGAAAGAGTATCTGGGAATCACATCCGGCACCATCCGCGTGTATGATTTCATGCAGCAACTGGCTGAGATCGAGCCGGAAATTCTCGATCTCTTCGAAGTGGATGTCGTGGATATCGTGAATACCTCACTCTATCCGGATGAGCGAAAATGGAAACCGTTTCTCTTACCCGATGGGACAAAAGCAGAAGTCTCGCCGGAAACATTCTTCGAGCAAGATGGCTCAGGCGGATACCTTGCCACGAATGAAAAAGGAAACGTGTGGGGACGCATGCCGAAAGGATGTCTCTATTGCGAAATGATCGAGCCACCCTTCGGTGAGCCGCGTAAACCGGTGGAGCAATTCGAATTGCCTCGTTTCCCCGATGAACAGTTGGAATGGATGCGGGAACGGGCGAAGTATTTATATGAACATACCAATTACGCCTTGCTGGGCGGTTTCGGCGGTAACATCATCGAACAGGGGCAGTGGCTGCGAGGGTGGGGGAATTTCATGATGGACATGGCCGAAGATCCTTCTTATGTCAAAGCGCTGATCAACCGGCTGGTTGAATGGCATCTCGAAAACCTGAAATTATACCTCAACGCGGTTGGAGATTATCTACACTTGATTCAAATGGGAGACGATCTCGGCACGCAGGCGGGTCCCCAATTGAGTTCGGAAATGTACCACTGCTTCATTAAACCGGCGCATATACGGATTTATTCGTATGTGCAGGAATATTCTCCGCATGTAAAACTATTTTTGCACACTTGCGGCTCGGTCGAAGCATTTATGAACGATTTTGTGGATGAAGGAGTGCAGGTGTTGAATCCTATACAAACGTCGGCGGCCAATATGGATCCGAAATATCTAAAAAGCACCTATGGAAAACGCCTTGCGTTTTGGGGGGGAGGATGCGATACACAGGAAGTGCTTCCGACGGCGAAACCGGAAGATATCCGAGAGCATGTAAAAGAACGGATGAGAATCTTTGCCCCGGGCGGCGGGTATGTTTTCACGACGATCCACAACATTCAAGCCAATGTGCCGCCGGAAAACATTGTGGCGACATATGAAGCCGCCAAAGAATTTCGCACGTATCCGATGGCTTAATTTTATAATCGTATTTTTTTATATCTAGCGGTTTTTTCTGAATGGAATGGAAAAAATGTTATTGAAGATGCCGGTCAAAGAATTTCTTGACCTGCTGCAACGCTTCCCGATTGGTTGGTTGAGTCTTTTCGTTCCAACCTCCGTGGCCGCCGGCGGAACTGCCCCACACGCCGATTTTACCGAAATGGATGTGATATTTTTCCGCATGGGCGCGAAGAAAGCGGATTGCCGCCGTCCCGGCGGCACTATCAACTGCCGGCAAGATGCCGGCGCTACATTTTCAAATTACCATTTTGCTGTATTATGGAATAGGGACCATTTCTTGTAAATGTTCTATAAACCAGATGAGTGAGTACCATGATTTATTTGACAGATAGGGCAGCAGCGAAATTTCGCGAAATCCAAACACACCAACAACGCCCCACAGCGGTGATGCGGATTGTGGTTTTGGGCGGAGATTGTGCAGGACTGAAATATCACATCGGGCTGGATGAGTTCCAGGCGGCAGATGATTTTGTCATCCTCAATCAAGGTATCACGATTCATGTCGATGAAACCAGTTTGCAGTATTTATGGGGGTCTCACGTCGATTGGGTTGAAGTGGAAGGCGATGCCGGGTATGTGATATTCAATCCGAACAAAGGAAGAAGTAAGGGCGGCTGTGGTAAAGATGGAGAAGGATGTATGACCAAGGGAGACGGGAAGACCTGTTTGAAGAACTCCGGCGGATGCAGTGAGGGATGTGGTTCATCTTGCGGATCTCGAGTACAAGATACAGTGCAAATTTCTTTATGATCTGTTTTGCCTCATGTTAGCCCATCCAGAATCCTTTTCGATGAGTAACGCCTAACGTTTTCCGGCAATGGGGGCAGAAATAGATGAATCGTTTCCCTAAAAATGTCTGAATCGATCGCATCCAAATGGATCTGAGATCTTTTTCGCAATGAGAGCATTTCGGATCGATGTCTTCTCTTTGTTCAATGGTGAGCATAGTTTTTCATCCTTTTTTTACCTTATCAATACGATGGGAGAGGATCATGTATTTCAAAAAAAGTCAATCATAAGGGATTATGCGTATGTTTTCATAGGGAAGAACAATGTTTTTCAACGGTTTGGAGTAAGGATTTTATGCACTCCGAATCGGTTTCAAATTTTTCATATTCGGAGACAGTCGGATTCCCGCCCATCAGAATTTTGGGATTTTGATAAATCATGACACTTTCAATCAATTTCCGTCCGGAAACATGGAATTCACGGGCATGGGTATAAGTCATTATTTTTAGGATGTTGTTTGTATTTACTCCACTACCGGCCATAATGTTGATGCGGTTCCCCGCTCTTCGAACGATACTGGCGAGTACCTCCATGCCATCGATGGCTTTGTTTGCCTGTCCGGAAGTCAGAATCCTGTCCGCTCCCACGTCAATGATATCCTCCAATGCGCGATTGGGATCGGGAGTCATATCGAAGGCGCGGTGAAAGGTGACACTCAGCGGCCGTGCCAAATCGATCAATTCTTTCGATCGTTCTTTATCGATATTGCCGTCATGTTTCAATATCCCCAAGACAATCCCGTCTGTTCCCAATTCTTTTGAGATTCGGATGTCTCGTTTCATGACTTCGAATTCATTCTCGGAATAAAGAAAATCACCGCCGCGCGGACGAATCAGGACATACAAGTCAATCGTCAATCGTTCCCGTGCCAGTTCAATATTTCCATAGCTGGGAGTCGTTCCACCCTCATGCAAATTATCACAGAGTTCAATACGAGCGGCGCCGCCCTCTTGCGCGGCAACGGCGGAATCGACAGAATTGGCGCACACTTCAAGAGTGATCTGAGTTTTCATCGTGTCTAATCAGTAGGGATCATCCTTATCTAAGAGTCCATTGTCAAAAAATATCATGGCATCTTTTTGAAAATTCGGAAGGCGCTTTATCGAGCGTTTGCGCTGGATACGATTCGTTTCTGTATGGTAAATGCTTGTTGAGGATTCTTGACTGTCATTTGCTGTATTTCAGAATCTGAAAATCCAGTTCTTTTCAATGTAGGAATGAATTGATCGAATAACGTTGTGTAAGGGCGAAAATTTCCCCCCTTGGGTTCACCGACGTGATACCATCCGGCGTCGTGGGATAAGAGAAGGCGGGAGAGATAACCACGCTTTTTCATTTCCGTTACGGCCTGCAGGTGGCGGTCAATCGAGTTGGGAGAGATACCGTCGAATTCAAGCCACGCACCGTATTCCGCCAATTCAGCATGAATGTCGGGATTGTGTTCGTTCTGGGCGTGAACCCAAATGAAGGCGCTGCCATCCAGCTTTGCTTTCTTTAACACTTCCAGTTGATCGAGAGCGGCAATACCATTGCCGGTGTGGGAGGCGATTGTCAAACCGGTTTCTTTGTGGGTAATGGCTGCCGCTTCGACAAGTTTGCGGTCAATATCAGACAGCGGTCCCGAATCGACACCGACTTTGATGAAGCCGGGTTTGATGCCCGTTTCTTCGATGCCGTTCTTCCATTCTTCGATCCAACGCACGGCGAGTTGTTCGGCCGAGTCGGAGTAGGCGTGAGCGGGCACGAATTTGTCGTTTGCTGCGCCGTAATAGCCGGTGTTGGTGAGAAGATTCATTCCTGTTGCTTGTGCCAGCCGTTGCAACAGAATTGCATCACGGCCGATGAAGGCAGGTGTGCACTCGACTAGCGTTTTCAAGCCGAGTTCTTTAACCTGATTTAAATAAGGAAGAGCGACTTGGAACACTGCATCGACATCATATCGATCTTTGCTGACTTTCTCTGCGCCGATGAAATCGACGAGAACATGTTCATGAGGTAAAGTGAGACCGAGATCACTTGGATCAATCGGGCCGGTTACTGTCATGATTTGGTTTTGTGTATTTTGTGCAAAGGATGGAAGCAGCATATTGGAAATACCGGCAATGATAGACGTTTGTAAAAAAGTGCGGCGTTTCATCGTTATCCTTTTTCGTTTCTTTATTGAGATCAATTTTCAACAATAATTTTGATGTGTTTTGGGAGAAATGCAAGGAAAGAGTGAAAATCAATTGCCGTTATCCAGCATTTCTCTAATTTTTCGCAAAAGTGCATCGGGAGAGACCGGTTTTTGCAGGAAATGGATGCCCTCGTCCAATACGCCATGATGTGCGATTGTATTTTCCGTATAGCCAGAGATATAGAGCACCTCGATATCCGGTTGAATGGATTGTAATTGAGAAGCTAATTCGGCGCCGTTCATCTGCGGCATGATGACATCTGTGATCAGTAAATGAATAGGTTGTTCATATTCTTGACAAATTTGCAATGCGCGAGGTCCATTTTCCGAGACCAGCACTGTATATCCTTTTTCTTCCAAAGTGCGCAACAGAAGAGTTCGTAAAAGCCGTTCATCCTCGACCACAAGGATGGTTTCCTTGCCCTCAAGGGAGCCGGATCTTTGAGAAAACCGGGATGGATCTTGTTCTACTTCCGCGACTTGTGGGAAATAGATTTTGAAGGTGGTGCCTTTGTCGATTTCGCTATAAATCCATATATTACCTCCGCTTTGTTTCACGATCCCGTAAACCGTGGAAAGTCCCAATCCGGTTCCTTTCCCAAGTTCTTTGGTCGTAAAGAAAGGCTCAAAGATTTTCTCCTGAACTTCCTTGCTCATCCCGCAGCCGGTATCACTGATCGCCAGCAAGACATGGGGACCGGCTTGGGCATCGATGTGTGATTGAGCATATTCTTTGTCAAGAATCACATTCCTCGTTTCTATAGTCAGAATTCCACCGGCCGGCATCGCGTCCCGGGCATTGAGAGAAAGATTCAAGATGATTTGTTCAATTTGTCCCGGATCTGCTTGGATGATTTGTAGATCTTCGTCTAAATGTATATTGAGTTGGATGTCTTCGCCGATCAATCGGCGGAGCATTTTATCCATGTCGGAAATCAATTGGTTTAAATTAAGTAATTTAGGATCGAGAATCTGTTTCCGGCTGAAGGCCAACAACTGCCTTGTCAACGAAGCCGCTCTTTCCCCCGCTTTTTGGATTTCTGACACTTCCAAAAATCTTGGATCGTTCGGATCGATGGAATTCAGTAGCAATTCGCTGTATCCGTTGATTGCCATTAAGAGATTATTAAAATCATGAGCGATCCCTCCGGCTAATTGGCCGATGGCTTCCATTTTTTGCGATTGACGGAGTTGTTCTTCAAGATTCTTCCGTTCTGTGATATCCCAAAAGATACCGAGAATTCCGGTGATTTGATTTTCCTGATCCTTCACAGGGGTTTTAACCACCTCCACCCACCGTTTTCCCGCTCCCGATTCATGCTCTTCCACAAGTTGAAGAGTTGTGCCGGTTTCCAGGACTCTGAGATCATCGGCACGATATTTTCGAGCGAGTTCTTCCGGGAAAAAATCAAAATCGTTTTTCCCTTGGATCTCTGCTGGGGATTTTCCCAACATTTCGCAAAATGTTGAATTCACAGAAACGAATTTCAGTTCATTGTCTTTTAAAAAGATAGATTGCTTCAGATTTTCAACAAGCGTTCGATAGAGCGATTCACGTTTCGCGATTTCGTCTGTGCGGCTGGCAACAAGTTTCTCCAGCCAAAGATAGCGGGAGAGAGCATACCCCAACGAAACGAGAATGCTGAGAAAAGCCAGAATAATAATGCCAATAAAGGATGGTTGCTGGTACCAAGGGAGAAGAACCTCGAAGTCGAAAGATGCCGGTGAGGGATCGATATTCCAATTGCGATCCATCGCCTTGACTTCAAAACTATGCTGACCGGCAGTGAATCCAGTGGCAGAAACAACCGTTTGCGGAGAAAAAGACGACCATTCCCCCTCATCGAATCGGTAGGAATATAATAGACGCTCCGAGTGCACCTGTTTCCATTTGTCAGCTCCATCCAAGATGAAACGGACTTCACCATCCGGAGGAGTTTCTTTTAAATTCTTATCTGTCGAAATAAACGTATCGGGTGGTTCTCGATCGGCTTCCGGATAATAGCGGCTGATTCCTAACGTTGTGCCGGCCCATATCCGTCCCTGGCTGTCCTGAAAAATCGTTTGGGGCACCCCATCTGGGAGTCCGTCTTCATAGGTATTCGTAATCCACGATCCGTTTTTGAAGCAGTGAATACCGGTTCCTGATGCAACCCAAATACTTTCGTCTTTTGATTGAATCATATCTCGCACTGTTTCGAGACCGGTGGTTCGAATTTCCTTCCAAGTCGATCCATCAAAAGCGATGATTTTATCACGGCATCCTATCCAAATGACTCCCCCGCCCACTTCAAGAATGCAAAAAACTCCATTTCCCGTATATCCGTCCAATTGACTGAGATAGTGGAGTTTGTTATGCCGAAAGACAGCGAGACCTTTGAGGCCGCCAATCCAAATCACGCCGTTTTGATCTTCATAAATGGCGCGAATGTTACCAATAATTCCGGAATCGATTTCCGGGATCACGATTTCATTTTGTCTCCCGTCAAAAATATCGAGACGGTGTGTTCGTTTCTTTTCATCAAAAACCAAAGTCCAGGTTTTACCGTCTCGGCGTTTGACCGAAGTCATGAAATAATCGTTATTTGGATACTCAATGGTTCGAAACTGTGCAGTGGACGGTTGAAAAACAAGGAGGTTTCCACCCGTGCTTTTTAGAATGACTTCATCGTCAGAGAAAGGATAGAGGTTTCCTAATATATAGTTTGAAATGTATTGTTCCGGTATCGAATATTGTTTCCAGTTTTTTTCATCCAGCACAAAAAGATGTGTGCGGGATAAAAAATAAATGCGCCCACTCTCATCTTCGGTAATAGAAAAAAAGGGGAATGGAAATTCGCTCATAGAAAGCGGCGTTCTCCATATTGTCGGAGCGTGGAATGCCAAGCCATGAGACGTTGCCAGAAAAAAAGTTCCGTTCGATTGAGGGAGAATATCATGAAATGCGCCCGATAGAACTCTATTATTGGGGATAGGAATAACAGCCGATTGCGAAACTTGATAGAGTGGGACTTGAGAAAATCGAACCGTTTGTACCCATACATCATCATTTCCTGGCCAAATGGCAGTGAAATTCGCTGGAATTGGGACATCAAGAGGAATCCAATTTGTCCCGTCGAATTGCAGAGCGACAGATTGATCTCGATTGTCCATCATGCCGGCTATATAGCAATTGCCGGAGGAATCTTCGAATAAAGTTGATCTTGGTGTGAATTGATAATTCTGTGGCAGTAAATATTCCTGCCAGTTGGAATTGGAATCACGCTCTGGGAAAAAAAGGGCGAGACCTTTTTCCCCGGTAATCCAGCACCCCTCGCTTTTTGCCGGTTTCAGATCATAAAAATGTTCTAACTCCGTTTCGCTGCTATTTTTGAGAGCTTGTAGATTTTGATTTCGTGGACTATATGCGAAGAGGGCTTCGGGAGTTACAAACAGGATAGTCTTTTGAGAATGAGGATAAAAGGGAGTATTCGGCGTGATGGAAATGGAGTGTTGATCGGATGGCAGAGGGAATAATATCCATTTCCCTTTTTCGAATTTTAAAAATCCCCCACCAGAAAATGGCTTAACAGACCATAATTGACCGGCCGGATCTTCCTGAATTTCAACCCCTGGTCCCGGACTGGGAAGTCTTGAAATGAGATAACCATCATAAATACTCATTTCACTCACGTCTCCATGGTTGATTAAAAGTCGGCCGTCTGAATCAAATGTGATTGAACTGATCCAGGATTCCCGCAAACCGTCTAGTGAGGTGATAAATCGCCATTCCGGAAATCGCTGTGCATAAACGGTTTCGCTGAAATACAATAAAAAGATCAGAATGGTTGGAAACAGTCTTATTATTGTACGACTAGACAGTGCCAACCATTGTTTTTTATTCGAAAGAGTTTGAACCATTTTTGTATGCTTTTATACCGAGCATCGATCTCTATATCGCGCTAATTTCATCTCAAAACCATTCTATTTCCGCTCCTGATTCGTTGTCGAACATAATTCTGCTCATTTGAACGGACATAAGCATTGTATACTATATTAGGATAATATTAATGGAAAAATGATCGTTTTCTGCAAGGCTTATAGCAGAAAATAGGCTGAAATTATAAGAATGTAAAGAAATGTGACAATCTTTTTGTGTTATCCTCTCATGGGATTTGTTTTTCTCAATGTAGTGCAGAGAGGGTGTCTGCACTACAGAATCGCGCAGACAGGATGTCCGCACCACAGAATTGTGCAGACAGGATGTCCGCACCACAATATTTGACCGAGATAGGAAAAAGTATCGACAATACTGGACAAAAAATTTAATTATTTTCATGTTTTTCTAAAGTATCTTTGGTTTCTTGAAGAGCCGGGACGGCTTTCTGAACAAATGTCGCCGATTCATCCATATATCCGTCCGCTGAAGCCGACCAGGCGCGGTTGAGATATCGTTCAGCCTGCGCAAAGGATGTCATGATATGGGCATAACCTGAAATGCCAAACGAGTCGATGAGATATTGCCGATTTTCGATAAAATCGGTAATCGGTCCGGAAATGGCTTGTTCCAATGCTTCATGAAGAGAATCGAGGGTTGATTTTGGCAGATTTTGCTCGATTTCACGTACTTGTTGGATCGAATCTGATAAAGCGGTATCGATCAATTGGCGATTTCCTTTATGCTCTTCCATGACTTCGAGGCGGCTACGAGCTGTGGTTCGTTTGAGAACAATTCCGGCGATCATGACTACCAAAAACGAGAGTGTAATAGAAAGATTGACTTGAAAGGTGTGCTCCCAGCCTTCGACTTGCGGATTGGTTTGCGCAACACCGATCGTAGCGCCGACAGTTCCGATTGTTATGAGCAAAAATGCGATTATGTTTTTCATGGATTCGTTCCTTTTATGCTCCCGGCGCATGGATTACACCGGTAATAATCAAGATCGATTGTAAGACGACAATAAGCGGTTCACCGACGAGTAGTCCTGCTGCGAAGGGAACACCTTTCGCTTCGACCCACTGATTACTTTTCGCCTTTGCCAAGCCCATTTGAATCAGGCATCCCAGGCCGTAGGGCAGAATGTAGGCCAGGGGGAGATACATTGAAAGCCCTACCAGCACCCCCATGCCGACTACTCCGGAAAAACCAAGTACGCAGCCGATAACCGCGCCACCGAGGATTTTCGGCCAGGGGACGTTGCCACCGGTGACGCCTTCGATTGCTGCTTGAAGTGCTTGAGCTTGCGGGGCGGATAAGTCTTTCCCGGGACCGAATCCGAAGCTGTGCCAGAGAACTGCGATTACCGCCAGGCAAACAATTGGCCCAATGCTTATAAAGGTGAATTGGACGATTTGCTGGCGAATTGGAACGGCTCCGACGAGGTGACCGGTTTTCAAATCCTGCATCATGTCGGAACATTCACTGACGGCGACACAGACGGCGCATCCAAGCAGGACGGCGGTGGGGATGGAATTGTTGGTCAGAATCAAGATCAGGATGATGGCAATGAGAGCCATTCCACTGACCGGTGACCAATCCGTCATACCAGCCGATTGCGCGACGACGATCCCTGCGAAACAAAGCCAGCCGGTGCCGACAAGCGCTACGATCAACGAACGTGGGATGCCGACTGGGGCAGTGAAATAAGTGGCAGCGAAGAGCACCAGATAAGAAACAACAATGCCGACATAGAGGAATTTCAGGGGTAGTTCTTCCGCTTGACCGCTTTTCAAATCAAGCCGCCTGAGGCTGGCAAAAGCGGCTTTCATGGAGGGGATGGAAAAGAGAATTCCGGTCAGTGCTCCTCCGATCAGCATTCCGATGCCGATAGGGCGGTTGATGTTCAAGTGTGCCCAGCCGCTGATTTCCATCCCAGCTTCCCATTGTTCTTCCCCGATCAGCGAAGTGTAATTTTCGATCAAACTGGGCGGTACCCATCCCTGCATATAAGAGAATGGGGTGACAAGCCAGTATGCGAGGATGCCGCCGGCAAGAACAACCAATCCGGGACGTCCGGAAATAAAACCGGCTCCTAAGGAAAAAAGGCTGATCGCCCAGATGTTGTCAATATACGCCGGTAATCCGAGAAGATGTCCGAAATCAACCTTTTCGGGGATCAGGGAGAAATCGATTCCGAAGAGGTATACATCGTTCCAGAGTTTGATGGGAAATTGGCTGAAAAAGTAGACAAAAGCGCTGATAAGAGTACCAGCGATGAGTAAACGGGATTTTGCCACCCCTGCGCCCGGAGATTTGAGGACGGTGGCAATGGCGACGCCGGTGGGAAAGCGCAGGCGATCGAGGTCGATCATCTGTTTGCGTATGGGGATGATGAAGAAGACACCGAGCAACGCACCGGCAATGGCCGCTAATCCGACCAGAACCGGATTGAAATCCGTACTCATGAGATAAAAAGCTGGAATGGTGAAGATTACCCCAGCTGTGGTGTTATTGATGCCGGAAGCGATCGTTTGGTTGATGTTGTTTTCGACGATCGTGCCTTTTTTGAGCACTCCGCGCAGGACTCCGAAGCCAAGAATGGCAGCGACGGCAGAACCGCAAGTCGTAAAACCGATGAGGAGACCGGCGTACGTGAAACAGGTAGTCAAGAGAATTCCAAAGGCAATGCCGGAGATGATGGCGGCGAGGGTGATTTCCCGATAGGGACCGGTTTTGGGTTTTATGGGCATACAGCAAATTCCTTTTCTGCTATTTTATATCTTTTAGAATTTCTTTCGGCAAGAGTTTACGAACTTGGCGCCGAACTCGTTTGGTGGTTTCTAGGGCTTCATGGGCTTCTGAAAGCGTGATCTCAACATAATCTCCCGGATAACGTATAACGGTTGCATAATTTGTGAGTTGTTCTTGTTCCTCTTTGGAAAAATCCAAACGTCCAGGAATAGAAAGAAGGGAAATTAATTTTTCTAGTTCATGAGTTTTAGGAAAATCAATCCCATGCAGTACAAGAAGAGCTTTGAGATATTTTTCAACACATTGTTGAGCATGAAAACAAACAACATCGGTAGGACAATCTTCATCCATTTCCAAAATATAGGTTGAGGCTTTCAGATCATTTTCCGCTTTTTGAATCCAACTTTGAACAATGAATACAAGATCTTCATTCTTTAACATATAAAACCACTCCTTCTTTTACTGCAACGCGTGGGATTGTACCAGCGATGGACTGATAACTTATATATTCCCGAGGAGTAACTACTACAATGTCTTTTGGTACAACGATATCGTGCAACTCGATACGTATTTCAACTTGTTTATCCCGTTTCAAGCCGTCAACTTCCATCACGACCAATAAATCGACGTCGCTGTCTTTATTCGCATCGCCACGGGCTTGCGAGCCGAACAAGATGATCCGTTCCGGATCAAATTTCCGGACGATGCGGTTCACCATTTCCTGGATTTGATCTTGTATGGTTGTTTGTTCCGATGTAGTTACCATGCTCGTGTATCGATTCGAAAATTAGTCTTTTCAATCAATGAATTATTGTTCATTTTACGTTGAAATAAATATTGGTAAAGAATGGATAGATGTGATATTCCAAAGAGAATTGAAGAATATACCTTTACTTCAAGCAAGCCAATAGTTCTCGATTGCCGGCAATCAACTGAAAGGATTGAAATCCGAAGGGGAATAACGTTTCTTTCAGCGATTGTTCATCGAAACGTTGTTCGACTGTTTTCGAACCGATCCGGGTCAGTTCGCGAGCCAGGCGGCGTACGATTGCATAGCGACTTTGCGACAAATTGCGAACCGGTTCGGTAATGATCACCTTTTTCCGTGCGGTGCGGATCATTTTTTCAATAATTTCCTTTTCGTTCGGAATGAATTGGTAGAGGCTGCCCATCATGACAACGCAATCCGCCGGGGGGATTTCATCGGATAACACATCGATGCGGCGATTGGGGATTCCTTTTTTTTCAGCCCATTGTAAAAAGCGATCGTTAGAGTCACAGGCAAGATATTCGACTTCTTTGCCTTTGAGCGCATACCGGTATAAAGCGCAATCCCCCGCGCATAGATCGGTCACGCTCGAACCGGCTGGGATTTCAGAAGCGACGGCATCGAGCCGTTCATGATAGCAAGATCGATAAAGAAGGCGTAGCGCAAGTTCATACAATCGGGGGTGAAAATAAACAGGATTCATCACAACTTTCCCCTTCAGCCTTCAGTCTTCTACCTTCAGCCTCAAAATCAAAGCAGTCCTTCTTTGCGTAATTGTTTCCGGAAAGCGGACAGTTCCTTAAAATAGGTGATGCTGTCGCGAAATGGTTTAACCGTCGAAGGTTTATCCCATCGGCGGATGAATAAGGCTGGGATTTCTTTGATCGACAATCCGCGGTAGTGACAACGTGCCATGATTTCCGTATCCCAAAACCAACCGGGGCTGTGGGTTTTGTCTAAAATCGGAAGGATTTTCTCCCGTTTAAAGAACTTATAGCCGGTTTCCGTATCCCGAAAAGGTAATTTCAATGTTCGTTTTACAAGCCAGCGATAGCTGACACTGAGAATGTTACGAAAGAAGGTATCGAGATTCCAGCCAATATTGTATACACGAAAAGCGGTCGCGCCGTCGTATCCCTCTTCCAACGCCAAAAGCATGGAAGGAATGTACCGGCAGTGTACTTCCAGATCGATGTCTATAAAACCGACGGAATCGCCGGATGCCATTCGCATCCCCTCAGCCACGGTTCCTCCCCGTCCAACATTTTGCCGATGCAGGACCGTGTGGGCATGGGGGCGGTTCTCTGCTGATTGTACAACTTGCCGGGCGCTCCCGTCCGGGCTGCAGTCGTCGATCAGGATCAATTCATAGGTATATCGCGTTTGTTCGAGTACGCGTTCGATTTCCCGTATACTGTCTTCCAGGTGCGGCCCGTCGTTATAGCAGGCAATGACAAGAGAAAGATCCACCACAATTGTAATTACTCCTCTAAGGTGGAATCAGTATAGCCGTAAGCTCGTTTTTGCAAAAAGTGTAAGAGATTGAAAAAGGAGAGAAAAGAGCGATGTTCATTGACTAAATTCTTTCGTCGGCTTCAAATCTTTAAAAAAACCATAAGCGACATCGCCAAGGATTCCGACCAGCGCCTTCCGGTCGTCGTCGTAAAGTGAAAAATTTTTGTGGATTTGTACGACTCGAAACAGTTCTTGCAAATTCTCATTGGCCGAACAGAGAGCGAACAAGCCTTTTTGAGAATCCAATCTTTTTTGGGCTGCCATTAACGCTCGAATGCCTGCGCTGCTCAAATAGTCGGTTTTGGAAAAATCCAGTACGATTTTCTGGGCGCCGTTGTCGATCTTTTGATTCAAATAATCTGAGAATTCAGAAATGGAATTGGCATCGATTCGGCCTTCCGGCTGAATGAGAAACACGTTGGCAATTCGATTTTCATGGATTTTCATGGAGAACCTCCCACAACAAAGAATCTATCAACATAATCAATTGTATATCATTTAAACGTTGGAGAATATTTTATCAAGTAGGCATTGTAGGCAAATGATTACTTGTTCTAAGAAATGAAAAAATTTATCTTGGAAGAACATTTGAATACCGATATAAATTGCAGTATGATATTCCTGAAAGGGAAGTCATACAATGAATCACGGTAGAGAGATGAAAGATCATTTAGTCGATCATATTGTTCGTAAAATCGTTGAGTCTGTGCACCCTCAAAAAGTGATTCTCTTCGGTTCACGAGTTAGAAGTGACGCTGTTGCGGATAGCGACATTGATCTGCTTGTCATCTATGATGGAGTTTTATCCAAACATGAAGTAAAATCAAATATCCATAGTTTATTTCCATCCCACCCGTTTGACTTGGATGTATTTGTCTTGTCATCGAAGGAGATGGAATTCATGAGACCAATTGCCAATACACTCGCTCGAGAGGTCGCAGAAACAGGTATCGTCTATTATGGATGAATACCAGAAACTTGTCATTAAACGGTGGATAATCAAAGCAGAAAATGATCTACGCGCAGCTAAGAATCTACTCGCAGTAGAACCACCGGTGACTGATGTGATTTGCTTTCACTCCCAGCAATGCATCGAAAAAAGTTTGAAATCCTTTCTTACTCTTGTTGATCACCATGTTGAAAAAACACACTTTCTTCCTAAACTTATAAAATATTGTAGTCAATATGATAAGGATTTTATCCAATTTATGGAAATAGCAGAAACCATGACGGAATATGCCGTCTTGAGTCGTTATCCCGATGATTGGCGTGAAATTGAGATGGAAGAAGCGCTTGAAGCAGTACAACATGCACAAACCGTCTTATCTTTTGTTCATTCAAAACTTGGTGAGATATTTCAATAACCAGTTTGGGAAATATGTTTCATACCACTCGATTTACACACCAACATGAGATAAATTGTTCACGTGAAACACCTTGTGCAAAGGAGAGTCGGAATGGATATTTATGAACAAATCGCGGATTCTATCTATAAAGGGAAACATCAGGATGTCAGGCAAATGGTGGAACAATGCCTGAATGAGGGGAAAAGCGCTTCGGATATCCTGAATAACGCTTTGGTCCAAGGGATGGGAAAAGTAGGTTGTGATTTCAAAGAGAATGTCATTTTTATTCCCGAAGTGTTGATCGCGGCGAAAGCGATGAAAGCCGGTATGGAAGTGCTTCGTCCCAAACTGGTTGAAACCGGCGTGGAACCGATTGCGAAAGCGGTCATCGGAACCGTCGCCGGCGATTTGCACGATATCGGCAAGAATCTGGTTAGCATGATGCTCGAAGGAGCCGGATTCGAAGTGATCGATATCGGTGTCGATTGCAATGAAGAGAAATTCATGAACGCTGTGAAAGAAAATAAAGCACAGTTGATTGGGATGTCGGCCATGTTGACCACGACGATGACCGCCATGCAGCGGATCATCAAAGCGATCGAGAGCAGCGGAATTCGCGGGGAGATCAAAATCATGGTCGGCGGTGCGCCGTTGAGCCAGAAATACGCGGATGAAATCGGTGCGGACGCTTATGCTCCCGATGCCGCTTCTGCGGTCGAAAAAGCGAAAGAACTAGTAGTCAGCGCCGCTTGAGGAGTGACTTTCGGCCAGGGTAGACTTCGCTTATCCTTTGGTACCCAGCGTTATTGATGGGGGTGGATTTCTGATTTACACGCGAAATAAACCTCTCCCCGCAAACCTCTGCCTTTTTGGCCCGGGCGAACCCAAAAGGGGCAGAGTTCTTCCATTACATCGAAGCCTTCAAAAAAGTTAAACGCCGATCCTGGTCCCTCCTGGCGTTGGGTAACACCGCAAGAAATGCTATAAGGGCCTTCAAGAAGGTTGATCGATTCAAAATGGAAAGATGTGGTTCCCCGCCCTTCAATCCGCTCGATATCACCGAAGGTGACATCCGTTGCAACGGTGTAAAGATAGTCACCATCGTCATTGAGAATAGACATACCGAAGATTGGGTATTCTATGGGGCGTTTGGCGTTCCAATCGAAATCCACGCGCACCGGTTCACCTGTCTCGAAAATATACCGTTCCTTCCCATCTGCGTCGATCATTCGGATTCGCTCGAATTGAAGTTCGAACGAACCGAAGCGGTTGCGCTTGATGATTTCCGCCGGAGGCGGCTCGCCGCGGCGGCGGGAGAGTTCGAAGAGATGCTGCTTGTACAAACCAATCATTTCATACGGCGGCCCATCCCCCAGGATTTCTCCTTTGTCGAGCACGACCGCCCGATTGCAGACACTCATAATGGCATCCATATCATGAGATACGACGAGAATCGTTTTGCCGGAATGCCGCAATGCGCGGATGTGTTCCTTGCATTTGCGTTGGAAACGCTGGTCACCGACGGCCAAAATTTCATCGACAAGTAATACCTGCGGATGCACATGAATCCCAATCGCAAATCCAAGCCGAAGAAACATACCGGAGGAATAATGCTTGACAGGTGAATCGATAAATTCTTCCAATTCACTGAAGGCGATAATGTTCGGTATCTGCCGGGTGATTTCCGCATGCGGGATTCCGAGCAAAGTACCGGAAAGATAGACATTTTCCCGCCCGGTCATATCCGGATGAAAACCGACACCGACTTCCAGCAAACTGGAAACCGTTCCATAGACGGCGATTTCCCCCTGCGTCGGATCGGTGATACCGGCGATCAGTTTCAATAAGGTGCTTTTCCCCGATCCGTTATCGCCAATCAATCCGACCGTTTCACCGGGATGGATAGTCAAGTTGATATTCTTCAAAGCATGGATCAACGTGATCGAACGCTTTCCCCGGCCACCGCGTAGGATGGTTTCTTTCCAGGTCGAGGTTTTTTCGGAGGAAAGGGCGTAGGTTTTGGTTAGATTGGTGCATCGGATCGCGGGGGGGGATTGGTTCATAGAGCATGTTTCTGATTTTGTTAGAAGTTTCACGTTTTCAGCGCTCATTCATTTCATCCTGTGTCAGTTTGCTCCCGATGCGGACTTTGCCTTGTAATTCGGTAATGAGTTCATCGTAGCTTTGCAAGCAATCTTTTTGACTTGCATATTCCATAAGCCATAAGCGGAATTGTTCATTGAGGGTAGTATGCTCTACCCGTGCTCGTTCTTGGGCAGCCGCAATCAGCTGTTCGTCTGCACTTAACTGATATATTTCATGATACATGCACCTCAATATCTTCGTGTCTGATGTTTAATGTACATGATTTTTATGCATATTCAATCAGTGAAGTTAAAAAAACGAATTTAAAAAGGAGTGAGTGATTTATCTATTGTAAACTATGCAATTGAAGCATATGAATCAATCGAATTTCCCTTCCAATTGGATTTCAATTATGCTAATAGTAAAGAAACATGTGTTTTTTCACAGGAGAGTAAAATCAAGATGAACGCGCATGTGGAAACAAATTGCATATTATCTTATGAGGAGGAAAGTCAGATGTTTCAACTTCGGATTTTGAGCTGTTTATTGTTCGTATTCGTGGCAACATCAGTCATGGCGCAAATTGGGGATTTTGAAGCCCAGATGGATATCGGTTTGGAAGAGAATCCCTTGGCACCCAGTCAATATGCGTATGATGCCGGTACCTATACGATGGACGCTCTGGGGACAAGCATTGGACGTGACAGCCTACGGGATGAATTCAACTTTGTGTATTCTGAGCTTTCAGGAAGTTTTTCCATTGAATGCGATGTCTTTGCTCTATTTCCTGATGGGTTGGGTGGTTTAATGATCCGTGAGTCACTTGAGGTCGATTCGGCTCATGCTTCCTATCTTCGTGCTGCTGATAATATACCAGGATCGAATACTGACGCCGCCAATGGGACGGTATTCCCCTATTTTCGCACGATAAAAGGAAGTGGAACCAATGTTGATGGTGATGTAGGGGTAGGCGGATTTGATGCCAACAATGTCGGTCCGATTCGGCTGGAGCGAATAGGTAACAGTATTCACTTCTACACCATGAACGAAGCCGGCGAATGGAATTATGTTCAAACCGAGGTGATTCCAATGCCGGAAGAGCTCTATGCCGGGTTAGCGGCCACTGCCAACGGAGGTGAGTTGGGTGAATTCGAATTCACCGATGTCGTTATTACACCTTACCCTTTATGGGTTGGACGTTCTATTCCTCAGGAAGATTGGACTCCCGGAGCGAATGTGGAAATCACAGTAACCGCGCAAGCAAGTGAAACCGTGGACGCGGCCGTGAACGAACTCACTCCGATTGGAACGACTATATCAAACGTTCAGGTCTCCGAAGGAGATGTTACATTTACATCTAACGGAGTTATCGATTGGACATTGAGTGGTTTTTCCGGAGAAGCGACTCTTACGTATACGGCAACACTCGGTGATGGGATATCCGGAGGATGGCAAGGTACCTTCAATGACGGCATCAATCGAACAAGTTTTATGGGTGGGGATTCGATCTTACCTAAGGTTCCTGCAGTGATGCCAGCATCCGAGCCTTTTGTTGTCACATCCGGCGCAGTCACTTTCATTGAAGCGGAGCGAGCCGATATCTTGGATGATCAAACTGGCTTTCTGATCTATGCCGATCCACGGGCTTCAGGTGGATTGGGTTTGATCAACGTTGCCAATCGCGGTTCATTGGAATTTGAGCTGGATGTCCAGCAAGCGGGATCTTATTATCTGATCGGTAGAGCACGCGGGGAGGACGGGAACAGCGATTCTTTCTATGTTGGCATTGATATCTTGGAACGGGATGATCCGTGGGGATACTCCCTACAGAACAACCGGCAATGGACAATCCGTTGGATGGAAAATTATGATCCGTCGCAGCGGTTTTGGAATCGGATTGTCGGTGATCATAAAGAATTTGAATTACCGGTTGGACAATCGTTTTTGGTGGTTCAAAACCGGGAATCCAGCGCCAAAATCGATTGGTTCGCATTTACCGACAACCCCAATGAACAAATAGGTTTGATCGGTACTCCCAAACAAGGAAAAGAGTTGTTGTTCAACGTAGACAATCCCACACCTTTCCAACTCACCGATGGAGAAGTGTTCATCGAGGCGGAAGATGGAGTGGTGGTTACCCCAATTTTCGGAGGGCATTTTGGATTGTTCTACGATGGGAATGCCAGCGGGCAGGTTTATGTCAACGCCATCGAGGGTGAAAATCCAGCGGATGTTGAAAATCATATCGATTATCATTTCGAAGTGACCGAACCGGGGCTGTATCGAATCATTGCCAGCACCCGCACTCCTTCCCCTTCCGACGATTCCTTCTGGATTGCTATGGATGATGAACTCCCCATTTCCGATGACAATTTTGACCGTTTTCAAGGCAGCGGCATTGTGGACAACTCGTTCCACACCAGTTGGGTAACGACAGACGGTGAACCCGATAAATCATGGTTCCTTGAAGCGGGGGAACATGTGTTCCGGCTTTACGGACGAGAAGACGGCTCACAGATCGATTGGTTGGTGATTACCAACAATGTCGATCAGGACCCGAATGCCTATGTTCCGCCCGGATCGGATGTGCCGGTACAGGATTTTATGTTGTATTGAGTATCGTTTTCTGATTATACATAAGCCGCCAGGGCAGACCTGACATCTTGCCCTGGCTACCCCATTATATTTCATTCATTTTGGCAACTATTTAGGTGGGGCGGTTCCCGAACCGCCCATACAATCTGGCTACCCCATTTTATTTCATTCATTTTGGCAACGTTCTTTAGCCGTTTGGATCCTTTGCGTTTCCTTGAGAATCCACTTATCGATGGAGGCGCTTTTCCGGCTCATTGTATTTAAATGACTCTTCACCCGACTCGGCTTCGGCCCGCCAATATGATCCCGCGCCTTCACACAAGCAATTGGGTCATTCAATCCTTCAAATTCCTTTGGTGTCAACAATTTGATTGCATTTTTTTCCAACAAGCGATTCAGTTCATGCAGCGTAAACTGCTTCTCTTTCGCCATCCCCACCGCTTGGGAAAGAACTTGGTAGGTCGTTCGAAATGGTAGTTGGCGGGTGCGGGCAAGATGGTCGGCGAGGTCGACGGCGTTTAGAAAGCCGGTTTTTGCCGCTGTTTCCATTTTATCACGATGAACAGCCATGCCGTGAAAGACATCCGCCAGCAGGGATACGGCTCCGGACGTTTCGCGAACGGCATCCATAAACAAATATTTAGACCATTGAACGTCTTTGTTGTATCCGGATAGGTTCGGACCGTCGAGTGTCAATAGGGATGTCGCGAATCCCATCACGACGCTTGCTTTTCCTTTAATCGCTTCCGCGAAATCCGGATTGCGCTTCTGTGGCATGATGGAACTGCCTGTCGTGAAATCGTGGGGCAAAGAAATGAAACCGAATTCCTCGGTTGAAAACAGAATAAGATCTTGGGAGATTCCCGCCAGACGCTTCAACAGCATCGCGAGCGCATGCACAATTTCCGATTCGGCTTCGCCGCGACTGCGGACAGCGTCCAATGTGTTTTCTTGCACGGAAGGGAAAGCGAGGAGTTCAGCGATCAATTTCCGGTCCAGCGGCCAGGTTGTTCCATAGGCAGCCGCTGCGCCCAGGGGGCAAGTGTTGATGCGGGAATAGATATCCATCAATCGGTTTGCGTCGCGCAATAGGCCTTGGCAATAGGAAGCGCACCAATGCCCCCAAGTCGTGATCGTTGCCTTGCGATGATGGGTATAGCCGGGCATGGGAGAATTGATGTGTTCACAAGCGTGATCGATGACGGAATTTAGCAAAAAATTGATTTCCGAACAAAAATTGAGAATCTTGTCGCGAGCGTATAGTTTCATATCGACGGCGACTTGATCGTTGCGGCTTCGTCCGGAATGCAGCCGGCCCCCGAGTTCCTCTCCGCATCTCTCGGAAAGGTGAGATTCGATGTTGATATGCACATCTTCGAGAGCCGGATCCGGTTTCCATTTTCCTTCACGCCATTGCTCTTCCAATTGCGATAGAGTTCGGAGAATGGAATTCAACTGCGATTGGGAAAAGACACCGATTTTGTGTAAACCGATGGCATAGGCTTGGTTCGTCCAGATGTCATAAGGAACGAGTATTTCATCGGCGCCGAGGAGGGAAAGCAAGTCTCTCCCTGCAGAAAAGCGGATGAACTCTTCTCGGGCATTGCCTTTGGCTTCATTGTGCCAGACGGGTTTCTTCACGGAACAGTACCTCACGAAAAATATGAGAGATTATATCGGTTCCCGTTTGATTCGTCACCCAGAAGAGTGGTGAGTATTCAATCCCAAAGCCTCAGTTGGAGATCCTCTTTTGGAGCGGATTCTCCTTTCTCATCCGGTTCAAATCCTGCCACCCGCACACCGAGCAGCCGTACTTTTTTATGACCCACATCGACTCTGTCCAATAATAACTTGGCGGCCTTGGCAATTTCTTTTGTGTTGCGTGTTGGATGATCGAGAGTGAAGGCACGTGTAGCGGTTTGGAAATCGCTGAATTTGACTTTGATCCCGACGGTCTTGCCCTTGAGGTTCGCTTTTTCAAGTAAGTCGGCTACTTGGGAGGAAAGCACGCCTAAAAATTCTTTCATCTTTTCAACATCGGTCAAATCATGGGAAAAAGTATGTTCTTGGGAAAGAGATTTCCGTTGCCGTTCAGAGATGACCATACTCGGATCGATGCCCCGCGCCAGTTGATGCAAACTCATTCCGTGCTTATTGCCGAACACTTCTTGTAATGTGTCTAAGGAACAATTGCGAAGTTCTTCAATGGTTTGTATCGATAAACGCTTGAGCATCTCTTCGGTTTTATTTCCGACACCGGGAATACGGCGAACCGGAAGGGGAGAAAGAAAATCCAGCACCTCGTCCGGATGGATCACAAAAAAACCGTCCGGTTTGTCATAATCCGAAGCGACTTTTGCAAGAAACTTATTCGGCCCGATCCCGACGGAAGCGGTGAGCTGCGTAGAAATCTTGATATCGCGTTTCAATCCCCGCCCGACGGCGGAGGCATGGGCATAGTCCATCACTTCATCGGTAAGATCAAGATAGGCTTCGTCCAGAGAAACCGGTTCTACAAGCGGAGTCAGCTGTTTGAAATGGAAATGTATGATTTTCGAGGCGGCTTTGTACGCTTTGAAATTCGTTGGTTGGCGAATCGCATGGGGGCATAAACGTAAGGCAACAGCCATCGACATGGCGGACCGAATCCCGTATTTTCGCGCTTCGTACGAGGCGGCTGCCACGACACCCCGGTCGGCGGGACTACCTCCCACGACAACAGGTTTCCCTCTCAATTCCGGATGATCCCGTTGCTCGACGGATGCATAAAAGGCATCCATATCGACATGCATGATAATACGGCTTTTTCCTGATTCCTCTTCCGTCATTTCATCGTCGTGACCTATTCTGAATCGAAAGTAACAAGGGTATGGGTCGGGACAGACTTCAGTTTTTCACGCCCCTTCAGGAACGTGAGTTCCACGACACAGGTAATCCCTTCTATGGAGCAGTTGAAATTGTTCATCAATTCAATCGTGGCTTCCAACGTTCCACCGGTGGCGAGAAGATCGTCGATGATCACGACCCGATCGCCCGTTTCGATAGCGTCCTTATGGATTTCGATAGTATCTTGTCCATATTCCAAATCATATGTATGAGAATAAGTCTCGGCGGGGAGTTTGTTCTGTTTTCGAACAATGACCAATCCGGCGTTCCAGCGCAGGGCAAGAGGAGCGCCGAAGATAAATCCGCGCGATTCGATGGCCACGATTTTTGAAATCTTTTTATCATCAAACGGTTTCGCCAGTGCATCAATTGTCCATCGAAACGCATCCGGATTTTTGATCAGGGTCGTAATATCGATAAAATTGATTCCCTGTTTCGGAAAATCCGGTACTTGACGCAAGATCGATTTCAAATCCATATTGTGTATCTCCTTGGTAAATATTAATCCAGATTGAATTCATCTCCGCTTTGATGAATCATTTCCCGAACGGCGTTGAGTGCATCGTGGAGCAGTTGCCGAACTCGTTCGCGGGTTAAATTCAAATGATCCGCGATTTGTTTCAGCGATTCGGGACTTTCATTATCCAAGCCGAATCTTCGTATAATAATATATTTATGCCTTTCACCCAACCGTTCGACAAATTCATTGATGCGCTTGTCTCTGGAAAGAAGAGAGATTTCAAAGTCCGGTCTCGGGCTGACTGTGTCTTCAAATCGGGAATCATGATCCGATTCGTCATCCTCACCCACCAGCGGTTCGACGATGGCTGGCGAGAAAATCAAGTCGATGACTTCCTGCAAATCGTCCGAGGATTCTACTTTTTCCATGATTTCGAGTAATTCCCATGGCTGTAAATCCCGACCTTGTTCATGAGACAATTCCCGAAAACGTTGTTTGGTTCGTAAGAGTAGCTCCCGTTTGTGAGAGGGAAGCCGGACCATATTGCCATGATTGGTAATGGCCCGGTTGATAAACTGACGAATCCACCAAGTAGCATAGGTGCTGAATCGGCATTTCCGTTCTACATCGAATCGTTCCACTGCCTTGATTAGCCCCAGATTTCCTTCTTCAATAAGATCCATTAAGCCCAGTCCTTGATTCTGGTACCGTTTGGCTATATTAACCACTAACCTTAAATTGGACAGAATGAGTTGACTGCGGGCTTCTTGGTCTCCGTTTTTCGTTTTTTGGGCGAGGTCGGTTTCTTCTTCCGATTTCAAAAGGGGATATTTACCGACTTCACGCAAGTAAAGCCCGACAAGATGACTATCGGCGTGATCTTCCGTATAAGGCATTCGTTCACGTTACAAAAATATAAGTTGATCCGTCATATGAGCAATTCATTGGTTATTGAAATTAAGGCACATGTTTCCGAACTGTCAAGATAAGGTGTTATCTTGGCCGTTGCTGGATATGACAAGATTTTTTGGTTAATACCCTAAACTGATTATGGTTGATACATCCTCTTTTTACACCACTGCTCGATCCAGGAACCGGACAGATGCGGTTGTTGGAATAGTGGCTATGCTTCTCTTTGGGGGGGCTGTTCTGATTCTCCAATCTCCCGAAATGATAATTGTTCTTTTATTATTGATTGTAGGGGGTACTGTGACCTATTTTTGGTCTGATTATTTTCCCCTGGTTTTGTTTCTTTTTCTTGCTTTTTCCGTTGAAGTGCAAGTAACCGGAAATACTCGTCTTACTCTTCCTACCGAAGTATTGATCGTCCTTCTATTCGGATTGTTTTTTGTTAGTATCCTTCGAGAAGGAAAGATCGCCTATCGAAGTTCCCCGCTGAATATTTCCATTTTTCTTTTCTATCTGGTTATCGTGATAAGCCTTCTCTATTCACAGTCATTTATCAGTACGGTAAAAGCGATCATTCGTGATACTGGGTATATTATTGCAGGTTATTATCTCATACCGAAATACATTACCTCTGACCGACGATTGAAACATGTGGTATTCGGTTGTCTCATTGTTCATTCCTTGTTGGTACTTTATGGATTTTACACTCAAGTGGTTGGCGGTATTCGTATCTATGATGACATTGCGAATCCTTTT
Source organism: uncultured bacterium (assembly GCA_964412555.1). Classification (GTDB taxonomy): domain Bacteria; phylum Hinthialibacterota; class Hinthialibacteria; order Hinthialibacterales; family Hinthialibacteraceae; genus CAYPPG01. The sequence continues at coordinate 58,974 of CAYPPG010000034.1, forward strand.
TTCATCGAGCATTGTATTTATGCCGCTTTTTTGACTATTTCATTTTCCTTCCTTCTCGCTTATTTTTTGGATTACGAAGATACGCCATATCGTTTTTGGTTGGGAGTGGCGACTGCCGTATTCGGTTTAGCAATTCTTTTGACATTTGTGCGGGCTGCCTGGATCAGTATTGTTTTACTCCTAATTTTCTACTTGTTTCAATTCCGTATGCGCAAATCGGCGGTGGAATTGATTTTGGGTCTTCTCCTTTCTCTTTTGATCGGAATTATTCTTTTGATCACTACTGATTTAGGGCGATTGTTTCTTCAGCGATTCGATACATTGATGGATTTCCAGTATGTCGCCAACTATGATCGTTTGGACCGCTGGTTTGCCGCCTGGCATATGTGGCTGGATCATATGTTGTTTGGAGTAGGATGGGGCGCCTATCCGGATATCTATTATGACTATATCGTTCTAGGAGGGGCGTATTCCACTCATATTCGTATGGGAGCGCATAATCTCTATTTGGAGATCATGGCGGAAACCGGCATCATCGGGATTACGGTCTTTTTGTTGATGATTCAACAATTTTTCCGTCAATGCTATCTCCTTCAAAAGCGCATAACCGATCGTTTTCAGCGGGTATTTCTCATCGCAATGCAAGGAGCCATGATAACCTATTTGTTTCATGCTTTGCTGAACAATCTGGGACCTTCCGACAAAATCTCTCTCACATTTTGGTTTCTTTTAGGGATGGTGCCTGCCTTGCAGTACTTAGCGGAACGGTCTGAAGAACAAAGCAAAAATGAACAAAAAAATACCCCGCATTCTCCAACGGGGTAAGGGGACAAAAAGGAACAAGGGTTAATTTGTGAAAATGAACTATACTCTTTTATTCAATTTGTTCAAGTTTGTATAAAGGTTATTCTCCCAAAAAGCAATAGGAAAAATTCAAGCGTTTTTTCCAATGGACATTTGTGATTGAATGAGTATATATTCAAAGATATGAACGTATTCTCTCAATGGATTCAAAAGACCAGAAGTAAGCAAAGACATAATGGGTGAATTATGAAGAAACATTTTACATTTTTTGTTTTATTCGTATTCTTGTTCGGATTGCCGTTCTCTTCTGCAGAAAAGGAAGAGCAATCCGAAGATATAATCAAATGCCGTACCGAACAGGAAGTGAAAGAAGCCAAAGCGAAAGGTGTCACTTATCTGCAGGTGGGGCGATATTTTTATGTTCGCATTGGCTCTGAATACAAAGGACCTTTTCGCCGTTTTGAAACAGCGAAGAAATTGAGAACCGACTTCGAAGAAAAAGTTCGGCAAGCCGGAATCGATTTGGATGTATTTCAGGCGGAAACACCAGGAGCCATCTTCAATCCCCGTTTAATCACTTTTCCTTTTGTCGATCTTGTCAAAGAGAAGGGAGTATTTTTTCAAGCTCCTGAAGGATTGGTTGTAGAAGCCACCCATGTGATGATTCATCCGGAACCATTATATTTCGAGGATATGTCATTCGGCCCGATTATGTTGAAAAAAAACCGCTATTTTGCGGTGACAGGTTCCATCACGGCTAGAAAAACCATCGATTTCGCAACGAAATCACTTTCCTTATGGGTAGGAGCGGCTGTGATCAATGAAGATGGCGAAGTGCTATGGCGTCAATATGGCCAAGTGGACGATGATTTTGAATTTAAGTGTTTGAAAGAATTGGATTTAACTCCCAAAATTCCTCGTTTTCTTCTTTTTTTCACTGTGGCAAAAGGAACCATTCCGACGGCTCTCATGACAGTTCAAGCTGCTGAGCCGGTCGACACTTCTTCCTTTGATTATCATATTCTTTGTTCTGCTATGCTGGAAATGGCGGAGAACTGGTTTCCTCCGTTCAAGCAAGCCGTGGAAGAAGAGTATAATCAGTTACTGGATCAAGAGCGTGAGACGACCAAAGAAAAACTCGATAGGCTAAAACAAAAAATAGATTGATCGATTATTTACCGTACTGATTCGTAAATGACAAATTGATCAAATCAGCCAAAGGTGCCGAAAGAAAAACTAGACTACCTGATTCTTCTGTCTCACGTCCCACCAAGACGAAACGCCCTTTCCCGATATGCGCGCTATGAAAATGCAGGGGGATCGGGAGTGGAAGGCGGTTTGATTGTTTACTGATGAAACGTCCTTGATGATCACGTTGATAGGTGTGGATTGTGATTTCTTCTCCTCCTTTGGGAATGATTGTTACAAGGCAGGTCTTTCCTTCTGAATGGAGAAGATAATTTCCATCTTCATAAGGCAATTTTACGATGGGTGAAGGTGTTTTTCCATTTGGGATTGATTCATCGTAAATATAGATGGATTCCGGCTCTTTTGTGGGTTGGACAGCGTAGAGCAATTTATCACCCGTACCTACCGCAACAGGAGAACCTTGCCTACGTACATGCTTTGGAATTGTACTTTTCCAAGCATATATTCCGCTTGAATTGTCTTTACAGTCAAAGACGTAAGCCCCTTTTTTCGCATTGCCCCATACCCACAATCGATCCCGGAATGCACCGCAGCGTTTCAAATTCATTGATCGGGGCGCGTCATATTCTTCCCACTTTTCGACACAATCTTGATCCATGATTTGCCTGCCATAGACCTCAAGATGACCCCATCGTTTATTTCCGATGACAAACAAGTGCTTTGCGCCCATGACCAATTGTAAATTGTGAAAGTTATGTTTGAGTTTTCCGATTTTCTTCCACACTCCATCCCACTTTCCATCAAGGCTGTTCTGACTGTGGTTTTCATTGACAAAAGCCGGGATTCCCAAAAACACTTCTTGATCGGAGGTCGTTGCGAAAATCTTTTCTTGTCCGACGGATGCAGCAACGACATTCGGTTTGAAGCAAAGAATACTTTCCCATGGACCTTCAAAATGCATGGTTTGACATTCAAACAAAGAATCGCTATTTTTCTTGGCAACTTCTTCGTTTTCTTGTGCAGTTTCCTCCTCTTGGAGGGATTTCGTCTCCTTTTCGTTTCTTCGCCTCTTGAAGAAAGGAAGAATGAATCCCAATAGAGTAAGGTACCAATAATTGAACCAATTGTTTTTCTTCCCATTCAAAGATCGAGTTTTGTTAATTGGAACAGGTTTACGGCCAGTAGTAGAAGAGACCGTCGCAGAAGAAACTGAAGCGGAATGAGCTAAGTGATTCATCACGCGGCTGCTTGGGATCGGAAACCATTCTCCGCATGAGAGGGACTCAGGGAGAGAAAAATTCGCAGGAAATGAAGTATTGTTTCCTATTTCTTGACCACCTTGATCAGAGACGGAATTCGGTTTCTGATCATGGGATTCCATATTATTCTCACTATCTAAGGTATTCGATTTATTATTGTTATCTTTTTTTCCTTCAGAGTTGATGTTATCTTCTTTCTTGTTGCTATTATCGCTATTCTTGGTTCCATTTTTCCCCGATGGGGAATCATTGCCCGAAGATTCCTCCCCTTCATTATTTTTAGGGGGGGATTGGGAGTAGCCGGTCGGTTTCGGCATCGAGGGACCTTCTGCAGATTGGGATTTCTGTGAAAATGTCTCCTCCGAAGTACTTTTTTTTGGAGGAGTTTGACGATCTTGTCCCTTATTCTCTTTTTCTTCCGGATTCATGACATCCGGGGAGTCCGGTTTTGAATTCTCCGGTTGTTCAGGTTCTTGTGGAGGATGATCTGATTGATCTGTTTCGTTTTGTGGTTTCGAATTCGGTTCCGGTATGTTCGAGTTATCCGGTGCAGATTGATCTTCGCCGGTTTCAGTGTTCTTATTTTGATTTTGATCCTCTTGCTCAGATTGATTGCCGGAAGAAGGGGAGTTGTTATCTTCTTGGGACGGGTTCTTTTCCGGCAGTGATTTTTGAGGTTTTTGGGGATCATTTTGATCTGGTTTCTTTTTCTTCTTTGCAGGGGGATAGTTTTGGGATTTTTCTGAATCCTTGGGAGAATTATCTTGTGCTAGTTGCCGGGATGAAGGAGAGTTTTTTTCACTCTCGTCTTCTTTTGAGGGAATCTTTTGTTCCGGCTCATTTTGTTGATTCTCCGCTTTAGGAGTCTCCGAAGTGTTTGTTTTCGATGAGGGAGTAGATTCATCACTACTATTTTGACCGCTTTCGCTCGTTGGAACGGGAGAGAGCGTTTGGGATTGATCAGAGGATGCAGTTTCAGATTCCTTTTCTTGGATTGAGGGGGAATTCTGGTTCAATTGCACTGTTGGCACAATGCCAGTTGCGCTTTCTTGATTCTCCTGAAACGAAGGGATATGAGCCATAGACGGTTGAGCGGAGGTGAGGAAAGGGCTATCACTGGAACTCATTCCGCTGCTGGTCCGGATTCCCGATTTTCGAATTTTTTGTTTAGGGACTACTTCGATTTCCCGATACGTGAGAACGACCGATGGTAATTTTTTTGAAGTAGAAGAATCAGGTTCTACGAATGCAAGTTGATATTGGAAATATTGCCCTTTTTTTGAAAGCTGAATTGCATTTTCTACTACATATTCGCTCCAAGGTCCATAAGAATCATTTGGGCCAGCGCTAATCCGATACCGGGAAGAGATTGTATTTCCGTCGGCAAGATTCGCTGCAAACGCTAAGAATTGGACCGGAAGTTCTAATTCGAATTCTCCAAACATGCTGATTTCATAATTTGCACTATAGTCCTTTTCTATTATCCGTTTTGCTTCGAATGTTGTGATCGTTTGTGGAGCATCCCACTGGATGGCATTTCCACCGCCGGTAAAGCATCCGGCATAGAAAATGGTTTTTGTATCGGATTGATGGGAACTGAATACAAAGGGATCTCCTTTTGTTGTAATTGAAAAGCATTCGATCGGGGAAGGAAAGTCTGTTTGTTGAAACGACCATTCGGTTTTTGAACCGTTTAAAGGGGAATGATATAAATTCCATATCCCATTTTTTTTGATAAATATCCACACTTTTCCATGAGCGGTCGTGAGGTTGCTGTACTCTTCTCCTTTGGGAAGCACGCCCCATACTTTTGGTAAGGATTGGGGTAGCAAGCGAGGTTGTTTGAAAATGGAAGGCGGTTCGTTTTGTTTATTGATATAAAAAATATAGGGATAGGACATCAATGCTGCAGAAGGATGATTTTCCACAAAGGCATCAGATGAAAAGGGAGTGGACGTCCGATAGTTGGGAGTTCCCTCGCCCCAAGACGTGAGAAAATCATCCATTTCGTGGTGATACAATCGATGTATTTCACCGATGGTTTCACTACAAAAAAGAAGAAGAAATCCAATTATCCACCCGTTAATTTTCATTGGTATATAAGTTGCTTAACTTTGTCATTAACCGAAAGAAGGATCACAAGGAGTGATTCTTCTTTCCTGTAAAAACAGCAATCCCGGCAAAGAAACGGGAAAGGGATTTTTGGCCCTGACAAATTTCAAAAGCCAATTGTGTGCCGAGAATCACCTAATAAAATATATTTGTATAAGTTTTTTTAAATCAGGTAATTATGTCAGTTTATCCTGTTATTTCATTATCAGTGATACCAGAGAACTGTCAATTTGATTATAGAAATAACAGATGCTCTGCCAATTTGAGAACAGAGAGATGACGGTGAAGGTGTTCGGATTGGAATCCTGAAGGCTCTTGTATTTTTTGGATGAGAACTATTTTTTATCTTGTTGATAGGCAATATCATCTTGAACGATTGAAAGGAGGTGAAAAAATTGCCGGTAGGAGAACAGTTGTTTAAATTAAGAATCTTAGCTGATCAATTTTGCCGTCGTTACCGGAAAGCCGAGTGGGCAGAATCTTCTTTCATCACGACAGCACATCTTGAAGGCTTTCAAACGGAATATGTTCACGAAATCGCGGCTTCGTTTTGGCCGGATGGTTATGCCGCCAAGAAAAAGAACCAATATCTTGTGCAAATGATGGAATAAATGGTTGAGGACGATGGGAGGAGGAGTTTTTCTTTTATTATGTGATCTTCTTTTTCTATCGGGTATTTTCCGCAGTAAAGATACTACTCTCGATTTCCTACCATAGTTTTCAATATCCTTTCGTGTCTGAAACACTTGCGAAAGGTCCTGTTTCGCACTATATAATTCTGTTTTAGTCCTGGTTGATTTGTGGAAGTATTTTCAGCAGGTGAACTCTATGCATACTCCTTACATGACACATATTGCGCTACGTGTAAAAAATATTGAAGAATCGGCTGCATTCTACAAGAAATATGTTGATTTGGATATCGTATCTTCCCGAAAAGAGCATACAACCCGGGTGGCTTGGCTCGGGAATCCGGAAGTCAAGAATACTTTTGTCATTGTATTATTGGAAATGCCTTATAAAACGTGCGAACAGCCCAGCTTTGATCATATCGGATTGGACATGGAAACACGAGAACGCGTGGATGCCATAGCCGCGATTGCCAGAGAAGAGGGCATTTTAGCCATGGAACCGGATTTTCTCGGACCGGTCGCAGGGTATTTGTGTATGGTAAGTGATCCGGATGGAAATCGGGTGGAATTTTCCGCCGGTCAAGATGTGGGGATCATTGTAGATCATGATGAAGCTGAATGACTCAGCCCTTTAAATTTTGTATAATTCTTCCATCAAAACATCGGCCGCCTCTTCAATGGAAACAACCTTCACCTTTTCCCCGTTTTTAAAGAGCATACCTTTTTGATCGCCGAAAGCGATGCCGATATCCGCCGCTTTCGCTTCTCCGGGTCCATTGACTTCACAACCCATAACGGCAACATCCAGCGATTTGTCAATTGTCGCCAATTTTCCTTCCAGAGAACGAACCATTTCCGGAAAATTGGTACGGCATCGGGCACAAGTGGGGCAAGAAATGAGGCGGATTCCTTTCGAGCGTAATTCCAGCGAACGGAGCAAATCCGCAATGGCGGGTAAGGCTTGATTGAAGTGTTGTTTTTCCGGAAGAATAACGCACAACTCATTCCCTTTCCATCGATACAAAATCGGCGCCAGTAAGATGATGAACCGGGAGAAATCTTCGGTTATGCTACGCAAATCCAATAATATCCTTTTGGGCTCAATGGGTTCGGTGACCGAAAGGTAAGGCAGCAATTGCTGCAGAGAGGAGATGCGCAATTCATCAACCGGCAAGGAATTCCGGTCGGGGATTGGTTCAAAACCATCAACCAGCATGGGGGGGATATCATTTTTCAGGTTTTCTTGTTTTTTATCTAAAGCAACCTTCAGTTGCACGGAGTATAAAGACATTTTTTCGATTTCTCCTTGATTTTATTACTTTTTACCCTAATGGCCTAATATGCTATGTCGATTCATTCAACGTTGTCAAATTTCTTTTTCTACTGCTGTGAAAAAGATTTTTCGCGCGGCTGTATGCGGCACGAAGGTAATTCATCGCAATGGCAGGAGAGCCGGCATTGCGTAGTGTTCTGATAATATAACGAGGACGTAAGTACATGGACCATAATGCTTTACGCCTCCAATCTTCAAGTTCTGTCGCAGATAATGTTTCTGTCGTGATTGCGCTTATAGAATATCCGCCGTTTTTCAATCGCTCTTTTGAGGCCAGATTTCTTGCACTCACGATTTCGTCCAATTCGGTGCCTGGAATCGGAAAGGCAATGTTGAAATCGAAGAAATCCGGATCCAAAGTTTTGGCGAACTCGATCAGCTCTTGAATACTTTCATGAGTATCCCAGGGGAAACCGAAAACGAAAAAGGCATGGGACCGAATTCCATGCATGCGGCACAAGCGAATCGCTTCCATGGCCTGCTGGGCGGTGGCGCGCTTTTTCATCTTTTCCAAACTTTCATCATTGCCGCTTTCTACCCCGAATCCGATGACCCAACATCCCGCTTTTTTCATCCAGATTAAACGCTCTTCATCGATCGTGTCGACCCGGCTGTTGCAGCCCCAGCGGATATCGAGTTTTTGCTCGATAATGCGGCGGCATAGTTCGATTACCCACGTTTTTTTCAATGTAAAGGTATCCGCATGGAACAAAAATTCGCGAATTCCAAAGCGATTCACGCACTCCTTCAGTTCTTCCACTACGTTTTCTGGTGTGCGGAATCGGACATTTGTTCCGGTTAATGCCGGGACGGAACAATAAATACATTGATGAGGACAGCCGAGTGAAGTCACAACCGTGGTGATAGGATTGCGTGTTTCCGGACTGCGATAAAGAGAGTTATCGATCAAGTGCCGGGCCGGAAAGGGGAGCGAATCCAGGTCGATATATTGATTGGAAATGGGAGTACGCGTTATGTTTCCGTTTTTTTTGAAGGTCACCCCCGGTAATTCGTCCCATGGGGTGCCGGATAGGAGATCGTTGATGTACCCTTCTACTTCGCCTCGCAAGACAATGTCGAGAGAAGAATTTTTTTCAATTACATCTTCATCCACATAATGCAGCGGCTCTCCTTTAGCGGCCGTGATTGTTTGGGGAGACCGCTCTTTGATCAAACTCGCAGTGGATAAATCGGCTTCCAGGGTCGCAACCGTTGTTGTGAAAAGAACATAATCCGGTTGGAATTGATCCAAATCGGCCAGGAACTGTTCGTGATCGGCTTGTAAAGCAGGATAATCTTTCACCAGTACTTCGTGGCCTTCTTTTTCAAGAATTGCGGCACAATACAGCAGTTCCATGGGGGGGAAAACCACATTGACAGTTTGGTCTTCCACACGGTTTTGGCATCGATTATCCCGCCGGTAAAGGCCCGAAGGCGGATTGAATAAAAAGACTTTTTTCATTGATTCTCGACAGCGGATGTCGGAGTATTTTCAGGTGGTGCGCTTTGTTCCTGTTGTCTTTTCAGTTTTTCATTTTCTCCCTGTCTTATTAATTGTAGCAGCCAAGCGGAAGCACGCATGGCTTCAGGGTCGTTGGAATAAGCCTGTTGCAGTTTCTGGACTGTTTGCTTCGCTTCTTCGAATTTCTCGAGTTTGATGTACGCTTTTGCGATTTCAACATATGCATACAATGGCCCGCGCGGATTTACCGGCTCATCGATTTTCTTTTGATATAACTCCAGCGCTTCCTGCAAATATTTTTCCGATTCGGTAGGAGTTGTATCCTGGATCAAATCAGCGATCTCCACTCGCGCACTGATTGCGTAATTCGTTTTTGGAAAATCATCGATTAAACGTTTATTTTCATGGACGAGAGCAGCGATCTGCTCCGGGGTAAATTCCCCTTCGTCTTCTCGGAAAAGCCGCATCAAGCTTTGGATTTTCCAAATCACCAGCTGCGGTTTCATTTCTTCTGTAATGTTTGGATTGTCGTGCAATTGATCGTAGATCGTGGCAGCGGACACATAGTCCCCCGCCAGTGCCCATGTATTGGCCCAATTGACGACTGCGGTTTGTCGATCCCGCTCCAAGCCGACAATTCCTGTCGCATTGTTGACAACATCCAACAAACGATTGTATGTTTGGCGTGCTTCTTCAAATTCGGCGCTGGCTAAGTGGACGTTTGCCTCTCCGCTGAGGGACATATGTTTCAATTCAAATGATTCGGTCGGATCATCGATTTTCTGCTCAGCGATTTTGAACATTTCTTCATACTGGGCCACGGCCGAAGCGGACAAGGTTTGTTGGGCATAGACTTTTGCGAGCCAACTATGAACACCGGCATCGATGCGGGGATTGTCGGTTGCATCCGCGATCGATTTGAATTGGGATACAGCCTGAACCATGTTGCCTTCCTGGGCATACATTTCCCCAATCCGGAAATCGCAGTTCATTTTCAGCATCGGATTGTCGGTTTGTTCCTTGACTTCTTTGAAAACCGCCAGAGCGCTGCTGTATTCTTTCATTTTGACATAGCAGTTCGCCAAATAATCATACGCTTGAAGCACTCGTTCATCTTCCGGAAAGTCGGTGACGAACTTGTCGAAATAGAGGGAAGCACCGATGAAGTCATTCGATTCCCACGCGCGTAACCCTCGGTTGAAGACGGCGTCCGGTGTGTTCTGTGCACATCCGATGATAAAGACGAGAAGAAGAGAGAACACAATATTTTTTTGCATCTGTTTTCGCTGATTCATTGTTTCGAGACTTTTTCCTTCGTTTTATCCAGTGTAAGTATTTTTTTGAGGCTTTTATCGATATTTCTTCTGATGCATTATCCTTTTTTATTCCGGAAATTGAAGCGGAGCGATATCGGGATTTGTAAAAGCGGGTAAAAAAAACCGGCGTTGTTTTTTACCCTTGTTTAAAAAATATCACGGGACTGTAATTTTTATATTGTGCAGACAGGATGTCCGCACCACAATTTTTTATCTTGTGCAGACAGGATGTCCGCACCACAATATCAAATGCGAATGTCTATCGGTAGATTATTGCATCGTCACTTCCACATTTTTTCCATTGTAGACATCCTTATCGATATCATTTTCATAATAGGCTGCAATCGTCATGCAGTTGCAATCGCTCCAAACATTGGTCATGGTTCGAGCCATATCCAGAACCCGGTCCACTGCAAAAATCATCCCTGTCGCTTCGAGTGGGAGACCGACTTGCTTAAAAATGATCACCATCATGACCAGCCCGGCATGAGGTATACCTGCCGCCCCGATGGAAACCAATAAGGCGGTAAAGATAATTGTGATTTGCTTGGCGGCGCTTAATTCAAAACCTAAAACTTGCGCGATAAAAATGACGGCCACGCATTCATATAGCGCAGTACCATCCATATTTACCGTAGCCCCGATCGGCAAAACAAAACTATGAACCCGTTTGTCGACGCCGGCGCGACGTTCTGCACAAGCCATTGTCAAAGGCAGGGTAGCACTGCTGGATGCGGTGGAAAAAGCAGTCATCAATGCGGGGGACATTGCAGAAAAGAGTTTAAGGGGGGAAAGCGAAGTGAATATTTTCAAGAGTAGCGGCAGCACGAGAGTGAAATGGATGAGCAATGCCAAAAAAACGGTCACACAGTATTTTGCAAGTGGTATGAAGACAGTGAAATCGTTCTCCAAAATCAATTTCAAGACCAGACAGAAAACACCGTAAGGGGCAAGGCCGATGATGAACAAAGTCATGTTCATGATAACGTCGAGAAGCGCACGAAAGAATCCGACAATCGTGTTGCGTGCTTCTTCCGATACGGAAAAACAAAAGACGGCGAAGAAAATCGTGAAGAAGATGACGCCGATCATGTCGAAGGTCGCGAGAGCATCGAAAAAATTACTCGGGACAATTCGGGTAATCAGATCGGTGATCGAATCAGGGGGACCGATGCTTTCTTTCGAAGGTTGAGGTAGTTCATTAATGTTGCTTCCGACACCAGGCTCGATTAAATTGACCAGAAAAAAGCCGGTCATGATCGCCAAAAATGTACTCAACAGATAAAAGGCGACCGTCCGTAATCCCAATTTACCCAGATTCCCAAGTTTTCCTTCTCCTGCAATCCCGCAAATCAGTGAGCATACCACAACCGGAATGACAATCATGGATAACAAGCGTAGAAATATTTGGGCGATAACATGGAGAGTGGGAGTTAGATAGATATTCGCAGTTTCTTGTAGGCCGATGACTTGAATGATTGCTCCAATGATTACGGCGGCAATCAGGCCAATGAATATTTTGTTGTGCAGTTTCATAAGTTTCCAATCCTCATCTGATATGGATTCTGAAATTGAACGAGACAATTGTAAACATGATTAAGGGAAGAATATAAGGGGATAAGGATTAGAAATTCAGAATAAACGATTATCAGGGAAAAAAGAAAGGGCAGAATGATACCGCCCTTTCTTGAGTTGTTCTATCGATAAACTTTAGTCAACCATCCCGCCTGGGCCGAAGACAGCAATATCGCCGATACTGACCAAACCATTGCTGGGATCGTATCGGAGAGTGAAATCATCGCCATTGTTACCGCCGGTCAAACCGCTTTGGCCGGTATTCGGACCGAAGGATTTGATTAACCAAACCGTCGGGCACCCTTGGCTGGTGGCCATACTCATCGCCTGGCTGCGCATGGCGAAAGGCGGGAAATAGGCGTAATAATCCCCACAATGGGCATCTCGTAATCCCTGCGAACCGCCCCAACTAGAATCCGTTATGCCGTACACGTACCGATACCAGGTAAATTGTGCACCGGATTCACCGTTTGCCCTTGCTTCCTCGTGATAGGGAGAAAAGACATCGGAGGGAACGCTGCCAATATAGCTGACCGGACTTGTCAATGGGTGGAGACGGAATGGATAAGTATAAAGGTTATTATCCATTTGATACATTTCTTGCGCAGTTGAAAGCGCTTTCAAATCGGACTTGCAGCGTGCAAGTTTTGCCCTTGTCTGCGCATTGAGAAAATTGGGAACCGCTATTGCCGCCAAAATACCGATGATGGCAACGACGATCAACAATTCAATCAATGTAAATGCCTTTTTTTCGTGGATAAACCGCATAAAACTTCTCCTTCGTTTTGAATTTGCTTGATTTATATGATGTGGGTACATTCAAACTATATCTACGATTCATGCGTTTTTTATGATTCAAGATCAAACATAAATTATAGCCGGAAAAATCGATTCGTGTTAGTTTCGGTAACCGATGATGTAAAAAGTTGTCAGGGGTTCAATCAACTTTCCAAGATCACTTGTGCTATTGCCGTATCGCCGTCATGAGTGATGGAGACATGGCAGTGGCGTACCCCTTTTTCTTCACTCAGTGTTTTGGCTTTGCCCTCCAGATTCAAAATGGGTTTTCCGGTCGCTTCATGAGTGATATAAATGTGGCTCCAGGATATTCCACGGCCGGGAAAATCGCCGAAGGCTTTCAACGTTGCTTCTTTGGCGGCAAAACAGGCAGCGAGAAATTCCGTGTTATTTTTTCTTCTCTGTGAGAATTCAATTTCACGGGGGTGAAAAACCCGATTCAAAAAACGTTCTCCGAATCGTTCTATCGAAGAGGCGATACGCGAGATATGGGTTAAATCGATTCCGATTCCTATGATTGGCATGGTTAATTCATATTCGCAGGTAGAGCAGGCATCCCGCCTGCATCTAAAAGGCAAGCGAGAACGTTTGCTCTACCCGGGTATTCATGTATTTATTTATAATTTGATAGGAAGGTGGGATTCGCTACGCTCATCCCACCTACAATTTCATCCTACAATGTCATATAGTCGTTCACAATTTGGATGAGCGTTTCGACCACTTCTGTTTGTGACAAATTCGTTGTATCGACAACGATGGATTCGGGGGTTGATTTCAACGCTCCTACAGGGCGTTCGGAGTCCCGGCGGTCCCGCTCGAGCAGTTCTTGATATGTTTGTTCTAAAGTGACTTGTTTTCCTTTTGCCAACAATTCTCGAAATCTTCGTTCGGCTCGGATTTTGGGATCGGCGTCCAGATAAATCTTGATTTCCGCATCAGGAAAAACAACCGTTCCGATGTCCCGTCCTTCCATGACGATATTTCCTTGACATCCCATTTCCTGCTGCAGAGCGACAAGGCGCTTGCGTACAGCCGGATTATCCGCTACGGGAGCGGTATTCACGCTCACTTCGGGAAGGCGAATTTCTTCCGATACATCTTTTTGATCGCATAGGATGTGAAGTCCGTCATCGTGTCGTTCGAAATGTAATCGAGTATCCTGCGCAAGTTGCGCGATGGATTCGGTATCTGATAAATCAAGTCCCTTTTGCATGGCTTTCCACGTAACAGCGCGGTACATGGCGCCGGTATCGATATACAGAAAATTCAATCTTTCCGCGAGTGTTCTCGCGACAGTGCTTTTCCCCACGCCGACGGGGCCGTCGATGGCTACGATAGGTCCGTTTCGTTTCATGAAAGTTTCTCTACACAGTTGGGATCGGTTTGATGTAATAATTGGAAAAACGTCGGGAAGGAAGTTGCGACTGATGCCGTTCCGCGAACCACTGTCTCACCTTGCGCGGCTAAGCCGGCAATGGCCAGTGACATGGCGATGCGATGGTCTCCGGAGGAAAAACATTCGATGCCGGTCAATGGCGATCCACCGGTGACTTCGAAACCGTCTTCGCGTTCCTGGATATTCACTCCCATTTTTCTGAATTCAGTGACGATCACGGAGATACGGTCTGATTCCTTGACTCGTAATTCAGCCGCACCTTCGACAACGGATGAGGAGGAAGCGTAGGCGGCGGCAACGGCAAAAATGGGAAACTCATCGATCATGCGGACAACAGTATCACCGGTGACAGTCACACCATGCAAAGGCGCATGGCGAATGCGGATATCGGCGACCGGTTCCGCCCCTAATTTTCGCTCATTCAATAATGAGATATCTGCTCCCATTTCTTGCATGACGTCGAGAATACCCGTTCGAGTAGGATTGATCCCGACATTTTCGAGCAACAAATCCGATTCAGGGACAATCGAAGCCGCTACCATGAAAAAAGCGGCAGAAGAGATATCACCCGGCACTTCGATCTCCTGGCCTTCCAGAACTTGATCAGGCCAAATCGAGTAGGAGCCTTCACCTTTGGCGATAGTCACTCCGAATGTTTTCAACATTCGTTCCGTATGATCGCGAGCCGGGGCCGGTTCATGGACGCTGGTAATTCCCTCTGCATAAAGCCCTGCGAGCAAGATAGCGGATTTTACCTGGGCGCTTGCCACCGGCATATCATAATCAATGGCATGTAAATTTCCGCCCCGAATCGAAATCGGTAATTTGGTGTTTTCCTCTCGCCCGATAAACAAGGCGCCCATTTCACGGATCGGTTTTGTGATCCTTCCCATGGGGCGGGAGCGCAGAGAAGAATCGCCGGTGAGCGTCGTCGCAAAGTTTTGCCCGCCAAGGATACCGAAAAGAAGGCGAGTGCCTGTACCGGAGTTGCACATGTCGATAATATTCACAGGCTCTTGCAATCCGTGGATTCCGTTGCCATCGATAATCAATTCACCGTTTTCTTTTTTCGAGTTGACTCCCATTTGCTGAAATGCATTCAATGTCGCATTGCAGTCTTCGCTTTCTAAAAAACCGCGAATGACCGACGTCCCTTGAGCCAGTGAAGAAACCATGACGGCTCGGTGAGAAACCGATTTGTCACCGGGAACTTTGCAGGTTCCTATTAATGGTTTTGCCGGTCGGATACGAAAGGAGCCTCGATGCAAATGATTTTGTGTGTCCATAGCACCCATTACAGATATCGTGTATGAAGATCACTTATCGGCCGGTCGGCCGTCATATTCAAGTTATGCTTCAATGAAGGGTAGCATTACTCAGAGAAAAAAGAAGAAGTATCCGTTGATTCAATTTGAACTATTTTGCTAACCGTGCGATAATGGTACAGTTATTTTATCATGTCGTTCAATACTGGGAGGAATAAGAGATGAAACGGACAACCAGTGCATTTACGCTGATTGAATTGCTTATTGTTGTCGCCATTATTGGGATATTGGCAGCCATTGCCGTTCCCAACTTCATGAACGCACAAACGCGCGCGAAAGTTGCACGCGCCCAATCGGATATGCGCAATTTGAAAGTGGCAATCGATTCGTACCAAATCGACAATAATCAATATCCGACCGCCCGAAACAATCCGGTTACCGGTGAATCTGGACAAATCGCTTTGACTCATCGGTTCTACATGCTGACTACACCGGTATCCTATATGAGCACTATTCCCTCGGATCCGTTTTGGAGCCAGCTGAGTGAGCATCGACCGGAATTTTTCAATACATATGATTATTTCGATAACTGGTCCGGTGTGAATCATGACGGTGGGGAGCCGGGATCGGGGACACGGGGATACAGTTACCGTCTTGCCAGCGCAGGACCGGATCATATCATGTGCTGGGGAAGTCCGGCGGCAAGCAATGCCGGCCATACCGGCATCGATTACGATATGTCGAATGGGCTGAACTCGAATGGGGATATCGTTACGGTTGGCGGGAGTGTCGTCAATTCCCGGTGGGTAGTGGATTATCCGTTGACACAATATCCGCGTTATTGAGTAGTATCATGAAAGGGTTACCTTCCCGCTAGCCACCATTATCATTGAAGGAGAGCAGGGGCAGACTTCGCTTGCCCCTGGTACCCAGTGAAGGGGTTACCTTCTAGCGCTCCACTATTATCATTGAAGGGAGAATCTTTGTTCTTATGCCCCTTCAGGGCGAAATTTATTGAGAAGGTCAACTCAACCAGGGGCGTTGCCCACTGGCTTTCATCTTGCATCCCTTTGGGATTCTCGTATTTCGATCGAAAACGATGCTATTTTCCATTTTTAACATATTTTTTACAATTGTCATTGTTCTGCTGTTTGTCCGTTTTTTTGTGGAGCGGTATCAGTTTTATGGATTCGGGCCGATTATGGTGTCGGTGATTCGGATTTCGGAAGCGATCATCCGGCCTTTGAAAGAGTGGCTACCGCGGAGTGCGTTGACCTTGCGGGATCATATGCCGTTGGTGGCGATTGGGGTGGTCATTGTATTTCGAGGATTGATGATTTGGGTGATCGGGCCGGGATTTACGTATCCTTTTTTCTCCCAAGGTGCGTTCTCCTTTGTCGAATCGATGGCGGCAAGTGTGACGATGGGGGTGTTGCTTTTGGGGGAGATGTTGATTGCCTTTCTGTTCGCGAGTTTGATGATTTCCCGCCGGGGAATTACGATGTATGGGAACGGAGGATTCGTTTGTTTTCAGGAAAAAACATTTTCGATTTTCAACTTCACCAAGAAGTTCATTTCCACGCACAATCTAACCGTTCTGTTTTTTGTAAGTGCCGGGATTATTTGGATAGCGACAGCTTTGTTGGCGGGATTCACCAATCTTTCCTTTCTTACTGGGACAAGTCGCTATGAAGTCTCTGTTCTTATCGCATTGTTTGAAGTTTTAAATGTTTTAATTCGGATTTATTCCTTGATATTAATCTTGGCGATTTTGTCTTCCTGGATCGGAGCAGATCAATTCAGTGCGGTTGTCCAGATTGTCCGAGCGATGACGGATCCCTATTTGATGATCTTTCGCCGGTTGTTCCCGTGGGCGAGAATTGATTTTATCGATTTGTCTCCCATTTTTGCGTTTATCGTGCTGAGTCCGATCTTGACGACGCTTCTTTTTTATGTGCAGGGGTATTTGCTGGAGATGATTGTGACTCCTGCGATGCCGAATTTGCCGGATATTCCGCTGGGAGATACGGATGGATTGAAGGTTTAATTGATGAATCCCCCTTACGTCCCCCCTAAACGGGGGGAAATACATTCCCGCCCCGTTTACGGGGAGGGTTAGGGAGGGGTTAATTTAGTTTTTTGATTATTTTACTGGGATTTGCCGGCTGACGTGAATGAGGTAGTCGTTGGTTTGATTCAGTTCGTCGATAATGCCGCGGACGGCGACACAGCGCTTGCTGTATTCGTTTTTCTTCTCTTCGTATTTTCCAGGGATTTCGTTTTCCAATTTTTTCATCAACAATTGTTTGTATTCGTCATCCAAAAGCCGTTCCAGTTTTTGGCGCACGAGAATCAGATGATCTTTGATGGCCGCCCATAATTGATTCAAGACATTGTTGTAGAAATTGTCAGCCTTTTCGATGTAATGGTTTCCCAAGAGATCACGAATACGTTCGGTTTTCAGGTCGAGATCTTCTTTCTTGATTTCGTTGGCTTCGTGGTCGAGGCTTTCATAGCCGATCTTTGCAATTTCGAGCAAGCGGTCGCATAAATCGGGCTGCACGAACCATTTCAAGATAGGATTCTTGGGTATGTAAATCAGGATGTCGTCGAGATCGCGGGCGTAGTTGTCCACCATGCCGCGAACGGTGAGCACGAAGCCGTCGCGATCCAGCGAATGTTCGATGTTTTCCTGAAAAACCCGATTGTATTCGATTTCCCGATTTAAGGTTTCGATCACTTCGAAGGTTCTGGCGACAAACTCGTTGAAGATCATGGTGACATTGGATTTCGTCACTTCAATGAATTTTTGTTTAACGAGTAAATTCAACTTATCGATGATTTTTGTTTCGATTTCGAAATAATAAGGGAATTTGCGGTAGGGTTGACTGATGAGTTCGATATAGGCACGTTGCGCGTCGGTTTCCGCCCCTTCGGTGATGGTGCGTTGGATTTGTTCGCGGACGGATTGGAGTTCATCGCTTTCCTTGAACTTTTCCAGTTTGTCCATAATGACGTCGGTCAGCATCTCATCGAGGTTTTGTTTGATCCGGATTTTTCCCTCGCTGACTTTCGTTTCCGCCTGCGCTTTGATGTCTTCCCGCATCTCTTTGTCCAATTTGTTGTCGAGATACGTTTCGTATTCGTTCTTGATGCCGGTCATCAATTTGAACAACGGATCGCTGATTTCATTTTTTAGGCTGTCGATGTAACTTTGGATGGTCACTTCACGGATTTTATTGTTGAGGAAATCGAATAAATCGTCCCGCAGCAAAAGGATTTGGCTTTCGATAAGGGCGGAGTGATGGTCGTTGTCATACCGGCTCTTGACATCGAGAAAATATTCGGATTTGTGATTTTGTAATTTGGCGTCCTTGATTTTTTTATGGCGAAGGTACAGTTGCGAGAGCAGTCCATATAAGGCATTAGTTTTGTAATATTTGTATTCCTGGATGCCGAAATCTTCGCGCATGGTTTTGTTGAAATTCTGGTCAGTGCGTACCCGTTGTTCATGGGTCGTGAGACCATCCCAGCGATTCAACACCCAGAATGTCTTTTGGGCGATTTTCTCGTTGCCTTTGCGGATGATTTGCATAATTTCATATTCATCCTTGTCGAAGACCCGCATGGCCAAGAGAACAAACACGACAGCATGAGCACGTTTTTCGATGAAATGGTAGGTCACCTTGCGATGGCGCGGATTGGGGACACTGACACCGGGCAGGTCGACGAGGGTAACGTCTTCGGGAAGATCGCAATCGATGTTCAGTAGGACTTTGTCGATGAAGACAGATTCCCGTTCGTTGGTGATGATTTCCTGCGCTTCGGTGATGGTGACGACTTTCTTTTGCGGTGTATCTTCCAGTTTCCGATCGGCACGTAAATGGGAAAATGTTTTGTAATAGTTGACCAAGGTGCGGTTTTCTCCGCTTTTTGCGAGACCTTCGATTTCAGTAATGAGATCGCGGAGGGGAAGGTTTTCGAGATGGGGTGCACTGAAGGCGGTGGCGATTTCGCGCCGGTACATGATGTCGAGGTCGTCGATTTCGTCTTTGCTGAGATAATAAATCACGGCAAAGTTGCGGTCATCCGGACTTTTTTGCAAGAGTGTGGGAACAGCGGTCGTGATTTCCGGGGATTCGGGGAGGATATAATCTCCCAAAATAGCGTTCACGATGGACGATTTCCCGGCGCTGAAGCCGCCGATAAATGCGACATAAAGCCGCTCGGCCTGAAGGCGCGAATGGTAGATATCAAGTAAGTCGAGCGAGGATTTCAATGTGTGAGGTAGAGGGGGGAGTTGATTTTTATATTTATTGGAGAGATGATCTTTTACTTCTAATAGGGATTCAACGGATCTTAAAAGAGTCAATCGGAATTCGGTGTATTTTGAGATATCCATGGTTCGATCTTGTTTGTTGGGATTCGATTGAAGGAAAGAGTATGCGAGACAAACGCAAAATCAAAATGAAGGAACATCCCTCAACCAGCATAAAATACGAATAGATTACAATAGAGGTAATTTCATTCAAGCCCTAAAATCATATTTCAGGTATCGACGTATACAATCGAATGGATACGTGAGGAAGAAATGCTTGAGTGAGCGAACCATTGTTCCATAGATACAATTCAGAGTCTACTCATTGAAACAGTTGTAGTGTATGGTCAGCAGTGCGATTGAACTCAAAAGGCTATCTTCCACTTCGAGCATCCCATCTTTTTCGATATAATTCATCTAAAATGAACACAAAACCCAAACGCATCGGAGAAGCACTCATCGAAGCCGGATTGTTGAGCCGTATGCAGCTGCAGCGTGCTTTGCAGATTCAGGATGAGTGCGCCTATCGTTCCTTTGGTGATATTATCACCTCGGCTTATGGTATTCCGAGCGAGAAAATCGAATCCGCCTTTGTCAATTTGGTCTTGCTGCCCGCCTTGAACGATCTGCTAATCCACCATCTAAAAACGGAAGAAAACAAATTCACGTCGCATATCCCGATCAAAGCCGATCAATTGATCTACGATATTGAAATTCAAACATTGACATTGAAAAAGACCATTTCAAGCTCATTTTCAAAAAATGACGATCAAGAATTGGTATCGGAACCGAGACGTTCCACTTCCACGGAATTGAGCGGGATGTTGAATTTGACCATCCGTACGCAAGAAAAAGAGATTATCTGTGAACGGAATCGATTGACTTTTACCTACGAATCGGATACAGGTAGCGCGCAATTGGACGGCAGCACCATCACCGGCCTACAATTCCGCTTTAAACAAAAAAATAAAGAGAGATTAGGCGAGAAAATATCGTGCTCCCCCATTACGGAACAGGAATTACGGGAAGTGTTGGAACATCTTTAATCGAAAAAAACCATCGAACTGTTAGTGATTTGTAAATTCAGAGAATCCCGTATTGCCGTTTTCTAAAGATCGGATATAATCCTTTTTCGTTTGTTTGTTGCTCAGTAAAAACAACAAAATGCAGGCGGGACGCCTGCGTTACATTAGGCAGGCGGGGACGCCTGCTCTACCCATAAAGAGATATAAAGGAAAAGGAAAGTACAGCCCTCGCCGGCCGGCGGGGGTTTTTCTACGGAATTGAGCTATGTTGATGAAAACGCTGGTACAAAATGCAAATTTGCGAAATATCGCCATTATTGCCCATGTCGATCATGGGAAAACAACGCTCGTGGATCACATGTTCCGCCAAAGCGGGACGTTCCGCTCGAATCAGGAGATCAACGAGCGTGTGATGGACAATATGGATTTGGAGCGCGAACGGGGGATTACCATCGCCGCCAAGAACTGCTCCGTTTATTGGAAGAATGTGAAGATCAACATTTTGGATACCCCCGGTCACGCGGATTTCGGCGGTGAAGTGGAACGCGCCTTGAATATGGTCGACGGAGCCATACTACTTGTCGATGCGTCGGAAGGACCTTTACCGCAAACGCGATTTGTGCTCAAGAAGGCTTTGGAAGCGAATCTCAAAATCCTCGTCGTCATCAACAAGATCGACCGGAAAGACGCACGGCCGCAGGAAGTGCTGAATGAAATATATGACCTCTTTATCGATCTCGATGCCAATGACGAACAAATCGAGTTCCCGGTCTTTTACGCCATCGGGCGGGAAGGCTTAATCCACAGGACTCTGGATGAATCCGGAACAAACTTATCGCCGCTCTTCGAGGCGATCTTGGAAGAGATTCCCGCACCATCCTACGATCCGGAAGAGCCGTTTCAAATGCTGGTCTCCGATCTGGATTATTCCGATTTTCTGGGACGATTGGCCATTGGCAGGATCACCAACGGTTCAGCCAGATGCAATGATAATCTTGTCTGCCTTGGAGAGAACGGAAGGGCGGAACCGCTGCGGATTTCCAAATTGCAGGTGTATGAAGGGATCGGATTCAAAGATGCCTTATCGGCTGAGCCTGGTGACATCGTCATTCTTGCCGGGATCGAGAATGTGCATATCGGCGACACTATCTGTACGAAAGAAGCGCCGAAAGCGCTAAAACGAATCACCGTAGATGAACCGACGGTTTCGATGAAGTTCGCCATCAATAGTTCCCCCTTTTCCGGCAAAGAGGGGAAATATGTTCAATCGACGAAGTTGAAGGAACGTTTGCTCAAAGAAACGTTGAGCAATGTCTCTCTACAGGTAGAAGACACCGATGACGCCAATGTATTTTTGGTCAAAGGGCGGGGAGAATTTCAGATGGTAATTCTGATTGAAACCTTACGCCGGGAAGGCTACGAACTCAGCGTGGGACGTCCGCACGTCATCTATCGGGAAGAACAAGGGAAGACACTTGAGCCGATCGAGCATCTCTTCGTCGACTGCGAAGAAGACTTCGTCGGGATCGTGACAGAGAAACTGTCCGCGCGGAAAGGGCGGATGATCAATCTGGTCAATCATGGGTCGGGGCGGGTGCGGATGGAGTTTTCCATTCCCTCGCGCGGTTTGATCGGGTATCGAAACGAATTCCTAACCGACACGAAAGGGACCGGTATCTTGAATTCCTATTTGCAGGGTTATGAAGAATTCCGAGGTGAGTTCCCCTACCGCTATTCGGGTTCCATTGTTGCCGACCGGATCGGCGCGGCGGTGCCCTACGCTCTCTTCAACCTCGAACCTCGCGGGATTCTCTTCATCCCGCCCGGCACGGCTGTCTATGAAGGCATGATCGTGGGAGAACACAACCGCGAACAAGATATCAACGTGAATCCCTGCAAAGAGAAGAAACTGACGAATATGCGCAGCGCCGGAAAAGATGACAATGTCATGTTGACGCCGGTTGTGCCAATGACGCTCGAACGGGCCATCGAATTCATCAAAGACGACGAGATGGTGGAAGTGACGCCGAAGTCGATTCGATTGCGGAAGACGATTTTGCCTTCGAATCAGCGGAGGGTGTAATCAGGTGTCTCTTAAGGAGGTATATCAACTTCTTGGGGGCCATGGATTGTAGAAAACAAACAAGCGCAATCTGTCCTTACTTATATGCCGGGTACCCAGGACAATCGCAGTCCGTCCTTTCTTATATGTCGGGTACCCAGGACAAGCGTAGTCTGTCCTGGCGTTGAACGC
>CAYPPG010000035.1:0-70753 GCA_964412555.1 uncultured bacterium
CAACGGGTCACACCTAACCGACTCCAGGGGGGTCAAAGGTACCCGGCTATTGACAACACATTCCACCGGATGATTCGGATTTCCTCGAAATCGGGAAGGATTATCTCCTCACGGCAGGACAATATGCATCCCCATCCATTTTTGAATCGCATATTGATGGTCATTTTTTCAAGTGAGCAGGCTTTTGTTTTTCGATACGGATTGCCTGTTGGACTATCCTTGCTGATTTTTGCAAAAAGAGTGAAGCATATTTAACCCTCTTGCTTTTCAGAAAGTTTTTGACAATATAGAAGCTGAAAATTACAATTGTGATAACGCAGAATCAAGTTCTTACGGTACAATTACCGAATGGTGATGAGGTTACAATTCAACCATCCCCAATTCTTAAGCCACTACCCACATTAGATGGATATGTTCCTGAAGGGTGGAAAGAAGCAATTTATGAATGAACAGAAACCGATATTTTTCGATGCTGGATTGTTCATTGGGGCGTTGCTAAGATAAGTGAAGTGTACGCTGCTTTAACATGGATAAAACATAGCCCACAAGAAGCAGCAAATGCGATACGATTACTCGTTGAACCAGCTTCAGCCATTCAAATTCTGTCGGATGGATTTGCCACAAGTCGAATCATGTTGGAACTTTCTGAAAAGTATAATCTGATGGCTCGCAGAGTTCATGACGCAAAACATGCTAGTAAAAGTCTGCCACTGCTCTCCTAACCTTTTCAAAAATATACACTTACACAACTAAAAAAAATTCTCCCCCAACATTAATCACAAAATTATGCGGCACTTTTACTAATAGTAGAGGGAAGTAACAAAATTCTCGGCCGAGAACCGTTGCATCCGAACCAAGACTACAACCGGAAATCCGATCTGTCGGAGGAAGAAAAATTCTCCCCAACACCCCGCCCCGGTTCAGCGGTCCAAAAAGGATTTCCAATGGCTGTCCGTGTAAAAGTCTCTGAGGTGTTAAAGGGATTCAATCACCCTCTGGAAAATTCAAGGTGCATTCCCCTTCAGCCTTCAGCCTTCCACCTTCAGCCTCAAAAAAACCGAGTGCATCACGATGAACTCCGGCTTCGTTCTCCGGAACGAACCACCCTGCGATGCCAGCCCCGGTTCCTCCTTATGGTGGTACAGGTATCCAATCGGAGAAACCGGCGATACCGCGTGCGTATCCGAATGGCCTCGCAGGTTCCAAAAGTAGTCACCGCCCTCCGTTGGGCGCCCAACTCAAAAATCAAAGGAGAAAAAACAAAACTTACCATATTCAATCCCGACAGGGATAAGAGCCGGTAACCTTGGATATGAATCCAAGGTACTGTTATCAATAATATTTACCTGGATAGGTAAAATTTATTTGTCATTTTTTCTCCTCCATGTTACAGTATAAATCAGAGACATTTTATGTTTTGTACAAAGTTTCTGTTCGAGCATAGATTTTTCTAGGAATACGTTTAGGCATAATGATATAAACATTTTAAAATCAGTGTCTTATAGGATTATTCTATAATCAATAATGAATAATTGTTTTTAGTTGCCATTTCGTGTACATTAAAATATTGCTTACATAAGTAAGTATATTTGGACTAAAGGGTAAAATCGAAAAAAAAAGGGAGGAATTTTCTTATGAGAAAGTTGTTTGTTGGGATTCTAGGATTGCTCATTGTGGGTCACGTATTGAGTGCTGATGGAGCCGAACGGTGCCATCCCTCTGATCGGATTCAAGTGACTACCGAAACTTCAACCGAAACACCGGTCGTCCCTGGTCAATTGGTTCAATGGGAACAAAACGGACACTATTATGCCGTTCTCAATCAGAAATTGACCTGGAGTGAAGCGGATCAACGCGCCAAGTCACTCCTCGATGGTTCGGGATATCTGGCAACCATTACTTCCAAGGCCGAAAATGATTTTCTCGTCAATATGTTCGGCTGGCCGAACATCGCCGATTATTGGCTAGGCGCCTATCAGGATCCGGAAGTAAAAGAAGTGAAACCCGAAGATTATGCAAAAGGCTGGAAATGGATTACCGGCGAGAAGTGGGAGAAAACCAACTGGGAATCCACCAACCCGGAACCGAACAATGTCAACGGCGGCGAAAGTTATCTTCAATTTGTCGAGTCCAAATACGAAGCGGGAAAATGGAACGATGAAAATAATACCGGCAGCGGTACTGCCGGATATGTGGTCGAATGGAATCATGATCCCCGAAATGTCGACAGTATCAAGGTGACCGGAACGATTCGCGACTTTAAAGACGATCACCCGGATTTCGAAGCGTATACCAGCAATAATGTCGAAGAAGGGATCGTCAAATTCATGCTCGGAGAAGACGGCAAGCCGGTTTACAACGACATGCTCAAACATAAATCCATCACGTCGGCGGATAGTTTCTATCAATGGTACCATGACGATTCGGATGTGAACAAAAGCAAAACGTTTGAGATTACGTTGACTCCCGATCCGAATTGCACTTCCACTACACCGCTGTATACAATAGACATCGACAACTTTTTCCCGATCGACGATCAACTTTTCGGCAATCAGGGACGTTCACACAATTATCATTTCACTTATGAACTCCATACCTACTTTACTTATACATCCCCTCAAGAACTGACCTTTATCGGAGACGATGATGTTTGGGTCTTTATCAACCGGCAGTTGGTCATCGATCTAGGCGGTGTTCATCCGCAAAAAAGCGCATCGGTCAATACCGGTGATTTAGGATTGGAAAAAGGAAAAACCTATCCGCTCGATTTCTTCTTTGCGGAACGGCATACGACTCAGTCTCATTTTAAAATACAGACCGGAATCGCTCTCTTGCCGGAAACGCTCCCTCACGCCATCACACCAAAACCCACACCTGTGCCGCCTTCGGAATTCACTCTTGGGGGCGGCACGGTGAAACGGGTGCCCGGTTCCGATGTCCAAGTTCCTGTTTCCGTGCAAAATCTACCTTCCTCGATGGCAATCAGTTTTGAGATCGTTTACGACCCGAATGTTCTCACCTGGAAAGGAAATGTGATCCAAGAAAGATCCATGCTGGAATCATGGGGATTGGTCGATGCAAATCGGATTACATCCGGCACATTGCGTTTTGTCGGAGCCGCGTTGACCGGCCGACAAGCAAGTGGTACAGGAAATCTTATCACGGTTCCATTCACCTTGAAAAACACTGCCACAAACGGCGGTGTGACAGAAATCACGTTTGAGAATTTGGAAGACGACGTTGCCGAAGCAAGGTCATTACCGGTGACTGTCGCGGTCGGTATGAAAGGAGATGTGGATGGAAACGGCAGAATCACCGCAGCCGATGTCCAACTCTGCTTTGAAATTGCCTTGGGACGCAAAAGCCCTACGGCATATCAAAAATGGGCGGCCGAAGTGACCGATGACAATCAAATTACTGCCGCCGATGTCCAACGCATTTTCCAAGCTTCTTTAGGGATTGTCGATTTGTTCAGCTTTCTGGCCAAAAAATCCAATCTGGAAACGACAAAAGACAGTGTATCGGCAAAATCCATTTCCAGTTTTGAAATAGGCACAATCAACGGAATGCCGGGTGAAACAGTGATCGTTCCGATCACGATTATGCCCGGGAATGATATCGAAGCGGCTATGATCGATATTGTATACGATCACGCAAAACTATCGTTTGTAGATATCGATACCACCGGAACACTCCTCGAAGATTTTGCCCTTGTCGGAGCCAATGAATCCCCTGCCGGTACAGTTCGCATCTCCGCTGCGGCTCTGACAGCGGATCCGGTCACAGATACCGGTACTTTGGTCAACGTACAATTTCAAATCAATCCCACAGCAAGCGGCTCTGCTGCAATTTCGATCGATGCCGCATACGATGATCTTGAAGGCGCCTCCACCACCAATGGCAGCATCAATATCGGCTCCTCCGCCACCCCATCACCAACCCCCGTACCGGAACCGGCTGCAACTCCATTTGTACAGCATGTCTACATTTACGATAATCCCGGTGATTCGGAAGAGGATCTAACCGGTCAAACCGATTTCGATTCAGCAGAAAACCGCAATCTCACCATCGCCTGGGATGCCGAACAAGACAACGCAACCGATTGGCATATCTATGTCCGAAAGGGATTCGGCGGCGCGAAATACTTAGGCAACACGGGCAGCGGTACTGCAAGCAGTTTCGATTGGTACGCCGGTGCACAACGAATCGCACAGGAATTTGCCAACGGTCCCGATTTCAATTCGGTGTATTCGTTCTGCGTCATTCGGCTCGATGGCGATCTGGGACCTGAGGATTATTTCGACATGGAATTTCCTGTAGGCTTCAACTTGGAAGGCGGGAATGAGGTTACATTGGCCCGGCCGGAAATTCCGAAATTGAATCCGGGGCAGGTCGCGATTTATGACGATATTCTCGGCGGGAACGATATCGCTCCCATGGGATCAAGCGGCACCGATTCAGATAACGCCGATTCCAACGCCATTCAAATCGCATGGAATTTCGATCGTGATCCTTCGACCGTCAATGAATACCATGTCCTAGTCAGTGTCGATGGCGGGGAGTATGAATACCTCGGGCAGACTTTCGACGGGAGCATCAATTACTTCTGGTGGACACCCAATAATGAATTCCGTACAAATGCGATGTTTTCGGAGGGACCGCAGGATGGCCATACATATCAATTTCTCGTTTCTCTAAGTCCCTTGACCGGTGAACGGGCGACATTGAAAAGTGGAATATTGACCTATTCAATCGAAGAAAATTAACGTCTCCCTTTATAACCTCTGTTTCTCTCTGACCGCTGGAGATTCCGATCTTCAGCGGATTTTTTTTAATTAAAGATCCTTATATAACTTCAGCAGCGTATCGATGATTTTGCGGGAAGCGCCTTTTTCGACAACGTTCGTCCCCAGCCAGGTTTCATAGCCGCCCCATTGGTGTTGTTTGACGGTCGGCAAATAGCCGAACGAACCATTTCCGAAGGATATTGTGAACGACTGTTCGAATGGGCTTTTTTCCTTCAATTCCAAACCGATTTCCACAAAGACTTCAAACGGGATTGTGGATATTCCAAGATCGCCGATTTGAAACGCTTGCAGAACGATCTCAACCTCATCGGGAGCGTCTTGCAATTGAATAAGCCGGTGAGCGTAGACTTTTTCACGGGAATGATACGGTTTGGCGTCTTCCGGTTTGTTCAACATCTTATGAGAATAGGCGATCTGTTCCTGAGTCGGTTTGCGAACGGAAAGCGATAGTTCTTCCTGCCGGACTCCGAGTTCCACCCAATCGTGGAATTCAATGTCTTGATGCGCTTTGTAAACGGCCTGGGCGGTCAATTCGGCAACTTCCCGCATTTTTTCAAACCGTTCGTATCGTTTGCTTGATTTTTGGAAAAAATTGATATTGTTGATATCCCCGCTGGTTCCATTGCTCATTATGCCGACAAAGGGGGGATCGAGCCGGTCTGCTTTAAGAAGTTCCTGAATCCGGTCGGAAAACATGCAAAAGTAATCGGCAGAGACCGCTCCTCTCTCGACACCGCCTACATAATGAAGAGAGTAGTTGGCCAAAAGAGCTATCGGATTGCCATCTTTTGATTGAATGGATAAGAATCCGATTTCAGGATCGGTCGGACCGGCCGGTTTGAGTAAATCGTCGCTCCCGCGTGGGGGATTCATTCGGACTTGATCTTCGCCGCCAAACGGATTGGGAACTGGGACTCCCGGTTTCATAAACCAGCGACGGTTGAATACCGATGTAGGTTCCTCAGCGCTGCCCCACCCAATGCGGGCCGGTTGAAGATTATGCAAAGCGGTACGGACTCCATCGGCGATTCTCGTAACGATAAATTGCTGGTATTCATTCAGTTGATCATCCGGCATCAACCGATTGGGGCCACGGGCGCTGACAGCGGAATGTGTATGCGTGGAGGAGATCATGATACTTTTGACAGGAATTTCCGTTTTCTCATGGATCAATTCCTTTGCGGCTTCACAGACTTCAGCGGGTAATCCTAAATTGTCACATACGACGAAAACCAGCCTGGTTTTTTGATTATCGAGGACAATGCAGCGAGCGTATAGATCGTCGTGGATATGTGTCGCTCCTATCGGTTGCCACCCTCCGATGATAGGACCACCAAGCGGCGGTGTGATATTGCTGGCCGCTGCACCGGCTAAAAAAGTTTTCTCTTCAGTCGATTGATCGTCTTCACTGCACATGGATATTGAAGAGGACGCCAAGATAAGGCTACCTAGAACGATTCCCCACATGACATGCTTAAATGATGTATGACTTTGTTTTTTTCGATTCATCTCTGTTCTCCTTTTCTATTCATTTCAATTTCGAATTGTTATTGACGGTGCTTGGCAGATTGACGGTCAGTGTGGCTTTTCGAACTGCGAACGAATCATTTCCGGCGAAAACCAGATGGAATTCCGTACCGTCTTCGCTGATCCATTTACTGGGGATATGAGCGACTTCTCCCCAATGCTGATTGCTGGTGGATAAAGGAATTTCACGGCCTCTTATCTCCCATGTTTCTGCATAGTACACGGTTGTCCAAGGTCCCCATGGTTGGGGAGCGTCATAGATGCTGAAATGGTTTTTCCCACCGGCTTGAGATCGGCTGCGCATAGTCATCAAATATCGTTTCAGACCGGCGTTGTATGTGACGTCCATTCGGTTACAACCATTTGGAAATGTGAATACGCTTTCCCGCTCGCGAATGTCATCTTTCCAGATAGGATTGCCGGAATCATCCACTCCGGCAAAGAATTCATAAGCATCTTCCTGCGTGATTTGATCGACAGGCGCTCGTCCTAAAATAACATGGTCTGTCTCATTATAGGCGTCTGGGGTATCGGGGGAATAGAAGTACACATAACCTTGGAGCGAATTCGGGACACCTGTGTAGTCCTGACCGAAATTGAGGAAAACAGAGTATCCAAATTCTTCCCATCGCCAATCCGCCCATGTCCAGTTTTGGGCGTGATCGTTCGACCATGCAAGGATGGATTGTTTTCCTTGGTGATTCGCATTCCGGACCAACATGTAGAGGACACCGTCTAGGGAAAGAATCCCACTCGCTTTGCGGCCGGAACGGCCGTCTCCCATCTGTTCATCCGAGGAGCGAATATTGACACCGGTAAAATTCTCCGGCTCTCCCTCGATTCGGACAAAACCAAGACTCAATTTTTGCGGCACTTTCGGTTCGAATCCCCATCCGTCGCCGAATGTCGTATACATATGACCGTCATTCGCCCAAGTCAGAGGCCAATTATCACTCCCCTCCGCTTTGTACACGATCGATTCCGTTGGCGCCCATTCAATACCGGTGATGACCGAACTGTATGGATACGGAGGCTGCGGTTGCTCTTGTGCCTGAATGGGAATAATTGTAACTAAAGAAATAAAAATAAATAGTATCGCTATCCAACTTCGTGACCGAAACGTATGCATTGCTTCACTCCTATCATTGGAATTGAGAAAAAATTTTAATTGTTTCACCTCAGATTGTATACATTCTTGCAATGGGAGAAAAAAAACTCTATTGATTCACTCTACCCATGAATTCGATTAAATCCTTCGGGCCATTTACCAGATTAAACTTATCTTTTTGCACTTCGATTTCCATGAATGAGGTGCTTTCTTGTAGGCGTAATTCAAAGTTCCCAAATCGCAGGAATATTCCATTGCATAACACCAGTCGCTGAATCCCGTTCCGGTCTGCAGAAACAAAGCAGGCTGCGCCGTCAAAGGCAAGCTGGACAGCGGGATTGATCACTTTGCCGATTGGTTTGCGCATCGAATCCGCAAAAGCGAAATAGTGGCGGCGGCCATCCTTCAACTGAATGAAAAGAACACCGCACATTTCACAGGGAGCGGGTTTGCCTTGAAAACTCAGAGGAAGACGGCGGACCGATTCTACGGACGGTGTCTTTTCATACGGTTCCAGAATGCTTACAAAACAGGAAGCAAGAAGCGCTTGATCCGCTTTCCGGCGAACCATCACCCTCGGAATCCATTCGGGATTGCCGCCGTATTGCCCCGAATCGACCCAGCATTCGGCAAGGGAGGCTTCCGTTTTGTAGGTGAGATCGGTGTAGCGAAGATGGATCTCTTTCGGCTGAGAGAGATCGTTGTATCGATCTTCGATATTCCAATCGGCGCTCCATCCCGGTTTCGGTCGCAGATCCGTTTGGAAATTGCGCATTTCGGTTTCATAGCCGTACTCTTCCGAGGGATGGAGAGTCAATCCATTGGTTTTCACAGTTCCAAAAAAGGAGGAAAGGAATTTCGCGTGGTCTTTGCCGCCGGTGACGTGGAAGACATCGATGATGTAGGATTGTTTTTCCGACACATCGATCAATGCGACCGTTCGTTCAAACTGGTCGGCTTGAATCAATTCGGGAGCGGAAACACGGACAATATGAATGTTCTTACCGCTGCCCCACATCGTTACTTTCCCGTCCGCGGTGTGATGATTATTGCCGTCCACGACGACGGTGTTATGCGCGGCGCTTTTGGTATACCAAACCGCTTTGGGAGCGCGCCAGCCGCCGTAGCCGACCGGCGGATATCCGAAATCGGGTAATAAATCGAGACCTTCGGCAAACAGACCGATATTGAGACCGTCGCGGTGACTATGACGGCCGCCGGCGTCGTGATCGAGCCATACAGCCCGCCGGTCCGAACCTTCGCCGGATCGCAAAATCGAGAGTCCCCATTCTTCTTTCTTGACATCCGAAAGCCGGATAGCCGTTCCTTCCGTTTCGATGACGTTTTTAACCTTTTTTTGAAACTCGGCGGGATTGTCGGCGCATATATCGTGCGGAAGCCCATCGAGTTGTCCGTCATTGGCGCGATAGAGAATTTTTACAAAATCCGAATCGCCGGTCAGTTCATAGAGCCGCCACATCCAATGAAACATGGAAGGTTCGGCGGTTGTGGCCGGTTTGGAAAACGAGACGCCGCAGTAATACGGTGTTCGCATGCCGAATGCGCTGCAATCTCCTTCACGGGGATAATAGTGATCCAGGCACCAGGTATCGATATGAAAACGGTACGTTTGATGTAAATCGGGAAATTGGCGCATGAGGTCAACAAGCAATGACGGATCGAGACGGTCGAAACGGGCGATGAGTTCGGCGAACGAGTGGGGAAAGATGGTGGCGTATCCTGTCAAACCTTTTTCGCCGGTCATGCCGTCTTCGATCAAGGATTCTTTTAAAATATCGGAAATCATTCCAAGTATTCGTTCTCTGTTTTTGGGCCAATTCAGGACGGTTTCGATTGTGAGGATGGCAATCGGGGTGCGGGGGAAATTGGATTCGATGCGTTCCCTGTGATTTAGTGTATGCCGGAAGATGTTGTTTTCGATGTTGGATTGAATATCTGTGAAGGTGCTTTTTTTGTTTTCCAGCGAGAACTCTTTGGCTTTGGCGGATAGAAATTCCACCAGTTTCTTGTCGTTTTTGATCGCTTCGAAAATGCGGTCATATCCTTGCGCCAATTCCCGTACTTCTTCGCAGGCGTCATGCCAGGTGGAGACATAACCCCGGTGGCCTTGGTATTC
Source organism: uncultured bacterium (assembly GCA_964412555.1). Taxonomy (GTDB): domain Bacteria; phylum Hinthialibacterota; class Hinthialibacteria; order Hinthialibacterales; family Hinthialibacteraceae; genus CAYPPG01. The sequence goes on from CAYPPG010000035.1 coordinate 9,581, forward strand.
GTACACCCACCCAATTTTGCTGAAATCGAAAGTGGGATAGACATCGGCAATCCGGTCCAGCAAAATCGCAGCCTTGCGGGCATAGTCCGTGTTGCCGGTGACGAGATAGGCTTCGCTCAAATTGCGCACCCCGCCGACGATTTTCTTTCGCCACTGTCCGGAGGAGAGATAGTAACCGATAAACCGCCAACGCTTACCGCCTTCGACATATCCTTCCCCGTCATCGACGCCGAATGTATGTAGGGGATCATCGGTGTCTGGATGATCGGCGTTGAAGAGCAGAGAACGATCCGCTTTTTGGGGATCGAAGATTCCGTGCGCATCCAAGCCGGAGCGATAGAATGCCTGGAAATCATTGGTCGGAAACAACGCTCCGCAATGGGGACAGCGTACTTTGAAGGGGTGCTTCCAAATGTCGGTTTCCCAGGTATACATTTTGACATCTTTTTTGCAGGAAGGACAAATCCCATCCGACCAGACCATCCAGGAAGGAGAGATCGTCGGACCGAACATCCAACTCCGGATTTCTTCATCGGATGATTGCAGCCACGGTTCGGCGCGCTTTATGATGCGCTGTTGAATCTCATTGGCCCATTCGTAGGATTGGGCGTTGGTAACCGCAGTTTGCACGAGGCTGTGGGGGTAGAGCGCCCCATGTTGCTTAGTCGGAATCGGATTGGGTTCCGGTTCGGCGGTGAAAGTGCTCATTGCGGAAAAGAGAAGGAGTGAAAGGATGATGAAGGTGTTTCGGGTCATGATTGTCCTCGCCAGTTTGTTTATTGATTTGGTTTAAGACTATCACTGGTTTCTGTTTTGGGTCGAGGGGTGAGAAGAGATTTTATGATCATTTAATGGTCAAGATTTCTTGGGATTTTTTTATAAGGAAGATCACTCCTGTCCCAATGTATAAAATAGTAAATTTTCTAACCACCTCATATATTTGCAGTTACAACATGAGATGGCGAAATAACTCGTCAATGTTTGTATGAACGATAAAAGTACGATGGAGGAAAGTGGAGTCCTCGATATGGTCGGCGCGGAGTGAAGAAGTCCTGTTTCCATGGGAACGAAAAAATTTTACGTTCTGAGTACGCGCTTCGGAATTTGATCGTTGAGTTTTTTGAGGCATGGGGAATGCTCTGAATAATTGGATTGGTGGGAGGTGAATGGTTGAGTTTCACCTCCCGGCAACTATTCGTCGCACACCCAGCCGGTTATCCCTGGCGGGTTGCGCTCCCGCAGAGCCCGCGTCCGTTTCACCGGGTGTGATATCTTCTATTATCCTGTAAGATGCGTCAAGGATTTTGTTGCTAGTTGGTTGACCGTTCTTCTTCAATTGAAGAGACTTTCTATCCCCCATTGAGGTACGACAAAGAAACTGACAATACATTTCACTGATTGATATTTCTCTGGGGATAGTGAATCGTTTTCATGATTTTTCGCTGCTTCAATGAGGCGATTCTCCTGTGAGGTGTTGACCTATTTATGGGCTTGGTTATGGTAACATTTATAGTTGAGGCAACGGGGAGGGAATTTTAATTGACGCTGATCAGGGGGGATGTAGAAAGAAATGGTGGGTTTCGTTAGCACTCAACCCACCCTAGTGACTGGTGCTTTGTCCTTGGTATCCCTAAAATGTTTTATACCTTTTAAAGAAAGAATCTTTCACACAATTTTTATGGTATATACAATCCTTTACGAATCTGTCGATCTTCTCGCTGTGGATAAGCCGATTGGTATTTCCACCATCCCGGAACGTAACAAAGATACGCCCTGTCTGCAGCATGAATTGAGCGAGCAGGTTGGTGTGAAACTCATGCCGGTGCATCGTCTGGATAAAGATGTCAGCGGTATCGTCGTGTTTGCGAAACATCCGGATGCGCACCGGCGGTTGAATATGAAATTTGACCGGAAAGAAATTGCAAAATCCTACCTCGCCGTCGTTCACGGAAAAATGGAAAAAAAGAAAGGGGAAATCGACATCCCTATCCGGCAGTTCGGTTCCGGCCGAATGGGAGTGGATGAGCAAAGAGGGAAACGGTCTATGACTCGATTTGCCGTGGAACAAAGGAACGAGCAATTTTCTAAAGTGCAACTCTTTCCTCTGACGGGGCGGCGGCACCAACTGCGGGTTCATCTGTACAGCATTGGCCATCCGATTGTGGGGGATACGTTGTATGGGGATCGAACGATCCAAAGCCGGTTTTCACGCCTCTTTTTGCATGCTTCTCTCATCGAGTTCGAATGGGATCCGGGGCAAATGGTGAGAATCGAGTCAATAATTCCTGAACATTTCGATCCAATTTTGGCAGGACATTTTCAATGATCGCGCTATAGTATGGGGGAAGATTCATGAAAATCATTCTCTTTTAGATCATACGTTATGAGTGATCGATACAAACGAATTGCGACATTTTTACTCGTCTTGACCTCCATCTTCTTTACACTCTCTCTTTGTTTGGGGGGGTATTGGATTGCAAATTATTATGAAATAAACCGGCTGCGTGCACAGCTCATGAATCGCAAAGAGATTCAGGAAGAACTGCTGGACGATACGGAATCCACCTATGTGCTGTATCCCCACCGCAAAGGCTATATCGGCTATGTGCTCAATCCGCTGATGAAAGAAGGAACCCTGTGGGCGGCGGAAGGGGAATCCTATCCGATCAATTCACTGGGGCTGCGCGGGAAGGAGATCAAGAAGAAGCCCGGCGATGTCACCCGTATTCTCCTGCTGGGAGATTCGTGGTTGTTCGGCTGGTTTTTGAAAGAAGAAGATCGCATCGGGAACCGGCTGCAGGAACTGATCGATGAAAAACTTCCGTCACAGAAGTATGAAATCGTCACGGCGGCTTTACCGGGTTGGAATGTGCAATGTGAAGCGGCGTTTTTGAAAAACCACATTCACCGTATCGATCCCGATTATATTCTCTGGGAAACCATGGCGAATGATGTCTTGGATGCAGGGGGTGCGTCGCCCCCGGGGATCCTCACACGTTTTTACAGCCCCCAAAGCCCGATTCAAACGCCGTTCACCACCCTTGGGAAACTGATCAATTACCCCATGCCTTTTGTATTGAATAGAATCCGGCGGAATTTTAATTTCATGGTATCGAGTTATGAACGGTACGATGTACCGATTCTGGTTTTCTCGGTCGATGTCGATCCTGCGTTGTATTCGATGGCATTGGGAAAAGACACTTTCCCGTTTCCGATTGTTTTATTACCGGAGACCTATAAACACGATCGAGAACGGGCATGGATCAAGCCGAACGATTTTCATCCCAGCCCCTGGCTGACGAAACGAGTTGCGCTTGGTTTATCCGCCCATTTCTCCGGCTTGGAGTGGGTTTCCCCGCTGGAATTGGATATAACGGAAACATCCCTTGCCGATGAATTTGTGACCTTGAATGATATCGAGATTCCCCGTGAACGGATTGAAGCGTATCAACGGAAATATGCGGATTGGACGGAGGTGGAGCTACACGAAGACAATATTCAGCCGAATGTCGGTTTCGGGTTGGCGCATCGGGATAAGATGTGTCAACGGGGAATCCTCTATCTGCGAATTCCGGAAAACAGAGATACGGTGACAATCGTGTTTGAGCTCGAAGAAATGTTCTTGAATTATCCCCATCAAGTGACATTTTTCGTAAGAGATTTTGAAGGGAAGAAAACGAAGGCGGAATTCACCATCGAGGAAATGACGCATGCCTGCAAGTTAAAACTTCCGCAGCCGCGAACTGCTTATTCACTTTATGAAATTGAATGGACGTTCGATTATTGCGAATGCGCCAGCCCTATTCTTTGTTATTCCGCCACGTTGAAACATATTTTTTCGGAATAAGTAGAATTTAATAGAGTGACCAGGGGCCGATTGATGTGCCTCCCAGCGGCCGATCGTCGGTAAACCGCATTTCCTGATAAAATTCAGGACTTTCCGCCGGGAAACCGTTCCACGAAAAATGGCCAAATTCCCCATTGTCCCAATCCAACCAGCTGATATCAAAGCCGATGGGATGGCTGGATTCGAACATGACGAACGATCCGAACGGAATCCGTATCTCCATCGTATAACCCATATTGTCGTCATCGATCGTGGTTACAGTGTCAATCGTCGAAAGCAGTTCATATTCCAATGCGTCGCCATCGTTGTACTCGGCTCCCGTACGGAAAATTTCCTTGTATTGGTAGTAAAAATTATCAAACCGTAAGCCGTAATCTTCTTCGGCGATATCCGGGAAATCGCGGCGTTGGAGGGCTTCATCGATCAGGACATTGAATTGCAAGTCATTGACGGAAGTCCCTTCCGGCTGATCATCAAGATTGAGAGGAAGACGATCGTTATCGTTATCGAACCAGAATTCGATTCCATCGCTCGTCCAACCTGTGCTATCTCCTGTAAAATATCCGAACTCATCAACCGTATTTGCCATTGCGTGCTCGAAACCAATTTCATTGTCCCGTGCAATATTTAAAACATAAAATGCATCATCATCCCATCCGAAGTAGGTTGTGGCGTCAAAATCTTCCGGCCCGGAATAGACATTGCCGGTGCCTTGATTGTCATAGGCCGCCGTGTCTGCATCCAAAATGAAATGATCGCCGGTCGTGAGATCACCTCTTGCATCGATCAAAGCCGGAGAACCGAAACTGGAAATGGGCCAATCACTGGAATCTCCGTCGATGACAATTTGAATGGAGGCATCAAACTTTCTGCAGTCGATAAAGCGGTCTTGGGCAAATCCTAATTGTGAAATAACCATTAGAAGTGAAATGAAATAACATGCAAATCGAATATATTTTTCCTTCATCACATTCTCCCTTCTTTTAATTGGATCGCTTTTACGATTTAGTTGATTCGATTGTAGATTACCATGAAAAGAATGTCAATCTGAGAATTAAAAAATTGGATTATGGAAACAGGTTATTTTGGGGAAGAATGTTTCAGCCAAAGATTTCGAATGCGATTGGCCAGAGGATTTTTCGGATCAAGAGTCAACGCTTTCTCGAGATGCTCGAGTGCGGACTCCGCATTGTTCATTTCCAAATAACACTGCGCCATCATCGCATGGATCGATGAGGCGTCGTCTCGAACGTCCAGGCATTGCTTGAGGTAAGGAATCGCTTTCTCGAAATTCCCGCTGGACATTTCAATTTGCGCTAAATAAAAAAGCGCTTCCGGGTGATCCGGCTCGTCTTCCAGAACCTTCAACAACTGATCGGCGGCCAGATTCCCTCTGCCGATTTCCAAATAAATCAACGCCATCGCAAAGTGAGTTTCCGGCGTATCCGGATGATGGCGCAGAAAACTGCGGTAAAAGTTGCGTTGATTTCTGCCGATTTGATTAATCGTATCCAAACTTTGTTTCGCCAGTTTCGCTTTCTCTTTTTCCTTCAAAAAGGAATAAACTCTCACCAGTTGAAAGACAGCGTGCTGATAGAATGGTTCTTCATCGATGATGGTTTCGAATATCTCGCGCGCTTCCTGATAGTTTCGCTCTTTCATCAAGATTTTTCCGTATTCATAGCGGGCACGAAGATTGTCCGGATGATCCTGTATAATGGCCTCGAAGAGTGGTTTCGCATCTTCATTGCGCTGTTGGACGATGACGGCTTTCAAAATTCTGGCGTGTTCATGTTTCGGAAGCTGATCCGCAATGGCTTCCGCTTCCGCGATTTTCCCTCGCGTGTAGAGAATAATAGCTTTCCGGTAAAGAGCGCGTTCGTTGGTTGGATCCCGTTTCAAGATTTCCGCGATATGTTCCATCGCGGGTGGAAATCGCTGGAGGCGATAATACACCGCTACCGCTTCCTGGCGGTATTCGAGATGATCCGGTTCGAGTCGAATGGCTTTTTCCAATTCTTGAATTGACCGCTCCGGATCGGTTTTTTGATAGCCTAAAATTCTTCCCAATAAATAATGAGCTTCCGCGGATTGAGGATGCTTTTCGATTGTCCGTTCCAACACCGCAATGGCTTGTGGATAATACCGCAAAACATGATATAAATTGCCTAATTCTAAGAGTGTTTCTCGATGATGAGGATTTTTTTCAAGGTATTTGAACAAAACGTGTTCTTGTTGGGCGTACTCTTGATTTTGTATCACCGGTTCTTTCGGGAATTCATAGACTCCCCCCCAATCACCAGCGGCAAAAACGAACTGGGGTAACAAGAAACAGGAAACAAACCCTATCAGGATCTTTTTATTCATTGTGATCCATCCTTTGTATTTTCTTTGACGGTCAATCGTTGATTGGCTTTGATATCCTTCAGTACGGTTTTTGATCCGGACGGCCAATGGATTTCAATCTCATCCGCCTTATCGTAATTGGCCAAACCAAAATGAAGAATTGTCGTATCCTGGGAGAGGAAACTCGAACCGCTGAATACTCCTTTCATCTCTCTTAAATCCCCCGCGCGCAATTGAGCGAATGCGCCAATGGCGGAACGATTGGACTCTTTTCCTTCCAACACGATTTGCAGCCAGTGATTTCGGTTTTCCCCGTCATTTCGCAGGATGGTCGGTGTGCCGCCGAGATTGTTGATCACCAGATCGAGGTCGCCATCATTATCCAAATCCCCCCGTACACATCCGCGACTGATTCGCCATTTGTAAAAATCTTCACCCAATCCCTCTGTGACATGAACGAACTGCGTGTTTCCCATGTTTTCGAACAGTAAAGGCGGTTGGGAAAAGGTCGTATCCACATCGGGATGCTCCGCTTCCGGATACACATGTCCGTTACAGAAAAACATGTCTTCATCCCCGTCGTTGTCTGCGTCGATCCATTGGGTTCCCCAGCCGAGATAGGAAAAGGTTTTATGGCCGACTCCCGACGGATAGGTCATATCTTCAAACATCCCGTCTCCGAGTCCAAGCCATAACGTAAACGGTTCTTCGGAAAAATTCGTTCCCAATAAATCCCATTCGAAATCGCCGTTGCAGTCTCCCCATGCGACACCCATCGATGCCATCTCGGTTCCGTCTTCGCTGTAGGCTACTCCAGCGAGTAGGCCGTTTTCTTCAAACGTCCCGTCTCCGTTATTCATAAACAGATAACTCGGCATCGAATCGTTGGCGACATAGAAATCGGGATACCGGTCATGGTTCACGTCAGTCCAAACACACGTGAAACTATAGGCGGGTGGCGCATCACCGATGCCGGATGATTCCGTCACATCTTCAAATGTTCCGTCTCCCCGATTGTGAAAGAGCGAAAGTCCTAATGGCGTATAGGCGCGCGGTCCGGGATAGACCATAAATCCACGCCACTCGGATTTGCGCTGTTCCGGCGGCAGATGATCAAGTGAATTAAGATCAAGATAATCGGATACTACGAGGTCCAAATGTCCGTCCAAATCGTAATCCGCGAATGCCGCACCGGTACTGTACAATAAGGACTGACAGCCGGCTTCATTGATCACATTGGTGAAATGGCCTTGGCCGTCATTGCGATAGAGCCGGTTGGGGCCGAAATTGGTTACATAAATATCCGTATCCCCATCGTTGTCGTAATCCGCCGCCGCACAGCCCATGCCCCATTCCGTGTCCCCGACTCCGGCTTCCTCGGTGATGTCCGTGAACGTGCCGTCTCCATTGTTGCGAAACAGATGATTCATAGGTGGGGGATTGATCTTCTTTTCGAATGTACTGCCATTGACGAAATAGATGTCCAGCCATCCGTCGCCGTCGGCATCCAAAACCGCCAGTCCTCCCCCTTTGGCTTCAACGATTAGATTTTTCACGCGTGGATCGCCGGATACTTGCAAGAACTGGATATTGGCTTGTTCCGTAATTTCGACAAACTGGACCGTGCCATCGCTCATGTCGGACCATCCCGGCACTGCCAATGGAAATATCCATATAAATGAAATTGCAAAATCAATAGTAATGCAAGAAAAAAGAAAGGCAGAAAGCCCTTTTACGGACTTACTGCCCGGATTGGATTGTTTCATCATAAGTAAATTCCAGATAATTCTTTCATCCTGTTAAAAGATCGACCAATGACCAATATCCACTCCACCAAGCGGATCATTATCGGTAAACCGCATTTCTCGGAAATATTGAGTGTCCGATTCGTTGGCCTGATGCCATCGCTGCAGATGGAAGGTCGCATCGTCCCAATCCACCCAGTTGATATTGAAGCCGATCGGTTCGTCCGGTTGAAACGAGGGGAAAACGCCCCATGGAAATTTGATTTCCTGGACAAAAGAGGTATGTTGTTCCATCGGTTTGTCATCCAGTTGGACAGCGCGTTCAATTTGTTCGATGATTTCCGCTTCGGCGTCGTCATCGGTGTTCAACGCGGACCGGAAAATCGCGAATTCCAAGGGCAGTCCGTTGTCCATGATCGGTTCCATATCGAATTCTTCTCGGATGATCTCTGCATCGATGCTGAATGCGGTTTGCAAATCGAATTCGGATGTTTGATCATCATTGATATTGGGCGGCAAACGGTCGTTATCGTTATCAAACCACATTTCTATTCCGTCGTTGGTAAATGCTGGTTGGTTCGTGATATCTCTTTCCACATAAGAACTTTGAAACCAGCCGATCTGATCGTCATTTACCACGTTCAATAGATAAAAGCCGGTGTCGTCCCAGCCGATATAGGTGGTTGCTTGGTAATCGTTTTCGTCCAGATTGAAATTTCCTGCGGCATTGACAAGAACTTTGTCGGGATCGAATACAAAATGATCACCGGTTTTGAGGGGAACTTGCTCCACAGCATTCGTGGTTGCATCGCTGGAAAATTGTTCGGCCGGATCAATGTCAGGCAGTTCCGCCGGATCACCATAATCGGCCAGCGGCCAGTCGGAAGGATCACCGTCGATGGTAATGACAATACTCGCATCGAATTTACGGCAATTGATGAACTGATCTTGTGCGAAAATGGTTTCTGCGCCCATTAAAAGAAGCATAGTGAACGCAACGAAGAAGAATCGGGGTGTCTTGCGCTTCATAATATTTTCTCCCATTCGAACTGGAATGCAAAATCACATAATCGAGTCAATTATATGGAAAATATTTTTCAAAGTCAACACATGATTAGAAGTTTATTTATCCATGATGTCATTTTTTTGATGGGTACAGCAAGCGTCTCGCTTGCCAATTATGGCAGGCGAGAACGTCTACTTTACCCGATAAGTGTTTCATCCGTGGCGGAGTGCTCTTTGTCTAGAGTCCGTCAAGCATCATGAGGGATAAAAGTTGACTCTAGAAGTTCCCTGTCGAAAAAGGAAAAAAAACTTTTTCGAGTGATTCTTGGAAGATATTAAAAGTATGGTAATGATTTCTTGCTTGCTAGATTAACTCGTTCAAATTCACGAAGCCGCTGGCTGTGAATTGGGAGAAGATACATTTTTTGATTTTGTTATTTTCATAACAAATGATTCCATATCCGAATTGATCTCTGTTCGGATTGGCTTTTTCAATAGGGAATATTCCGTGGGTTATGTGCCCCCCCTCCCAAAAGAACGTGAGGCGGTTATTGGATGCGAAGAAATCATCAAATTTTAATTTATAATTCGGAATATCGGAATAGAGTTCCCGAATTTTTTGCTCGAAGTTATCAATTCCGCTTAGTTCCGGTATCATATGGGAACCGACAAAAATTTGGATATCTTCTGCGACATAATCCTTCAAACGATTCATGTGACTCTGAAATAACACTTCGTATACGAATTGATCGAACAAATTCTTGATCTCTCGGGCATTCTCTCCTTCGTATTTTTGGGAATGCTCCGGAGTGGTATCCAGTTCGCTGACCGTCATATCGATGAGAAACATGGAAAGGATGGCGATGATGAGTAAGATACTCATTTCCTTCATGATTAAACACTCCTTTACAATCGTCCCCGTGGGGGGGGACGAGAGGGTACATCTTTCGCTTCTATTTTTGAAAGATGTTTGGCCTTCGTCCAACACTCAAATTTCGAGAGTCGATACCTCCCACTAAATTGCAAAGAAGCAACATAAGAACTTCTACTTATTTGTACGGATAAACCCTCTGATTTGTTTCTTTTTTTTTATGAAATCATCGATCTGAGTCCCATTAGGATCGATGAACTTACTGGCACAATATAAGAAACCGCAAAAAACGTCAACCAAATTTTCAATATTTTTTCATCTGATGTATCGAAAGAAGAATATCTCGCACCTCATGAATCCAAGGAAAGGATTCGAATCTAGGTTTTCACATAATTTTGTGGTATGTTTGTATATCTCTACATTATGAGGTGATTGGAATCATGTCAGAAAAAAAGATGGATCGACGTGAATTTATCGGAGGCAGTACGTTGGGTACTGCCGGGTTGGTTATGGGCACAGCTGCGGTATCCGAGGCAAAACAATCTTCCCAACAATCCGGGAAACAGGGCGTCAAGATTGGGATGAATCTTTTGCTTTGGACTGCAAACCCGGATGAAAGGCATCTGGGATTGTTGGACCAACTGAAAATCTGGGGCTTTGACGGAGCCGAGTTTCCCATGTTCGTCCCACAAGGTTCGCAGTGGGCAGCCATGGGAAAACATTGTGAGTCCATTGGTCTAGGGCGTACCGCTTCGGTCTGCGTTCCTGAAGATGCGAATCCGGTCAGCCCGGATCAAAGTATACGCAAAGCAGCTGTGGATTTCTTGAAGCGTAGTATAGATTGTTCTCATGAATTGGGTGCCGAGATGATCTGCGGACCTCTTTATGCCCCGGTCGGAACCTTGGTCGGACGCGGCCGCACCGAAGAGGAAATGAAATATGCCGCCGATGTGCTGCGGGAAGCCGCCGAATATGCGGTACAAGCGAAGATCCACTTATCGCATGAACCCCTCAACCGATTTGAAACGTATGTCATCAATAGCCAGGAAGACGGATGCAAACTGGCCGACGCTGTCGGGATGCCGAACTACGGATTGCATTACGATACGTTTCATGCCCATATCGAAGAGAAAGACGTCAGCAAAGCGATTCAAAACGCCGGGAAACGAATTTTTCACGTTCACATTTCCGAAAACGATCGAAGTACACCGGGAAAAGGACAAGTCCGATGGAAAGCCACTTTTGAAGCGTTGAAGAAAATCGGGTACAATCGCTGGTTGACCATTGAAGCCTTCGGGCGCGCACTACCGGAAGTCGCAGCGGCAACTTGTATTTGGAGAAAGATGTTCGAAAGTGAAGAACAATTGGCTCGAGATGGATTGAATTTTATCCGTCGAAGCTGGTCTGTTTGATTTGATATCCTCCATATTCTCTACTTCTGTAGAGATTCTCATTCTCGTTATGCCTATCCCTCGTCCATCAAATCGAATATACAAGAGAAATGAGAATGGTTGGATGTATCGAAGAATTGTGTATTCATTTTCTTCAATATTGTGTTCATATGAACAGAATTGAATGTTTATAAGGAATAACCATGAATCGATTTACTCGACGAAATTTTTTAACCACTGCCGGCTTGGCGGCTTCGTCATTGACTTGTCCTTCTTTATTAAGAGCCGTTTCAAAAGAAGCCGTAGACAATTCTTTGCCGAATATTGTGTTCCTTTTCACTGACGATCAACGGTTCAGCGCCATTCATGCTCTCGAAAATCCGGAAGTCAAAACACCAAATATGGATACAGTAGTTCGAGAAGGAATTACATTCACCCATGCGCATATCATGGGATCGGAGAGCGGAGCGGTCTGTATGCCCAGTCGAGCCATGTTGATGACCAGCCGCACTTTATTTCACTTGGAAGAAAAGGGAAGAACCGTCCCGAACGACCATATTCTTCTGCCCGAATTATTGCGGAAACACGGATATGCGACCTTTGGAACGGGGAAATGGCATAATGGCCGTGAAGCATATGCACGTTCTTTCTCGCACGGAGACAACATCTTTTTGGGTGGGATGTCCGATCATTTGAAGGTTCCGGTATATGATTTTGATCCATCCGGACAATATCCAAAAGAGAAACAATATATCGGTGATACATTTTCAAGTGAATTGTTCAGCGATTCAGCCATCAAATTCTTAAAAGAGTACAAAGAAGAAGCGCCTTTCATGATGTATGTTTCGTATACTGCCCCGCATGATCCTCGTATGGCTCCGCAAGAATACGCAGATCTCTATCCACCGAGTCAGATTGAACTCCCGAAAAACTTTATGCCGGAACACCCATTCGATAATGGTGAGTTGAAAATACGCGATGAGAAACTAGCGCCATTTCCTAGAACACCGGAAATTGTACAAGAGCATATCGCGGCCTATTACGCCATGATCACTCATCTCGACACGCAAATCGGCCGTGTGCTGCAGGCTCTTGAAGAGAGTGGAAAAAAAGAGAATACAATCATCATTTTCGCCGGTGACAATGGACTTGCTGTCGGTCAACACGGTTTGATGGGTAAGCAAAATTTGTACGAACACAGCGTTCGTGTTCCCCTAATCGTATGTGGTCCTACTATCGCGAAGAACAAAAAAGATGATGCCTTATGCTATCTTTCTGATATTTTCCCGACTCTCTGTGAACGGCTCAACATTCCGATTCCCCAAAGTGTCGAAGGGAAAAGTCTTCTACCGGTAATTCGGGGAGAAAAAGAAAAAATTCGCAATTCGGTCTTTGCCGCATATAAAGATGACCAGCGCATGGTTCGGCAAGGGAACTGGAAATTAATCAAATACAACGTAAACGGGAAAAATACGACACAACTCTTCAATCTCAAAAACGATCCCTGGGAGTTGAACAATTTGGCAGGTCAACCGAAATCTGCAAAACGATTGGAACGGTTGACAACGTTGCTGAAAAAGTGGATGACTCGTGTCGATGATCCATGCAATCTCGAAAAACCGAATTGGGGCATTCCAACCAAAAATGGTTAATAGCGTATACAGTTTGTTCACACAACCAAGAAGAGGAGTATTTTATGCCGACTCAAATCAATCGACGCAACTTTTTAAAAGCAATGGGAGCGAGTACGGCTTCTCTCGCGTTTGCATCTCAAGCAAGTACAGAAGAAAAACCGAATGTGGTGCTGATCCTCATCGACGATATGGGATGGGTCGATACCGGCTGTTACGGTAGTGAATATTATGAAACGCCAAATATCGACCGTCTCGCACAACAAGAAGGAATGAAATTCACCAATGGCTACGCCGCCTGCGCTGTCTGCTCACCGACACGCGCTGCCATCATGACCGGACGTTATCCCGCCCGCCTCGGTGTCACCGACTGGATTCGTTCCCGTTTTCAAGGTGGTAAAATCCCTGAAGACAAGGAAAATCCCAGCGGATATGTCGGTTCTAAAAATCAGCCGCTTCTTTGTCCCGAAAACGCATTGTGGATGGAACTGGATGAAATTACCATCGCCGAAATGCTCAAACCCGCCGGTTACACAAGCTGTCATATTGGCAAATGGCACCTCGGCGCCGATGATTGGTATCCCGACATGCAGGGATTCGATTACAACATTGGCGGCTGCGATTTCGGCCAACCGCCCAGTTATTTCGATCCGTATGAGAACAAACATCAAGGCCAAATCCCCACGCTCGAACCGCGTAAAGAAGGGGAATACCTCACCGACCGCGAAGCGGACGAAGCCGAGAAATTTATCCGCACGCACAAAGATCAACCGTTTTTCTTATACATGGCGCATTATGCCGTCCACACTCCCATTCAAGCAAAGAAAAACTTGATCGAAAAATATAAAGAAAAAACGCCTACCAATCAAAAAGATCCGGTCTATGCCGCCATGGTGGAGAGCGTCGATCACGCTGTCGGTAAGATCATGAATACACTCGATGAATTGGATTTATCGGAAAACACCATCGTAATTTTTACTTCAGATAATGGCGGCTTGTTGGGCAAAACCAATAACGCCCCCTTGCGTTCCGGCAAAGGATATCCATATGAAGGCGGTATCCGTGAACCGCTCATCGTCCGTTGGCCGAAAAAAGTCGAAGCCGGCACAACCTGCGATGTCCCCGCCTGCAGCGTCGATTTCCTCCCCACAATCTGCGATGCAGTCGGTTTGGAACTTCCGGAGGATCGCTCTATCGACGGCGAAAGTCTTATGCCGCTGCTGACACAATCCGGCGCTCTCGAACGCGATGCCTTATTCTGGCATTTCCCCCATTATCGCTATAATCAGGAAATCCCTTACAGCATCGTTCGCAAAGGTGATTGGAAACTGATCAAACGCTATGAAGGCCCGACCTTCGAACTCTTTAATCTCGAAGACGATATATCTGAAACAAACGATCTTTCTGAAAAAATGCCGAAAAAAGTAAAGGAGTTGGATGCACTCTTGAAACAATGGTTGGAAGATGTGAACGCCAAAATGCCCAAGAAAAATCCCAACTATACTCCCAAATAAAGCACTTACTAATTTTATGATGGGTAGAGGAGGCGTCCCCGCCTGCATTCATAGACTTGAGATATGTTTTCTTTATAACCGGAAAGGAGACTGAAAATGCGAATGAATGTTTCCGTACGCTGGATCTTTTATGTATTCATATTTCTGCCAATAAATGGTATCAGCGCGAAAGAGTACACCGATTCGGATTACATCAACAAATCGGATTCCATCATGATGTACGCCGATTTGTCCAGTGGACGCCCCTTTAGCAAAGATCCCGCCGTTGTCCGCTTCAATGACCGGTATTATCTTTATTATTCCATGCGCGCCGAAAACGGATGGGCGATAGGCATTGCGCAAAGTGAGGACATGTTGGTCTGGAAGAAAATCGGAGAACTGTTGCCTCAAGAAGAATACGAATCGAAAGGCATGTGTGCTCCCGGCGCGTTGGTCAAAGATGGAAAAATCCATCTCTTCTATCAACGCTACGGGTATGGAGCGCAGGATGCCATTTGCCATGCTTACTCCGAAGATGGATTGCATTTTACAAGAAATCCGACAAATCCCATTTTCCATCCAACCGGTGATTGGAATAACGGCCGGGCGATCGATGCGGATGTGATCGAACATAAGGGGAAACTTTTACTGTACTTCGCGACGCGGGATCCGTCCGGAAAAGTCCAAAAAATCGGAGTGGCGTCGGCTCCCTATGATTCGGATTATTCAAGGTCCTTTTGGACCCAAGAATGTACAGAACCGATTTTGGAACCGGAACTGCCCTGGGAGAAAAATTGCATCGAAGCTTCCGCTCTCTGCAAACATGAGGGGAAACTGTATATGTTCTATGCCGGCGCTTATAACAACGAACCTCAACAGATCGGTTGCGCCGTCAGCGAAGACGGCATCCAATGGAAACGGCTGTTTGATGAGCCATTCTTGCCTTGTGGTAAAGAGGGGGAGTGGAATTCGAGTGAATCCGGCCACCCCTATGCATTTCAGGAAGATGGGAAGACCTATTTGTTCTATCAAGGCAATTCCGACAATGGGAAAACATGGTTTTTATCAAAAGTTGAAATTGCTTGGAACAAAGGTTTACCAATACTCGCCAACTTAAAACTTTGGTACCCCCAACCCGCTACCGAATGGGTCGAAGCTCTCCCCATCGGCAACGGCCGCCTGGGCGCGATGATCTTCGGCGGGATCGAACGTGAACGTATCCAATTCAATAAAGACACGCTTTGGACCGGCATCCCCCGCGATTACATCAACCCCAACGCAAAAGAAACGGTACCCAAAGTCCGAAAACTACTTTTCGAAGGAAAGCAAAGTGAAGCGGAGAAAGTGGCGTGGGATATAATGAGTATTCCGTTGCGTCAGGAAGCTTATCAACCTTTCGGCGATCTCCATCTCCATTTCCCCGGCCATGAAAATGCCAAAGAATATCGGCGTGAATTGAACCTTGACGAAGCGGTTGCAAAAGTGCAATACCGTGTCGGCGATGTGCTGTTCCAGCGGGAAATCTTTTCCAGCGCACCGGATCAAGTCATTGTCATTCACATTACCGCCAGCCAACCGGGTCAAATCCATTGCAAAGCGGCACTGGATAGCCCGCATGAAAACACGTCCTTCCATGTTCGAAATAATCGTTTGTATTTGGATGGGCAGTTGGAAGAATACTATGACCAACGATCCAAAAAGACAAAACCGAGTATTCTGAAATTCCAAGCGGTTTTACAAATTCGAAATGAGAATGGAGAAATTGTTCTCGGCAAAGATACTTTGGAAATTCAGGCCGCCGATGAAGTGACCCTGATCCTTTCCGCCGAAACCAGTTACCAAAATTATAAAGATGTCAGCGGTGATCCTGCTGAAAAGAACCAAACGATCATCGGAAAAGCGAATCCAAAAACGTATAAGCAGTTGAAAGAATCTCATACATCCGATTATCAAGAACTCTTTCATCGCATGTCATTTGATCTGGGATCGAAGAATGCTGTCGATCTTCCTACCGATCAACGCATCAAGCAATTCGGAGAGCAGGACGATCCCCAACTCATCCCGCTCTACTTTCAATATGGCCGCTATCTGCTACTATCCAGCAGCCGCCCCGGCAGCCAACCGGCCAATCTGCAGGGTATCTGGAACGAGCAACTCCGTCCCCCTTGGGAAAGCAAATGGACCGTCAATATCAACACGGAGATGAATTACTGGCCCGCGGAACTTTGCAATCTTTCGGAGTGTCATTTCCCCTTGTTCGATATGATCGATGACCTAACGGAAACCGGCGGCAAGGTTGCACAAGAACATTACGGCTGCCGCGGATGGGTGCTGCACCACAACACCGATATCTGGCGTGGCGCCGCCCCCATCAATCACACCAACCATGGCATCTGGCCTACCGGCGGCGCATGGCTCTGCCAGCATCTATGGATGCATTATCAATTCACCGGCGATAAGAAATTCTTGAAAGAACGGGGCTATCCGGCTATGAAAGGAGCCGCGCTCTTCTTTGTCGATTTCCTCGCCGAAGATCCCAAAACCGGATGGCTGATCAGCACTCCCTCCAATTCCCCCGAAAACGGCGGTCTGGTCGCCGGTCCGACGATGGATCACCAAATCATTCGTAGTTTATTCGGCTATTGCATCGAAGCCAGTGAAATTCTTGGAGTGGATGAAGAGTTACGAGAAACATGGAAATTGATGCGCAAACGGATTGCCCCCAATCAAATTGGACGATTCGGCCAACTGCAAGAATGGCTGCAAGACATCGATGATCCCAATAACACACACCGTCACGTATCCCATTTATGGGGACTTCACCCCGGTTGGGAAATCACCCCCCGGGATACACCTGATATAGCGGATGCGGCCAAAGTATCCTTGGAACATCGGGGAGATGGCGGAACCGGCTGGAGCAAAGCGTGGAAAGTCAATTTCTGGGCACGTCTATTGGACGGCGATCACGCTTACAAAATGCTTTCGGACTTGATTACAAAAAGCACATTACCGAATATGTTCGACACGCACCCTCCCTTCCAAATCGACGGCAATTTCGGCGGCACTTCAGGCATTATCGAAATGTTGCTGCAAAGCCACACCGGTGAAATCGAGTTATTACCGGCACTTCCAGCCGCATGGCCTGATGGAACCATCAAAGGCCTTTGCGCCCGCGGTGGCTTTATCATCGATCTTCATTGGAGTGATGGAAAAATAACGGAAATAAAAATTGTGTCGAAAACAGGGGAAACGTGTCGGCTCCGTTATAGGAACATGAGGAAGGAATTCGAAACCGATGTCAATCGTACGTATTTTTTGGATAATGAACTACATCTTAGATAATAAACAGAAAAATTTTTTTGTCTGAATCAGGATACCCAGGATTCAAGGATAAACAGGATATGCCTATCGGTAGGTATGAGATATTTGACGAGCGATTAATCTGAAGTTCCTCCCAATATCTCCACTACATGTTTCACCTGCATCGGCAATCCCCTTTGCTTCACTCCCCAATTCAGTTTTTGGCTTAAAATCATGATCAGGGCGGATTTTTGTTTTGATCGTTTTTTACAAATGTGTATAATTGACTGCAGCATTCACTCTGGCGGAATCTCTATGAATTGGAATAAGGTCACTAAAAATATAAATATATGATTCAAGATATAGTTTCTTGATATTTCTAAAATACAATGTTGGAGTAACAAATCATGAAAATTCTTCGATTAAAAAGCCAAGGATACCGTTCTTTGAAGCAGATCGATTGGCAACCGGGTGACTTAAACGTTGTTATTGGTCCAAATGGAAGTGGGAAATCCAATTTACTGAGATTATTGGAACTGATTTCAGTTTCAGCGAAGGGCGAACTGGGGAAATATATTCAGCGGGCTGGTGGTATGGAACCGTTGGTGTGGGATGGACAAGCGGAAGAAATCAATTATTGCATCAACACTTCTCCTATAGAAACACGTGGAGATATTACTAAAGATTGTTTAACATATGAAGTTGAACTAAAAAGAATTGGTAAAACCAGTTCTTATAGAATAAATAATGAAATTTTGGCAAAACCTTGGAAATATGAACAAGGTTTTGATTATGAACCACATACACTTCTAGAAAGAAAAAACTTGTATGGGAAAGTATTTGAAAATCGAGAGAAACATTGGTTTGTAACGGAAGAAATAATGAATGAAGAAGAAACTTTGCTAAGTTTGACAAAAGGACCGTTTACTGCAAATCATTTGATTCCACCCTTTGGATTCCAATTGTCTACTTGGTGTATATATCATGATTTCCATGTACATCAAGATGCAAAAATACGACAACCGGTAATCGCAAAATCGGAAAAACATGTTGAATCCGATGGACAAAATCTCATCTCTGTGCTTCACACACTATATACAGAGAATCGTGAGTTTAAAAAAGAAATTGATCTTGCCATGCATGCTGCATTCGGAGACGATTATGAAGAATTGATTTTTCCTCCTGCTGCCGATCAGAGAATTCAATTAAGAGTTCGTTGGAAAAGTTTACGACGCGAACAATCGGCAGCCGATTTATCCGATGGAACTTTGCGATTCCTATTTTTACTCACGGTCTTTTGTTCTCCTTCGCCTGCACCGATTATCGTTATCGACGAACCGGAAACAGGACTCCATCCCTCGATGTTACCTATCGTGGCAGAACACGCTGTGGATGCTTCTCAACGTGTACAAGTCATAATCACTACACATTCTCCTCAATTTTTAGACGCCTTTGAGGATGTACAACCGACTACGACAATCGCCAAATGGGAAAACGGAGAAACGATACTCAAAATCCTGGATGGAGAAGAACTGAAATATTGGCTGCATGAATATTCCTTAGGTTCACTGTTTCGATCTGGCGAACTGGAGGAGATATTATGAAGTTTATTTTATTTGTAGAGGGTCATACGGAGAAAAAAGCAATTCCGTTATTTTTAAAAAAATGGTTAGACAACCATCTCAACCAAAAAGTCGGTATTCAGTCAGTACGCTTTGGCGGTTGGTCTGAAATGATCAAAGACCTGCCTAAAAAGGCTATGATGTATTTCAATAGCTCCCGATCAGCAGATATTATTGCCGTGATTGGTCTATTGGACTTATACGGACCGACTTTTTATCCAGAGGATAAACATTCAAAAAATGATCGAATCGTGTGGGGGAAACATTTTATCGAAAATCAAATCCAAGACGATCGTTTTCGCATGTTTTTTGCAGTGCATGAAGTCGAAGCTTGGCTTTTGAGCGAACCTACAATTTTTCCCACTCCTATTGCCAAGAATTTACAAACAAAAACGAATAATCCAGAGGACATCAATTTCAATCAGCCGCCTTCAAAACTGCTAAATGAAATCTATTACAAAAACACAAAAAAGAAATACAAAAAAGTCACTAATGGGACTCAGCTTTTCAAAAAACTCAATCCCGATATCGCATATCAAAAATGTCCAAATCTCAAATGTCTTCTTGACGAAATGAGGAAAATGGCAGAAGAGTTGGAAATTGATTCTGGAAAAATTTATAATAAGGGAACATCAATTTGAATCCAAAATCTCCACCACATGCTTCACCTGCATCGGCAACCCCCGTTGTTTCACCCCCCAATTCAACTGTAACATACAGCCCGGATTGGCTGTCAATACCAGGTCGGCGCCGGTTTTCTCGAGGTTATCCATCTTGCGGTTCAGGATTTTCAGCGCCATCTCGCTATGGGTGATGTTATAAATCCCGGCGCTGCCGCAACACCAGTCCGATTCGGGTAAATCAACCATTTCGATACCGGGGACTTGACGGATCAATTTTAATGGCTGTTCCCATACTTGCTGTGCGTGGCAAAGGTGGCAGGGTGCGTCATAAGTCGCCTTGCATGGTTCCGGTGTGAATTCCGGCCCTTTGAAATGTGGCCAATCGCCGAGGAATTCTGTGATCTCACGGGTTTTATGACTGAATCGTTGCGCTTTCTCTCTATACTCGGGATCGTCTTCCAAAATCTCTTCGATTTCCTTCAACGCCGCACCGCAGGCCGCGCAGTCCGTCACGATATAATCGACGTCGAGTTGGTCGAAAAGATCGACGTTGTATTTCATCAATTCTACGGCTTTGTGCTTATATCCTTCCGACATCAGCGGCGCACCACAGCAGCGTACGGATTTCGGCGTCACTACCGTACAGCCGCTGCGAGTCAGTACGTTCACCGTCGCATTGGTGGTCTTGTTGAACATGATGCTCATCATGCAGCCGAGAAAATACCCGACACGCGCTTTCTCCTCTCCCTGCGCCGGCACAATATCAGGGATGGTCTTGCGGAATGGAGTTGTAAGCCCTTCCGGAGCCAGTTCTTCCATAAATCGGAGCCGCTTTGGAATAAGCGAGAAGAATTTCATTTTGTACAAGAATGCTCGTAACCCACTTCGTTGATAGACTCGCATGGGCAGCGCTACCAATTCCAAGCGCCAATGACGCATGAACAGCCAGCCGAAAATAAAGTTTTTCAACAATTTGACGATAGGATTTGTGCGCAAATTCTGAACCGACTGCGAGCGGGCTGATTCGATCAAGTACCCGATACGCACACCGGAAGGACAGGCCGTTTCACACGCCCGGCAGTCGAGACAGAGAAACATCTGATCCGAAAAATTCTTCGAAAGTTCCAATTTGCCATCAGCGACTGCGCGCACTAAGGCGGCACGACCACGCGGAGACGCCCGTTCCACCCTCATTTCGGTGTATGTCGGACAATGCGGCAAACACATCCCGCATCGTACACAGTTCAATATCTGTTCATATTCGGGAATGTTGACACCGTCAAAGTAGCCCATATGGGTAATCGGTTTTCTGGTCTCTTCGGATTGAGTGGTCATGTTGAAGTCCTAATGGATTGATATTCCTTCATTTCTGCAACTGGAATGCAGAAAGTCTTTTATTTTACGTGAAATCCGGATGGAGGGGCAGGTCTCTTGACTCCCATCTCCTACTACATTCTCATATTATTTAGACATCCAAAAAAGGCAATGGAATCAAATTTCACTTAAAAATAAGTATTCGTTCGACTTGGGTTTCTTTCAGCAAATTGGCGCTTATCATGAAATAAAATCAAGTAATTCACGTACTTCCATGTAAATTTCCCAATTTCAGGAGACATCTTCATATGTTGTCAGCGCTCAAAGAATTATTATTGCTTCCGATTAAATTGGTGGTCATTTTGCTCGAATTACTCGGGCGAACTTTGGGAATCATAATCGGTCTTGCCCTAGTTGGAATTGGAGCTTTATTTTGCTCAATGGGAATTCTCATTATTCTCGGTGCTCCTTTATGTTTGCTGGGAGTTTTGATGGTCGTTAAAGCCATTGATTGAATCTTTCATTTCACTCAGCATCCTATCTATGAATTCTCTTTGAAATCGAATAATTCTTTTTGTGTCGCATCGGGATTCACATGCGGCATACCGAGATGCTCATAAGCGGCGGGAGTCAACATCCTCCCGTTCGGAGTTCTATTCAAGAATCCTTCTTGAATCAGGAAAGGTTCGTAGACTTCTTCCAATGTTCCTTCATCTTCTCCAAGAGAAACTGCGATTGTTTTCAACCCCACCGGGCCTCCTCCGAATTTTACAGCGACTGCCGTTAGTATCTGGCGATCCATTTGGTCGAGTCCCCGATGATCGATTTCGAGCAATTCAAGCGCTTCTTTCGCCACACTTTTTGTGATTTTTCCGTCTGAGCGTACTTGCGCATAATCGCGCACCCGCCGCAAGAGCCGATTGGCTACTCGCGGTGTTCGGCGGGACCGATGAGCGAGTTCCTCTACACCTTCTTGCTCAAAGGGAATATTCAATATCCGGCTGGAACGGTTCAAGATTTGATGAATATCCGCCGGTTCATAAAAATTGAGCCGGCATTGAATCCCGAACCGGTCACGCATTGGGCCGGTCAACATTCCTGAGCGGGTTGTCGCGCCGACCAGCGTAAAGTGAGGCAAATCGATCTTCACCGATTTCGCACCCGGTCCTTCCCCGATCATGATATCGATAAAGTAATCCTCCATTGCTGGATAAAGGCATTCTTCCACTACACGATTAAGGCGGTGGATTTCGTCGATAAAGAGTACATCGCCCTCTTTCAATTCGGTTAGCAAGCCGGCCAAGTCGGCTTTGCGCTCGATGACCGGTCCTGAAGTCGTGCGAATATTCACGCCCATTTCGTTGGCGATGATATGAGCCAGCGTAGTTTTCCCCAAGCCAGGCGGCCCCGACAGTAGAACGTGATCGAGCGCCTCTCCCCGCTTTCGAGCCGCTTCGATGCAGATCGAGAGTTTGGTCTTGACCTCCCGCTGACCGATATAATTCTCCAATGTTTCCGGCCGAAGTGTTTCAGAGATAACTTGGTCTTCTGATTTTTCGTTGGGTGAAATGTGGCGGTTTTCCATAAAATACTACTACTCGCTGTTACTTCCTTATCTCTCTTGACATTTGAATCCACAACAAGAACGAATTAGGATACATATTATTTGAAAACCATCTGATTGGACAGGGTTGAGATTCATGAAATCTCCTACGATGAATACCGAAGATTACTCCCCCATGATGCAGCAGTATTTCGAGATGAAGCAGCAATGCGGGGATGCGATTCTATTTTTTCGCTGCGGCGATTTTTATGAAATGTTTATGGATGACGCTGTGCGGGCGGCGGATGAATTGGACATTGCGTTGACGAAAAAACCGGTCGGCAAAGGGCAAACCGTTCCGCTGGCCGGGATTCCGTATCATGCCGTACAAAATTACCTCTATCGTCTTACACGCAAAGGATATCGTGTCGCCGTTTGCGAGCAGACGGAACTTCCGCAAAAAGGCAAGAAAATCGTGAACCGTGAGCTGGTGCGTACCGTCTCTCCGGGAACCATCATCGATGCGGATGTCATCGAAAGCAAAGAAAACAATTTTCTCGCTTCTTTATACAACGGCGAATTGGATGGATGGGGTCTTGCCAGTGTAGATGTCACAACGGGAGAATTTCGGGCAACATGGGCTAGTGGGATCGAAGGATGGAACACCATCCTTTCCGAGTTGGGGACTCTTAATCCCAGCGAAATTTTGGTAGAAGCGTCATTGGCCAACGATCCGGATTTCGTGAAACAAGTAAAAAATTACGCAGATTGCATGATCAACGGATTAAGTGGTGAATCTTTTCTGCCGGATCATTTTCAACAATACGGTATCGAGGAATTTTGTCCGCCGAAAATCAAGAAAAATCGAAGCGAAACCGAATTGATTTACGCTGCGGCTGCAGCGATTCTGGCATACTTACAGGAAAACCAGAAAGAGACAGTCGGGTACATCAAAGCGTTGGAAATCTATCAACGTGAATCGTTCCTAGTCATCGATAAAAATACGGAACGCAATTTGGAGTTACTCACCAGTTCCGGAGAAGGGGGAAAGCGATTTTCCCTGCTTGGGGTACTCGATCTGACTGTCACCGCTATGGGCGGGCGTTTGCTGCGTCAATGGATTTTGCGTCCGTTAATGGATGTAACCAAAATCAAAGCGCGACAATCCATGGTCAAACTTCTCTATGATCAGCCGACGGTGCGGGAAGAATTGCGAAAAACGTTGCGTTCTGTTCATGACTTGGAGCGGCTATTGGGCCGGGTTACGTTTGGCAACGCCAATGCACGCGACCTGGTGGCGCTCCGCACCTCACTTGAACAACTTCCGGAATTGAATCGATTTCTCCAAGAAATTCAGGAAACAGAGTTAATACGGCATGCGCTTCATCGTGAGGAAGATCCGGAAGCGCAAATGGAAACGGTACCGCCAGGAGAAGAGTTGATCGATTCGCTTATGGAAGTGAAAGAATTGCTTCATTCCGCTCTTCTGGATGAACCTCCGCTCACTGTTCGGGAGGGGGGGATGATGCGCGACGGCTATGACAGCGATCTCGATGAACTGCGCACTATCCGCAAAGACGGGCGGGGTTATATTGCCCGGCTGCAGGAGGAGGAACGGCAAAAAACGGGGATTCCTTCCTTGCGGGTTTCCTATAACAAGGTGTTCGGGTATTACATTGAAATTACCAATATTCATAAAGACAAAGTGCCGGATAACTATATCCGGAAACAAACGTTGACCAACGCGGAGCGGTTCATCACCTCCGAACTGAAAGAATTCGAAGCGAAAGTCCTTCATGCGGAAGACCGCATCAAGGAGATCGAATACCGGTTGCTGCAAGATTTGCTGGAAGCCGTGCGTGGTTATGGTCCGCGTTTAAAAACGACTGCACGGATGCTTGCCCGTCTCGATTGTTTTCAAAGCCTGGCCGAAGCGTCATCCCGGTATGGCTATTGTTGTCCGGACATTCAGCAAGGCGGGAGTGTAGTGATTAAGGAAGGCCGCCATCCGGTTTTGGAACGGTCACCGATTGTGGAGCAATTCGTTCCGAATGACTGTAAACTCGATCAGGAGAAAGAACAAATTCTTATCATCACCGGTCCGAATATGGCGGGGAAATCGACCTATATCCGGCAGGTCGCTTTGTTGATTTTAATGGCGCAAATGGGTTCCTTCATTCCGGCGCAATCCGCATCGATCGGTGTGATTGACCGCCTGTTCAGCCGTATTGGGGCTGCCGATGATCTCGCCCGTGGCCGTTCAACATTCATGGTGGAAATGAATGAAGCGGCTCATATCTTGAATAAGGCCACGCCGCGAAGTTTGGTCATTCTCGATGAAATCGGCCGGGGAACGAGCACGTTTGATGGGGTATCACTTGCTTGGGCAATTGTCGAGTATTTGCATGGATTACGGGCTAAAGGTGTAAAAACGCTTTTTGCGACGCATTATCACGAATTGGCCTCCTTGGCGGAAACTCACAAACGCGTATCCAATTACCATGTTCAAGTTTCCGAAGAAGGGGAAACGATCCGTTTCCTCTATCGTATCGCGCCTGGATATACCGATCATTCTTATGGAATTCATGTCGCCGATCTGGCCGGTGTTCCGAAACGGGTAACAAATCGTGCAAAGAAAATCCTCAAACGTTTAGAAAAAGGTGAACATCTTTCATTGCAAGCCATCAGCGATGAGGACCGTTATCAAATATCCCTTTTTTCGATGCTGGAAGAACCGTTACGGGCACGTTTACATGATATCGATATGAATACGCTTTCTCCGAAAGAAGCGTGGGATTTGCTCAACGAACTTGTAGTGGAAGCGAAAAATAATTAATCGTAAATCGAAGTTTTCTTTTTTTTTGTTTTTTATAAATGATTGTGTAATTCTATTTATTTTTTATTAAAAAAAGTGAGATATAAAGTGGAGGTAATTTCTTTCATCCGGTTTCATGGATGAATGAGTGCGAATAGAATCCAGAACAATACGAAGCGAATCTCTCCACACTTTTTCTGAGATATCGTTTCTTATTTCACGAATTTGCCGTAACTCTTCCACAATATTATAAACAAGCGATAAATCACAATTTTTCTCGTAAAGTAAAACTCGGAGAGCTTCTCCACAAAGTTTATCGTCAATCATTTTATTATTTCGATAATTTTTCAATAATATGAACTCTATATTCTGTAAAATATCTTGATTCTCAGCAGTAACTGTTTTGAACAATTTTCTCGACACTCCTCTCGATAGAGTCATTTTCTTTTGTTTCTGCTTTATTTTCTTTTGATCCCGCTTTTTTTTGGACTGTCTTGACATCGAAATATTTTTTTAACTCTCATCTCTCAATATCGTTTCCACACGGTCATACGAATATAAACTTATTCGGAATTTTAACAAATTTCAAGAGAAAAGAAATGTTTCTAATTGTGAAGGTTTGATAGCAATTCTCAAACGAAAGAAATTCAATTATAATTGGAAGAAATGATCGCGATTTAAAGGATACATTGGGCATGTCGAATATCGTTTTGATCAGCTTGTATGACGAATTTTGTCTAGGTCCCCGATATATTGCTTCGTATCTGCGCCACGCAGGGCATCATGTCGAGCAGGTGTTGTTTAAACACTGTCATGCCGCCTACGAAGTGCCTTCGGAGAAACGGAATCCGGATGATTATCTGGAACATTTTTACGCCAGTAAAAAAGAGATCGATCATCTTCAACGTTTCATCCGGGAGAGAAATCCTCTTTGGGTGGGATTTTCCTTCATGTCCGTCTCATCCGACCTGGCTGTGGAATTGACGAAGCGAATCCGGGAGGTCACCGACGCTCCCATCGTATGGGGGGGAGTGGATACGACCGTCAATCCCGATTGGGCAATCGAACATGCCGATATGATTTGTATCGGGGAAGGAGAGCAGCCGGCGCTTGAGCTGACAGAAGCACTCGAAGGCAAACGTGAATTAGCGAACATTGATAATTTGTGGGTACGACAGAACGGCACAATCAGCAAGAACGATATCCGCCCATTAATACAAGACTTAGATGCCCTTCCCTATCCCAATTTCGAGGAATCCACTATTTGGCTCATCGATCAAGATGAATTGCGGCAGGGAGTCCTGCCGGATTGCTCACCGCTCAATCCGTGGTTCATTATCATGGCTTCCCGTGGCTGCCCTTATCGATGTGCATACTGTGTCCATTCTGTCACACACGATCTTGCAAAAGGCAAAGGAAAATACCTGCGGCGCAGAACCGTCCGCAACGTCATTGACGAGTTGGCAGCTTACAAACGGAAAAAGCCCGATACCTCGCAAATCATGTTTTACGACGATGTATTCACTTTCGACCGGAAGTGGATGGCGGAATTCACCGAAGCGTACAAGCGGGAAATCGACATTCCGTTTTGGGTCTATACCTATCCGGAATTGTGCGATCCGGAGATTCTCAAAATGCTGCGGGATATCGGCTTGATCTATGTGCACATCGGTATTCAAAGTGGATCGGAAGGATTCCTGCGGGAAACGTACAATCGTAAATTATCCACCAAAAAAGTGTTAAAAGCAGCTAACACTCTAAAAGAATTAGGAATTTATGCCATCTACGACATGCTTGTCAGCATTCCATTGGAAACGGAAGAGGAATTGCGGGAAAGCCTTGATTTGCTTCTCCAACTGCCTGAGCCGTTTGGATTGAATGTTTGGCCTACTCTTTTTTATCACAACTACAAGATCACCAAGCAACTTTGGAACAGTGAATGCGCCGATCAAGTGATCCGAGTCCCCGGCACGCATGTCGATATGTATCCGCCGGACTCACCCTATCTGCGCTTTTGGCTCGTGATGCTGAAATTGACTCGTTATCCGCAGATTCCCCGCGAATCGTTCGCCGACCTTCTCGAAAATGAAAGTTTACGCAACGATCCTACCCCGCTGGAAATCATGGAACAAGCGATTTACAAAGCGGCGATCGTTCATAATTCCGAGTTTTATCATAAAGATACTCAAATTGAACACTTATGGGACGAAATCTCCCGTTTGAAATGGGAGAACGAACAACTGCGCAATCGGAAGATTCTTAAATTGCAGGATAGAATACAGAATGTGTTGCGCGGGACGCGCAAGACGGCTGTTCATTGAAAATGCGGGCAGGGATGCCCGCGCTCCGACCCACTGGGAGCGCGGCCATCCTTGGCCGCTCTTTCAACGCGCTAAGTTACTTTCTCGCACCACCCATGCGGGCAGGGATGCCCGCGCTCCGACATTCCAATATTTTATATAATCTCCCGCTTCAAATTCTTCTATTTTTTCGATAAGCACTCTATAATGTATTTTTTAAGTCCAACCCTTTAGCCACCCCAAGAGTGGGGGAAAGAAAGGGGGAAAAGTAACGTCGCCGTCTCGGCGGCAGATTGAAGATGCCGGCAGGATGCCGGCGCTACGTTTTTAGGGAACCAAGAATCACTATCGATATAAAGGGAGAAACGAATTTGCGAAACGCACCGTATCAAAAATCAAGAGGAAGACAACAATCATATTCCAATACAATCAACGCCGGGAATTATACGATTGAATTTACGTTACAGCCCTTGGAGACAGAATGGTCTGTTCCGAACTTGATGCATCATGGATTTCGCGTAACACCTGAGTTCAACGATGTCGGAGATGTGGAATTGTATTTGACCATTCCGAAGCGGATTCCCTCTGTCAATATCATCTCCGCCCAATTCGAGAACGATTTGCAGACGTTTTCGTTTTACACTTTTCGAGGCGAAGAACTACTGCGCAGCAAGGAGCCGATTGTCCTTACGGAGGTGGAACCGGAAGTCAATGGTAACATCTATACGGAAGCATCGATTCTTAAAAAGAGTTATATGCACAAATACAAATTCCAGGCGATTCTCAAAAGCCGTCCCAAAGCGCGCCAGAAACCACCAACTCAACAAAGGCAGCCTGTTTCTTCTCCTGAAACAAAACCGGTTCCTACAACCAGTGGTAATCTGGATGAAGCGCTCCAGCGGATCAAAAAACTTGAAACAACGGCGGAACAAGTTCTGGAATCCATTTCCGAATTGAATGACAAATTCGATGACAGAAGGGGTTTGATCCCCATTTCCGAACAACAACCGCCGTCGGAAGTTTCGGTTTCTGCGGAAGCCGATTTCGATAAATTCGTCCATAGTTTAGACCATCAGTTTACCGATCAGGCCAGCCATATTCTCGAAGAAGCCGCCAAGATCGTTCCGGAGGAGTTGGCCAACAATCAGACATTCCAATCCTTCCAAAAACTTCATCAAGCAGTAGCGGCGAACAATCCGAATGTGCAAACGCTCAAGCAGGCGAATTCCTGTTTTCGCCTACCGATCTTGAAATTCAGCGCCGCTGTCGAAGAATCGCTTAAAAAAGTGAAAGGACCTCAAAAAGAACCTGAGTTTCAGAGTGTCGAAATCCAAACATTCGAGGATTATTATCATTCCGAATATATTACCTATTTATGCCAATGGCTGAACAAAGAGACCGAACCGCCTTTAGAGGCTTTCAATCCGGAACTAGCGTATCGGCGCTATATCTTTCTGAAATTTCAGAATCGCTTGCGTGAACTAAAAAAAGAGAGCAGTACCGTTCAGTTCTCTGAGGAAACATTGACCAAGGAATTGGATGATATGAAAAAGCAGAGTTTGATCCAACACATTGCCGAAATCGAGACATTGGAAAAGAAACATCTGGCGGAGATACCGACTCTCCCCTCCATCGTCGATCAATACGTAACCGGCATTTTGAATGCGCTGGATATGAAACTCATTCCCGTCAAACAGGGGGATATTTTCGATCCGAAAGTGCATGAAACCCAGAATTCGACAATCCCAGCCGGTTCTATGGTACAAAAAGTTATTCATCGTGGGATTCGGATGAACGACGGGACAATTTTAAGGCGGGCAAAGGTAGTGGCATAGGGGATCCGACGTTCTAATAAAGCACATTCCCTCCACCCAAGAAAAACACAATGAAGAAGCAAACTATCTCTTTCGATGCCGTTAACCAAAGACAAAATCTATTGGATTCGGAATTATCTCGTTTTTTAAAACTATTGATAAATCAATATTATCCAAAAAAAATCCTGCTGATTGGATCGATGGCGGATGGTTCAATAGAGGAATGGTCTGACCTAGACTTGGTTATCATCAAAGAAACCAACAAACGATTCTTGGATCGGACCAAAGAAGTTATGCAACTTCTTCATCCACAAGTTGGGGTAGACATCCTAGTTTATACCCCTGAAGAATTCGAGACTCTCTCTAGTGAACGTGCATTCATACATCACGAAATTCTGGAAAAAGGGAAAGTATTGTATGAACGCTAGCATTGAGCAATGGTATCATTTTGCACAAGAGGATTTGCGTATGGCAGAATTGGCGTTAGAAGAGGGTCTCTTCAATCAAACGTGTTTTCACAGTCAGCAATGTGCTGAAAAAATTATCAAAGGTTTATTACTTTCGCAGGGTAAAACACCTCCTCGAACACATTCGTTAGGAGATTTGCTTCCTTTATTACAACCAAATCCATTCAAAACAAATTTAGCAATACAACTCTTGGATCGTTTTTACATTCCAACCCGCTATCCGGACGCACTCCCTGGCAGCCTTCCAGAAGGATTACCCAATTATGAAGACGCGATGGAAGCAATAGCTGTTGCCCAAAGAATGATTCAAACGGTAAATCTATAAAATAGTCCTGTCAAAAACCCTTATTTCTTCAGTTAAGAGTAGATTTCTCTTCAACTTACCATCCTTGTAATAGTGGCATTAAGGCCTCATCCCATTCTGTTGTTCTACTACCTATCTCCACTATAACACCCATATTTCACTAACAATCCCCGCATATACTTAAGCGATTCCACATACCGTTCATCGAACGTTTCCACCGTTCCCAGCCGCTGGCCTTTCACCATGACCGGGGAACATTGTTCCGCCGATAGCAGGCCGTCATAGCCGTGTCGCGAAGGGCTTCGATGAATACTTCCCATTGCATGGGGTCTTTCTCACGTACCTTGAGCGTGGTTCGAACCATAAAACCATTTGACAAACTCACATATCTGATTCTATGATGGCATAAAACAAACAGGTTTCCGAGAATGAATGCAAAGAAAAATGCGTTTACCCTGATCGAACTTCTGATCGTCGTTGCTATCATCGGTATTCTTGCCGCCATCGCCGTTCCGAATTTTCTCCAAGCGCAGACACGAGCCAAAGTGGCCAAAGCGGTGAGTAATATGAAGGCCGTTGAAACAGGCCTGGAAATGTATTACCTCGACAAAGGTTCCTATCCCCGCTGGGCGTGGGACGGGTGGGGCAATCCGGCTGCCCACTATACCGGTTTTCGCGATCTCACGACACCGGTCACCTATATCACCGGGGATAGCGCATTCCGAAATCCGTTCAAAGTGGAATACATCAATGATATCAAAGTGCCTGACGGGCGGGAACTCGATCCTTTTTTCGAATTGGGGACATTTCATTATGAAGGTTCGAACGTATCCGGAAGAGCCGTGACACCGTTCGATCATTCCACGTTTCCGCGCAACGTGTGGATGTTGGAAAGTTCCGGTCCCGACAGCGCGGACGATTATAACGGTCATAACTATCCGCAATATGGAGTGGCATATAACACCAGCAATGGACTAATGAGCCGTGGAGACATCTTTCACGGGGGTGGTGTGTATGTTGCGGAATGGGTGGGCAAATTGCCGTTTTAATTCTCGGTTACCACCGATTTCATTGTTTTATATTGTTGGAGTGATTGGTTCAAGAATGTATCTTCCGAATCGATGGTTTGTGCTTTCGTAAATGCCTGGCCGGCTGCTTCCCATTCCTGCAAATGTGCATGGCTGAGGGCGAGAAACGTCCATCCCGTCACCCAATCCGGACGTTTTTGTAAAATGCCTTGATAGACCCATATCGTTTGTCGGTATTTTTCCTGATTCCATAATTTCACTGCCGCCCGATATGCCTCATCCACGGATAAATCCAATAAGCGATCCAGAATCGGCTGAAAACGTATTTCATCGGAAGAAGACGCGATCAATTTTTCAGCTAAGAGATATGAATTGTCATACTTATCGGGATCGTCAGGAGCGATCCGCATCGCATAATCGGCAAGAGGTTGACGTATGGCCGGATACTCATAAAGATCCAAGATTCGCAGCCACGGTTCGAAAACCGAAAGGGAGAGTGAGTCATCATGCAAACGCCGAAACCGGTTGATCCACTGATTCGGATCGACATAATTCATCAATAGACGATCCACATTTTCTTGTTGTTTTTTAGGAAGAAAAATTCGCAAAGGCGCGTAAAATTCTAAACGGAGATCGAGATCAGTATTCAAATCGTCGACCGGATCGTTCTCGAGTAAGGCATGAATCTCTTGCTCAGAAAGGAAAAAACTCTCCAACATCAGAGAAACAACATCGGAAGTCCCAAAATTCGTTTGTAGATCGGACTGAACAGCCGGGAATGTGTTGATAACCGATTGAGCAGTTTCCAACATCTCAAGATCAGGAACTAAAGGCGCATCGGAAACAAGAAACAATGTATCCGACTCATTAATGCGAATCACGGCGGCATGAGGAAACACATCCAAAATAGTCCGCGCGATCAAACAGTAATCCGTCAGACTGAAATGATAAGTGTGAATCCACTGCGTCAGGATTCCACCCGGGCGTAGCTGCTCACGCACCTGTATATAAAACTCTCGGGTAAACAGATTCGAAATTCCCGCCATCCACGGATTGGACGGTTCGGACAAAATCAAATCGAATTGTTTTCCACATCCTTCGAGATAACTGCGGCCGTCATCCGAAACCATCGTAAAGTTTGGTGAACGATACGGACGGTGATTGACATCCGCAAACAAATGACCAGCTTCGAAAATCACCGGTTCGATTTCACAGCAAGTCACCTTTGTATCCGGAAATAACAAACACGCACCGGCCGTCGAACCGCTGCCATACCCGATTACGAGAATATCTTTCGCTTCAGGACGGTAAAATAGGCTAAAGTATGCCAATCCTTTCTGCATGCGCATATCGCCGTATTTCGTCGCATCGATTTTCCCGTTTACCCGCAGGTAATATTCCTTATCGAATCGAGTGACCAAGACATTGGCTAATCCCCCCTCTTTAAAATAGATCACCTCATCTTCTTGCTGAAAGGTATCCGCATAGTCATATCCATAGAGATATAATCCCATATCTGTTTTCAAAGGATTGATCGGTTTTGAGGTGTAGACAGTTACCAAGAGGAGAAAAATGGCCGTCAATATAACGGGACGTCTAGCTTCACGGTATGAATTTGGGAATATAATAAAAAGCACCGGTAAATACAAAGACATCGCCAACGCCGCCGTAATATAGGTTCCGTACATCGGAATCAACAAGAAGAAACAAACGAATACTCCGAGAATACTCCCACCCGTATTCCATGCGTAAATGTTACCCACAACAGAGCCGATGCCGTGAGTTTTCCAACGAACCAAATCCACGAAAAAGGGAAAAAGAAATCCCATACAAAAAGTGGGGAGAAACTGTAGAACCATACTAACGCCGGAACCGATCAATGCATTCATGATGAGATCGGCCCGCCATTCGCGTAAATATCCTAACCATAGCGTCAATGGAGGGATCGAAGCAAATCCGATAGAAACCGAGAGGATAAGGAGAGAAATCACGAGGAGCAATGTCCGTTCAAGATTCTGAATTTTGTTCACTGACCTGCTATAAAAAAGGCTGCCCAACGCAATGCCGAATAAAAAGACAAACAGCATCGCCGAGAATGCATAGGTCGTTCCTCCCAGCATCACTGCCAGTTTTCGCGTCCATACGACTTGTAAAATAAGCGAAGCACAGCCGGCCATTGCTGCTGCAATGTAAATACCCCGCACAGAAATAGAAGGTAGCACTCTTCCTATCAATTGCGGAAACAGAGTATCCATATTCGATGATTCTTCCAGAAATTTTCCTTTGACTTCCGGCTTCATCCACAGAAGAAGACATCCACTGCCGGCTACGATCCAATTCAATGCTATGGCAATCCAATTCGTTCCGATCATGCCGAATAATGGAAGGAAATAAAAACCGGCTATCAAACATCCCATTGCAGCGCCCAGCGTATTGAACGCATATAACCATCCTGTCGTTTCCCTTCCCCATGGATAATTAGCCAGAAAATGCCGAACCATCAGAGGCAATGTACCGCCCATCAACATACAAGGAGGACCGATGACCAACAGTGTCAACAGAAAGCGCGGCAAGAATTGCAAAACCGGGGATATATTCAAATAAGGATATAAAGACGAGGATAAGCGATTGAGCACGCTGATTTCTGCAGGGACGAGCAACGCCAATACGCCGATCAGCGCTTCACAAATACAATACCAAAGCAAAGGAGACCGGACTTTGTCCGCCCATCGGCCGAACCAATAAGCACCGAATGACAATCCAAACAAGAACGCGACGAGCACGACCGCCTGCGCCAGTGTCGAGTTCCCCCAAACATGTGTGAAACGCTTGAACCAGATCACCTCATAGACGAGGGATGCGAATCCTGAGAGGAAAAAGAGGCTTGAAACTATTCCAACAAGAGCACGAGAGAATGTTATCATCATGATCAATGAAATGAAAAACTAGGTTTAAATGATCAGAAATTCCTGTATACTATCTGCCATGTGATTTGAAACGATTCATGAACCAGATTGCTATCAGTAGGAGGTTAAAACCGATGCCAACCTATACGTACGAATGTGAAAAATGCAAAAAGAGTTTCGACAAAGAAATGTCCATCGAGGAACATGAAAACACGAAAGTCAAATGCCCGAAATGCAACAGTCAAAAAGTGCATCGCATTTATGAACCTTTTCTTGCACAGACGGCCAAAAAATCCTAAAAACTCATGATTTTTCGGGAGGAAGGAAAACAGCAATTTCCGTTCCTTTCCCATATTCACTCGTAACCGAAACCCATCCTTTATGCTTCCGTACAATCCCATAGACACTCGCCAGTCCTAATCCCGATCCCTTTCCTACCTCTTTTGTCGTAAAAAAAGGTTCGAAGATTTTATCACGGATGTCAGGGCTAATCCCACATCCGTTATCTTTGACACGAACAACGACAAATGTACTCTGACGCGCCTGAGGATTTTTCTTGCATTCGGCTTCCCCCACTTCTGCGAAATCGGTTTCCATCGTAATGGAAAAGGATTCCAGCTGCCGCGTATTCAGTACCTCCCCCCAAAGAATGCGATGAATCGCTTCCTGGGCGTTTGTACACAAATTCATGAGCAGGGAATGTAAATGTAACGGATCTCCTTTTACGGCGGGAATATCGTTTCGCAAGTGGGTTATGATTTCAATATGCTGGTCCACTGTTTCTTGCAGAAGCAAGGAGACATTCTCGACAATTTCATTGATCTGAATTTGTTTCATTTCGACTTGTGATTTTCGGCTGAATAACAATAATTGTTGGACCAAGTCCGCCGTGCGATCCGCAGCCTTTGCCGCGACCGAAAGATATTTTTTCATTTTCGTAGAGGCGTCCATTTGGGCTAAATTGATATTTCCGATAATCCCAGTCAGGAGATTATTGAAATCATGGGCAATTCCACCCGCCAGCAAACCGACCGCTTCTAATTTTTGAGAATGGAGCAGCTGTGTTTCCAGTCGTTTTCTCTCTTCTTCCGCTCGTTTGTGAGCCGTAATATCGCTGCCGATACACAACAATTCCGTAAGATTCCCTTTTTTGTCAAAGACGGCTTTGCTCGTCCAGGCAACCCATACTTTATTCCCGTCTTTCTTCACATTTTCACATTCATGATATGCATACTGATCGGGAGAAACCAAAAGATCGTGTATGACATCACTCAACTCCCGTCCCCTCGTTTCTTCTTTGGGGAAAATGGTATCCAGGACATTCTTATCTTGAATTTCCTCGCTTGAATACCCGAAA
The DNA here is from genome assembly GCA_964412555.1 of uncultured bacterium. Lineage (GTDB taxonomy): Bacteria > Hinthialibacterota > Hinthialibacteria > Hinthialibacterales > Hinthialibacteraceae > CAYPPG01. The sequence continues at coordinate 45,303 of CAYPPG010000035.1, forward strand.
AACATCTGAGCAAATTCATTGAAAAACGTAATCTTCCCTTCCGGAGTAATTCGTAAAATAATGCTATTGGCGTTCTGCACCAAATCCCTATATTTCGCTTCACTGGCTTGCAGAGCGTGAGTTCGTTCGTCCACCATCGCTTCCAGGTTCCCCGCATACATGGCCAATTTGCGGCGTGCTCGGAAGGCAACAAGCGCCAAGATACCAATCACCATCATGATCATAAATACGAAACTTTTGAACCATGCGGATTCCAACATCGAAAGTGGATAAACAGTGATATGCATTGCGGCAGGAGTCGAATCCACATCAAAATCTTCATCTTGTGCGCGCACACGAATAACATGTTTGCCCGGCCTCAATCCGGCCAGCGGTAGTCCCCCATCGGGTAACGTTTGAAAGTCATTCCATTCCCCGTAATTCACTTGCCAAGAAAACAGCATTTCTCGCGGACGGCTGGATGGCATATTTTTCATCCGTCCACTGCATTGGATTCGGATACTACTTCCTTCTACAATTCGTTCCGGTGAATTGGAAATGAAGGTTTCCGGTGGAATTCCATCCGGTTGATAACAGAGAACCGAATGATCAACTTGCAACCACAGCTTTTCGCCTTTTCCTTTGACAAGACGAAGAACCGGTTGAGGTTCCGGTAAAGTCAACTGAATCGGCGGCTGATTCCAATCCGGCGGTATCATGAACACTTTTTCATAACCACCGATATAGATCATATCCTGATCATCTTTGATTCCACATTCGCGGGTATCCCCTCTATAGAATATCCAACCTTCCCGTTTCGGTTCCAGTATGGCAATGCCGCCGTGAAACAAATTTTTCCCCCGTAAAGCGACCCATTCCTCCCCCTCCCGGAAAAAAAGAGCAAAGACGGTTCGATCTAAAATCCCAGACATGGAATCCCATAGAACAGTAGGACTTCCATATTTATAGATGGAAAGAAGCCTATCACCGTAAACCCAAAGATTTCGGGAGGGATCGATAGCGAAATTGAATGATCCATCCCGTTCGGATATTCGACCCACAACGAGAGGAACAGTTTTTTGTTGTGTTTTATTCAAATAATGAAAAACATAATGATTGGCTGAGGAGTGATTCGTGAGCAACCAAATGCCTTCCTTCGAATCCGGTTGCCCCCCGACAATCTGAACAGATTGGAAATCTTCAGGTGTTTTCTTATGCCAGTTCGTTTCATCAAAGTACGCGATTTGATTTTGCTTCTTTACATCAATCCCATATGCCCATATCGAACCGGACGGATCAGCAACCAATCCGCTGATTTGTTGGAATCCGATTTCTGAAGCCGCATAGGAAACAGTATCCCGATCGATCCAATGGATGATTTCCTCGTTTGACCAACTCCAAACACCTTGATCGGCATCGAGAAGAAAAGAGCGATGAGATGACGAAACTTCATACCACTCTTTCTCATCCTTGACAATCAATTTCTCTCCTGCAAACCAAATCCGGCCGTCTCCGTCCCGTAATTGTGGTGTCGGCAATTCGCTGTATTTCGTCCATCTTTGGTTTTTGCGTTCCCAACGAGCAAGACAATTGTATCCCACACTCCAAACGGATCCATCCGGCGCTTCTTTGACACACTCAACATCGCCGGCTAATGAGTGGAATGCATAAGAAGCCAATTGAAATCGGTTAATATCCCATTGGAAAAAGCCACGATGTGTTCCTCCGAGTAACATACTTGTGATCAATCGCCGATCATGAGTGGTACAAAACCGAGGAGACTGTGACAAATTGATCGTTTGTTTTTTCCACGTATCATCCTCAAGTATAAACAATGCTTTTGTCGTACTGACAAATACGCCTTGTCCAGGTATTTCCACGATGTCCCATACTGTCATTTCTGTATTGTCGAAACCGGCTTCTTGTAAGGGGTTGATCCAGTGACCGTCACGAAAGACGGCTAATCCTTCCGCAGTCAAGGCGTACTGTCGGTCCGAGGAATCGCGGAAGTATTTCATCACATGATCGCTCGGTAAACCGTCTTCCTCTCGAAATGTCATCCATTCGCCATTTCGAAAGGCAGTCAAACCTCCTCCTGCGCTCTCTTCCGGCCAGGGATCACAACAAAACCATAGGCTTCCGTCTCGATCTTCCACGATTCGCCGAATGCTTGGGCCAGCCAAATTATTTTCGGAATCAAGAGTGTCAAACCGCCTTTCCCTGAAAATACCGGCCCCTTGATCGGTACCAACCCATAGATCATTTTCTCGGGTTACCAATACACATCGAACAAAGGAACTGGGAAGGCCATCCTTTTCTGTAAATCGTTCCCATTGATATCCATCGTAGCGAAACAGTCCCTCCGAGGTGGCGAGCCACATCGTTCCGTTGGGTTCAAAGTCAATATGGAACAAATGAGAATAATAGAGTTTCGTTTCCTCCAAAAAATCCGTCACCAACCAACTGGAATCCAACCTGGCTGTAAAAGGAGGAATCGATTTCCAAACCACCTCCTCCTTGCTTAAAGAATAGGAAAGCAAAGAGGATTGAACACAAAGGAGAAAAATCACAAATTGTTGAATATGCTTTTGCGTCATTTTCAATCAAATGTCAAAATAAACACACTATTCCCCATAGAAAAATCGGGCAGGCACAAGTCCTTCTTTTTCCAGAGCATAAATTTCCAATCGATCCAGATAGACAGCAACGTCTTCTATCCCATCGATATTTGCCAATTGAAAAGCAGGAATCACTAAATTCCCGGGCGGATCATACACAATCATCATTCGTTGGTACTTTCCTTGAAATGCAGCGCTGTTTGCCACGATGTTGGTTGCAATCGATTGATCCCATGCACCGTCCAAGGCGGCCAGACCGATTTCCGCGTTTTTGCCGGTTGATTGTACCGAGGCGCGTATCAGCAAAACACGATCGCCGACATCGATTTCCGGAAACATCAGTAGTTCGACTTCACCGGGCTTTGTTCTCACATAGGCGCCGTGGCCATCCGTATACAATCCTGTATCGGGAGGAATAAAACCGACTGTTGTCGATCCCCCTTTCACTTCGATAAATCCACCAGGCAATCGGGAAAATTCATCCAATTGATCAAATTCATATGTCTCCAGTATTGTCGGAGTAGTTTGATTATTTTCCGCATCCATTTCTTTCGGATAAAAATAGGAAGTTGGGATATCTCCTTCCTCCGGTAAAAGAAAGATTTCCAGATTGTCGAGATACACCGAAACCTCCCGATCACCGGTCAAGTTCGCCAATTGGAACGCCGGGACCACACTCGTGCCGGGAGGATCATACACGATCATCATCCGTTGGTACCCATTTTGGAAGATTCCGCTGTCTGCAGGGATATTGGTAGCGAGAGAATGGTCCATGTTCCCATCCAAAACCGCCAATCCGACAGCCGCACCGGCAGCGCTTGCCTGAACCGATGCTCTCACCAGGACCACACCATCTCCCACCTCGAGTTGCGGAAAAAGTAGCAGTTCCACTTCACCCGGAGCGGTCGTCAGCGTCACTCCCTGCCCATCTGTATAGAGCGCATCACCGCTTAAGATGCTTCCCACACTCCATCGTCCGCTTTCCGCTTCAATAAAACCGCCTGGTACTTCCGTAATGCCGTCTTCCGAATCAAAGGAAAGAGATCGAATCGGTTCGAGCTGTTGAATGGAAGTTTCTTCTCCACGCCAATGGAGGGTGTACTCCGCATCTTCTCCCGAACTTTCCTTCACCCGTAAATAGTAGATCCCCGACTGGGGAGCGGTATACCGGATATGAAAGTTTAAATGGGTTCCCGAGTCATCATCCCACGTGGCGAGAGATGTTCCATCGAAAAAAAAGAGTTCTCCGACGGTATCCGAATCCCGCAAGGTCAAAAATTCGCACGACGCTCCCTCCCGCAGTGTGAATTGAAACCAATCGGCTTCATCCGTAACCGATAAACTATGGGGACCATGACTTTTTTCGATTCCCGAGGGGTAACCTAAATCGGTGGCATCATTGTATTGATCATCCGAGGGATCCCATCGGTCTCCATTGGGTGACGGTTCGGTCTCCACAGAATAATGGAGCATATAGGACGCGTTATTTCCCGCTGGATATGTGCTAACCAGCAAGGAATACGCTCCCCCCACTTCCGGTGTGAAACGAAGCATGAAATTGTAGCCGGAACCGTCATCGTCATTGCTCGCCACCGGTGTCATACTCTCTGGACCGTACAATACACCATACGTATCGGAATTGCCGGAGGTCCGTATTTGATACGAATCGCCGGGCAGCAAGGTCAAATGAAACCAATCATCGGTATCGTCAAGGGAAAGTGTATGCCAACCGTGCCGCTGTTCAGCGATTGTCGGGATTCCGAGTTGTGTGGCATTCTCCCGTTGATTGTCGCGGGGATCCCATGTATCCAAAACCGGTGCCGGTGCATCTCTCACTTTTTGATAATGAAGAACATACTCAGCGGCGTCGCCCGTATAGGCCTGCACCCGCAGATAATATTTGCCGGCAGTGGTCGGTTCGAATGCGATCCGGAAATTCTTGTTTTCCCCACTGTCGTTGTCAAACGTCAGGGGAGTCGTTCCATTGGCCTCATATAGTTCCGCATAGGTGTCTGATTCTCCGGACGACCAAAATTCATACAAGGCTCCTTCTGTGATAACGAAGTGAAACCAGTCAAATGAATCGGTATCGGATAAGGTATGCGTTCCGTGAGTTTGTTCCTCTCGAGTAGGCGCATCCAATTGAGGCGCTCCTTCGCGAATATCATCTGCCGGATCCCATGAATCACCAGCCGGTGGCGGTTCCGCTCCACTTTGGAATACCAACGAATACGATCCGCTTTCTCCTTCTTCAAACATTTTGACCCGCAAGTAATACAGACCGCTCTCGTTCGGGGTAAACGTCAGCATAAAATTCCGGCTGTTCCCGCCATCGTCATCCGAGGCTACACGTGTTGTGCCATCCGCCTTATACAAGTCACCAAATGTATCGAAATCGCCGGTAGAGGCGAACTCATACACAATGGCTTCCGATAAAGAAAATTGGAACCAATCATAATAATCTGTTGTCGATAAGGTATGAGGGCCATGATCCTGTGCTGTCGTTGTCGGGATACCGAGATCGGTTGCGGATGTGAAATTGTCGTCCGCCGGATCCCATGCATCCCCTGGTTGAGGTTCCGGTTTTCTGATTTTGTAATGAAGAAAATAGGTTCCTTCGGCAGATAGATCGAACTGTTGCACCCGAAGATAAAACAAACCGGACCGTTCCGGCCGAAATCGGAGAGAAAAATTAAAATCCAATCCTCCATCGTCATCGGTAGCCAATTGGGTAGAGCCATCCGAATCCACTATTTCTCCAGCGGTATCCAATCCACCGGATGAATACCACTCATATTCTTCTCCTGCCTCGAGGGTAAACTGAAACCAATCCTGGGTGTCGGTCCCGGAGAGTGTGTGTGGACCATGCGTCTGCTCGTTTTCAGTCACTCTTCCAAGAAGGGTTGCACCATCCCACGTGTTATCTATCGGATCCCATTCATCTTCAAGCGGCTGCCCTATACATAAAATTGAAACCAACAAAAATGCAATCAAAAGCAAAGCATATTTCATTTTTTACTCCCAATCGTACCCAGTTCAAAAACAAATGCATTACTTTCAAGGATCGATCCTTTTTCAGTTTTATAAGCTACTCTCTAACAAACAAGGAAGGAAGTGTCAATGAAGCCGCTGGATATCTGATTATTATGAAAAATCGCTCAAATCGTCAGTCAATATGAACCTTAAACTGTAAAGGAAATTTACAAAATACACCAAATGGTTGTCTTTTTTCTTGTAGATAGGTAAAATGAACATGTATTAGTGTGTGTTCTTTTATTTTGAGAGGGAATTGTGTGGATTTTTCTTTTTTTGAGAGTTCTTACGATCCATACATCACTTATCAGTTCACGTCTTGGCAATAATATGATTGATTCATTTGGAATCAAAATTGCTTCGAAATAGTATTATACGAATGCATCCTTTTTGTAAAATCGGAATAACCAACGGATACAAGGGTACTGCTTCATGAAAACAATAGTGAATTTGAGTCTTGGGGCCTGTTTTTTTCTTCTTCTTACCAGTCAAACAAATGCTTATTCCACTCTTGACGGTGTTTCTCCCTTCCAATTTATGCTTTCCAGCGCGGGGGATATTATCGTAACTATAGCTGGAACGGGAGAAAGTAGCTTTTCCGGTGACAATGGTCCGGCGTCAAACGCAGCTCTGTCGTTTCCTTATGGAATTTTTGCCGATGATTCGGGAAATGTATTCGTTGTCGATCACTCCAATCACAGAATTCGCAAAATCGACACCTCAGGCAATATTGTCACCATTGCCGGGAATGGAAATAATGGTTACAACGGAGATGGCAGTCCTGCTACAGAAGCAAGTTTAAACACTCCAAATGATATGTGGATTGATTCATCCGGAAATATATTCATCGCGGATACTTTCAATCATCGCGTCCGGAAAATCGATCCGTCCGGAATCATCACAACTGTTGTCGGGAATGGAGAAGTGGGCTACACGGGGGACGGCGGTCCTGCCACAGAAGCCAGATTGAATAAGCCATTCTGTGTTTTTATGGATACCGGTCAGAATCTTTATATCGCGGATTCAGGAAACAATGTCATACGTATGGTGAATTCATCCGGAACAATTAGTACCGTTGCAGGAACCGGCGAGGCGGGATATTCCGGTGACGGAGACTCAGCCAAACGAGCAAAATTACATGGGCCGACTTCCGTCTTCAAAGATGCATCCGGCAACCTCTATATCACCGATGCTGAAAATCATGTCGTACGCAAAGTCTTATCCAATGGTAATATTATCACCCTTGCCGGAACAGGTGATGCGGGGCACACCGGAGATGGAGGGCCGGCAAATCTTGCCATGCTGGCAAAACCATCCGATATTTATGTCGATGATGAGGAAATAATATGGATCGCCGATACGGATAATAATGTCATTCGCCGGATCGATTCATCAGGAACGATCGACACCGTTGTGGGAAACGGGAGTGAAGGATTCTCGGGTGACGGAGGCTTGGCAACGTCCGCTTCCTTGAACCATCCATTGGGCATATTCATCTCGCCTACAGGCCGCCTCCTTATATCTGATACCCGAAATCACCGCATTCGAACATTGCAAGAACCGGAACCGGTTCGTGTCGATGCAGGTTCTGATCAAATCGGTCCCGTCGGAATTCCCATTCCGCTGGAAGCGGTAGCGCTAGGGGGTGATGGTTCCTATCAATACCAATGGACAATTCGCTCAGGACCGGATAACAATTCAGGTCAATTATCCTCGACAATAGTAAAAAATCCGACTTTTACACCTCATTTGGTGGGTACTTATGTGTTGCAAGTCACTGTGGATGATGAAAATCAAGAGCCGGTTTCCGATACGGTCACCATCATTGCCGTATCCGTCAATCCATTCAACTCAGTCATTGTAACGGACACCGTCGATACGGATTTCGATTTGAGCAACAACCGCGATTACGATCCACGTGACAGCCGGGAATTGGTAGTCAAATGGCATCTTGACTCGGAAGAAGTCGACACTTCCGATATCCTCGATGTTCACATTTATGTTATTGAAAATGAGGACGATCCTGCATATTTGGGAAGAACGGGAAGTCCGACTGCTCACTATCTGGAATGGAGAGAAACACAATCGCCTCTTATCGCGAGCGATTTCCAAGGAGGTCCGGAGTACGGAAAAGAATATCGATTTCAAGTATTTGTCTTAACTCGCAGCGGAAGCCCGTTATTCTATGGACCGTTTATGACTCTGGGACCAGTGGAATTTGTCGAGCTGCTTGATCCAACCTCCACCCCGACTCAAGTTCCACAAAATACAGATACACCCGTCCCGACCGATACTCCATCTCCAACTCCGCCCAATACAGCGACAGTCACTCCACTACCATCAGATACTAAAGTACCTACAGGAACTCCAGTCCCGGTCCCGACAAATACATCTACACCGGTAATCGAGCCGACGGTTTCACCCGAAGAAACAGAAACACCAATTCCCCCAGAACCGAGTGATACGCCGACTATCACTCCCAGTTCAACCGCGACCAACACGGTCACAGCTACTGAAACACCCTTCCCGACTTCAACCCCTACGCCGATTGCCCCTCCGGAAACTATCACTCTTTCAGGAACCGTTCGTGATTTTCTGGATTCACATCCTGATTTCGAAGGAACAACCGGTGCGGAAACCGGGATCGTAGAATCGCAATTGGGAGAAGACGGAAAACCGGTCTTCAATTCAGCCATTTCTCACAAAACCGTTTCGACAGCGGAAAATTTCGATCAGTGGTACAATGATGTACCCGGTGTCAACATGACGGATGAGTATGATATAACTCTTACTCTCGATCCGGATTCCTCACCGGAGAATCCGATTTATAATCTCGACTTTCCCAAATTCTTTCCCATCGATGGAAAACTGTTCGGTAATCAAGGGCGAATTCATAATTATCATTTCACGTTTGAACTGCATACTTTATTTACCTATCGTGGGCCGCAGGAATTTCGATTTTCCGGTGATGACGATGTGTGGGTATTTATCGACAATCAATTGGTCATCGATCTGGGTGGTGTTCATGCTGAAAAGGCTGCTTCAGTGAACACCGGTGATTTGGGGCTGGAAATCGGACAGACGTATCCACTGGATTTCTTTTTTGCGGAACGACATACACGAGAATCTCATTTTCGCATTGAAACCGGATTGTTTCTCGAAACTGCTCCGACACCAACACCCTCGAACACACCGATTTCTACATCTACCCATACTCCGACCAACACACCGTTGCCGACGGATACTCCTACTCAACCTGTTCCACCTGAACCGACAAACACAGTATTTCCCGCAAATACTGCCACGCCGGTACCAACACTCGACAATTCCATTACACCGATTCCAAGCGATACGCCTTCCGCCACTCCGACCGTCGGTGAACCATCATTGACTCCGACGAGTATACCATCCAATACTCCGACAAATACAATAACTCCATCCCCTTCTCCGGCTCCCCCCAATTCGGTGGAGTTGACTGTTGACGGTCCAGCGGTTACGGGTGAACTTTCCAATTTCGAGGAAGAAGACTGGTATCGTTTTTCGACATCTGCATCGGTCAATCATGTCATCGAAGTGCATCTTGGACCGAATCAGGAAGTCACGGATACCCAAATGTATCTGTATGGGCCGGATAATCATCTCACTCTACTTGCAGAGGATGACGATGGCGGATTTTTATGGTTGTCAAGAATCGAAGAACCGTTGTCAGCCAATCATATATATTATGTTAAAATTATCGGCTTTGGCGGCGTAGAGCTCGGTCCCTATACGATTGATGTAAAAGCTATCGTTCCGACTCCGCGACCAACCGCTACACCGACCAACACACGAACTCCGACTCCAACACCTTTTACGGGTGATCCGGAGATACGTGTCGATCCACTTTCACTGAGTTTCATACGGATCAGTGATCAGCCTCAGAATCCTCCGGCGAAACAGCGTTTTGCACGAGAAGAAAAAAAGAACGATTGGAAGATTCTGCTGAAAACCGGTACGATTGAAACTGAAATTCAAAACGAAAATCAGAAAAGTTCAATTGCAAAAGCCTCGCGTCTATCCAACGGAAAACATTTTCTTATCCAGTTTCATCGCCTGCCCTCACCGGCTCAGCGACGTGAGTTGGAATCAAAAGGGATTCGATTATTGCATTATGTTCCGAATATGGCGTATTGGGCATCTATAAAGACCAATCGTTCTTCCGATGCCGCCTTAACCACAGATTCCGATTTTCGCTGGCTGGCTTTGTCGTCCCGGATCGACAAACTCGCCCCGGAGGCGCGCGGGGAATTTCCGCTTTATGCCCGTCTCGCGGATGGGCGGGTTGAAGTGGCAGTGACCTTTTTTGAAGATGTATCGGAAAAGGAAGCCGTTCAGGCAATCGAATCGGCTGTTGGAGAAAGCCGAGGATGGAATCCTTATCCCGTGCTCCTCGTAGCGATCGATCAAAATAATTTGAAAGCGTTGGCCTCTCTCGATATCGTGGAATGGGTCGAACCGAAACCAGCACCCTATAAAGAAATGAACGCTGTTGCCGCACAGCGGATTCATGTCAGTGACTTATATTCACTTCCTTACAACTTGAACGGAAAAGATATTTTGGTTGGTGTATGGGATGGCGGTAAGATTTATGCGCATCCCGAGTTCGGTTCCCGCATGACGGTTGTCAACACTAATGCCAGCACGAGCAGCCATGCCACTCACGTCGGCGGCACAATCGGTGCATCCGGAGCAGGAAGAGCGGCTGCGAAAGGGATGGCTCCCAATGTCTTTTTACGTTCCTACGATTGGGATAGCGATACAAGCGAAATGCGGGCGGGATATACCGCCGGTATTCGGCTGTCCAATCATTCCTACGGATATATTGTGGGATGGAATTACAATCAGTCGAAAAATGCTTGGGAGGATTGGGGGAATTCATCCTGGTTCGGGAATTACATGTCCGTCACCCGTTCCTGGGACGACACCGTCTATGATACCGGACTGATCGTCTTCAAATCGGCGGGGAATGATCGGAATGACGGACCGAACAGCAGCCAGAAAGACGGTCCCTATGATTGCCTCCCGCCAGCCGGAGTGGCTAAGAACATTATCACGATTGGGGCAACAACGGATTTGGACGGGATGACTTCGTTCAGTAGTTGGGGACCGACGGACGATGGGCGTGTGAAACCGGATATTTGCGCCAACGGAGACGGTTTGTATTCCACTCTTCCCAATAATGGCTATGGGAGTTATTCCGGCACTTCGATGGCATCCCCCAGCGCCTGCGGAGCTGGGACGATGCTCTTTCAACGGTATGTCGAAAACAAGAACGAAGAGCCGGCGCCGCATACCTTAAAAGCGCTTCTGATTCACGGCGCGCAAGACAGAGGCCGGCCGGGTCCGGATTATGAATACGGATGGGGTCTCATCGATGCGAGTTACAGTACCGATCTCATCGATGGCAATATGTGGCGGACGGGATCAGTCACCGACCAGACTTTCGTTCCGTATCAAGTTTCCGTTTCGGGAGGTACAATCAAAGTTACCTTGGTCTGGACGGATACTCCCGGTTCCACCGCGGCGGCCAAAGCCTTGGTGAACGATTTGGATCTCGTGCTTCGTTCCCCCTCCGGAACGGTGTACAGACCATGGATATTGAATAAAGAAAATCCCACTGCAAACGCTACAACCGGCGTCAACGACACGGATAATGTTGAACAAGTTATCGTGTCCGATGCACAAGCGGGGATGTGGACGATCGAAGTACGCGGGACTACGATTCCGGAAGAATCGGTTGAATACACTCTGGTCAGCGAATTATTCGAAGATTCAGGTTCCTCACAGTCGTTCCGCATTTACAACGACGGAACCGCGCCTTTGAATGTATCGTCCATAACGGTAAACGATGGAGATTGGATTTACTGGTCACCGGAAGCTCCGTTTGAAGTGTTACCGGGCAGTGACCAAAAAATCACGGTTTCCGTCAATTATGACCTTGCTCCGTATGGGGAAACCACGAACCGGATGCTCATCGAATCCGACGATCCGAATCCCGATCACAATCCCTATCCGGATGGTGTATTCATTACCGTCAACAATAACGCTACACCGACACCGACACCGCCAAATACACCAACGAATTCACCAACGCCAACGGCAAGCGATACACCAACAGCGACATCAACACCAATACCGTCAAACACACCGGTGAATACACCAACACCGGTTCCGAGCGATATCCCAACGCCACTACCACCCGATGTTCCCAGTCCGACTCCAGCTTCGACGGCAACTCCGGAACCGGCCGCGACTGCGACACCCGAGCCGATTGAGACATCCACTCCGATTCCTGATATCACAGAAACACCAGAACCAGACGAAACATCAACTCCGATACCGGATGTGACAACAACTCCCATCCCGGACGTTACAGAAACACCGATCTCGGAAGCCACATCGACTCCGATACCGGACATGACGGAAACCCCGTTGCCGGAAGCCACATCAACTCCGGAAGGAGATGCGACATCCACACCGACACCGACTTTCACGGCGACTCCAACTCGCATTCCATCACCGACGCCGGAACCGGTTGGCCCGGCTCGATACTTATACACCTTCGATCCGCTCAACGAAACCTTGCAATCACTCGGTTTCTTACCCATTCCGTCGAGTGCAAATGTAGCCCTCAATGTGCTTCCGATTGCTCCCGGCAACACACGCGCCACAAATGGGGAAGGATTGAGGGCGGTTCTAAATAGCGGTGAATTTGTAACCGTGAATGGCCCCTCTCTGCACGTTTCGGAAGAACCTGTACAAATAACAATCTGGTTCAATGTTTCCGATCCATCCGTACAATTTGCGCTTGGAGCCTATACGGAAATGGAAGGGCTTTCCGGATCAGCGGCCTATACGATGCGCAGCATCTCGGAATTTACAGTCAATAACTGGCAGCAGGCGAAACTCGAAATCGCTGCCGGATATACGCGCATCACACCGTTCATCGCTTTGTTCAATGCCGGTACACGAACCGATGTGGAAATACGGGTGGATAATTTGGAAGTGATTATGGGAGAACCAACCGTTGCGGGCACGGAAGTGTCACCCCTTGAATGGCATCCGAATCTTTGGGTTGAGGAACCGAACATCGGTTCCGCCTATATCGATGGGACAACTCTTGTGATGGAAAAAACTGCCGTTCAAAGTATGAGCCGTTTCGTGACATATTATGCCCAACAGAATTTCCCGAATCAGGTCACCGTTGAATTGGATATCCTCAGGGATTATGGAGACAGCGGGACATTGACCATCTGGATCGGTAACGGCCCCAGCGCATTTCAGAAGGAAATCCCGCTCTGGTTGCTTCCGCAGGGGACAACAAAAACGGTCTCGATCTCCGGCGTAACGACACAGGCGTCCGGATTCATGCATGTCGTCCTTCAACTCTCCGGAAACGATGATGAGCGAATACGAATACCTCGAGTGAAAGTGTATGAAAAAAACAGTAACTAAAAGCGTCTGTTATCCTATCCGCCACGAACGCTGAAACCGGATCTCCCCTTTTGGTTTTCGGTTGATGCCTATCCCCTATCATCATATTTCCGATAAAAAACGATTTCGCTTTTCCTGTTTCCGATGTAAAATACTGCGTATTCTCATTGGAAGGAGAGAAAACCATGGCGGCCATCGCATCGAATGAGGTAGAATTTCAGTTCTCTGCGATTCTCGAACGGGTCAAAGCGGGCGAGGAAATAACGATTACAGAACAGGATGTTCCGATTGCTGTTATCACACCTATTACAGAATTGAAAAAAGCAGAAATCCAGAACGCAATCAAGAAACTTGAACAATTTCAAAAACAACATTCTCTTGGCGATGTAACGATTAGAGAATTAATCGAAGAAGGAAGAAGATTTTGAGTAGTTTTGTCCTTGACTGTTCCGTAACGATGGCATGGGGATTCAAAGAAGAAGCAACTCCCTATACAAATGTCATAAGAGAATCTCTCTCTGAATATCGGGCATTGGTACCGGCCATTTGGTTATTAGAAGTTGCAAATGTACTCTTAGTAAGCGAACGGAAGAACAAATTCACTGAATCCGATTCTCGAGAATTTCTCAATATTCTTCGTACTTTCCCGATACTCGTTGATAATAATACTTCTGATATAATCCAAAATAAGATTCTTGAATTAGCACGTAATAATCATTTGACATCTTATGATGCATCCTATCTGGAATTGGCAATTCGTTACAGAATTCCATTGGCGACCTTGGACAAAAAACTCAAGCAAGCGGCGATTCAGAATGAAGTAAAAATATACCAAGAGGAAGTCATGCGCCAATCCAACCCATAATACTTATTTCAGATTTTGGCGGTTCACCCACCGATGCCACCCCATCGATGCTCCTCCTCCTTCGCGCAAGCGAGACTGGTTTAACGAACGAGTGATTTGCTCTGCCACCTGAAGAGGGGCAAAATCCTCATCCTCTTCCTCCAATTCATCCTGGATTTCTACCTGGCGCTGGATTTCTTCCCGGGCTTCACTGGCACGGACGGATAGTTTTTTCCCTTTTGACATTTCGAGGATTCCTTCCTCGATCCACGCTTCAATATCCTGGATGGTCAATTGATCCTCCCCCTGGTACATCACCCGAACAACGGAAAAGGGATCGAAATGGAGTTGCTTCGCCCGGTTTAGATCTCCGTATAAATCCATGATCTCATACAATGTAACCATGCTTCCATACAGACGAATGCAGTCATTGACGGCGAGTAATAATTCTCGATCGCGTTTTTCACATAACGGACAGAGGGAACGTTTTTGAATTTCCCGGCCATTGAAGAAATGTTTTGAATTCTTGAAGGTTGGCTTGATCGGTACTTGACACCGTTCACATCGTAAGGATGGTGTTCTCCCCGATTCTAGTGATTGATACCACTGGTGTTTCATTTTGTATTTTTACTCCTCAACCGCATTGCCCGCACAACAAAGAGACTTCCATTCAGAAATCATGTGAGTGCCATTGTATCGTTTAAATTTACGAAAAACAAGAGGAGCAAAAAAATTTCATGGAAAATGATACATTGTTGCTTTGCTGATCGAACAGCCGATCTCTCCCTCAATGGTATCTCCAATTCGATACATCCGAACCGAATAGGCAATACTCGGCGCTAGATGTAACGGAAATCACTTCAACGATGGCATCCTTTCGAATGACAAATTCGCTCAAGCCGATTTCACTATCCGGATTTCCCCAATCATATGTGTACCCCAACCGAGTCCAAGGATAACCATCTTGACCGTAGCTTCCCGCTTTCTGATTGTTGAACCATTCTTTATATTGTTGGCTCACGTTGATGAAATTCGAGGATTCGGGGAAATCCAGTTCGGCTTCATGATCCGTGATCTCCGGATCGGCGCTCGGGCGAAACAAATCACGCGGATGAACCCAGAATTCCACAAACTTGTCATATTTCTGATCAGGAGGCAACCCCAAAAGTTGCCGAAGCCGCATATCGAGTTGATCTGCCGTCACGGGATTTTGTTTAAAGAAATTTTTCAACTCGGGTACTGCTGTCACCCAAAGATCGCGGGAAGGATTATAAATACCCTTTGAGGAGACAATTTTATCCATTTTGACTTTCTTGCCTTTTAAATCGTTATACCCGTCCCAATCCGTCCATGTCACGACTTTTACGAAGCGATTGCCATGAATTCGATTCCATTCCAAGTTGTCGTTGTAATCCACGATTGCGGTCAAATTTCGGAATATTTCAGTAGGTTCTGCTTTCTCAGCATCTACGATCGCATTTTGATATCTTTCCCACACATCATCTTCAGCAGAATTGACAGGAAATTCGAAATGAACAAAAAGACAGACAAGCAAAAATGAGATGATGGCTTTCCGAATAGAAAAGGGCAACATGATAAAATTCTCCTTTGAATAGTTGATAAAAAACCTTTTCAACGCATTGTTATTCTATTGAAAAGAACTGAAAACCAAAAGAACAGCC
This sequence comes from uncultured bacterium, assembly GCA_964412555.1. Lineage (GTDB taxonomy): Bacteria > Hinthialibacterota > Hinthialibacteria > Hinthialibacterales > Hinthialibacteraceae > CAYPPG01. The sequence continues at coordinate 60,932 of CAYPPG010000035.1, forward strand.
CACCGAGATACAAAAAACCATGGACAACCGAATCATTTTATTGAATAATGGAAGATGCAATGATATTCATCATGACCCACACATAAAAAAGGGAGAATGATTATGAAGCAAAACAGTTTTACATTGATCGAACTCTTGATTGTCGTTGCCATCATCGGAATCTTGGCGGCTATTGCGGTCCCCAATTTTCTGAATGCACAAAATAAAGCCAAAATATCCCGGGTTAAAGCGGATCAGCAGGCTTATGCTACGGCGATGGAATCGTATCAAATCGATCATAACGCCTATCCACCTGGCGATTTAATTTATTGGCTGACCACCCCGACATCCTATATCGCAGGTCTGTTCCCGGATCCATTTGCACCGGCAATTCCTGCACGGCCGGACGGCAAATTCGGTTTTGTGCATAAATACGATCCCTTCTATTTCATCACAACGCATGAATATGGAACGGATGCCTATGAAAGTTTACTTGGGGATTTCAATGCATGGACAGGATACCCGAATCGGTGGTATGCACCACCAAACGACCGTACCTTCGACGGAACCGTGCGATATCAAATCCGGAGCATCGGCCCAAACAAGGTCAACGAATACGGTTCACGGTATGATGCGACAAACGGGCTCATCAGCAACGGCGATCTGAATCGTTTTGGGCCTGGCAACATCGACAGAACTTATGGACCGATTCCAGCACCCTAAAAACCAAATCCATCTTGAATACCCGGTAAAGTTAATTGGGAAATCTCGATAGAAAATCGTAGAAAAGAGGTCAAAATGAAACTGAACATAAAAGCATTTGCACTTGCATGCGGGCTGTGTTGGGGATTCGGCTTGTTCATTCTAACGTGGTGGATCATTGCATTTGAAGGCTCGACAGGAACAGTAACTCTGATCGGACGAGTATACCGCGGATTCAACATCAGCCCGTCCGGTAGTGTATTCGGTCTGCTATGGGGATTTTTCGATGGTATCATCGGTGGGGCGATTTTTGCATGGTTGTATAATTTCTTGACAGATAAGTTTTCAACATCAAGCAATGAGAATGAGAAATAATCTATGGGTAACAAGGGCAAGTTTTATCTGCCCTTGCCTATACTTTATACTCTTTCAATTGTGCCAGCGGGGAAAAAGCAAGGGCAGACTGCTCTTGCTCTTTGTAACCGGGTCACTTGAAGATCAAATGATAGATTTCCCGGATTCCACTCTTTAGAATGGTCCACCGATCAAAGGGTTGCATTTGCGGGCAGTTTGCGCAGGGAGCGGGGGGATTGCCTTCAAATAAATCCCGGCGGAGAGACGCCATGAGTGGATGTCCCCTTAATTCCCGGAGATTACCATTTTCCACTTTTCCCAGCCGAACATTGGTGATATAGCAGCACGGAAACAGTTCACCTCTTCCCTGCACCATGGCATTGCGCCATAAGAAAAAGCAAAAGTAAGACTGTTTCTTTTTTTCCGCTTCCGGCAAGGACAGACCTGACGTCTTGTCCTTGCTACCCAGCGGTTTCTCTTGCTTCACTTGAGAATCATTGTAAGTTTGTGGCGCAGACCTCTGGTCTGCACGAGCTATATGCAGACCAGAGGTCTGCATCACAACAGGATTCTCCGATTCTTCTTTCTTCTTTGCATAATCGAGCGATTTCAGAAAAGTCATCGGATCGAGATCCCAATACGAAAAAACCATCCCCTTCTTTTCGGTCTTTTCCCGAGTTTCCTCAACCACTTTCAGCATTTCCTCCCGGTCTACCGCCATGTTGTGTTTCATTTGTTCCGACATGAAGACGATGGGATGAACGATGATTTCTCCACAATCCAATTCTTCCGCCAAATCCGGAAAAGAAGGCAGGTCATGCAAATTCTGCCGCATGATCCCAAAAGAAAGTTTGATGATCGGCGTGTAGGAATGATACTCTTTTTTAATTCGCTGCAGCCGCTTGATATTTTCAACGATTTTTGGCAATCCTCCCGGCGGACGCACAATGCGGAACACCTCCTCCGTGGAGGCATCGAGCGATATTCCGATCCCTTTGATCCCGGATACGACCACCTCATGGCAGCGCTTTTCATCCAGCAATGTTCCATTGGAAGATAGGCCAACATTGCCGCCAAAGGAGGTAACATAACGAACCTTCTCGAAATAATTCTTATCGATCATGGGTTCGCCCAGCCCGTATAAATACACGTCTTTCGCCCGTTCGAGATAGGGTTTGCACTCCTCGAAGTACTCCATCCCCAAATGCTCATCAAAGGGAACCAGATTGCCGTCGCTATCCTCTCTCGGACAGTGGATGCATTTTAAATTACAAAAAGAAGTCGTACCCAACGAAAGCTCGACCGGATAGGCGTGCGGTTTTTCACGAGCGAAGAGTAAATCGATGTAGGCATGGATTAAATTTTTTAATTTTACTAATTTCATAACAATCTTATATCTTTATGATAAAACACCGGATACTGCTAAGAGGGCAAATAAACCAAATGCAAGAGCAATGGTATAAATCACCGCTTCCCCAACCGGATTCGGTTTCTGCATTTCCACGAGCGTTTTTCTACAACGAATGCTTGCCGTCGGTAAATCTTTCGGACATCTATGGCAACCCATCGCATCTCACCTTATCCATGAAACGTTCTTAGTATAGTTCATTATACTCATTCATTCCCTTCAATCAAATTACACATTGTTCATCGATCAAGAAGTGCAAGAACGTGCCCATAGAATTCACGGCTCAAATAGAGACTACTGCCATTTTCACTTCCAACCGCAAAAAAAATTTTTTTTATCCATCCAACAATTCACATCATATCTCCTATAAAATCAAGCAGATGCATAACTCATTTCTTTCCTCTTTCCACATTAATTCCCCGATTTTGCGGCAACTTTCTTAATTAGTAGAGGAAAAACAAAATTTTTTTTATCTCTGAAAGGGAAAACCGATGAATCCAATCGAGAAAGAGGATCAACAGCAATCGATGACAGCCGCTTTGTTGGATGTCAAGAATCTGGCTCAGCGATGCTTCGAATTGTCGAGTGAGATGGAAAAGGAGAAAGAGCACTTCAGGGAACATGAGTTAACCATCGAGAGCCTGCAAAAAGAAAATGACAGGCGTGCCATATTCTCCGGAATTGGAGAGCAAGCAGTGCAGCAGCAAAAAAAGGAAATTTTGTCCAATATGCGGGCGATTGTTCACCACACCGGAGAACGGGATCGATTACAGCGAGTCAAAAATCTTTTGGAGGATGAAACTCTTCAGCCGGAAGAAATACAGCGAATCCACAAAAAAGTGAATGAAGAATTTCATGCCTTGTACCCAACCTGTCCGAGTTCTTCATCTCCGGAAGAACATTCGAATGTGCTCAAAGAACGGGATTGGGCGATGTATCGAATCGGAAATCCATGTTGATTTGATTCTTGATCACCAAAAATTTTTGTGGTGCGGACCTCTGGTCTGCATCACTTACGTGCAGACCAGAGATCCGCACCACAATACCATCACAAACGAAAGGATGACCACAAATGGCACGAGTAGTTGACAACAATGGAATCGGCGCGTTATACGCCACATTTGATATTCATAAAACCGGGGCCGATTATGATTTGACGATCGATCATGTCGGCAATGCAGTCGCACTATCCGGCAGCAACGAAGTGAACCACGGCTCGGACGGCGGACAACTGGCAGGCCGTCTGGAACACGTCTGCGGGGGTTTGGCGACGTTACAAATTGCCGGTATCGCCCGCTTCGACATCAACACAGGTAAGACAGCTCCGAATATTGGAAATGGGGTAGTCATCGATGGAGCGGGGAAAGTGTATCAGGCTCCGTCACTCGACGGTGCGGCAGGAGATCCCGCAGGCGGCAATATCGCCCGTGGAACCGTGGTCGCCATCGATAGCACCAATCACACTTGCGACATTCTTTTAGGTTGAAAACGTAACGCCACCGTTCCAACGACATTTTCAGAAAAAAGGGTAGCAAGGGTAAGCGAAGTCTATCCTTGCCTTTTCCAAGGGCAGACCTGAAGTCTTGTCTTTGGTAACCACAGCGTAAAAGGCCGGCAAGATGCCGGCGTTACGTAACGCCGCCGTCCCGGCGGCAACTAATGCAGCTGGCAAGATGCCGGCGCTACAAGGAGAAAAACCCATGTTGTTATCCGAAGATAAATTGACCGGAATTCCTCAAGAACTGCATCGAGCCGCAACCATCCCCCTGCATGAGGGAATGTATGCGGAAGCGAACCAACGCAGTCTGGATTTGACCCGTTATCTCGAGAGCCTGGATCCCTCGGGGAATGACTCCGAGTTGGATGCATTCGAACGGCAATTGGCGTTGTGTGGAATCCGTGTGAATGGTGAAGACGCGGATTTCGTCGATCGCTTTTTTGCGTCTCAGGAAAGCGCTGTATTGTTTCCGGAATTCGTATCCCGCTCCGTCCGTGTTGGTTTTGACGATTTTACCAAACTGCGAAAAATTTTAGCCAATCGCGTCAAGATCGATGACAACACATACAAAAGCATTTACATGGACGAAACTGTTCTGACCGAAAGCGATAAATCACTCGCCTTAGTGGGTGAAGGTGCATCTTTGCCGAAGATTGCCATCAAAACGGCGGAACACACACTGTTGATCAAAAAATACGGCCGGTATTTGGAAGCCACCTATGAATCGATCCGGCGTAAACGAACCTCTGTCGTCGCCCTATTCCTTCGGGCGGTCGGAGTGCAATTGCAACGGGATAAATTCAAAGACGCTTTGAACGTGCTGCTCAATGGTGACGGAAACGACAATGCCGCCGCCGGTATCAACACCGCCACAAGCGGGACACTCACCTATGCAGATTTGGTCAAGTTCTATCTCGCATTCGATCCCTATGATCTCAATGTTCTTCTCTGCAACAAGAACGTTGCATCGACTCTGTTGAATGTAAACGAAATCAAAGAGCCGATCGTTTCCGCCGGCTTTCAAGTCCGTGGAGAAAATCCCCGTCTGTTCGGCGCTGAATTGGTCGTCGATGACAACGTGTCCGAAAACAAGATCATCGGCTTGGACCACCGTTTTGCATTGCAAGAAGTGTACGAAACGGGAGTGATGACCGAAAGTGAGCGGTTGATCCGCCGCCAGATCGAAGGCACGGCGATTTCAGAAACCGCCGGTTTCGCTAAGATCATCGGGGCTGCATCCAAAGTACTCAACATCACTTGGGCGGAATAAAGGTGCGCCGGCATCTACCGGCCAGGTGGCAAGGGTGACGAAGTTGTCCTTGCCACCGTAACGCCGGCATCCTGCCGGCATTTCAAAAAACCGCCGAGACAATAGCGATACAAAGGAAATAAACCATGCCATTCGCAAACGAAAACGATGTTCGACAAACCGGTTTTTTGGATCGATTCGATGCGGTTACTTCCGAACAGATTCGAATTTGTCTGGAAAAAGCACACCAGCAAATCCTATCCGGTACCTCATTGACAGAAGAAAGCGAAGCCGTACCAACTGTCATTCAAGCCGAAGCGAAAGTGGCATTGTCCCATCTTTTCCAGGCTATGGCGATCGCTTCTGCGGTAACGGCCAAAAATATACGAGTATCCGGTATGCAAATGAACGGTCAATCGAGAGTTGAGAACATGATGGCACTTTCCCAAGAATTGTGGGAAGAAGGATGGGGGATGTTGCATCCGTATATGAATTGCAGCGTTCCCAAACTCCTGATCGCCAACAGAACCTAATCTTCCCCCCGTAGGGGCGGTTCGCGAACCGCCCCTACGAGCGGCATTTTGCCAGGAGAAAACCATGACACGCATCGGAACCTATGATTTTCCGGATCAAACAACCATTGTGCAAATCAACGAAATAGAAGCGAAAAGTAAAATACGCAAGGAAATACACATTCAATCGTTGATCGAAAGTCCCGATCCAACGGCTTTACGGGAACAAACGGATACCTTACAGGCTGAGTTGGAATCATTCGATAAACAACAGGCAACCGTATCGCTGGAAGCAGGAAAATACTATAACGGAAGAAAACGAAATTGCCGAATCATACCACGTCCGGAGGAATCGTTAGCATGGGTTGACCTATTGCTACTTACCAATGACCGGTATGAACGAAGCCTCGCACTCCATCGGTATAACGAAGATACCCATGCAGGGCGTGCACAATTTTCACTATTCAATTCGGGCAATTGGTTCGCGCCGATTTTGGTGACTCTCATTCCGGCAAGCGATATTCATTCACTCCGAATCCAAAATGAAAATGGTGAATTCTCGCTCGATGCCGAGATAACCGCCGATCAAACCGTTGTCATCGATTCGGAAACCCGAAGAATCTCCCTAGAGGGGAACAACCTCTATGCGGCAACCAATGAAGAATTCCCTATCCTGCAAAGCGGTGCAAATCACGTGACAATCTCCATCGAACCAATGGACACCGTCGCCCATTGCACTATCGAATATCGCGACACCTGGGTTTGAATAATTAGAATTTATAAATGTAGGGTGGGTTGAACAACGTGAAACCCACCATCAAACATATTAAACTGGTTTGAACAACCTGAAACCCACGCTCCCTAAGAAGGGTAGCAAGGGTAAGCAAAGCCTACCCTTGCCTTTTACGCCCCCAAAAACCAGAAAGGAGAAAACGATGGGAAAACCGGAAACCCAATCCGAGACCACAATATACCACACCCGTGGAACGCCGGTCTTTCAAGAGAATACCGTCACGGATGAAGACATGGCGCCGATCAATCAACTGGCGCCGAAACCGCTTCGAGCCGACCAGGTTTATATCCGGAGCATGTTCCTCTGCTCCAATCAGCTTTGCCTTTTTGACGGTTGTCGGTTTACAAAAGAAGCGCTGGAAGACATCGTCCGAAAAGTGATTGGCCAGTCGGTCCTCACCGGCCACAATCGAACCACACTGCCGTTGGCCCGCTTTTTCAAAGCAAATCTGGTCGAACGAGGAGAGAATGAGGATGGAGAACCGATCCTCTTTGTACGCGCTTGGTTTTATTGGCTGCGAGAAACCACAGGAGCCAATGACCTGCTCCTCAACATCGATGGAGGAGTCTATCGTGAAGTCTCCCTTGCGTGGAAATACAAAAACTGGCACTGCTCGATCTGCGGTATCGAAAACGGGAAGTGTGGGCATTCCCTCGGAGAGCGATACGGCAACCGTCTCTGTTACCGCTTGATCGATCATGTCCTCGATGTACTGGAAGGTTCGTTGGTCTATAAAGGTGCAGACCGGAATACGTATTTGACCGGTGCACGAGGTGAATGTCCTGATTTCGCCGAAGAACCATTCCTCTTGATTTGCAGCCCTACTGATCCACTGTTTGTTTTTTTGGAACACCACCACCTCCTTCGGGATCAACAACCCTTTGACGAAATATCCGAAACATTGTCGGAAGGGATGAAGTGTTGCTGGTTAAGAAAACCAAACCATGACGGCTCTCCAATCGACATTGCACCTCTTTTGACAGCCGGCGGTATCGGTCTTTTGGAAACAATTCCATTTGAAACAAGAGGGCAAATTTTCGGTGACACTGAAATTGTATACAAATGGGCAGAAAATCCCTCATCGGCAACCGGCGCACTTTCTGAAGAAATGGAGAACTGACATGGCTCAATATGGTGTCTTCGATCCCACAAACTCCGAAAACCCATCCTCCCTTTTCGCTTATCAGGAAGTGCCGCTCGCGTCATCGAAAATGAATTGCTGGAATGGAAACATCGCGGCTTTATTTGAAATGCTTCAAGAAGTCTGTTCCGCATTGTTGGCACAGGGTAAGTCCGGAATTGTCTCCATTTCTGATGCTAACGGATTAAAAGTGACTCCAAATAATCCGCCGGGGATGATTGTCCGAACGAATATAGGCTGGGCGGTTATAAAACAATCGTTTGCCGGAACAAAGGAAACACAGACAATACCTCAAGGAGAAACGTTCCCTGCTCCATCAAGCCATCCGCGAATCGACCTAGTCGTATTGCATTCGACAGGTGAGCTGCAAGCGATCTTTGGAGAGGAAGCGGAATCCCCCGAACCGCCGTCAACGCCGGATGACGCCATTGCATTGGCGCAAATCGTGCAGCGCGTCGGTGCGACACAAGTTTTGTCATTCGATAACGAAGTGCAATCCTACATCATCGATATCCGCCCGAAACTTTTACTCGGTGAAGCACATCTCCATGCGGAAGATCATCGTCCGAATGAATCCTCCAATGGATCCCGTGTTCAATTTTCGACGGATCACTATTTTCGAGCGGGCACGTTGGACGTTTTCGTGAATGGAATTCTCATGGAAAACGAAATCGATTACCACGAAGACGAAGATTGTAGAGGATATACTTTCCTTACGCCTCCCTTAGCCCATTACCGCATCCAGCACCGTTATGTAATCGCGACGAAGTATGATGAATAATCATTTCAAATCAATACACAGAAACGAGGAAATAATCATGAAACAACGATTCATAAACCTATTTCTAGTTACAGCACTTTTCAGTTCCATCATGGAAATCACGCACGCACAGACCAAAATCGCCAAAGAACAAATCGAAGATGCTTTCGTCAAGAAAGAAGGCGACTCGGTTTACGGAGATATCATGGCGGCAACTTCGGCCCTTTCGGCTGCGACCTTTCACGTGCCCTGCGATTATGCCAATTTCAAAATTTTCATCGACGGCCCACATTCCGTCATACGATCCTCGCTGGACTTATATCTCGATCCAACCAACAACGGGACCGCCGGTGCCGTCATAGTCCCATGTACATTGATGGAGTGTCCCGATTATTGGGGAGATAAAATTCGCTTTTACAGCCATCTTTATAAAATCGGTGTCTCTCCTCAAGACCTTGATTTGACCTCGGATATGAACATCAAATTTCACAGCGACACGGTCGAAGATTTGATGATCATCGCCGGAAATGTCGGGGATGTGACTGCAAAACGCGATTTGCTCGCAGGGCGAAACGTGGTCTCCGGAAATGTATTCTCGTTCGTCAATGATTCCGAAGGAGACAAAATTTTGCTATACGACACAGTATACAAATTGGGGGTTTCCGCTTACACCATGGATTTTTATACCGACCGGAATTTCAAATGGCACAGCGATGAAACCGAAAACGCCATGACGCTGGACGCCGATCTTGGAAGACTCTACATATCCGGCCGTTTGAATCTTCCTGTCTATACATCACTTCCCGGCGGGATTGTGGGAGACCTCATCTACTTCGATCATCCATCGGATGATAATCAAGACGGCGCCTATATTTGCACCAGTTATGGGTGGCAAAAACTGTAGGAGATCGATCATGAACGGTTCCGAAGCGAAATATACCAGTGAATATGTCGAGTTGAAAACATCGCTCGAACACATTCGAACAAAAGTCGTCGACATCGAAACGGTCGTTCGCGATATTCATGGATCGTTGTCTTCCATTCGCGAACAAATGAGCCGTAACCGCATGGAAATCGCAAGCATCAAAGCCACTGCCGCCATCGTCGGCGGTCTGGCAGGAAGCCTATTCGCCATCTTCATGCGCCTATTCTTCACAAGTTACACATAAGAAATACCCCAAAGGGATTTAAGCAAACACCCAGAAATACCCCAAAGGGGTTTAAGCAAACACCCAGAAATACCCCAAAGGGGTTTAAGCAAACACCCCAAAATACCCCAAAGGGGTTTAAGCAAACACCCCAAAATACCCCAAAGGGGTTTAAGAAGAAAGCCAGCGGGCAACGCCCCTGGAAATGAATCTCATATCTCATAAAAAGCCCTGAAAGGGCGAAAGAACATACTAGAAATACCCCAAAAAAGTTTAAG
>CAYPPG010000035.1:70853-75817 GCA_964412555.1 uncultured bacterium
ACCCAAAAATACCCCAAAGGGGTTTAAGAAGAAAGCCAGCGGGCAACGCCCCTGGTAATGAATCTCAAATCTCATAAAAAGCCCTGAAAGGGCGAAAGAACATACTTCAAGGATAACAAAACCATGAAAAAACTATCCCTATTCCTTTTCTTATTCACATTCGTCTCATTGACATCCGCTCAACATTTCATCGGCATTTTCGAAGTCGGTGAAAATGTTCCCTTCATGCTTGTTTCCAGCGATCCCGAAACCGGAATGCCTACGAATCCGATAAATTTAGAATACACCATCTTCCAAGAAGGAAGTGTAATCGCATCCGGAACCATGACGAACATTCTGTTGGGTATACACACCGGTCTCTATTCCACCACGGGAAATACTGCCGGCAATTACAACATATTACTTTCGGGTCTCATTGGGGATGTCACAACCCAATCACACAAAACATACACTTTGCTTCCCACGGGCAAAGGAATCGCCAGTATCGCAGACGAAGTCAGTGGAATCGACGGCACAACCCCGTTCACGGAAAGTGCGTATACTCCTTACCATAATGAAATCGTTTCGGCTGTAACATCGGCAAGCCAAGTAACGGTTCTTAAAATCGATTCTCTTGATGCGAAGATCGAGTCCACGACAAAGGAATTACAGATTGTCTCGCGGGAACACTCTCGTTCCAGGCTTTGGTACGCTCAAAGCACCATCGATTCCGCGACTCGCAAAGTACCGGCTGATATGCCTTCCCATATTGAAATACAAGTCGCTGCTTCGGAAGACATCCTCTACGCTTCACCGCTCGAAACATTTTATCGAGTCTATTTTTATCCGAACTCTCTCAGCGCAACCAAACCCTCCCGCGAAGTGCGAACGGTAACCCCTCCGATAGACGGAACATTCTACCAATTACCCGACATCGATTGGTGAAAAGGAGTTTTTTAATGGCGGATTTAATCTATCACACCAATACTCTCGGAGAAGATAATCCGATACTCAAACGAACCGGTCGAGGATTAGGAATAACCAGACTGGGAGCGGAAGGAACATTGGGAAGCGAAGGATATAAAATACTATTGTATGTTTGCATTCCTCAACGTGTTGCCATCCCCGTTATTTTTCCCAACAACAAACGAAACGAGGTAATTCAATGAAAGAAGCGATCAAATTATCAAAAAATGACGCCGGTGTCATCCTCTCTTTTTACTGCCGGAACGAGGAAGGCAAACCGATTGATCTCACTATGAAATCAGTCGATTTTTTCTTATATGACGACACGACTCTGATCAACGAAGGCCACACAACCTGCACCAAACCGGACGCAGCGTTTGGAGTGGCGGAATATACGATAACCGGAGAGGATACTGCCTCTTCCGGCATTTTTCAAGGAAAACTCTGTCTCCAGGCTGGAATCAGCGAGATAAGAAATATCGGAAATATTCCAATAGTCATCCAGGAATAAATTTACAATAATCGTTTCACGCTTTTTCCTCTACCTTTTTTGATCTAATCCACTATCATAGATGAAGTTATCGGTTCTCAATTCAAGTTCTGCTTAATATTTATCTCAGCGCCGCCGATATAACAACAGAGGGATTGTATTGTGGCACGCAGTCGTAAAAGAAAAACGAAATCAAAGAAAACACAACCAATTCTGACGAAACGTGTTATCGAGGCGGTAACGTCGATGTCATCACATACACAAGAATTCGTAGCCGAAGCCTGGGAGGAGATGAGCCATGAGCGCAAGAGAGAAATCATGTCCATTCCTCTGCTGGCTTTATCCTTGATTTCTCTCTTGTCCTTGCTTTCCTATTCCCCAAGCGACCTTGCTGTCTATCCGGAAGGATTGCGGGATGAGATAACGATACAAAATTGGATTGGAAAACCGGGAGCGTATTTGGCGCATGGCATCATCACTATTTTTGGCGCATGCGGATATTCTCTGCCTGTTTTGTTCTTGTTTTGGGGAGTCGACCGTTTCCGCCGTGGTTCGGACGCGCCGTTGCGCAAATTCCGTATTTTCGGATTTGGGCTTCTTTTATTTTCACTGGCCAGTTTTTTGGGATTGATAACCGAATTGACCACGCCGGCGGCAGATGCGGAACGCTTATGGCGGGTCAGCGGCGCTATCGGCTATATGGTCAGCCGACGCTTGCTGGAAATGGGGCTGATTGGAGCTTTGATTGTCAACTTCACGGTTATCGCCATCGCCTCTCTCATCAGCACGCCTTTTTTATTTACCCGTTTTTTCTCTCGGCTGGCAAATTTCCTCTTCCCCCAGCGTTCCGATGAGGATGACGAATTCACTGACGAAAACGAAGAAACATTTGAAGGAGAATTCGAAGTGAAGGGAGCAATATCCCTCACTCCCTTGCGCGAAGACTCCTGCCTTCCTTATGAACCAACAGTCAACATCGAAGATCCGAACATTTGGGAAGAGGACAGTCGCTTGCCCAGTTTAATGGAAACAGAGTTCGAAGACAGCGTCGAGCAATTCAATGAAGAAGTGCAGGAAGGATTGCGAATCATCACGAAGGAAGAAGAACCTCTTCCGGAAGTCGACATGGGCGTCAATTTAGTCGAAACTCCTGACAATACCAATTATCAACTTCCCCCGATCAATCTACTGGAACGGTCGGAACAAACCCGCCCCGAAATCGCCCGGGAAGAAATCATACACAATTCCCAAACACTGGAACAAAGCCTGAACGATTTCAATATCGTCGTTAAAGTCGTAGAAGTCAATTACGGTCCAACGATTACTTGCTATGAATTGGAACCGGCGCCGGGTATCAAAATCAGCCGGATTGAAAATCTAGCAAACGACATCACCCGTGCGTTGAAAGCCTGCTCCGTTCGTATCGTAGCGCCGATCCCGGGAAAAGGTACGGTGGGAGTCGAGGTTCCCAACCGCAATCGTTCAGACGTTTATCTGCGGGAAATCATCGCCTGCGAACAATATCAACATACAAAATCCAAGCTCAAAATCGGATTGGGAAAAACGATTAGCGGCGAACCGTTTGTCTTTGACCTCATCTCCGCTCCTCATTTACTCGTCGCCGGAGCGACAGGCTCAGGAAAGTCGGTTTGCATCAACACGATTATCACCTCGATTTTGTATAACGGAGCGCCTCATGAAGTGAAACTACTCCTCATCGATCCTAAGCAAGTGGAGTTGGCCCTCTACCGAGGTATTCCCCATCTTCTTTCGCCTGTCGTAACCGAGCCCAAAAAAGCCGGCGCCGCGCTGCGTTGGGCGGTGGATGAGATGGAGTCCCGCTATCAATATCTAAAAAAAGCCGGTGTCCGCAACATCAAAGAATTTAACCGGAAACGCATGGCGCAGCAAAAAGGAGAATTACCGGAAACGGAAAACTCCTTGATCCTGCCCGGCTTTCTTCCCTATATCGTGATCGTCATCGACGAATTGGCCGATCTCATGATGGTGGTGCGGGCTGAAGTGGAAGCCATGATCGCCCGGCTCGCCGCGATGGCGCGGGCAGTCGGCATTCATCTCGTTCTGGCGACACAACGGCCTTCCGTCGATGTGTTGACCGGAGTCATCAAGAACAATTTCCCCGCGCGAATCGCCTTCCAAGTTTCCTCCGTCAACGATTCCCGCACGATTATGGACATGAAAGGCGCGGAATCGCTGCTGGGAAGAGGCGATATGCTCTTCTCCCCCGGCGGTGCCGGACGTCCGTTGCGGTTGCAAGGTTCCTTCATTTCCACCGAGGAAGTGGAAGATGTGGTTGATTTCGTGAAAAGCCAACAGGAAGTGGAATACGTCCAAGAAGAGTTCACTCCTCTTGATGAAGATGGCTCCGCAGGTAGTGATTCCATCACCGGAGATTCGGAAAAAGACGATATGTATAACGAAGCGTTGCAGATCGTCCTCGAAAATGATTCGGCATCGACATCACTCCTTCAGCGCCGCCTGAAAATCGGTTATGGCCGCGCCGCACGCTTATTGGACATAATGGAAGAAAACGGAATCGTCGGTCCTCCTCGCGGCAGCAAACCCCGCGAGATTATTATGAATAAGATGCACTAATCCGGGTGTTCGTGATCGATCAGCGCTTAAATCTTGAATATCAGGATTTTGAATCCGGATTGATAAATTGAAGTTTCTCCCGCAGGTCTGAAAGTTGATACGGTTTTTGAATAAATCCCACCAATCCTTTTCCGGCAAACCGTTGTTGAATTTCTTGCGCAGTATACCCGCTTGAAATCAAGACTTTGACATCTTTTTCGATCTGCCGTAATTCACGGAAACAGACTTCTCCATCCATGTGCGGCATCGTGTAATCCAGAATGACTGCCACAATTTCATGACTTTTTTCTTTATAAATCTCTAACGCTTCCCGCCCATTAGAGGCTAAAAGAACATTGAATTTCAGTGCTTCCAACATGCGTTTGGCGACAGTGCGTACGGTTTCTTCGTCATCCACCAACAAGACTGTTCCTTTTCCATGCCATTCGGAATATCGTGCGTTTTCTTCACTCAACACATCTTCTACATGATCAATCGAGGGGAAAAGGATTTTGATCGTCGTTCCTTGTCCCACTTCGCTATACACACGAATGGTTCCTTTATGTCCTCGAACAATCCCCAAGACGGCAGCCATCCCGAGTCCTCTACCTGTAAATTTTGTTGTAAAAAAGGGATCAAAAAATTTCTTTTTGACTTCTTCCGTCATTCCGCATCCTGTATCCGCTATTTCGATATAAGAATACGTTCCTTCTTCTAAAAAATCGTCGATCATAAAATCATCCAAATAATGGTGGCTGCATTCCATCGCACCGGTCGAGATCGTAATCACACCACTCTTTTCACCGATTGCCTCCGAAGCGTTTGTGATCAGGTTCATCACAATTTGGCGGATTTGAGTGGCATCTCCTTCAACGAGTGGAATGACGAACCGGCAAAAAGTCGAGAGGAAAAAAAATGCAGAAATTTGTAAAAA
>CAYPPG010000036.1:0-74051 GCA_964412555.1 uncultured bacterium
AACTGGCCAAAGCGGCCGAGGTATCACCGACCGTGATTCAGGACATCCGCTCCGGCAACCGCACGAATATTACGCTTGCCAACCTCTCTAAAATTCTTAAAGCCCTGGGCAGCCGCATCGCAGTGTGTCAAGCGACAACAAATCTACCTGTAAGCACACTGAACGGATAGCAAAACCGTGCTAAAATTTGAATTTAAAAGTTTCTTGCCCGATCGAAATTGGTATCTTGTTTGCTAAAAAGACCCCCAAGAGGTGAATCATGCACAACATCTGGCAATCAATGATCGCCCGGCAGTTCGCGGCGGCGATCCAAATGATACGGTTGGCTATCGAGGCCTGTCCGGAGGACTTGTGGGATGACCGCACGGACGGTTCGCCTTTTTGGCATCTGGCCTATCATGCGTTGTTTTTCACCGACCTCTACCTCTCGGACGATGAGAAGTCATTCCAGGCGATGGACTTCCACGAGGATAAGACGCACTTTCTTCCGGGCGATTACAAGGAATTCGGCGGGATAGTCACAACGCCTGAGAAGGCGTATACCCGGGATCAATTGTTGGATTACGCTGGCCACTGCCTCCGAATATGCCGAGAAACGTTCGATAAACTGACCGATGACCGGTCCCTGGAGCGATGCGGTTTCTGGTGGTATGAGCTGAATACCGGTGAGTTCCTGTTGAACAACCTCCGCCATGCCCAACACCATGCCGGCCAATTGACTTTGCTGCTTCGCCGTCGCGCCGGCATCGGCATCGATTGGTTTGGAAGCGAAGACAACCAACCCCCTTCTCCGACTTGGTAATTATATGTGTTATATGGATAAAAAGGATTCAATCAACGTAGATGAAGAAGGGTACTTACTTACGACGGGGCAGCCTGGCTCAAGTCAATCCAGTGGAGAGGGAGTTTATTAAACATGCGAAAATCTGCGTCGGTAGTTACGAATAACTCGCAACCGTACCCGATAGCAAATGCTGCGTGAATGGCATCCATTGCTTTAAGACTATTTGTTTGGGCGATGCCAAACGCGTTCTTAAAAACACCCCCAAAATTGGGAAGCAGCAACGCTTGCGCGAATGCCTCACTATAGGCTTCAATGAGAAACTGTTGGTTTTCTCGGTGGGGTTTGAGCAAAACCTCCAGTTGGACCAACTCTGAAAAGCAAAATTTCCACCCATCCTGCTCAAGTGCTGTCTGGGCGGAGGTCACGATCTTACGGTATGCTGGGAATCCTTCAAAACGTGCTATCCATACAGAAGAGTCAACATATGCATATTTCATCCGCTCATCCCCTCAGTTCATGAAGGTCGCGGATGATTTCTTCATGGGTACGTCGTGGGAACTCCATCGCGTCCACTTTCGCTGCAACTTTTTCAATGTCCGACCACCGGCCCTTATCGGTGTTGCGAATTTCCATATCACAGGTCTCAAGGATCACTTCATCCCCTGGTTTGAGTGCCGGCGATTTCACGCGCAACACGCCCTGTTCTGTCACTTCAGCGGTTAAAGTCATTGTACAACATCCTTTCGGTTCCGGTTGTCAACGATCAATGTGCACTTTTCTGTCGGGTGTGCACTGTCAGTATACCCCAACGGCAAAAGTCATCAAATTTGGCCGATATAAAGTATCGGCTCCATTCAAAAAACCGATTACAGGTTGCATATGTCGGTCGTTATTCTGACCGGAACGGTGAAAAATTGGATTTAGCGGTAGAACGCACGAATCGAATACATACATTCATTTGAGTGCTTACGTTGATGATGCCGGCGTTACGGCTGCCAGGTTAAACAGTTGCAGATGATTTGGCAGTAGCGATCTTCTTCAAAATCGGAATTGGTATGCCCCGGTTGAAAGGAGAATACCCACCCATTACCAAGCGGTTTATACCAACCGGAACGATCCTGCATATACACTTTGCCGGTTTCCGGTTCTTTGAAGAATAAACCGAAGAGGACGGTTTTGGCGCGGGCGTCGGTGAATTGATAGTTTAAAAATACTTCCGAATTTTTGAACTCGATGGCCGGAAGTTTACAGGCGACGCTCGGTTCGTCGGAGGATTGATAGTAGGCTGTCTTGTCATACTCGATGTTGTGGGATGTGATGTAGTGATCCGGATTCAGGTTGACGAAATGGAAGTCGACGTCGTGAATCCAACTGTAGGGATAAGCGGGATCGTCTTTGGGGGCTAGGTGGATGCCGAGTGTGGGCAGCCATTCTTTATTTTTTCGTTTCGCGGACGAAATGCCGTGGTGCAGAACAATCAGTCTTTTCCCGCTTTTTGCAAATGCGAGCAGGGCTTTTTCGATTGCCGGTTGGAAACTGCCGTGAACGTACATGATCGCGGCATCGTAGGATGACAAATCCGTCGGGAAATCGGGTTGGTCGACGATTTCCATTGTGTAATCCGTGTGGGCTTCGAGGTATGGTTTCAAGATTTCCATACGCGGCCATTCTTTTTTTTCGGCAACGGCGATGAGTTTTTCAGCATGGGAAGAAACACAAACAAAGAGAAAAATCGGGAGTAACGTAAAACGAATATTCATGAGAGCGCCTTTCTTCATCATTCTTGAAAACATATTTACATCATCTTTTCAAACAAATTCAAGTTCAATACAATCCGAAAGAAACCGTCATTCAAGGGATGAGATATCTTGACCGTTTGATACGATTCCTGTTAAAACATGTACAAAATACGGATTGTAAGGATTGTGATCATGAAACCGGCGTCTCTTTCATTTACTTTGATCGAATTATTGATCGTCGTTGCAATTATCGGTATTTTGGCCGCGATTGCTGTGCCGAATTTCTTGAATGCTCAAACACGAGCGCGGATTGCGCGTGTGCAGAGCGATCAACGCGCGCTGGCTTTGGCCGCGGATAGTTACCGGCTCGACCGGAACGCCTATCCCTACCCCAAAACTATGTCCCGGCATGTGTCCGAAGTCTACGAGTTGACGACGCCGGTGGCTTATATCAGTTCCATCTCACTTCAGGATCCTTTCAACACGGAAAAAATGGAGGAACAAGATTTACTGTCGATGAGTTATACCTCCTATATCTGGGGGAATTACCGCGGAGAATGGGGAACGTGGTGGGCCGGGGCGAACGGCGTGGAAGTGGGGCAAATGCCGGAAGGATTTTCGATCAATTCACCAGGACCGGATCATGCGTTTTCGCAGGCAATGCATATTCCGCTTCAAGTGCGATTCCACAAAGCCGTTACGGGTACGATATATAATCCGTCGAACGGGTTGAACAGTGGCGGTGATCTGATCCGGTATGGGGGAGAAGTGGGGGATGTGACCGGGGGCTAAGGTATGATAAGAGTGTAACGCCGCCGTCTTGGCAGCCTGGAGGAAGAAGCCGGCAGGATGCCGGCGTTACATTTTAGAGAGGTGAAATATGAAAAGATGGATATCTCTATTTATTGTATTTTTCATGATAGAGGGAAATGCTGGAATTCTCTTCGGTGCAGAGAAGCCGATACCCGTGATTTTCGATACGGATATCGGGAGCGACATCGATGATACATGGGCGTTAGCCTTGATTTTGGCCAGTGAAGAATTGGATTTGAAAATGGTTGTCACCGATTCGCATGATACGGTTGGAAAAGCCAAAATCGTGGCAAAATTCCTGGAAACAATTGGAAGAAGTGATATTCCAATCGGCATTGGGGAAAAAATGGATGAGAATCCTGGTTCTCAATATGCCTGGGCGCGAAATTACGAATTACAAAATTATCCCGGAATCGTGCATGAAGACGGCGTGAAAGCGATGATCAGTATGATTCTATCCGCAAGCGAACCGATGACGCTCTTAGTCACCGGTCCCTGTCCCAATATAGAAGCCGCCCTGAAACAATCTCCGAACATCGTTCAAAATGTGCGTGTTGTCGCTATGAGTGGAAGTGTCGATTTGGGATATGGGGGGAAAGTCACACCCGATGCAGAGTATAATGTCCGGGATGCGATTTCAGCTTCCGAAGCGATGTATACGGCAGAATGGGATCTGACCATCGCTCCCCTGGATACCGCAGGTCTAGTTCAATTGGTGGGTGAACAATATCAAACACTTCTTCGAAAATCGAATCCGCTGATTCATCTTTTATTAGAGAACTATAGAGAATGGGGGACGGCAGGCAAACACCGCGTGGATCCGGATATCCGAAGTACAATTTTATATGATACTGTTGCAGTCTATCTTGTGTTCGATCAGTCACTTTGTGAGATGCGGGACATCCCGCTCAAAGTGGATTACAGAGGTCTGACCCTACGCGATCCGAACGCAAAAGTTATTCATTGCGCCATGAATTGGATCGATTTAGTGAAATTCAAGAATTTGATTATCCAACGGTTGGTGAATTATGGAAAAGTAAATGAGGAATGACTATCAATATCCTCACAGCAAAACTACAAATCGCAATTTTGAAGCAATTTATCTCCTTTCATGTTTTGACAAATTGCTCATATGACTTTATGATATCGATATGAATACAATCGATAATTTTGACTTAGAAAATGATGTTGGAGTTATCATATGCCTAATATTATTGTAGAAGAAAACTTTCAGATTACACTTCCACAAGAAATTGTATCACAATTACATTTGACAAATGGTGATATATTGAACGTCGAAGTATTGGAAGGAAAAATAGTAATGCATGTTAAAAATGATGAATCGGGATTTTATACACCCGAATCTCAAGAGAAATTTTTGCGAGCCTTACAAGATGTGGAAACAAGGAATACACATCCGGTGGAAGATCATGAAGATCTAATGCGCCAACTTTATTCGTAATCTAATGCGTTTCGAATATTCTGATGATTTTAAAAATGACTTCAAAAACCTCTCAAGAGATATTCAGATAATCGCGGAAAAGCAACTCAAAATATTTCTGGAAAATCCTTATCATCCATCCTTAAATTCAAAGAAATTAAAGGGAAAGAAAAATATTTGGCAGGCTCGAATCAATTACCATTACTGTTTTACCTTTATGATAAAAAATGAGGTGTATTATTTACTTCATATTTTTCGATATAAATAACATTACTTTGGATGACCTATCTGTTCAAAGTAAAGAGCGTTGACTTAAGAAAAAAAAGGATTTCCCTGTTTTTCAATACCGACAGTACTCATCGGTCCATGACCAGGGCAAATCAACGTTTCATCCGGCAACGTAAATATTTTTGATTGGATATTTGCCTTTTCTTCCTGCTGCGCGGATTGACCTGACGTGCCGCCGATAGACCCGGCAAAAAGGGCGTCCCCTACGAACGCAAACCGATCTTCGACGACAAGTGTGATGGAATTGGATGTATGGCCGGTGGTTTTGAAGACTTTGGTCTTTAAATTACCCAATGGAATGGTATCCCCTTCTGCGATTGCATGAACGTTACGGGAATTGCCCACAAATGAATAGACGGGAACAGTGTGTCGAGCAAGTATAACGTCCACGGCGGAATCATGGTCCCAATGGAGATGGGTCAAGAAAATTCCAGTCAGTGTCGCGCCGGTTTCTTCCAGAAACTCGTCGTATTCGGGGGTATCCCCCCCGGCATCGATTAACAGTGCCTGTTTTGTTTCTTCGCATCCGATGATATAGGTATTGGCTTCATTGATCTCTCGCAAAAAGAACGGTCGAAAAAGGATCATAATCTTGCACCTTCCAAATTGCATGATGCGGGCAGGGATGCCCGCGCTCCGACATATCGAAACAGAATCATAATTTTGCACCTTCCAAATCGGCGTTTTCAAAATTGGCGCGTCCAGTAACATCAGTCATATTGGTGTTCCTCAATTTGGCCTTGCGGAAAATGGCGCGGGTGAGGTCAGCGCCGGTGAAGTTTGCCTCGGAGAAATTGGCATTCCCCGGCCGAGAATAATAAAACATGGTTTTCTCGCAGTTGGCTTTACGCGCGACCGCACCAACAAGATTCGAACGCTGGAGATTCGAGCCGCTCAAATTGGCTTCACTCAGATCGGCACGCCCCAGGATGGCGAATTCGAGATCACAGCCAGCCAGATTCGTCCCCCGCAAGGTTGCATTTTCGAAGTTTGTCCTGCGTAAATACGAATTTGACAAATCCGTATTGGAGAAGTCACATCCGGACAAACAAGCGAATGATAGATCGAATCCGCTCATATTTTCACCGGAAAAATCAGCGCCAGAAAGAATCCAATACGCAAGGGATTGTTTCGAACGGCCGGTTTCCAATACCCGTTGTTTGAATTGTTCCCGGTCACCCAGATGCTCCCAGCAATGCACCTCGCCGGTAAGGGCCAATTTGCGGCAGTTTGCTTGTTTGCATTGTATGAATTTAAAATAAGTGTTCATTTTGTCCTTCTATTTTTATAGAGCGATCAATTAACTCGATACTGTATAATACTAACATGGGGTGCGAGTAAGTAAACTTGCGAGATGAAAATGCGGACAGGGATGTCCACGCTCCCAGTAATTATAACAGCCCTCAAGGTTTTCCGGTAGAATGATTACTATATTTGAATCAATCACGAAGGAAAAGAATCGATCCATATAATTTCTATGTCCTCGCGCAATCGTTTGCTTGTATATGTACTCTTTTTTGTAACCGGTGCTACCGCTTTGATCTATCAAGTCACTTGGACACGGGATTTAACTTTAATCTTTGGAGCGAGTTATCAAGCGGTGAGTATCGTATTGGCGGCGTTCATGGGGGGATTGGCGCTCGGAGGTTTTGTATTTGGTGCGGTCAGTGATCGTTCAGCGCGGCCTTTGCGGCTTTATGCGTTTTTGGAGTTGGGTGTCGGAATATTTGCATTGCTACTACCTTTAGGATTCGGTGCCATCAATGCGGGTTATATTTCCATAGCGAAGAGCATTGACGGAATCACGCCGTTTCTGAATTTGATCCGGGCAAGTTTTACCTTCGGAGCGATTCTGATTCCGACAATGTGCATGGGGGGAAGTTTACCCGTTTTGACTCGTTTTTTAGTGAGACGGAATGAAGAGTTTGGCGAACGGGTGTCCATGCTGTATGGAATCAACACTCTGGGAGCTGTGGCGGGAACCGTGCTATCCGGTTTTCTCCTTCTGCCTTGGTTGGGTGTTTTTCAAACACAGATTGTTGCAATCCTCATCAATGTTTTCGTGGGGCTGATTGCTTTGTTTCTCGATTTGAAATGGAGAGAATCTTCAATTGTACAATTATCACAACCACAAGCCGATTCTCCTGTAAAGACTCAACCTATTGAAAAGAGACGATCGTTGCAATTCGCTTTTTGGGCTACCGCAATGTGCGGGATGTGTGCTTTGGCCTTCGAAGTGCTTTGGACCCGTGGATTATCCATCGTGATGGGTACCACGACCTATAGTCTTACGGTTATGCTGGCTGCTTTTTTGTCCGGTATCGCGATTGGCGGGATTCTCAACAGTTTTCTTTTTGGGAATCGTTTCAGCGTGGCCACTCGATTGGGATTCATTTTGTTGCTCATCGGAATAACCTCGTTGAGTGTAACTCAATTGATTCCACGACTGCCAGAAATCTCTCTCAAAATCAATCAATCGTTGTACGGTCATTTGGAAGGAGTGCGCCCATTCACCACTCTTCTGGTTAGTTATTTGATCATGCTGATTCCAGCCATACTGTTCGGAATGGCATTCCCAACCGCTGCAGAGGCACGTGAGCATTTGCAGCGGACAGTAGGAAAATCCGTAGGCGATTGCGTTGGCTTGAATACGTTTGGCGCCATTTTAGGAGCCTTAGTCGCTGGATTCGTATTGATTCCATTGTTGGGATTGCAGGACAGCATGTTGTGGACATCCGTTTTTCTCATGGGATATGGAATTTTCCTTCTGTGTCATGAATTGCAATTCAAGATTGAGCATCCCCGTCTCGCTTGGATTGCCTGTTTTGCTGGTTGGATCACATTGATTTCACTTCCAGGCCAGATGAGTTTGTGGGATTACCACCTCATTGGGACCTTCCGTAATAACGCCGTTGAAGCGTTTGTTCAACCGGATGGCACAATCGATGTGAAAGGCGGTTTGGGATACAGCAGTTTGATCTATTACCGTGAAGGGAAAAACTCGACGGTTTCCGTCACGCAAAGCAGCAAACAGCGATCACTCTTGATCAACGGAAAAAGCGTGGCCACCGATAGCTTTCGCGATATCGGTTTGGAAAAGTTGATGGGGCATATTCCATGCCTGCTTCATCCAAATCCCCAAACCGGCTTGGTTGTCGGATTGGGGGCAGGAGTTACACTTGGCGCAGCGGCGATTCATCCAACTATGAAACAGGTTCAAGTCGTAGAGATCGAACCGGCGGTCCTCGACGCTGCAAGAAAATTCGACTATATCAACAACCAGGCGTTGAACAATCCGAAAGTATCGATTGAAATCCAGGATGGCCGGAATTATTTATTGACCACGAATCAGACATTCGATGTAATCACAGCCGATCCAATACACCCCTGGGCAGCCGGTTCAACGTATTTATACACGACGGAATACTATTCGACCGCCAAAGCCAGGCTCAATCCGGACGGCATCATGTGCCAATGGCTGCCGCTGTATGAATTGTCCCGTGAGAATGTCAAATCCATCGTGCGTACATTTTTGGCAGTATTCAAGCATTGTATGCTGTGGCAAACCAATCTCGACATGATCGTGATTGGAAGCGATGAACCGATCCAGCTCGACATCGAGCAATTATCCTTGCGCATTCAACATCCAACCTTGCATGAGGATTTTTTGAAAACTGATATCAACAATGTCATGGAGTTTCTGGCTCTATTTGTCACGGATACCGTGGGAATGAAACAGTTCAGCCAGAATGCCGTCATCAATACCGACGACAATCTCTATCTGGAATTTTCCAGTCCGCACAGCGTAGGAGGAAAAACCACCGGGACGAATTTGTATGAAATCAGCCAATTTCGTTCCACACCGATGTATCTCGTCGAACCTATGAAAGAGCAATCCCTAACCGATCTTGAGAAGGAATGGTCAAAATACCAGCAAGTAGAAAGTAAATTGCTGATGACCGAATTGACGGCGATTTCCGCCGGGCGTAGAGAGCAGGCGGAATGCTATCCGGAACTTATCGCCGAAGTGGAGCTCCTACTTGGGGAATTGCCGGGCTATCGAAGGGCGAAACATTTGTTGAGTTTGCATGAACTAAGCTGCGGGATGTCCTATCTTTACCGGGAGAATCCGGAAATCGCCGTGGTGTATTTGCAGAATGCAATCGAGCATTATCCGGATAATGCCCTTGCTTACAATGAGTTGGCAAAATTACTGGCCAATCAAGATCAATTCGAGGAGGCCTTCGAACATGTGGATCGTGCCCTCGCGAGCCGGCCGATTTTTGCTGACGGGTGGATCACACGTGGTTCGTTATACGAGATGCAAGGTGACTTTCAACAAGCAGAAGAATGTTATGTAGAAGCGTTGAAAATACGGCCGATGTATTCCAATGCGCATTACAAACTCGGTGTTCTTGCCGTAAAAATGTCCAGGCCGAATCAGGCGATTTTTCAATTCATTCAGGCATTGGAAGAGAATCCGGATTTTCCGGATGCACTTTTCGGATTGGCATCTACGATTTTTCAGCAAGGGGAAATTGAAAATGCGAAAAAGTACTTCGATAAAGTTCTTCAAATCAATCCGGATCATGCGAAAGCGCATTGTGGTGTGGGGATGTATTGGCAGGTAAAAGGGGAGTTAGACAAGGCGATTCAATCGTACAGGAGTGCCATCGAGATCGAGCCGGAATTTCCCTTGGTGCATTACAATCTTGCATCAGCACTTTATACTATTGGTCGCTACGAAGAAGCAAAAGTGCATTTGGAGAAAGCAAGAGAACAAGGTTATGAGGTCCCTGAGGAGTTCGTCCAAAAATTGAATGAAACTTTATCGAACAACTAATCTTTTCCCCGTTTTCAGCTTATGATATATCACGCTGCCCTATTGGCAGTATTCAATTGTACAGCCTGTAAGACCTCGCCGCGAAAAAGAATCCGAAGGAGACTCGTTATGAGAAAGGGTATCATTAGTACATTGATTTTGTTTCTTGTTGTAGCCGGTTATGCTTTCGCAGCCGATCAGGAGAAGATCGAGACGCTTGAAATTGGCGCAAAGGCTCCGGATTTCACACTGCCGGGAGTGGATGGGAAAAAACACAGTTTGAGTGAGTATTCCGATGCCAAGATTTTGGTCCTCATTTTCACCTGTAATCACTGCCCCACCGCGCAGGCTTATGAAGGCCGCATCATGAAATTGGTCGAGGATTATAAAGACAAGGGCGTTCAAGTGGTCGCAATTTCCCCAAACGATCCTCTTGCCGTTCGGTTGGATGAATTGGGATATACCGATTTGGGCGACTCGTTCGAAGATATGAAGATTCGTGCGAAACACCAAGATTTCAATTTTCCTTATCTATATGACGGTGAAACGCAGGAAATGTCGAAAAAATACGGACCGACAGCGACACCGCATGTATTCATCTTCGATCAAGACCGAAAATTACGGTATTGCGGGCGGATCGACGATTCCGAACGGGAAGAAAATGTGAAATCACAAGATACACGGAATGCATTGGATGCTTTATTGGCAGGTAAAGAGATACCTGTTAAGAAAACCCGCGTGTTCGGTTGTTCCGTCAAATGGGCCAGCAAACGCGATTCTGTAAAAGAATCTCTGGAACGATGGGCGAAAGAAGAGGTTACGCTCGAAACGATCAATGTCGAGGGCGTCAAAGAATTAGTGGAAAACGATTCCGAGAATCTGCGGATGATCAACATTTGGGCGACGACCTGCGGTCCATGTGTTGCTGAATTTCCCGAATTAGTTACCATCAACCGGATGTATCGCCATCGCAAATTCGAACTCATCACCATTAGCGCAGATGATCCAAGTAGAAAAGATGAGGCGCTCGCCTTCTTGAAGAAAAAGGAAGCCTCTTGCAAGAATTACTTGTTCGAGTCCAACAATGTGTATCAACTCATCGAAGCCGTGGACAAAGAATGGGCCGGTGCGATTCCGTTCACATTAGTGATTCGTCCGGGTGGAGAAGTGGTGTATCAACACATGGGGATGATTGATCCGCTGGAAGTCAAAAGAGTGATTGTGAAAAATATACCGGGAGGGAGACGGTAATTTTATTTGTATCCGTTCACACATTAAAATAGCAGAAAAGAAAATAGTGTGTTCATGTTTTACGACACTTTCGCTGTTTGGCCGGTTTCTCGTTCTCGATGGTCATTGACGAAACCTGTTCACGAGCTTGTTCATAGAATTCGTGTAGTTTGGCTTGCAACAGTTTCTTATCAGGCAAACAGGTCTGGTATTCAGAGACAAGCGCGGGCGACACCGCCCGCGAGAGTGCGTATTCAACTACCTCTTTGTCTTTTGTAGCGCAGAGCAACACGCCGATAGAAGGCCGTTCATGCGGTTTCTTCACGTCGCGATCCAGTGCTTCCAAGTAGAATTCCAGTTTGCCCAGGTGTTCGGGCTGGAACTCCTCGATCTTCAGTTCAAATGCGACCAGGCAATTAAGCGCCCGGTTAAAGAACAGCAGATCTATCGCGAAATCACGTCCACCAACCTGAACGGTATACTGGAGCAGAAATCCCGCCCTAGTTCGATCAGAAACTGCTTTAATTTCTCGACTAAGGATTGTTCGAGTTCCGCTTCGGAGTGGATACATGGCAAATCGAGAAACTCGATGAGGTAACTATCCTTGAAGATCGATGCCGCTTCGGGATGAATTTCTCGCACCGCCGGAGCAAGTTTTGGCGGCGAAAGTACAACCCGCTCAAAAAGCGCACCACTGAGCTGACGCTGGAGTTCACGGAATGACCAGCGCTCCTGGGTAGCCATCCGCAAGTAGAACTCACGCTCCTCATCCCGTTTACACCGGCTCATGATGAGCAGGTTATGACTCCAGGGTAAATCTCGCAACAGCGTTGCGAGTTTTGGCTGATCTCGATACGTCTCGAAAAACGACATCATCCGCCAGAGGTTACTGGCAGAATAACCACGAACATTGGGCTGCTTCCGGCGGATGTGATCGGCCAAGGCCTCCACTGTGCCTTTTCCCCAGCCGTCGTCGGCAATCTTCCGCTGGATGAATTCGCCGATGCTCCAGTACAGCTCGATCAAGGTCGTATTGACTGCAGTGACGGCTCTCGTCCGTGCAGTTTCGATCAGTTTCAGAACCGAATCGAAGTCTGCTTGAGGCGCATCCGTGAGCGAAGACGCCGGCGCAACATCGCGTGATCCCGCTTTCCGCCTGGAACTGCCCTTTTGTTTTTTCTCTGTTTGCTTCTTCATGACAGCTCTCCCGAACGCGAAAGCAATTCCGCAAAATCATAATTCATTCTTGTCATCCCAAAGTCCGGCTCCTGTTGG
This sequence comes from uncultured bacterium, assembly GCA_964412555.1. Classification (GTDB taxonomy): domain Bacteria; phylum Hinthialibacterota; class Hinthialibacteria; order Hinthialibacterales; family Hinthialibacteraceae; genus CAYPPG01. The sequence continues at coordinate 12,393 of CAYPPG010000036.1, forward strand.
AACGGCGGGCGGTAATGCTGAAATTTTGGATTCTAGATCGAGTTGCTCCATCAGCTTCTGAAACCGTACCTGAAGTTCGTCCGCCCTGTGTCGGGCCACCTGTGAATTCAAACTTATATTCCTAAAGCAAGATCACCAAAATTGGGGATGAACAGGATATACCTTTTGATAAGTATGCAAATATTTGACGAGCGATCAGCGGCTAATAACTGTTTTCAAAAATCGCCATGAAATATTTTCATATATTTTTATCCTGAAAATCCTTCAATCCTGGCCAATCCGGATTCAGACAGAGCATTCAAGACGTATTGTCATCTTACTATCAAAGCGCTACAATTAAATTGTCAAAAACATAAACTGGAGGGGTGTCCGAGTCTGGCCGAAGGAGCACGACTGGAAATCGTGTAAGCCCCGAAAGGGCTTCGTGGGTTCGAATCCCACCCCCTCCGTTTCTTCTCTTTATCTCACATTTCTTCTTCCTTCATGATATTTTGACAATCTGTGATCTCTTTTTTCAGAATTTTTACTTGGGGCGGTTCGCGAACCTCCCCTACCATCAAAGGACTGGCAATCTGTGATCTCTTTTTTTAGGATTTTTACTGCATGTACTAATGGTTTAAGAATCCATGAGAGGCATTCAACCGCACCTTTTGGGCTGCCGGGCAAGTTGACCAACAATGTTCCGTTTACGATTCCGGCGGTGGCGCGTGAGAGGATGGCATAGGGGGTGACTTCGAGAGAACGGCGTCTCATTTCTTCTCCGAAACCGGGGATTTCTTTTTCAATAATTTCCAAGGTAACATCGACAGTTACATCTCTAGTTCCGATGCCGGTTCCTCCGGATGTTATAATGACGTCGAGATCATCGTTCTTTGCCAAAGAAAGAATGGTGGACTTAATAAGGTCTGATTCATCCGATACAATTGTGATATCTATACAAATTCCGTGCTTCGCACGTATATAATCAATGAGGAGAGGACCGGTTTCATCATCGCGTTCACCGCTTGCCGCGCGGTCACTGACGATTACAATGGCAAATTGAATATGGTCAAGCATTTTTGCGTCTCACAATACCATGTAATAACCGTGAAAAAGAAACGATATTCAACCAAAACCGTTATTCTTTTTGCATTCCATTCAAATTTGTTGCCGGATGTTGTACATTCCGTTCGACTATATTACATTACTAACAGATGGTTTGAAGGATACTGCAGAAATATGAATCCCAGTTTGGGAGGAACATTGGAAGAATGAAACACGATTCTTATCTACTCTCTCTCGTTTATGTCCTCACTTTTTTATGTCTGATTTTGACGGTAAATCCGTTTTGGTGTAACGCTGCCCAGCCGGAAGATGCGACAGCTGTCATTCAAGACACTTCCCCCCCTATTTCGGCAATGGAGGAAATCGGGGAGGCGGAGGGGATGACCCTTTTCGATTTGCTGTCGGCGGGGGGATGGGTAATGGTTATTCTTGGTGCGTTATCCATTCTTGCGCTCACGTTAGTGATCTATTACAGCATTCTCTTTAAAGAAAGCAATCTAGTTCCCTCCGACTTGGTTGTGCAAATCCGGCATTATCTCCGGGACAAACGGTATGAAGATATCGCCAGGTTGTGCCGGCGTTCCAAGGGGATGTTCGCCAAAGTCATTTTGGCCGGCATTACGCGCGGAGTCACCGATCCGAGTGCCGTTTCTTCCACCATGGAGGCGGTTGGGAGGCGGGAAGCCGAAAGCATGATGCGGAAAGTCCGCTATTTAGCTGAAATTGCTACTGTCAGCCCGATGTTGGGACTACTGGGAACTGTTTTGGGGATGATCAAGGCGTTTAATTTTATCGCCTTCGACATCAGTGTAGTCAAACCGGTTGCGCTGGCGGGAGCGGTGGCGCAGGCTCTTGTGACAACGGCCGCCGGATTGATCGTCGCGATTCCGTGTATGGGCTTTTTCTTTTTCTTCCGGGGCCGTCTGCAAAATTTAATCGGAAGAGTTGAAGAAGTGGCGGTGGAGATCGCGGATCATATTTCCGCCGAGATGGAGTAAAGAATTATGAATCTTTTAGGAAGATTACAAGACGAAGAGCCGGCGATCCCGATGGCTCCGATGATCGATATTGTTTTTTTACTGTTGATTTTTTTCATCACTACATCGGTTTTCGCCCGATTGGAGAATGAACTCTCTGTGACTGTGCCGACCGCCGAATCGGCGACACCGCCGCAGCGGGATTTGGGTGAGCTGATCGTCAATGTCAAATACGACGGTTCGATTGTAGTGAATCAACGCGAAATTTCCTTATCGCAACTCGAAATACTCTTGTCCCGTATAGCAAAACAATATCCGGATCAATCCGTTATTATTCGTGGGGATAAAGATTCAAAGTTAGAATACGCGGTTGAGATACTCGACACTTGCGCGAAAGCGGGGGTGTGGAACATTCAAATTGCGGCTTTGCCGCCGGAAGAGACAAATCAACGGGAATGATCCAAAGATTTTTACTATTATGTAGTATGGATAGAAAATCTACCTGTAACCAAATAGAGGAAATGTGATAAATGATGCATAAATTTCGGTACAGTTTCACTCTATTACTATTATTGGCAACATTAATTGTTTTTTCTTCATTCTCTGCTCAAAATCAAGAATCATCTTCTCTGACCCAGGAGCAGAAAGATTTGGATTTTGCGGACGGTCTTTATCAGCGAGGCATGCATGAGACCGCTGCGCAGCAATATATTGAATTCATTCGTAAGTACCCCAACAGCAAGAATCGGGAAATAGCGTTGTTCCGGCAAGGGGAATCGTTCTACCAGCTTTCCCTTTCGCAAAGCAAATCCAATCCGGTGCAATCGAAAATCAATCTCATCAAAGCACGGCAGGTTTTTCAAGATTTAATGCAAGCGTTTCCCAATTATGAGAGACGTTACGACGCGCTTCTGCGTATTGGGGAAATTTCGTACAAATTAGGGGATACACAAAAAGGTCTCTCCCCTTTGCAGCGTGTCATCAAAGAAGCGAAGGACAGCGCATTGCTCGAAGCGGCGTTGTTTTATGCCGGCCGGTGCTATGAAGCCGAAGGAAAAAACAATGAAGCAGAGCAAAAGTACCGGCAAATTCGGGATACATATCCAAAAGGCGAATTCTTCGCTTTTTCCACGTACTTACTGGCGGAACTTCTTGCCAAGAAAAACACGAATCAAGAAGCCGTAAATCTCTTGTATAGCGTATGGAAAACCCCTGAACAATATGGTCTCAAAAAAGACGCTCCCCTTATCGAAGAAGCGCAGCTTCGATCAGCGCAAGTGCTCTACAACATGGATCAATTCGCCGAAGCGGCGAAGATTTACCGCGATTATGTCAAGCAATATCCGCAGAGTGATAATACAGCCAAGGCCAAATACGGTGCTGCGTGGGCGGAATACCGCCAGGGGAACGATGCGCAAGCACTCGAAATCGCGAATACATTGCAACGGCAGTCACTTCCGGAAGACCTTGCCGCCGGGATCGTTTTTCTGAAAGGTACCTGCGCATACCGGCAGCAAATGTATAAAGAAGCGATTCGTTATTTTCGGGAAGTGATCGCCGATCCCAATGCGGGCGATTACCGGGACCGTTCCTGGTATCAGCTCGCTTGGGCGTATTATTTATCCGATCAACTTGAATCTGCAGCTCAGGAGTGTCAAAACCTTCTTCAACAGACGATATCTACATCGATGAATTCGAATGTTCATTACCTGCTTGGCCAGACGTATGCAAAACAAAAGAAATATACGGAAGCCGTTTCCGAATTGCAGACCTCTCGGATGTTAGAGCCGAAGGGGGAATATGCCCAAGAATCGCTCTATCTGATCGGCGATTTGCTCTACAGATTGGATCAATACGCAGAATCCGGGAAGACTTTCGAGCAGTTTTTCGAGACATACCAGTCTTCTCCCCGCGCGAAAGAGGCGTTGAGTTGGGCATGCAACGCTTATTTTGCCGACAAAAACTATCCGGAAGCGATTCGAACTGCCGATCGATTGCTGCAGGAATTCCCGGATTTTGAAAACAAGGAAGAAACGATTTATCGAAAAGCGTTGGCACAATACCAGTTGAAACAATACAAAGAAGCCTTGAAAACGTTTGAAGAACTGAACCGTGTCGCTGAGAATAAAGCCCGAAAATCCGAAGCGATCTATTGGAGGGCTTATATCTATGAATTGCTGGGAGATCGCGTTTCTGCCGCAAGCGCATATGGCTGTCTGTTAAAGGAATTTCCGGATTTCAAAAACAAAAATGAAGTGATCATGCGCAAAGCGTTGTGTGAGTACCATGAAAAGAATTTTGATCCAGCTTTTCAAGGATTTCTTTCTCTGCTCGAAACGGAAACCGCTTCGAAATTGCCCAGTGAAGTGATCTTTTGGATGATTTTTTACGCCGATGAACAGAAAGAACATGAACAAGCGTTGCAAATCAGTGAGATAGTTCTTACGCTGTTCGACCAATCGTCAGTACAGGAACGGGCATGTATTGCCAAAGGCAATCAACTTGTCGCGCTGAAACAGTGGAAAGAAACCGTGCATAATGCGGATACATTTCTCAACAAGTTTCCTGAAAGTGACTTCAAACCGGAAATATTCTGGAGCAAGGCGAAGGCATTGGAAGGACTTGGCCAAAAGGAAAAAAGCCTCGAATTGTATGAAAAAAGCCTAGCGGAATATCAGAAAGTCGGGAGTCCGGATGCAACCTTTGAAGCGGATCTTTATATGGACCGCGGCAGACTGCTTGAATCGTTGGACCGTCCCGGAGAAGCGCTTGAATCTTTTCTCCGCGTCGCCATCATTTACGATCATCCCACATTGACGCCGGAAGCGATGTATCGCGGAATTCGCTGCCACCTTGCCGTGGATGAAACGAATGAAGCCAAGATACTCTATAATGAGTTAATACAAAATTATTCGGAATCAGAGTGGAAAAACAAAGCGGAAAAGGAATTTGGCGATAAAATGAATCCGAAAGATGGTTAAATGAGACGGATAAGAGAATTGGGATAGCGAAACAAGACAGAAAAGCCATGTCACGATCAACTTTACCATATGGGATACGGCCTCCTATCACGCGTATTTACTCGCGCAAAAGCGGGAATCGTTTATTTGTAATTGCATTGACGATTTCTTTGGCTATTCATCTTTGCTTTGTTTTCATTTCCCGCTCGTGGCAGGTTGCCACGATCCAGCATATCGAGAAGGGAGTGGAAACGTTATTCAAAGTCCGTTTTCGACAGTTGGAATCCCGGAATTTCGTTTCGCGGCCAACTCAAGAAGAATTGCAGGAAGAACGAGAACGGCTACTGAATGAGAGAATCGATGAATTATCTCAAATCCCATCACGGACAGCGGAACCGCAACTGACAGAAATGATCCCAACTTTAGAACAGGACGAAATACCGGAGTATGAAGATAACGAGGGTCAGGAAGATGAGTTTGTCGATGACCGCGTGGCGAAATCGCTTATCACCTCGGATTCCGGCAATCGAGCTATCGAAAATTTCGAACAATCCGCGGGCAAAGGAGCCGTGACGGAAACCGCTCAAACCAACCGTATCTCGCTGACCGGACGGGGGGAAGGTTCTCGAAGGCGATTATTGGCCGGTCTTCCGGCTCCGATAGTCGATACCGATCCGGTTGTTGACCATTCTCTATCCACCATGCTTATCGCAGAGGCAGCGCCACCGGAACCGAACATCGATATTTCCGAGCCTCAAATCGAACTCCCACCGGTCAATGAATTACTTCCTTCCCCTGAACTGATGCGTTCCAGCCCACGGCCAACCACGCTTGAAAAGGAAGAAGAAGCGAAAGAACAAATGCGGGAACGCTATGTGAGTTTGGATGATTTGGTCGATGTCGATCTTTTTACCTATCATCACATCGGCGGCGATGGATATTTTATGGTACGTATACGTCCGACGGCGGCGGATGAACGATTGCAAATACTGCCAAAAGATGTCATTCTCGTATTGGATGCTTCGGCGAGTATGGGAAGAAGGCGGATCGAAGTTCTGAAACGGCAACTTTTGGACATCCTCGAGCGTCTTCGCCCGGCAGATCAATTCAATGTCGTCGGTTTTAAGCGAAGGGTACGGAAATTTACGGAAACATTCGTTCCGGCTACAGAAGAGAACGTTTCAGAAGCATGGGATTTTATCAAGCCTCTCAAAGCATCCGGGAGAACCGATATATACCGATCACTGGAACCTCTTGTTCAACTGGGAACAAAAAGAGCGCGGCCGTTGATTTTGATCCTGCTGAGTGACGGGCGTCCCAATGTAGGTGTCGTCAACAGCCGGAAAATCATCAATGATCTTACCCGTTTTCGCGGGCCAAGTACGTCGATTTTTTGTGTCGGAACCGGTGAAGAGCTGAATAATTATCTGCTGGACATGTTGGCTTACCGGAATCGTGGGCTGGTCGCTTTCGAGCGGGATAACAACGAATTACCCGCCGTTATTCAATCCGTGTTCGGGTATGTGGAAGATCCGGTTCTTCTGAAAATCAGCCCCAATTTTGGAAATATCGATGAGACGAAAGTCTATCCAAAAGTCTTGCCGGATCTGTATTTGAAAGGGGAACTTCGCATTTGGGGGAGATTGGAAGGTGAAAAGAAAATCACTCTTCGCCTCGTAGGGGAAGCTTTCGATGAACAGAAAGAAATGATCGTCGAACTGCCGGTTCCGCCTCATGACAACGGAACCTATGAAATCGCCCGTGATTGGGCGCGTCACAAGGCGTATTATCTTGTCGGCCGAATGGTCGAAGAGGGGGACAAGCCGGAGTTACTCGAAGAAATTCGGAATATAAGCCGCACCTATAACATTCAAACCCCCTACTCGAAGCAAATTTCCACTCGATGATCCTTTTTACAAATTCGTGACAAACGCCTTTCATTTTTAATCCGATTTATGGTATGATAGTTTGTTAGGTATTTGTTTACGATTGTTTCGAACGATCTATTTATTTTGGGAGGTTTTTTATCCATGAAACGAGCTGGCTTTACTCTCATTGAACTTCTTATCGTTGTTGCCATTATTGGAATTTTGGCGGCGATAGCCGTCCCCAATTTCTTGAATGCTCAAGTACGGGCAAAGGTTTCTCGTTCGTATGCCGATATGCGTTCCACTTTGACAGGTATCGAGCAACTGCGGCTGGATAAAGGTGTTCTTCTGATCGATTTTTGGGATGACGATACGGATTGGGGCCGAGACAGAATTGAAAATCAATTCAGTAATGTGGGTAATGAACCGGAAGCCACTCGCCGGCAAGTTCATGTTCTTGCACCTTTGACTAGTCCTATTGCATATATGTCTTCGATTCCCATCGATCCTTTTGTTCCTGCACATCTGGAAAACGCATCGGGTGGTCATTCGGAACGTTTCGGAATTACGGGAAATAACGTCTATTATTATGCCGATAATGATCCAGCCAATAACGGCGGAGATTACGGTGGAACAAATTACGATCCCCCCTTGAAAGAGGGAGATTATATTCTCTATGCCTTCGGACCCGCGGCGGAAATGATGTATGGCGGTTCAAATGGTATCCGGTATGGACTCCCTTATGATGCCAGCAATGGCCTTGTCAGTATCGGGGATATCATGATGCGCTCCGGTGGGGGGATTGTTCGAGTGAACCGTTTAGGCGGCCGATAAATTTGGTTGACTATATACTAGTCAAAAGATGCGGGCAGGTTGATCGCGCTCCGGTATCTTTCTAGAAACAAGTGAGGGGTATATTTACCCCTCTCTTTTTTTTATCATGCTTTTATAATGCAAGCAATCAATTTAATGCAAGAATGGAGTATACTATTTGGTATTCATGAAAACAAAACAATATATCCTTCTTATTGCATCACTCATTTTATCGATCCCCCTGCTTGCGAGTCTTCCACCGGCCAAAGTTCTTTATGACGGAGATTCGTTATATCACCATATTCGTGTGACGGAAGTGGCCGGGTATCGCTATCTTTCGTTCGACCGGACGCGCGGCTCGCAAAGTGCTACCAATGTCAATGATCCGTACGAGTTGAAGTATCCCTACACGCGCGCCATGTTCCTCGCTCTAGGATTTTTGGAGCGGCTTCCAGAAAAAGTTCTGTTTGTGGGTCTTGGCGGCGGCTCCATGCCGAAAGTGATGGCCAAACACATGCCCGATGTGAAAATCGATATTGCGGAAATCGACAAAGAGGTCGTCGATGTGGCCCAAAAGTATTTCTTCTTCAAACCGACGGGAAACACAAGTGTCTATATTCAAGACGGCCGTCAATTTCTTCGCCGGAGCCGAGAGCAATATGACATCATCTTTCTCGATGCCTACAACAATGACGCCATTCCTTTTCATCTGACTACGAAAGAATTCTTTGAGATCGTGAAAAAGAGTATCAAACCGGACGGGGCGGTAGTCGCGAACGTATGGGGGCCACGAACCAATCAATTTTATACATCGCAAGTGAAAACGTATCAGGAAGTATTTGAAAAACTTTTCCTTCTCGATGCTATCCGTTCCAACAATTATATTTTTATTGCTCTTTCACAAGACAAAGAAATGACCACTTTGGAACTCAACCGGAGGGCGGATATTTTAGAAGAAAAATTGAAATTTTCTTTCTCCTTTCGTGAATTTGTGCGCACTTTGGAAGATTTGACCCAACTGCAAGTCAATGCCGATGTGCTGGTCGATGATTTTGCGCCGGTTGAATTATTGCGCTCTCGGAGGATCGACTCAAATTGATACCGTTCATCGTTTTTCTATCTGGCGCTACCGTTATGTCTTTTGAAATATTGGGGAGCCGAATTCTGGCTCCCCATTTCGGCAATACGGTTTTTGTGTGGGGAAGTTTGATCAGTGTTTTTCTCGGCGGTTTGACTGTCGGGTACTGGGCAGGCGGAAAACTGGCGGATTGGAGAGCGACGCTGACCATTTTTGCCAGCCTGCTTACCGTTCCCGGTTTGCTGATGTGTTTTTTCCCTCTTTACAGTGATTGGATCAACAACTGGGTATTTGAACAGCGATTCGAAATGCGAATTGAATCGTTGGCCGCTTCACTATCGCTCTTTTTCGTTCCTTCGATATTCATGGGGGCCGTCAGCCCCTATGCGGTCAAGTTGCGGGTCCATAATCTCGACTGGCTGGGGACGGGTGTAGGAAATCTGTACGCGATTTCTTCACTAGGAAGTATTGTCGGGACTTTATTGACCTCGTTTTATTTGATTACGTGGATTGGGGTAAAAACAATCATTTTTGTAGAAGGAAGTGTGTTGTTGTTGGCTGCCATAAGCCTTTGTATAATTGATTATCGATCACGAGAAGCGCAAAACGCGTAAGCATTGTAGGAATACTTGCACTCCCCATTGTGCAGATCCAATTATACTAAATCATCCCACATGATTAATCTTGGTATGTATTTGTTTTTCTCGACCTGATACATCGCTATCCGCCCCATGATTCCCATCAGCGTAGACTTTCTGGCCGTTTCGATGTTGCTGAGCGGTTGTTCACCGTTGCGTATATGTTGGACAAAGGCTTCCAGTTCTTCATAGGTGCCGTCATCCCAGTCGGACGATTCCTTGGCGATCCGTTGAGGTTCTCCCATGTTGGGGCGCGGATATTTCATTCCTTTCGGCAAATCCACTCCGCCTTTTTCAGCATAAACCCACAGTTTTTCTCCGGTGAACTGCTCGGGGCAATACATCAGATGAGTATAGGAGAAAATTCCGCCGTCCGGAAACTCGAAGGAGAGGGCGGAATGATCTTCGGCGCAGCGTTCCGGCGGATTGGGGTAATCAACAGTGACCTTTCCCATCGCTGTGCAGCGAATAGGAGGTTGATCCTTCATCACCCACATCGCTACATCGGCGTGATGACACGCCTGGGCGAGGAACCAACCGCCGGAAAGATCGAAATCCAGGTACCGGGGACCCAGGCCGCCAGTCCAGTGCCACATTCCTTGCATGAATGTCACTTTCCCTAAGTGTCCTTCATGAATGTGACCTATGCCGTCTTGAAACGTAGGCAAATACCGGCGTTGAAAACCAACTTGATAAATGCCTTTGGATTTTCGAGCCGCTTTGGTGATTCGTTCGACCTGCTCGACGGAAATATCCATCGGTTTTTCACTGAAACAATGGAGACCGGCTTCCAACACGGGAATTACACACTTGCCGTGATTAGCCTCTTCGGTTACCACGAAGCACGCGTCCAGTTTCTCTTTGTCCAGCATTTCCCTGAAATCGGTGTAGGTGCGCGGAGTCGGTTTATATTGTTCGCAGATCACGGACGCTTCTTCCAAACGTTCTTCACGAAGATCACACAAGGCCGCGACGTGATACCCCTCGATATTCGTGAATGCCCGCAGCAAGCGCTTGCCGCGTCCGCCGGTTCCGATCATCCCCACGATGACCTTGTCATTGGCTCCCAGCACTTTCTTGGGCATCCCGGCCGCGAGAGCTGTCGCGCCGACTGCCGTCTTATTCATGAAATCTCGCCGTGAAAATTTACTTTCACTCATTGCTGCCTCCCTTTGGAAAATTCTTGGATGCTTCAAGATCATATTTTTTCACGATTTTGTATAGGGGCGCAAGCGGTTAGAAGTAAAAATTTAAATGGTCAGCGTCGTGCCTAGTGCAATGCTTTACAGACTCCTTGTCCTAGAGGAAACTGTTGGCAATATCTACAAAGAGTTGCATCAGTTGAATAGGAAATCCGAATGAGAATTCTTTTTGTCACACCGGTTGTTCCGACGGAAACCGACGGAAGGCGGCCGTATAACTATTTGAAATATCTTTCCAAACGTCATGAAGTTCATTTGATCTCGATGATGCTGCCGGAACAAACACCGGCCGATGTGCGAAAGATACAAAATATGGGCGTACGGGTAACGACGATTGAGATCGTACAATCCCGCTCTCTTGTTCAAAGTGCGATCGGTTTGCTGCGCCGAGAACCGATTCGGGTTTCATGGTGCCGCTCTCCGGAAGTGCGGTCTGCAATCGAACAAACCTTGAATCACGGTCATTACGACATCGTTCACTTCGACCGCATGAGAATGGGGCAATATGCATGCGGCATCGAAGTTCCGAAAGTTATCGATTTTACAGATTCGTTGATTTTGTACCTGGAACGATCCCTAAAATTTAGAAGAAAGCGGCTGGAACGTTGGATCGACCGATGGGAATTGGCGACGATTCCCCGCTTCGAGCGGTTTGTTCTCAACCATGTTGACGCGGCCATCGTTTGTTCGGATATCGACTCCAAGTATTTTCAGAAATATCATCCCGATTTTAAATTTGACATCATTCAAAACGGGGTGGATTTGGAGCAGTTTTCTCCCAAATCTCATGCTGATAATCATTCACCGCGATGCATCCTTACCGGCACCCTTTTTTATTTTCCGAACATTGACAGTGTGCTCTTTTATAACGATGAAATTCTTCCGGCCATTCGAAAGCAATTTCCGAATATGGAAACATATCTAATCGGCACCCGCCCGATTCGCGTTATTTCCAAATTTGACGGGAAAGATGGAATCACTCTTTTGGCTGATGTACCCCAGATGGAAGACCATTTGTTCCAAGATGACATCTATCTTTGCCCACTTCGGGTGGCGGCGGGAATTCGCAATAAATTGCTCGAAGCGATGGCGGCAGGAATGCCGATCATTACAACTCGGTTAGGAGCGGAAGGCTTGGATGTTTTCCATGAACGGGAAGTGCTGTTCGCCGAAACGGCGGATGAATTTACCGCGCAGTTGGCACGGCTTATGCAGTCGGTTGAACTCCGGCAGGAACTTGGGAAGCATGCACGGAAGTATGTGGAAGAGCGGCATAAATATTCGGTTTTGGGGGAGAAATTGGAACGGCTGTATGAGCGAGTGATCCAGTTGTAAATATTCTAAACTGGTTATTGTTTGTCACCCTTTCAGGATGGGGTATCGTGAAAATGTTTGTATGACTGTCATCTGTCGCCCTTTCAGGGCTGTTTTGGTATTGAAACTCATTTCCCAGGGGCGTTGCCCGCTGGCTGTCATCTACCACCCTTTCAGGGTGAGTTTTTGCTTTCGTTTGCCACCCTTTCAGGGTGGATTTTACTTTTGTTTACCGTCCTTTCAGGGTGGATTTTACTTTTGTCTACCATCCTATTAAGGGGGATTCTTTTATCTCCTACCTTGAAGGCGGGAGGAACCTTACCCCAACGGGGTTAAAGAAGATAGCCAGCGGGCAACGCCCCTGGGAAAGGTTTGTATGTATAAATTATTTCTTTTTCTTCTTCTTTTTTGCCGATTGAAAAGCGAAATCCAACATGCGTTTCAAGCCGGTGTATCGGGTGCGGATTTTGTTGTTGCGGATGGCGGTTTCGAGCGCACGGCGGCTTCCGACCAATACGACCAGCTGTTTCCCCCGGCTGACTGCTGTGTACAATAAATTTCGTTGCAGCATAGGGTAATGTTGGGTGACAAGCGGCATTACAATCGCCGGATATTCGCTTCCCTGTGATTTATGCACCGTTACCGCATAGGCTAAGGAAGTGTTTTCCAATTCCTGTTTCATGTAATGGACATCTCTGCCATCAAAATTGATTATGACGGTTTCCTCTTTTACATCGATTTGATTCACAAATCCGATATCACCGTTGAAGACATCCTTCGAATAATCGTTTTTTGTTTGCATGATTTTGTCGCCGATGGACAACTGATAAAACGGCGCTTGAAAGCGGGATGTAGAGGGATTCAGCCGTTCTTGCAACACAGCGTTCATCAACTCGACTCCCACATCCTTTTTGATCATGGGACATAGGATCTGCACATCTACCTTCGGATCGAATCCGAATTGGTTGGGGATGCGATCGGTCACCATTTCGAGAATCGCTTCACGTGTGCGTAGTGCATCCGGTTTTGTGATAAAGAAAAAATCCTGGCCTTCATCCACCCCAAGCCCATCGATATCCGGCATCTCTCCGGTATTGATCTTGTGGGCATTGAGAGAAATCAGGCTTCCTTTCTGTTGGCGGTAAATTTCAGAAAGGTGGATTGTCTTAAAATACCCACTCTCGATCAAATCGTGCAGCACGAATCCGGGTCCTACAGACGGCAGTTGATCGACATCGCCGACAATCAATAAATGGCATGAGGATTTCAGAGCTTCCAACAAACTGGCCATCAGTTCGGTGTCGATCATGGATGCCTCATCGACGACCAACAAATCGCCTTTGAGTTTTCGCCCGGCATTGCGCCCGAACTGCTGTGCTTCCGGATTGTATTCGAGCAAACGGTGGATGGTGCAGGCTCGGCGGCGTCCTGTGCTTTCTGCCAAGCGCTTGGCGGCACGGCCGGTTGGGGCGGTGAGGAGAATTCGTGCGCCTCTTTGTTCCCATAAATGAAGTACACCGCGAATGATCGTGGTTTTCCCCGTCCCCGGACCGCCGGTGATGATGACCAGTTTGTTTTCGAGCGAGGCCGATATCGCTTCATATTGCGCGGGAGCGAGTTTTATTTTGAGTTCCTCCTCGACCTGCTTCATTTCCTCTTCGGTCGGTTTGGTTAATGCCATACGGGAACTCGCGTTCGATAAATCGGCCAAGTGATGAGCAATTTCATATTCCGCCCGATAAAGCGAATGCGAATACACCGATTGATTGCCGAATTCATCGAGGTCGAGAACAAAAATTTCTCGGCGATTCAGCATTTCCTCCATCGCCGTCTCGTTCGTTTCATCATCATAGTATCCGAGAAACCAGCCCATGCGGCGGTATAATTCATTTTTGGGTAGGAAAACATGGCCATCGGACGAAGCTGAACGCAGGGAATAATGAATGGAACCCGTCACCCGCTCTTGCGACATTTCATCGAAGCCGAGTTGGTGTGCCATACGGTCGACATCCTGCCATTTGGAGCGTTCGTCGAGGAGAAGAAGTTGATAGGGATTTTGGTGGACTTCCGATACGGCGTCATAGCCGAACTTAGTATACGAACGATTCGCCAAGGTACGACTCAATCCCAATTTCACCAAATCATCGATAATCGTTTTCTTCGACTTCGCCACTGTCAACGACCTTTACATGAGGATAACATTCAATGAGTATTACATATTCTTTCCATTTTCTGTAAAGTATTATGCTTGACATGTATTTAGTTTCAATCGGGTGGAGCAAGCGTCTCGCTTGCCATACAGATGCAGGCGGGACGCCTGCTCTACCCACGGGCCGGATGCCATGGGCAAGGCGCCAGCCAGCCCTTGATGGAGCACCCAGAAACAATAGGAATGAAAAATGACACATCCATATTTCAATTTAACAGGAAAAATCGCATTTATCACCGGCGCGGCATCGGGAATCGGTCGTGCGATTGCAAAGGTGTACGTTCAAGCGGGAGCGAAAGTGTGGATCGCCGACATCGACAAAGAAGCGGCGGATCAATTGAGCGAAGAGACAGGCGGTCAGGCTCAATTTATTTCTTGCGATGTGACCCAACCGGATTCCGCCCGATCCGCTGTCGAACACGTGCTGCAAAAAGATCAAAAGATCAATGTTTTGGTCAACAATGCCGGTGTGGGTTTGGTCGGTGATTTGCTTAACACCAAGGAAGAAGACTTTGATCGAATCATCAATGTCAACGTCACCGGTGTTTTCAATGTATCGAAAGCGGTGCTCCCTTCGATGGTGGAGCGCAAGCAGGGAGTTATTATCAACATGGCCTCGATCGCATCATTGATCGCGGTGAAAGAGCGGTTTGCCTACTGTGCATCGAAAGGGGCGGTGCTGATGATGACGAAAAGCATCGCTCTTGATTATGTCGAGCATGGCATCCGTTGCAATTGCATCTGCCCTGCGCGGATTCACACACCATTTGTCGATGAATACGTACGGAAAAATTATCCGGGGCGGGAAGAAGAAATATTGCAAAACTTATCTGCCTATCAACCCATCGGGCGGATGGGGAAACCGGAAGAGGTGGCGTACCTTGCTTTGTTCTTGGCCAGCGATGAAGCATCATTTCTCACGGGAGACGAATATCCCGTATCGGGGGGCACGTTGATGGGCTAATTTTGGGATTTCTTTTTCTCGAACATCAAACAATCCATATCAGAGCTTTCCTTTACGACGATCGATGGGAGACGCTTTGTTTTAAAGCCCAATGCCCGGCAGCCGTAGGGAAAATGTTTATCCCACGTAATATAGTAATGCTTGCAGTTCAAGCAGGTGATTTTGCTCTTCTTTTTTGTTCCCGTCTTCATGCTTCGTAAAAATGTATTATTTCCATTCCTGATCGAGCACGGAATATCCCGTTGGCCGAAATATTTCGATACGAACTCTTGGCAGCGCGGTCAAACTCGGCCATTCGATTTCTTCTATATGATTCGAACCGGGAGGTAAATCCGGCAATATTCTCTTGCCGGTGCCAACCGGCTGATCGGATTTATTATAAACGATCCAGGTGAAAAGGTAATGTGGCAGGATCATTTCCCGCAGATGCATTTCTTGGATGCCGTCGAAATTGCCGTTCATGGTGCGCGGTCCCCATGCCGGGACTTCCTCTTGCACAAGGATTCCTTCCCCGTCGCAGAATTCGAAGACGGAATCATCCTGCTGCCAATGGAATCGTGTAATGACACAATTCAACTGTTTCATATCCGTAAGGATTTGTCGGATAATCCGTGGATCCTGTGCCATCCCATATCGAGGATCGCTGGCCGGCATCCATTCCACTCCCATCAAGCGCATCGGTTCCCCGTTCAAATAGTATTTACCGTCTTCCATTTCGACTTTCCGAATGCCGAATGCCGATTCTTTTTCATGGATCAAATCGCTGCCTTGATAGAGGCGGCAAATCATGCGATATAAATGGGGGTGATCGAAATGCCATAAGAAGGGATCGCCGATTGTTCCTTCTATCATGGCTCCGAAAGTATCGCTTTCTTTTT
This sequence comes from uncultured bacterium, assembly GCA_964412555.1. Classification (GTDB taxonomy): domain Bacteria; phylum Hinthialibacterota; class Hinthialibacteria; order Hinthialibacterales; family Hinthialibacteraceae; genus CAYPPG01. The sequence goes on from CAYPPG010000036.1 coordinate 28,338, forward strand.
CTCTGACTTGAGCGGTTAACGTTTGAATGCGCTTTCCTTCCGGATCGTATAAAATTGCCTTTATTGTCAAATCATCACTTATGTTTGGAATCGAAGAAATCGGAATCGTGGTTTGCACATTTGCCGAGGAGAAATCCGTTGCCGGTTCTGCATGGATCAGCAAACGTTCGATATAGGAATTGGGTAGAATTCGAAGCCGCACACTTCGGATGATGCCCCCGTCGCGAGGCCAGTCGAATGAATCGAGATACGGCAGCGCTTTTTCTGAAAAGCGATTATCGACCTGTACGGTGACCACATTCGTTTGACGATCATTCCAATGTTCTGTCAGGGAATAAGAAAACGGTGTCCATCCGCTGCCAACCCGTTCACCCAGCAAATGGCCGTTGAGCCAAATGCGTGTGTCCCGATAGACGGCGTCGAACTCGATGTTGATTTCCTTGTTCGCCCAATCCGAATCCGGCTCGATTTCCCGCGCGTACCAGGCAAGTCCTTCGTATTCCAAAGTTTCCGGCTCAACCTGCCAGGTATGGGGGACATTCACTTGTTCCCATAGAGAGCGATCATGATCCGGTTCATACCATTTTTGCTTGAATCCCTCGTTATCAGGGTCAAGGCAAAACTGCCATGCGCCGTCGAGGGAGACACACTCCTCGCTTGCGATGATAGAATGGGGAATGGCGGATAGGAAATAGAAACATACAATTGTGATCGAAATCGATGTACGAAATGTGTTCATCATGAATATCGACTCCTTCGGAATAATTGATTCATTTAAATAGTATGTTTCAATGTTGAGAAGGGAGAGTTGATTGGCGGTGGCTTCATCTCGACCGCGATCAAACATTCCCGCATCAATGACGCCAAACAGCAGGCTCATGCAGCGCAACAGTCGCTCCGCCGTTTTCAACGTGAAATCCGCGACGTCAACGATAAAATTGAAACCAACATCGATATTGAAATCGGATCATTCAGCACCTTTGCGGATTATTTTTTTGATGGTCTCATTATGGATTGGATCGTGCAATCCCGCATTCATGAATCCAGGAATAAATTAGAGAACAGCAAATTTTCAGTCCGCAAAGCGATGAGTCATTTGGAACGATTGAAAACGGAAACCAAAGAGAAATTGGAAGGAATGAAGCAAGAGAAAAAAAACTTGATAGAAAAAGCGTAAAGTATTCAAATTACTGAACTTGTACACTGATTTGCCCAACGAGTTCTGAATCCGTCTTTTTGATAATTATATCTATATCTCTTCCAAGTGTATTTAAAAAATAAAGAAGTTGTTCCGTAGTGAATTGAGAGAATCGACCATGAATTAAATCGTTTACGCTTTTTTTGGATAAAGCAAGTAGGGATTCGAGCTGATCACCAGATATATCTTGATCCTCAACAATGTCAAGTATATTCATAGCGAGTTTCGATTTATAGTAATAAACTTCCGGTTCTGGAAACCCCAAATCAGAGTAGATATTATCAGACATCTTATAAATCGCTTCGCTTTTTTCGACACTCATAACGTTTCTTTACTTTCTTGTTCGTAATGTTGCTGAGCAAACCGCAGCCTTCTTCGAATCATGTCAATATCAGTTTTTGATGTTTTTATTCCGTGTTTCGACTTTTTCTTGAACACATGTAATACATATATTCTATCTCTAAAATTCACCGTATAAATAGCTCGATATGTATCACGCTCAAAATCCATGGCCAATTCGATTATTCCAGCACCCCCAAATCCTTTCATCGGTTTGGCTATTGGATGTTTTTTTCCTTCCTGTGCTCGTCTTAATGCAAAGGTGAATGTTTCTTGAACAGGAAAAGGAAGGTTTTTAAAATCCTTTAATGATGAACCGATGAAATAGATTTCCCTTTTCATATTTCATGAAATTGTGCGTATAATGATAATTTATAGATACTATCTTCTATTTATGTGCATCCTTGAAACTTCCTGGCTTCCTACCAATTTATCCAATCCCGGTTCTTTTTTGATCTTGGGGGTGTTTTCCTGATGTTTTTTGAGCTGATCATTGATGCCATCTTCTAGAGCATCGGCTCCCATTTTATCGGCGGCTAGTTTTAATTTCTCGATTTCTTCTTGGAGAGCCGCTTTTTCCTGTTCAAGCGCTTCTTTCCGTTCGGATTTATTTTCGATGGCTTTTTGTACTGCGCCCATTTTCTTTTTCAGTGCTTCCAAATACTTATTATCAACCTTCATGGAATCGGCACATTTTTCAAATGCATTTTCCAACTGGGACATGTTCTTTTGTAGTGATTCCATTGTCAGAGAAAGGCTGTTCGCTTCCGATACGACTCCTGTCATGATATGCCGCAGCACTTTTTCTTTCGTGCGTACCAATTCCCCTCTAAGTTGTTGAATTTTTTGGGTATAAGGTGCAAGCGAACGGGCATAGAGGAGATATTTCTTCTTATCCAACCGCAGCTCCATCGCCAACTGGTGCGCCCGGTCTTCTTGACCTTTGTTACGGGCGTTCAACATCAATCCCATTTTTTCCTCAAAATTGCCGACGATTCTCGTATCCCGCTTCCTGCGATTCAGGTCCGCCTCGCTGTCCCGTATTTCATTCGATAAACGGAACACATCTTCTCTTCGCCTTTCCAGTCTGGTGAGGATTTCTTGATTTCCTTGATTCCCCGTTTCCGCCATGCAGAGCAGAAGGAGCATCTCGTCTTCCAGATAGTTGATATCACCGCTGATCGCTCTTTCGATTTGGTTAGCTACTGCTTCGGAATCATCCGAAAGGGAATGGTGCCGGTGATATTGTACCATACTCCGTGCTTGTTCGGCCGTTGTCCAAATCACTCGACCGTCACGAACGATACGGACAAGTTGGTGAGGAGGCACGTTAGCCGTTTTTGCACTCTCTTCCAACACCCCCCGCATCAAGGCGTCAAACCGGCTCAAGTCCAGTTTACCGTCTTTCAGGAGTATAAGGTCTTTGAACGACTGACCGGATAAGACAGAATCGAAGGAGACGTAATTTGTTGTATTCATATCGTTTAAGCAACCGTTTGTTCATTCTGACTCGCTGTAACTTTTCGTGTTACAACTCAGATTCAATTATAAGAATTTTATCTGTTTTTTTGTGATTTCCAACTCGTCACTTTAGCGCAATACGCGAAGGAGTCAGAGAGAGCTGATGATCATAAATCACTATAAATCAAGGTACTAGAGAACATTTTTTTTCTGATCCGCAATCGTTGCAACTATTGTTCCACGCAATTTTTATGCCATAGATTGTGGGGTGGGATGAGGATACGAATCCCACCTTTCTCCCTTGCACAATTGTATCATAATGAAACATGGTGGGTTTCACCTTGTTCAACCTACCCAATCACGCTTTATTCCATTTCGTGAATTGTGTTCCTGATTTTCCTAATCTCATCGATGGCTTGTTTGAAATCTCCTTGCTCGTATGCGAATTCGAATTGTGTCATCAGGACCGCTAAATCCCAACTTTGCGTAGATTGTTGCATAAGTTCAGCATTCGATCGGGGGTCATTCGATGGGATTTTCTCCATCTGTTTTTTGTTCAAATCCCGTATATATCGCCGAAATTGGCGATAACGGTATTCACGAATGAGATCGAGTATGTACCGTTTCTCATCCGGACTGATATGTTTCGTCAACGCTTCAGAAAGAGTGGCGGGAATCGGTGAAAAGTCAGCATTGATCTTTTCGAATTCACCGATGAGTGTCTCGTTCAACTGAATCGACTCGGGGAGAATAATTTCGGTATAGAACGACTGCATTTCCTGCCAATCGTTTTGAAAATCCAGATTTTCATCCTTGTTCACCTGGGCTGTCCGGTACGGTTCGGAAGAATCCGCCGTAAAATATTCCCAGCGTTCAAAATAGCCGTCATCGTCCGTATCGAACATTCGAATTTCACCGAGCGCTTCCTCATTGCCGATATGGCCGATTTGCAGCCAGCCTTCTTTCGCGCCTTTCAAGTGCAATCTGCGATCAACCGGAGAATAATACACAAAGCGCCGATTGCAGGAGATCGGCATGTATTCCCGCCGGACATTCCAATCTTGAATCGGACCGCCGGTATTGTGGATAATCCTCCGCGACCATGTCCAAAACACCCCTTCCCAGCGGCGATCGTATTCAGGACGGGAGGGATGCCCAATCTTCAGGCGGGAATCTTCGAATTCGCGCCACGTGAATCCTGTATGTTCGGCAACATATTGTTCGGAAACCTTGCGGGCTTGTTCGTGGCGAATGCAGACTGTCCATTTGGGATGACGCCGTAGCGGTTGATTGCGGTGCATCAATGGGAATTCATACGGCAGGCTGCCGGTCATGGTGAATCCCATTTCATAATGAAGTGGCTCTTCCTTCGAACTCCCGCCATCGATGTCGAAACTATAGCGGATATTCACAACCCCCATTCGATTCATGGCAGGATCGTAGCTCCCTTCATACCGATTTCGCTGATTGGCATAATCCGGGTCGCGCTGTGCTGAAAATTCGAGGGGGGCTGCACTGAACCGAACGGCTACCTCCGATTCTCCATCATTATCCGTATCGTAAAATGCGAACGGGCATTCCGAAATCGGTACCCAGGTATCGTTATTCGGATTGTATTTATTCATATAGATTTCATTGTTGCCGTAAGGATCGCTACGAAAGAAATTCCCTGTGTATTCATAGTCGGCGATATCCCACATCGATCCGTCACCATCCAGATCATTCCCGAACCATGACCGGCGCAATTCACCGTTCACAAAATAGCGAATATCCATTTCCTCCGGAACCTGATCTTGATCCGTATCGATATAATCGACAATCCGGTCCACGCTGCCGTCGCAACCATAATCCACGACATAGCAATCGCTGTCTTGGTCACTGGCAGGATTTTCTTGATTCATGTCTTTATCGTCATCGAGAACCCAAACGATCATATTGCCGGAGGTTCGGTCCCGCTTTTCCTTCCGAATGATCATCCAGCCGCCATCCGAAAATTTCGATTGAAGTGTGAATTGCTCTCCTTCTTCCAATTGAGAAGCTTGTTTCCACCAATCTTTACTGATCAGGTTGAGTTTTCCCCCTTCTGCCATTTTTGTTTCATTTTCCCACCATTCCGCTGCAAAAGAAATCGGACAAGCGCATGCGATTAGAAATACAATCAGCCATTGAGTCCATATCGACATTGGTTTCTCTCCTTGTGAAGGTTGAAAAGTCATTGTGGTGCGGACCTCTGGTCTGCACATAAAGCGTGCAGACCAGAGGTCCGTACCACAATATTTTCAAATTCATGTTTCTTTATTCTTTTTGATCTTTGGAAACAATCTCAGGGCATTTCGATAATATATATTTTCTTTGTCAGCATCGGATATTTCAGCCTTCTCAATCCGCAACGGAGCGATGGCCGGATTCTGCAGCGGGATGGCGCTGCCGAATAAAATGCGATCCGCTCCCACTTGGCTAATGACATATTCTACTTCCCGTAAAGCCATCATAGCCGACGTTTCGATATAGATGTTTTCATGCATGCACATGAGGTGAAAAGCCGTTTGCAGTTCGGCCAAATAATTGATTGAACCAAGGATAAAAGTTGTTTCGGGAAACTTTTTGGCTAGATTGTCGATCCGGTTTATATCGAATAATGGCATTCGCCAACTCATCAACAATCGCCGGGGGATTAAAACAGGTATGTCTCTTTCGCCGCATAGATAAAGGCAATTCCAAGCCGGCGGCTCTTCGAGTGGATCGTAGGTATGATGCATCGGAAACAGTTTAACGAGACAGATTGCAGAATTTTCACATGCTTTTTGAAACATATCCCAATTGGTTGCATACGGGGAGAATGTAAATGCCGGATAAAAGCGATTGGGGTACATTTCGACCAATGTTGATATTTCCACATTCCCGCCGTCAGGATCGGAAAAGACGGATTTGAGGGATGAGAGGAATACATAGTCGATGTTCAATCGATCCATTTGGGCTAACATGGCGGGCGGTTCATGATCCCGCAACTGCCAGTATGGCCAATTGCCGTGATATCCGTTTATGTCGATGATCATTGATTTGATTTCCTGTTCAGTGTTTGTGGTGGGTTTCGCATGGCTCAACCCATCCTACATCGTACGTCGTAGTAGGCGATTGATGTTTTCATGCAAGATTAACTCTTTGTCCTTTTGTGAAATATCCGATTCTTTTACCTTGGCTATTTGTAGTGTGGGTTCAAGCAGTGGTAAATCCGAGCCATACAAAACCCGTTCCGCTCCGACTTCTTCCACGGCAAATTCGATCATTCCATTATCGAAAGATGAACTGGTGGTATCGAGATAAATATTCGGATACCTTTTCGCCGCGGCTATCGATCGATGCCAATCCCCCTGTGCCTGGGGGCAGCAGCCCATATGGGCATTGATGATGGTTACATCCGGAACTTGGCGGGAAATCGATTCGCACTCTTCACCGGTGGAATGCGCTAAAATCGGGATTTTCAATTCCGCGGCCTTTTCGATGATGGGAATCATGTAGGGATCATCGATAATTTGAAGTGGAGGGACGGAATAGATTTTCATCCCGCAAAATCCATACTCGTTCACATACCGTTCCAAATCCTCCACGATCCATTTCCCCGATCTGCCCGTGCTGACCGTATAATACCCCAAAATCCTATCCGGATGCGCTTGCACTTGCCTGCGTAGATATTCATTCCCTTCTTTCATATCATACGTCAGGGCTGTAAAGTCTGTGACCATCATCCTGTCGATGCCGGCGCGGTCCGCTTCCCGCAGCAACAAATCGGCATCGGCGTCGATATGGCACCAGGTCGCTTTTCCGATGTGAACATGGCAGTCGGTAATCATAGGGATATTTTCAACATTCATGGTATCGTTTCAAGGTTTTAGCGGGGGCAGACTTCGCTCGCCCCCGGTACCCAAGGATATTTTAGCAGGGGGCAGACTTTGCTTGCCCCCGGTACCCATGGTTTATTTATGTTCATAATATCGTTTCGAGTGCGGTTTGTATTCTTCGCATTCCTTCAAAAATCGTGTCTTCATCCACATTCGAAAAATTCAAGCGCATAGCATTGTCTCCTCCGCCATCGACATAAAACGGAAATCCCGGCACAAAGGCGACTTTTTGTTGAAGCGCCGCTTCAATCAATTTCGCCGACGAATATCCATTCGGAAGCGTAAGCCATAAGAACATGCCCCCTTCCGGTTTCGTGCTTTTTACTTCTTGGGGAAGGTATTGTTCAATTGCATTGACCATTGCTTGCCGCTGCTTTCTGTAGACATCTTTTATTCTGGCAATATGGGCGTCGATGTCATTGTCATGTAAAAACTGATACAGCACTCGCTGCGAGAAAGAATTCGTGTGCAAATCCGACGCTTGCTTGGCTACGATTAGTTTTTCCATAATATCCGGTTTGGCGCAAATCCATCCCATGCGGAAGGCGGGTACCACAGTCTTCGAGAACGATCCCATCAAAAGGGTGCGCTCTTCGCAATAATGCCGAATTGGAGGCAAATCTTCACCCATAAAACGCAATTCACCGTAGGGATTGTCTTCCGCAAAAACGAACGGATATCGTTCGAGCTGCGATGCTAATCCTTTCCGGCAATGGTCGGAATAGGATATCCCCGAGGGATTTTGAAAATTCGTCACGGCGTAAAACAATTTTATATGATTGTTTTTCAGCACATTTTCAAGTTCTTCCAGGTGTATTCCATCCTCTTTCAACGGGATAGAATGGAATTGAGGGCAATAGATTGAAAATGCTTGAATCGCACCCAAATATCCCGGTTTTTCGATGACAAGAGAGTCTCCGTCATTCAAGAATACCTTGCCCAATAAATCCAAACACTGCTGAGAGCCGTTCGTAATAAGAATCTCATCCGGACTCACGTGTAAGCCGTATTTTTGAAAATAGCGATCTGCGATAAATTCACGAAGAGGAAGATAGCCTTCTGTGGTCGTGTATTGCAAAACGTTCCGGCCGTCATCTTTCAGTACTTTCGTTGACGCTTCTGCGATTTCCTGAACCGGAAACAGGGAAGGATTCGGCAGCCCTCCCGCGAAAGAGATCACATCCGGATCCGCCGCGACTTTTAAAATTTCACGGATAAACGACTTCGGAGTATGGTTCATCCGTTCGGCGAACAATTCGATCATGGCTTCTCTTTCCTTTTTTCAATCAATCGGCCTCTTCTCAACGGCGGATTACACACCTTTCACTTTTTATAAGGTATTTCTTTAATGTAAGATGTATTCTTCTCCGTTATAACCACGTAAATAAGGAGTGGCTGTTTCGTAAGAGAATAAATCAAATTCGTATCGATTCAAAGAGGGAATCAAATGAGAAAATTCATATCTCTGGTTGTCATGGTGATTTTCAGTGCATCGGTTATCGCTTCCGATTCCATCGTACCGAACGTGAAGTGGGAAAAACAAGTCATCAACGCCGATTCCAAATTCGAAACGGCCGGTATTGGCGACATCGATGGCGATGGACAAAAAGATATTGTTTGCGGCTCGTATTGGTATAAAGCCCCTGATTGGGAAAAACACTTCATCATCGAACTGAAAGAAACCAACAATTACTACGACGATTTTGCCAATGAACTGCAGGATGTAGACGGTGACGGCAACCTTGATGTCGTGTCCGTGGCCTACTTCAGCAAACAATGCATGTGGCGCGAAAATCCCGGTACACCGGATGGCAAATGGATTCAGCACGTCTTTGACGAACCGGGCAACATGGAAACCGCCATCTTCGCCGACATCAACGGCAACGGCGTTATGGATTTATTTCCCAACAACAATAAATATGTAGTGTGGTACGAAAAAACGGCCAAAAAAGGCGAGCATGATTATTGGATCAAACATGTCGTGGGAACGGAAGGGAATGGTCATGGTCACGGAGCCGGTGATGTGAATGCCGATGGTGTTATGGATATTCTCACTCCGCATGGATGGTATAAAGGGAAGAAAAGCGGAAACGAAATGACGTGGACATGGCGTCCCGAATTCGAACTTGGCCGTACCAGCAACCCTATTCTCGCTCATGATGTGAATGGTGACGGTTTGAATGATATCATTTGGGGCTTGGGACATGATTATGGTATCTACTGGCTCGAACAAAAAAGCGAAAATGGAAAACGGACCTGGAACAAACACTTGATCGATAAAAGCTGGTCACAGCCCCATTATATCGACCTGTTCGACGCCGGGAACGATGGGGTAATCGACCTAATCGCAGGGAAGCGCTATCACGCTCATAATGGCAAAGATCCCGGCGGAAACGATCCGCTTTGTATTTATCTGTACACCTATGACAAGAAAACAAATGACTGGAAACGTTCTGTCGTCGATGAAAACACCAAAACCGGCTTTGGCCTTCATCCGGCCATCGGAGATATCGACGAGGACGGGGATGTGGATTTGGTGTGCCCGGGGAAAAGCGGATTGTTTCTGCTGAAGCAGTCGATATCCAAAAAATAAATCACTGGTTTCTTCTTTGATTTTCTAAAGTAATCTATTCCTATGCTGATTCAATATTGGATCGTGTTATAATGGTAATGTAAGATAGAAATGGACAATGTACAAGATAGAGCGGATAGAATCATGACGAACAAGCACCAAAATACAACAATTTTTTATGAGAATCAGATTCGAGATGAAAAAAATCATCTCAGTCAGATATAGACTCACAATCTCGAATTCGAACAGAAAAACCAGTTTGGGAAATGGTTGTTGAAATCGGTTCTCAAATTCCGAATGAAGAGTGGGCATCAATTCCCGAAGATGCTTCGATCAACTACAAGCATTATTTATATGGCATCCCCAAAAAATAAGAGAATCAATTTGTTGAATCCCCATCCAATCACTCTCTTCGGACGTTATGTGTGTTTGGAACCTTTACACATCAAGCACGCCGAAGACTTATTCCATGCCGGCAATAATCCCGAAATCTGGAACTACATGCCACGCTCTCCCCTGAAAAATATTGAAGATACAAATCAATGGATTCAGGAAACCATTGAAGCAAGCCAATCGGGGCAAGAAATTCTCTTTGCGATCATCGACCGTGAAACAAATCAAGCAGTGGGTTCGACACGATACCTCGATATTCAACCGGAAAACGACTCACTCGAAATCGGCTGGACATGGATCGGAACAAAATATCAAAGAACACCCATCAATACGGAAACAAAATATCTCATGCTTTGTTACGCATTTGAAACTCTTCGTACGGTTCGAGTTCAGCTGAAAACCGATGGGCGAAATATTCGTTCCCAAAAAGCCATCGAGCGTATCGGCGCTGTGCGGGAAGGAGTGCTGCGAAAACATCGAAGAATGTGGGACAGTCACATTCGAGATACGGTTTATTATAGTATTCTCGATACCGAATGGCCGGCGGTCAAAAATCACTTGGAAGAGTTGCTTTCACGATGATTGGGCAATCAGAACGAATAGCCAATACCAAGAGTGTACTTCGTATCCGTCTTTTCGCGGCCGGTGGCGGGGGTATTGTCGTACTCGAAACGTAAACCGGCTTGGGACGACCAGCGTTCGGTCCATTGCCAGATCAATGAACTGTCGGAAATCGCGAACCAATCCTTGGTATTCTCAAACCCAAACAACATTTCGGCATCTTCCTCAAAGCGAAGTTTTTCCTTGATGATCCACCACGCAAAATGAAGAGCGACACGGCCGGCTACATATGTTTCATCATCGGCATCCAGGACGAAATCCTCATTCACATACGAGATACCCGATTCACCGAAGAAATTGTATATATCGGTTTCTAGAAACTGATACCCAAGTCCGGTACCTCCAGTGGTTCGCAGGCGCAAGTCGCGGATGGCATCCCGATCCAGACGGGAATTCAGATAAACGAATGCTTTTTCACTATAAAAATAATCGTATTTGCCCAAGATATATTGATCGTCTCGAATCGCTTTACCATCATCTTCGGAATAATAATACCCGCCCTTCAAAGCAATTCGGTCGTCTTCCGTGCGCCGCTTCAAATCGGCGGAAAAACCGGCGCCGATCGTTTCCGTATTCCCATCGGTTACCGTTAAATCCCCTACAACTTTGCCATGCCATTTCACGGGTGTGGGTGTAGGAGGTGGGGGCGGTGGTGGAGGAGCGATGGCGGTAATGTCTTCCGGCGTGACGGAAAATTTTGTTTCTTCTTTGCCTCCCCAAAGAACGTTGAGCCGTTCCGTTTCCTCGGTTTGGATTGTCCCTTGAATGACACTGCCGTCCGAAAGATGAATCGGCTTTACTTCCTCGGTTTCCATGCGGAGAATCTGATCGGCAGGAATTTCAATTTTCCCCGCGAACGAGGTTTCGATTTGAACCTTGCCTTCGACCATTTGTAGAACTTTCCCCATCAAGACACTGCCATCTTTCAGAGTCAATTGATCCGCCGAGACCACCGGTCCATTAAAAAAAACGCTTACCGACAGCAAAACAAGAAGGGGAAGAATATATTTCATGATGATTGTTTTTTCTCCTTTGACATGGATTGCCGGGGGGGACGATTCGAAACCGGAAGGGATGTATCTGTATTGATATATAGGTTTTTCGGAATGACCATCCCGCTGGAAATAATCATTTTCATCGCTTCTTCCACCGTTAAATCTGTGACAATCAAATCTTCTTGAGGAACGATTAAATAAAAACCGGAAGTGGGATTCGGGGTTGTCGGCACAAAAACATACGCCAAGGGTTTGCCGATAGCCGTTTCGAATAAATTTTTGTCTTCTCCGGTTACAAAAGCCAACGAGTACAATCCTTGGCGTGGATATTCGATCAAGGCGACGCTTTCAAATATCCGGTTCCGTTTGCCCATAATGGATTCACTGACTTGTTTCAATCCGTTATATATGGTCGAGATAAACGGAATTTTGATGAGAATGAACTCGACGAGATTCAACAGTTTTCGCCCAATATACATCTGGGTAATCAATCCGATAAAAGAAATGAGCGCCACTGTCAACAGAAATCCCATTCCATGTTCGATGGGATATAAAATCTCATATTTTTGAGCCAAGTTGGGAAACCAGGAATCAAAAAAGTTGAAAATACCGATCACGATCCATATCGTGACCCCGAAAGGTACCACGACAAGCAATCCGGCAAAGAAATAATTTCTCAACTTTTGTAACTCATTTGAGAAAATACGTTTCATCGTAAGAAGCATCTCATCACCTCAACCCCATGTCAAAACGTTCAATCAATGAACTGAATTTCCTGAGCCATTCTCAGGATTGACTTCCACATCGAGAGGAATTTCAACTGCCGTGCGTTCGATCTTCACTTTTTCGATTTTCCGCTCATCGGAATCCAATATAGTAAAGTGTAAATTCAAATAATCAATTTCTTCACCGACTTTTGGTACATCTCCAATCAATGTTGTGATAAATCCCCCCAAAGTTTCCACATCTTCTTCGGGGAAATCCACGTTCAGCAATTCCGACAACACGTCCAGATCGATTTTTGCATGAGCAATGATCGTACCATCCTCTTCGATTTCATAATCCGGTACTTCCACATCGAACTCATCCTGAATATCTCCGACGATTTCTTCGAGGACATCTTCTATTGTAACGAGTCCGGAGGTGGTTCCGTATTCATCGACAACGATAGCGATGTGATTTTTTTCTTTTTTGAACGTTTCCAGAAGATCGCTGACCTTCTTAGTTTTCGGAATGAACAACGGGGGACGAATGATTTCCCGTAATTTAAACGATTCTTCGTTGTTGTTTTCTACCCGGAGAAGGTCCTTGACATACAAAATACCGACAATTTGATCCAAATCCTGCTCAAAGACAGGAATTCTGGAATGTCCGTGCTTGATGACTTCCTTTCGCAGTTCTTCCAAACCGATATCCACGGAGATGGCGTGGAAATCCACGCGCGGTGTCATGATTTCTTTTACCACCGTCTCGCCGAAGTCGATAATGCTGTGAATCATCTCCCGTTCTTCTTCTTCCAGAAGACCTTCCCGCTCGCTCATTTCGATGAGAGCACGAACATCGTCTTCCGTTAAAAGAGGCACTTCTTTGATTTTCGGACCACCGAATAAACGGATGACTCCACTCGAAAGGAAAAGAAAAACAACGATCAAAGGACGCAGAACACGATAAAAGATATCCAGCGGCCCGATGGCCAATAAGGAAATCCGAACAGCGTGTTCTTTACAATACGTTTTGGGAATGATTTCACCGAAAATTAAAAGTAAAAAAGTGGTCAGTCCGACGGCAAGCGCCGAACCAAACGCCGTCGCATTGCTCACTTCATACCATTCCCGCAATACGCGCTCACAGATATTCGCCGCTGTGACGGAAGCCAGGATGTTGACAAAATTATTTCCCACAAGAATCGTTGCCAAAAACCGATTCGGATCGTCAAGCCATGGCTCCAGTTTTTTATAGGAATCTTCTCCTTCACTGAACAACCTTTTGACTCGTAATTTTGTCATGGAAGTCAGCGCCGTTTCAGAACCGGAAAAACAAGCGGATACACACAAACAAATGAAAAAAATCACACCTTGAATCAGTAAATAATACGAACTGTCCATGTTTGATTCGACGTATGCGGATTACGTCAATCGGCCCTCCCTTCCTGATTCTCTCCGTTGTCCGCCTTTACCATAAGTCCATCCGGTACATAAGTCACCCCTTTTCGCTCTAGTTTTTCCCGTAGCGTGGTTTCGATTCCAAACCATTGATTGTTTTCCTCATTGTCGTGGTCATATCCTAATACGTGTAAAAATCCATGAAAGATCAACTCATCGATTTCATCCCCCAACGAATGTTCGTAAGCGAGAGATTGGCGTTTCGCGGTCTCTGCTGAAATCACGATATCTCCCAGCACATGATTTTGGCCGACCGGTTCTCCTTCTCGTAATGAGAATGTCAATACATCAGTCGCTTTGTCGACTCCTCGATAGTCTCGGTTGAGACACTGAATTTCCTGGTCGTCTACAATGACAATCCCCAATTCCGCCTCGTTTTCCCCCACTAGTTCTATTAAATGTTCGGCAAAGATTCGATGACGTGGTTCATCGATCGGAATCGTGCCAATTTCTATATTCAACATTACACGCATGGTGCGTTTCCTGGACCGGTTCAGGCTGTTTCTTTCAGTGTTTTCCCGGCTTCACTTTTTCCTTTTTGAGATTTCTCGCCCTCTTTTTTCTCTTTGAAAGCCGTCGGTTTGACATCTTGAATATACTCGCCTTTTTCTTTTTTCCCTTCTGTATCATCCTCTTTTTCTTTCGAAGGGGGAAGAGTCGGGTACACAATTCGTTGATGGAGCATATGCATAATCGATCCCGAAAAAGATAAAAAGAGTGTATGCAAATCTTCCAAAGTCAAATTACACTGATCGAATTGTTCGTCCATAAATTTTTCATTGATGAGTTTGCGAACCAGTTGCCGCACTTCCCGTTCCGAGCCGCTTTCCAATGTCCGTGAGGCGGCTTCGATGGAATCGGCCAACATCAGTATCGCCGTCTCCTTCGATTGGGGCTTCGGGCCGGGATACCGGAAGTCCTCTTCCTTGACCGTGCCTTCCGTTTCCTGATTGGCCAATGCTTCGTGATAGAAATATGTCATCAACGTTGTCCCGTGATGTTCGGGGATAAAATCACTGATGACTTTCGGGAGGTTGTATTGTTTCGCCAATTCCAAGCCGTATTTCACATGATTGCGGATAATCAAGCAACTCATATTCGGAGAAAGTTTCGAATGTTTCGCTTTTTCTGCGCTGGTATGCTGATTTTCAACAAAATATTGAGGTTTGACGATTTTCCCGATATCGTGATAATAACAACCGACGCGAACCAGCAAGGCATTCGCGCCAATGGCTTCGGCCGCCGATTCCGCCATGGTGGCTACTCGCATCGTATGCTGATAGGAACCCGGTGCTTCTTGTTCAAGGCGTTGCAATAGTTCGTTCTTTTGGCTGAGTTCCAATAACTTTATATCGGTAGCCACACCGAACATGTCCTCAAAAAGGGGTAAAAGCGCAATGGATAAGATAGAGACCAAGGCTCCGTTGACAGCTCCCCAAATCAAAGCATATTTCAATTCATCGACATGATCCAACAATTGCTCGAACGTTTCGTAGTGCGGAAGAGCCAAGGTTAGGATGAGAATCCCCGCCAAGATCATCACGCCGCCACCGGCTCGGTACAGATCACTTCGCTGCCTGATTCGTGTGACCGCGAAAATCGCGGCGCATGCGGTGAAAATTGCGACAAGAATGTAAGACAAAGTCAGCATTTCCAATCCGCGATTCAGGGCAATCCCCATATAGACAGAGGTGAACGTACATGAAAATGCGGCCAAACGAGCGCCTGCCAAGATAGTCAGAATCACTCCCAGCGCTCCCATCGGGACACAATATCCAACCTGTTTCAGGGTATTGCTTCCCAAATCCAACATGGCAAGATGAGCGCATATTCTCGCCAGAAATAAAATCATAATCATTGCAGCAAAAACGACTGCGATTTTATGGGTGTCTTTGACAATCTCATGGTGGTACATTTTCAGAAATTGCAAGACGATCAAAACAAAGAACACGGCTAATACAAAATATCCTGTTTCGACAGCCGGAGAAATCTGCATTTTTTCCTGCAGTGCCTTCAATTTCGTCAGATGGTCGTAGGTAACGATTCTCCCTTTTCCGATGATGGTTTCATCCTTGGCGACATGTACTTTGATCGGAGAAATATTCTCACGCTTTTCTTGGCGGCGCTTTTCCGTTAATTCCTGATCATAAATCAAGGTCGGTCCCTTAAAGGCGGCAAGGACCAGTTCATTGGCCAACTGGCGGGCTGCCAAGTCATCGGGTTTCGGAAAGGAATTCGAGATCAATCGATTAAATTGTACGAAAAATTCTTCTTCCGATTTGATCTCTTCCACCTTCGGAAAAACCATTTCTTTGCCTTCCGGATCGACAAAAGTTACTCCCACGGTTATTGACGGAGACTTATTCTCACCGGATTCGTTTTGCAAATTCCGAATCACACTGACATCATCGGCTATACCTCTTCCTTTCGCTATCTGTATATGAGTAATGAGCGAGGACCAAAAGGCATCGTAATCCTTATAAAAATGAAGACTTTGATAAAGGGTATTCGGTATTTTTTCTTGCAATTCCTCATTCAGTTCAAAAGACCGATTTGGAAGTTCAATTCCCGCTTTCTCCAAAACGGTTTTCGCCCATGTTTCGACGTCCATTTCTTGTTCAAGTGGTGTTGCTTTTGCTACTGCTGAAAGATTACGGATCGTATCGATCAAATGCGATTCTTTTTCTGCTTGAATACGATACACAGGACTAACCAACGATTCCGCATTTTTTCGTTTTTGGGCGGTGGCCTCTTCATCCACATAGGCATATTCGATAGGGGATGTTACAACTTGTTGAGAGGGCATACCGACTTGAAATCCGCTAAAATCATCAACGGCGGGGGGACGAATGAGGAAAAAAATGACTAGAACCGTGACGAATAAGGTGAGAGGATAAGCAATTCGTTCCCTGACATTATTCCAAACGTTTCCAAAGGATTTTCTGAAAGAACGAAAACTCTTTGAAAAAGGTATTTGGCTTTTCTTATCAGAAGGACGTTTTTTTTCAGTCATCAGATTGATGGTTACCTCTAAAGGTCAAGGTTTGACAATTCATGCCTTCGCCTTTCCTTACCTGCAACAGAATGATTGTTCTCTCCATACGAGCGATTGATTCGGTTTTCTTCTGTTAAAAACTAAGGTTCTCAATTTCGGTTATAATTCCGACATCCTATTGGATGGTTTCGAACCGTTTTCCGGAGCGCATTCTTGACCATTGATTTCATAGGCTTCAATGATCTTTTGGACAAGTGGGTGGCGAACGACGTCGTGTTTTCCTAAATACACGAAAGATATACCATCAATATCTTTCAGAAGGTTACTCACTTCGACCAATCCGCTTTTTCGTCCTTGAGGCAAATCGATCTGCGTAATATCGCCTGTAATAATCGCTTTTGATTCGAATCCCAAGCGAGTCAGAAACATCTTCATCTGTTCGCTGGTCGCATTTTGAGCTTCATCGAGGATAACGAACGAATCATTCAGCGTTCTACCGCGCATATAGGCCAAAGGAGCGATTTCAACCGTTCCCTGCATTACATACCGTTGGACAAGGTCCGAATGAAGCATATCATACAAGGCGTCATACAAGGGACGTAAAAATGGATCGACTTTCGCTTGAAGGTCGCCCGGTAAAAATCCCAACGATTCACCGGCTTCCACCGCAGGCCGGGCCAATACAATTCTTCGGACCAGTTTTCTCTCCAACGCGGATACGGCGGCGGCCATAGCCAAATAAGTCTTTCCTGTCCCTGCGGGTCCGATTCCGAATACAATGTCATTTTCTGCGATCGCATGAAGATATTGCCGTTGGCCGAATGTCTTCGGTTTGATCACACCCTTTTTTCCGCGTAGCGGCATTGTGATCGGCGCAAAAACTTGGGTAGCCGGAGAATCCGTATTTTGTTTATTCGAGAGTGCAAGAATATATTCCACATCTCGTTTCGTAACTCGGTCTCCCTGCCGAACCAGTTTGATCAGTTCCTCCAAAACGGAGATGATCCCGGAAACCTCATCAGGATGGCCATGAACGGCGATCGTATCGCCCCGTGGAATTATTTTTGCCGAATAATGACTTTGAATCAGGCGTAAATTTTCATCCCGCGCTCCACATAAATCTTGGATTTCTTCCACATTGATCAAATTGATCGTCTGTTTGATTTCGGTCGGTTTTTCGAATGTTTGCATGGTCTTAATAACCCATGTTCCTCCTTTGTCCGTATGAGGTGATGGATTGATTTAAAATGTGGCTGGCAAAACATGAATTTAGTTT
Source organism: uncultured bacterium (assembly GCA_964412555.1). Classification (GTDB taxonomy): domain Bacteria; phylum Hinthialibacterota; class Hinthialibacteria; order Hinthialibacterales; family Hinthialibacteraceae; genus CAYPPG01. The sequence goes on from CAYPPG010000036.1 coordinate 46,249, forward strand.
GAAAGTTGATTCATAAGTTCTTGATTTGGTTGAGATTGAAAAAATCCAATTTCGAGCGAATTCTTGAGTCTGTAAGGTTATTATTTTGCATGAATCGTCATTCTTTTTATCCCGAAACCGGAGATCAATAAACAACAAAAGCTCCAGTTTACAATTCATTTTGCCGCTTAGAACTGGAGCTTCCTTCTTTTTTCTTGTATACAGTTCTACCGGAAGATTCGCTTCCGTCTCTCCTAGATTTTCGTTCATATTAATTGAAGTCTAGCAAAGGGAAAAAACGTTGTCAATCAATATTTTTATGCAATCTTGGCTTCTATCGCCGAAATGATGGTTTTTAACGCTCTTATTCTAGCCCATAGTTTACAATTTCCTTCCACAATAGTCCAAGGCGCATAGTTTGTGCTGGTCCGCTCGATCATTTCATTGACAGCTGCGGCGTAAAGGTCCCATTTTTCGCGGTTGCGCCAATCTTCCTCCGTTAGTTTGTGTTTTTTATGAGGAATATGTTCACGTTCTTCGAAACGCTTTAATTGCTCCTCTTTGCTGATATGCAGCCAAAACTTGATGATAATCGTGCCGTAATGAGCGAGGTGACGCTCAAATTCATTGATTTCAAAGAAGGCTCGTTTCCATTCTTCTTCTTGACAAAAACCCTCGATTCGCTCGACCATGACGCGTCCATACCAGGAACGGTCGAATATGGCAAAATGCCCTCCTTTTGGCAAATGCTTCCAAAAGCGCCATAAATAATGATGAGTGGCTTCTTCCCCCTGCGGTGCGGCAATCGGAATCACCGAATAGCCGCGTGGATCCAATTTTTCTGTTACCCGCTTGATATTGCCTCCTTTTCCAGCTGCATCCCACCCTTCATAGACGATCACAACCGGTGTTCGTTGTGTAAAACATATGAATTCCAATTGCCGCAACCGTTTTTGGCAGGTATCCAATTCGTCCCGATATTCCGCTCGTTCCAGAGATTTTGAGAGATCCGACCGGTCCAAAATACTGACTGCACTCGGATTCTTGATTTCATGGGACGTCGGTACCCCGCTGACATAAGTCACCTTTCGGCTGCCTTCCTGCAATACCCGATCCAATGTTTCAACTATGGTTCTGGCAATATGAATCCGGCGATGACGCCTATCCGTAGCGGCGACAAAAGTCCAGGGGGCGTAGGGGGTATCGGTTTCCACAAATATTTCATCGGCAACGGACATATATTGCTTGAATTTTTTGTGAATTATCCAGTCATCTTCCGTTACCCGCCACCCTTCATAGGAACTTTTTTCCATTTTTTTGAAGCGTTTTTTCTGCTCTTTTTTGTCAATGTGCAGCCAAAATTTGAGCAAAATCAATCCATCATCCACCAGTTGCCGTTCGAATTGCTTGATCTCGTCTTTCCGGAGACTCCAATTGTGGTCATCCAGCGCCTGATTGACACGCTCTGTAATAATGGGCATATACCATCCGCAATCGTAAATCCCGATTTGTCCTTTTCCCGGAATATTCAACCAGAAACGCCATAGAAAAGGCCGCAACTGTTCTTCTTCCGTCATTATCAAGCGGGTTAAATGCACTTTGAATCCTCTCGGATCGAGGGGAGCGGCAACATGGGAGATACTGTCTCCTTTACCCGAAGCCTCCATTCCCTCAAACAATATGAGTACAGGCCTTCGACTTTCAATTAACTTTTGTTGCAAATCCCGCAAACGGTCTTTTAGTGGTGAGTTGAATTCCTTGTATTTCTCTTTCTTCAAAGATTGCTTCAAATCCAAGCTTTCCAGCATCGTTCATCCCCTTTGTTTCATTGAGCATTCTGCCTTTCTCATGTTCAGTAAGGCCATTTGAACACCACATCAATACATACAGGAAAACCATTCTTCCAAGATCCCATCTTCAATTGCTCATGATAATTTAACACAAAGTTCCTGTTAATCGAAAGTATGATACCCTATATTTAAACCTGAATGTAAAATTTCATCGATTTTTTTTAGAAAGAAACCCTTTTTAGGTGTAGGAGGCTCTCTTCATTGCAGATATACTTTAACGAATATGCGTAAATCAACACTGTAATTTCTATCGGTAGATGAACATACGCAACCGTTATCTAAACACTACACTAATTGGAGTTAATTGGAGAAAGCCGGATTATGGAAAAGAAAAGATCAGCAATACTTGGCGCTACCGGAGTAGCAGGACAACAGTTTTTAGAAGCGCTTTTCGATCATCCGTGGATTGAAATATCGGGATTATACGCCTCGGAACGTTCCATGGGGAAACCGTATGGAAAAGCCGCCACTTGGCATTCCCCGGAGATTCTCCCGGATAAAGTCGCAGAAATGATGGTGAAAAACATCGATATCGTCGTGGATGAACTCGATCAGTACGATATCGTTTTTTCAGCGCTTCCCTCCGACGTGGCGGAAACCATCGAAGGCAAATGCGCAGCTCATAAACCTGTGATCAGCACTGCTTCTGCATTTCGTTATAAAGACGATGTGCCGGTGCTCGTCCCTGAAGTGAACGCAGAACATGCTCCCCTCATCGAGAAGCAGAAAAAAGAGAGAGGGTGGAAGGGTTTTGTCGTTCCAGGCCCCAACTGTACCACGATGGGTTTAATCATCTCCTTGAAACCGATTCTTGACAGTTTTGGCATCAAAAAAGTGTTCATGACCTCATTGCAGGCACTCTCCGGCGCTGGTTATCCCGGGCATCCCGGAATGGATATTCTCGATAATGTCATTCCGTTTATCAACAAAGAAGAAGGAAAAGTTGTCATTGAAACCGTGAAAACGTTAGGGAAATACGACAACGGAAAAGTGGACAACGCGGACTTCGGTGTGAGTTGTACCTGTACACGGGTTGCTACTCTCGATGGCCATATGCTTTCGATTTTTGTGGAAACCGAAAAAGAATGCACACCTGAGGACTTTAAAAATGCCATTCAGGAGTATAACGCGAAATGCCGCGAAACCTTTGGAGATTTGCCCTCCGCACCGCAGGAAACCATTATCGTGAAGGAAGAAGACAACCGCCCGCAGCCCCGATTGGATCGTGAACTTGGAGCCGGTATGTCAACCGTTGTCGGAAGAATTCGGCAAGATGAAGTATACGGTAAGAATGGTATTAAATACATCGCCCTTTCCCATAATACAAAACGAGGAGCGGCGAAGGGCGAATTGCTGGTCACAGAGTATTTGATGACCAAGGGATATTTGTAAATCCCGATTTCTACGTTGCACAATAAGATGCAGGCGCGGTAGTTAAAGTATGGTTTCTTTTTGGAAATAGATATCTATTTACTGCTTTCTGTGGTGCAGTCAGAATGTCTGCACCACAATTTTTGATTTTTACTGTGGCGTTAGCATCTGTTTTAAGTCGAAGTGAATGCAACATCGGGATATCACATAGGATTGTCCTACAATATGTAGTGTAGACGTAGAGATATACACTGTTTGATGATAGTTTTGTCATTCTTGAATGCACGGATAAAAGAAATGAATATATCTCGTGAAGAATTGGTACGAATCACCGGTGAGCAGGTTGTGCAGCAAGCGGAAAATCTTCCGCAAGAAACGTTCGAAGAACTGAAATGGGAATATCTTTCTTTGCTATTGCAACAGTATGAAGAGACATACCACATCAATTATTTCGAAGCGCTTCGTTCCTATTTTTTAGGATTGGAACCCCAACTCCGATTGGTTCTCATTCGCCACATCCTCGAAACGCAAGATGAAACCACCCCGCTCTCCAGCATTCATGAAATGATGCAGTGATCAATGGTAACGGTATCTTTTGGGAACTAGTTTGTAATTACCCTATATTGTGCAGACAGGATGTCCGCACCACAATTTGTCGTTTCAAATCAATCAACATTGCCTCTATGTAGCACAGTCTTCACATTTTCCATAGAATAATAGTTTGTGCCCTTCTACTATGAAGTTTTCCGGAGTGTTTGGTTTCTTTTTCACAACACACCCCTCCACTTCGAAGACTCGATGACATTTCTTACAAAAGAAATGATGGTGATGGGGTTTTCCAGCCATTTCATAACGCGGTGGTTCACCGGGTATTTCTACTGGTTCAATAATCCCTTCTTCCATGAATCCTTTGATCGTCCGGTAAACGGTAGCGATTCCCAACCGAGGAGCATAAGCTTGGGCGGCTTTGAGAACTTCCTGCGGACCTAAAGGTCTGGCAATTTCTTCGAAAACCCTGCGAATTGCCATTCTTTGATGTGTTTTTCTTTCCATCATAAGTTACCTCACAAATTTATATAAGTCACCCCAAAATATCGACTTGATACCCCTCTTACACCCTTATCCCGATATGGAACAGTTGTCGAGGTCATTCCATTAAAATCAATCGATATGTCTTAATTTCCACTCTTTGCAGCGACTAATCCTTTAAATTCATTATAACTCAAATATTCAAATCTTTTGAGTCGCCTATTTAACTTTAATATTTTATTATCGTTGTTCTAGGGAACATGCCCTCAAAACCTGCCTGAATGAATTGAATTTATGCTCATTTTCCGATCATTCATGATTCAAGAAATTCGTTTTTTGGACCGAAACCTTGATTTTTGTGCAAGTCAATATTATGTTTCTTTGAAAAGTGTTATTACCAGGAGGCGCTATCATGAAAACTCGATTGTATTTCTTCATTATCCTTTTCATCTGTTCCATCCCAGTGTCATTTGCCCATTTTCCAATGCTGATTCATGATTCTCCGTTTGCAGAACTCAATCAAGGGATTCAATTGCGATTTTGGGTCGGTCATCCCTACGAACAAGAATATACAGACGCTCCCAAACCGGAAAAAGTTGTCGCCATTCTCCCCTCTGGTTTATCGGAGGATATTACTTCAAAACTTACGGAATGGAAATATCAGACAGGAGAACAATCGGTTACTGCATGGACCATTCCGTTCGACTGCCGTCAAAAGGGGGATACGATCATTCGGCTGGATGGAAAACCGGTAGTGGGGGCCAATAATTCTTTATACCAGGAATTTTTAAAGATTTTCGTTCATGTGGAACGGCAAGATGGATGGCGTGCACGTACCGGCCAGCCGTTGGAAATCGTTCCTCTCACTCGTCCATACGGTATTGAAGCTGGTTCTGTTTTTACGGGAAGGTTGATGAAAGGGGACCAAGGAGTCGCCGATGCAGAAATCGAAATCGAACAGTTTCTACCAAAAACTCCTCTTGCAGAGGATTTGCCTCCCGATCCTTTCATAACCAAAGTAGTCGTTACCGATCCCAATGGTGTTTTTTCGTGTACTCTTCCAAATTCAGGATGGTGGATTTGTGCGGCATACGTCGAAGAAGCAGAAACCATGAAACGGAACGAAAAAGAGTATACCCTCAGCGCTCTGGCCGGAATCTGGATTCATGTGGAGGAGAAATTCACGCAAAAATTACCAGAATAAGTAATTGGAAGAAAATACAGAACGCCGGTCATCGACCGGCGTTTTTCTCAAGTGTAAAAGTTACTATGCATCAAGCTAGAAAATCGATCTTACTGTCGCTTTTGGGCTTTTCCTTTTTTTCTTCTTTCTGCTGTTTCTTTTTCGATTGTTTGAAATAGGGCATGGGCGCATTATCTTTGCCTTCATATTTTGTCGTTCCTCCTACACCGTTGCTCACTTGTAATGGCGCCACATTTTTTTGGATTACATCAAATGCGTTATACATTTTCTTTTCCCCTTTCGTTGGGGTTTCCGTACTATCACTATCGGCGAAGTTTTCTAAAACTTAAATCTATCCGTCGATTGACAAGATAGCTCGATCCTATTGATAAGATGTTTCATTTGTTGCTCATTTCCTATCGGTTGGATATCTTTCTATCTTTGCAAGTCATGCAAAACCTTGAGAGATAGGGAAATTCAATATACCGTTTTTCTTGTGATGAATTTCTTTCTCAAATAGAAAGTGGGTATTGTTTGCGATGCGCTAATAAAAGCGAATGGGGAAAATAGAATGGATCAATCAATAAATGGAACAGTTGCCAATTATCGCTTTAATCCTATTATTTTATTGGCAGGACCAATCGTATTTCTGTTGATTTTACTGCTTCCCGGACCGGAATCTCTTCCGGCCGAAGGAAAACGAGTGGCGGCAGTCGCGTTTTGGATGTCGATTTGGTGGCTCACCGGCGTGATCCCGGTCGGAGCAACGGCAATTCTCCCTTTCGCTTTATTTCCTTTTCTCGGAGTCATGAAAGGGGACGTAGCCGTCGGCTATTTTGCTCACCAATTGAATTTCCTGCTGCTCGGTGGATTCATGCTTGCCGCTGCAATGGAAAAATGGAATGTGCATCGGCGAATGGCACTCGGTATCATCGATTTTATCGGTGTTACACCACGGCGTGTTGTGCTGGGATTTATGATCGCCACGGCGGTATTGTCCATGTGGATCAGCAATACGGCGACTTCTTTGATGATGCTTCCGGTTGGGATTGCAATGCTCAAGAAATTCCGCGAAATCGGAGGAGACGAACTCGGAGACCGTATCGCTCCGGCTTTGATGTTGTCGATTGCCTATGCCGCTTCCATCGGTGGGGTAGGGACATTGATCGGTACGCCTCCGAACGCGGTTTTCGCATCACAAGTCAACACTCTTTTTGGCCAAAAGATCGGCTTTTTTGAATGGATCAAAGTCGGTATTCCGATGGTCATCGTCATTTTGCCGCTCGCTTGGATTTATTTAGTCCGGATTCAATTTCCACTTCCTTCCAGCATCGGAAAAGAGGCCATCAACGTTATCCGGGACGAGCGACGGGCAATGGGAAAAATGAATCGGGGAGAAATTTGTGTAGCGATCGTTTTTTGTTTAACGGCTTTAGGGTGGATTCTCCGTAAAAAAATAGAAGTCGGTATTTTCAGTTTTCCCGGTATTCAGACTTATTTTCCCCTGGTGAACAGTGACGCGACAATTGCCATGCTCAGTGGATTTTGCCTTTTCGCTATTCCTGTCAATGCCAAACGGGGTGAATTTCTCCTCGATTTACGTTCGGCAATGTCCATTCCTTGGGATGTGTTACTGATTATCGGCGGCGGGATTTGTCTGGCGAACGGTTTTTCCGATTCAGGATTGTCAGAGTGGATGGTCAACCAATTGGTGTTCTTGAAAAGTTATCATCCGTATTTCATTATCCTCGTTTGCGTTGCGCTCGTTGTATTCTTGACCGAATTAACTTCGAATACGGCAACATCGACAATTTTCATCCCCATTATGGGTGTCATGGCGACTAGCATCGGGCAAAATCCATACTTATTGATGGTACCCTGTTGTGTCGGGGTATCAATGGCCTTTATGCTGCCTGCGGCTACACCTCCTAATGCGGTTGTTTTCGGATCGGGATATCTGCGGATTCAAGAAATGGCGAAGACGGGATTTTTCATGAATTTGATTTCCATTACTTTTATCGTATTAGTGATGATCACGTTGACAAGCCGTATTCTGGGGATCGAGTTGAACAGCGTACCGGAATGGGCTGTACAATCTCAATGATCAAAAACGGCTCCAATCCATAATTTCTGTGTCATCTCCCAAGATAAAATCGATTTTTACATTGTTTTCACCATCAAATGTAAATGTCTTTGTCATCGGTTCCGGAAGAGGTCCACCGGAGGCTTCCAGAGTGTATTGCCCCGCATCTGCGATTGGGATCGTATACCCCCCACTGGAATAGGTGTTTGTGCTCTGATTGGTTCCTTTAACGGTTATTGTGACGCCTCCTAAGCCTTCACCGATATCATAAAATTGATTTTGGTCGGTATCTGCATACACGACCCCAAGAATCTGGGGGGTATATTGAAAAGAAACGGCAAAATCGATTGTGACGAGTAATGGGCCAACGGATTCCAATTGTTTTGTCCCAACGGCAGCTGACTTTGGATCATGCCGGTTTTTCTTCAACCTGATTTTAGAACGCATTACCTTTGCCGAGACGGTTTGAACGATACCGATACCGACTTCTTTCCAAAGCGGTTCCCGATCGAATTCAAGAGTGTTTTTGCGATGCCCGAGAGAGGGAACATTCCAATCGACGAGAAACGCGGCGTGCGCATGTTCGACGTTTTCTCCATGCGCGAAAACATTCTCCCCATATCCTCGCCAGTCATAACCGGCTTCTTCAATGCGCTGCCCGGGATCGGAGCCGTCACTTCCATAATGATCTTGAAACTTGTTATCACGCATATCGATACTGTGACGGCGGGCGGCCTGGATCAAATTCAGATTGAGCGTCAGAGGCGGACGCGGTGGATAAGCATTAAATTCCTCTTTCACCGCTTCCAAATCCACATTGAAATAGCGATATGCATTGAGAATCGCTGAATCTTGATGATTGGCCAAGCGCATGCCTTCGGCAGGGGGAGCCATTCGTGCCCGATTGATCAATTCCAACATAAGTTGTTCTTCATCTGTGGGTTCAATTGTTTGGGTTATCCCCAAATTTCCTGTGAGCAGTTGTAATAAAAGAATGCAAATCACAATTTTAATAAGGGTACTTTTCATAACGTTTCCTCCATAATTTTTTCGGATAGTGTATCACAAAACCAACAAGATGGTGGTTTGAGAAGAATTTATGAAGCAGTTCGATGGGATCGGTTTTTCTGTAAAGTCTTCAATGCGAATACAATTCCACTCAGAAGAGTCAATAAGGATATTCCAACCCCCAGTTTGAAAGAGAATGGATTGAATATATATTGAATACGATGTTGACCGGGTGGAATATCGACAGCAAAAAAAGTGTCTTGATACAAATTCATTTTCACTTTTGTATTATCCAGATAGACTTCCCAACCGGGATAGCAATTTTGTGACCAGATGACTCTTCCCTCTTCGGGAGCATCGATGGAAACAACAACGTTGGTTGGATGTTGTTGAATGATTTCCATATTCGAGATTTGCTCTCCCGATTCTCCATAAAAGCGAGGGTGGACATTCGGATTTTCATAAATCTTCAAGGGAGAATTCTCTTCTTTCCAAGCAAGCTGGAAGGGTTTGGGGAGAAATGTTGTGGTTACAACATACTTGACATTCATTTCGTTGAAACCCTTTTGCGTTCGAGCCTCCAAAGGTGGGGCAAAAAAGAGCAGCCCCCCCTGCGGTGTTTCCGGAGGACGGTTGTAAATTCGATTGATATAGCGAGAGTAAGAATCCAAAATAATCGGATCATATCCGCGTGCGGATTCAATGCCATACATCATCAAGCGGTTGGGACGCAGTTCGGGATGATATTGCAAGCCGGGATGGCCGATCGCATCGTCGAGACAAACAACGCGGTTCCCTTTTGCGTTTTCCTGTAGGAAAGAGACAAGACTCGTTTGCGGGAAATATTCCTCTCGCCATGCTTCTGGCGATTGAGTGGGGAAAAAGCGATAGGAAAAAACAATCAGATCGGCCAATAAAAGAAGGAGCGGGAATGCCCACCGATACGAAGACCGCAGTTTCAACATTGTCCATAACGCACACCAGCTGGCAATAAGAAAAATCAATCCCAACAAACTGGAACCCAACATCCATGAATACCGGATTTCAAAAAGAATGTCCGGTAACTGCTGGCTGACCGCTCTGCGCTCGACAGAATAATTGAGAGCGGCAAGGGAACGTTCGATTTCTATTTCCCGCAGATAAGAGAGAATTGCGGATTTGGAAATGATCAATGACAAAACCAAAAAGAAAAACAAGAGAGAACCGATCGCCGCTATTTTCAGTCCAGCCGAATTTTTGATTCTTTGAATATTGATATTCGCCCAATTTTGCAGTCCGAACGCACAACAGACGGACATTCCGATAATAAATATCAATACCAGCCTGCCGGGAACGCGAAAGAAACTCCAACCCGGTAACCCATAATAGAGAAGGGGATAGAGCGGGTTGTATCGGCCCAGCGCAAAAAACAATCCACCGACAGCCACTAGCGCAAAAAATAGGGTTTCCCGGTGTATGCAATCATCTGCTTGCTTGCGGTGTTCGGTTCGGATGAAAGCAAAACAAAATAGAAGCAAAGGTAAAATCCCGATATAGCCGCATATTTCGTGATAGCCGGTTTGCGTTTCCCAAAAACGGCTTTCTTTCGCTTCGGCAACCGGATTTCCATAAAAATAAGGGGCCACGAAAGTGAGGAGGTGCTGCGGCGGCATGGAATCGCCGGTCGCGAATTCGTAATCGGCTCCCCCTGCGCGGCCGGCGGTTTTCGTGGATAGTTCATAGAGCGGCAACAAAACGGCTGCTGACAAAGCAAGAGCGATTCCTATGCCGGCACATGTGCGCAAAGGAAAACGGAGAGCCTCGCCCCATTTTCTTGATTTCAAATACGATTCTCCTCCCCACCAACAAGCTCGAAAGATCAACAGGTAAAACACATATAAAGGAATTTGGGTGTGCCCCGCATAAAACATACCTGCGAGACTCAACGCAAAAAGGAAAAAAATACGAAGGTCAAACTGCTGGCGAAAAAAGGTTTGAAAATAGAGAGCGAGAGGAAGAAGAGCATAGGCCCGTACATGGATCAAATGCCCGTCATGGGCATGGGTGATGAAAAAACCGGACCACGCATAGAGAACAGCCCCCAAACAAGCGGCCGGTTTGTTGGAGAACAGTTTCAATAAGAAAAGATACATAGTCAGTGCGGCCAAAATATGGTGGAAAACCAGGGATAAGGAAAAGGTTCGCTCGACGGAAAAAAACAGATTGAGAACATTCGTAGGATAGAAAAGAGACGTTTGAATATTGGCGGCCAAAGGAGCACCGCAAAAAACATGAGGGTTCCACCACGGCATACGGCCTTCGGAAAGTTCCTGCAGCGCGAATTGTCTCCAGGGAACGAATTGGTTGATCATATCTCCGCCACAAATGATCCATCCTTGCCAGACGATTTTCTCGTGAAACAACAGGATGGGGAGAATGAGAATGGAGAGAAATAGACCATGCACTCGTATTGTTTTTTTCATTTTGTCAAACCACAGTTTCGCATCATTTGTATTTTTCATTTCCGCGCATACGATTCCGCACTTTCGGCGCAAGACTGAAACAAAAACAATGTACAGGATTCCTAACGGTTATTGGAGTGCTTTGATCGAAACTGGAAAGAGCGGATAAAAACCGGCTAGCATGATCACAATTTCATGCCATCTAAAAACACGTAGTTCTGCATAAACGAGCGGTCTTTCTTCAAATCTCTTTGCAAAAAGATGAAAATTGGCCTCATGATCTCCCTTGCGTATCACGGCATGGCATCGTATGATTAATAGTTGCATTGTTTGCTAGGCTCATCGCCGAATTTTAGAAAACGAAGGAGGAAAATATGGCGGAACGTGTAAGTGATGAACGTCGACTAGAATTGCTTGCAATGATTACTTCTTCCTATATAAGCGCATTCAACGGACCGGATATGCGTCCACCGGACGCCATCACGATATCCCGCTTCATTGAAGAAGTGACGGAAGTGCTGGATAAAAAGTTTCCCCGCCCTCAAGAATAAAGAGGGCTTTTTTTAACTTTCAGGAAGGCTAGAAAAAAGAAGTAAAGGTTGGTGTGAATGGATCCAAGAATCTCATCCCTGCTGGAAATGCAAAAGGCACTCAGTGAGCAGCGTGAAATTGAAAATGAGTACAATGTTCTCCCCCAAAAACGAGAGCAATTGCAAAAATACATCAACAATCTCCAAGAAGAGGCCAAACGCGCCGAGGATAAATTCAAGAAACACGAAATCGAGCAAAAAACCTGTGAATTGGAAATTCAGCAAGGCCAAGAAACACGGGTAAAAAAAGAAGCCCAACTCCACTCCATTAAAACCAATAAAGAATATCAAGCCACACTCGCTGAAATCGAATCCCTAGACCGGAAAAATACGAGGAATGAGGAAAGACTGCTCCAATTGATCGAGCTCACTGATAAAGAGCGAAAAATATACGAAGAGAAGAAAAAAGAATTAGAAGAAAAACGGGATAAATTGGAAGCGGAAATCGCCGAACTCGACGAAAAAGAAAAGGGATTAAACGCACGCCTGGAAAAAGCCAAAGCCAAAACGGAGGAAGTGACCCGGAATATCAATCCGGATTTGTACCGGCGTTTTCTGCGGGTTTTTAAAGGAAAACAGGGCATTGCGATCACCACGGCTAACGGCGATCATTGCGGCGCATGCAATGTCAAACTAACGCCGCGGACCATGCAAGTCGTCAAGCGGGGGCAGGATATCGTCATATGCGAAGGATGTTCCCGTTTTCTCTATTGGGATCCGGAGTTGGAAAACGACCAGCTCGTTTCACTATAATTGTTCTTGTTTTTTCTGGGTGCATGACATGTTTCTCTCTCAAGGGTGATTCCAACAACGTCATGTGTCTAAAAGAAAGTAAAATCGGCCATTTGCATTTTCATTCCTAGAAGATAAAGTATACTCGATTCACAAGCGCGCTGGTAATCTGAGGGAACGCGATCCCATCACTGTATTCCAAATTATTGATGGGTCACGGCCAGAATGGAATGGTGAAATGCCATGTGGACTGACCAGGATAAATGCCTTCTCCGTGTCAAGAGAAGTTATTTTTTGCGGAGATGGAACCGTTTTAATGTAGACACCTTCATTCAAACCGTTGGTTTTCTTTTGCTCGTCGCTATCTTTTGGACCTTATCCTTTGGAGTAGTTGCCAAACTCTGTAAGAACTTGATGGAAGTGGATGTCGTAGGGCCGATTATCCTCAAGCGGATTGTGTCTTTCGGTTTTTTCGCGCTATGGATCCTCGTCACGGGTGGTCATATTTTTACAGCGTTTTCATCCATGTTCCGCAGTTATGAATTACAGGCACTTTTTTGCTCACCCTATCCTCCTCACCGTTTATTTCGCATCCAAAGTTATGAAACATTAATTCTTGGCGGATGGTTGTTGGGATTGTTCTGTATCCCGATTTTGTGTGCCTTCGGATGGCAATTGGATGCGAGATGGTGGTACTATCCGGTTGTCTTGACCGGTCTTCTGGGTTTTTTGATCGTTGCCGGCGCGTTGGGGATACTCATTACACTTTTCATTACCCGATGGATCATCGGAAGACCGATTCGTTCCTCCCTTTCGAGTGCTCTCCTTCTTTGTACATTGATCGGTCTTTTTATCTACGGGATTACTTCCACGAAAATCTTAGTCGGGCAGATCGATACCAACAAATTAGGAGAAACATTGGCCAACCTTCGGTTATCGACCAATCCTTATCTCCCCAGCCACTGGATGTCGGAACTCATGTCCTCCGCCCGAATCGGCGATATCGGCCGCTCCTTTCTCTATTTATTTTTGTTATGGTCGAGCGGCTTGTTTTTCTTGTCGCTTGCGTTGGAATTCGGTCACCGGTGGTACGCCGGTGGGTGGCTATGGGCACAGGAACGTGTAGGTCTTTTCCAGCGCCATCGAGACCGGCACCGGTTCCGCGTCAAACGCTTGTGGCTCATGAAATTACTTCCCCGGCGCATCGGTTCCATTGTGTATAAGGAATGTCATGTATTTGCCCGAGATTTTTCCCAATGGGGTCAACTGGTCCTTATCCTGGTGCTGGTACTGTTCTATGTAGCCCATACCAAAAACGTGACTTTTGAAAATCCGATGTCACCGGCGCGGGGTCATTTGGCTTTCTTCAATGTCGTCCTGTTGGGATTCATCCAAGCCACGCTTTCTCTGCGCTACACATTTCCATCCATCAGCCTGGAGGGAAGAGGGTTTTGGGCGGTCATGACCGCCCAAATCGGTCTCGACCGGTTCTACTTCACCAAATATTACTTGCACGCCTTCGTCTTGTTCATCATCGGACAGGGATTGGGGTTTCTACTCAATAATTTCTTGGGAATCGATTCCACCTTGAATTTGATCTGCGCCCTGGTGTTGTTCTTTTTTGCCTTCGGATTTACGAGTTGGACATTGGGGTTAGGAGTGGTGTTCCATAAATTCGACGCCACCAGTGCTGCCGACGTCACATCCGATACGGGGACTTTGATCACGATGATCTGCACTTTATTGTATTTTGGAATCAGTATTGCGTTTCTCGCCCGCTTTGCGCTGGATCATACCCCGGGAATGAGCATTGTCGATCAATTTACCCTGCAGCCCGATATGATCCTCTACTCGACAGTGTTTCTCGTCATTCAAACGTCCGTTATCCTGTTGCCGGCAGCGTATGGGCTTAGGAAACTAAAAGAAATTACATTTTGATTAGTAACTGTTTCACAAACCATTCCCATACAAACTCGCCACAGGGATCAGAATGGGGAATCCAAAGGCGCTTTGTATAGAATTTTGTTATAATAAATGTTATAATAAGGAGTAAAAAATAAAAAATTACTCTTACGATCTGGAATTCGAGGAGTTGAACAATGTCAACGGTAACGCAAACTCGCCGGATTGACGTCAATGAATATTATGAATTGGCCGATACCGGAGGATTACCCGCAAACAAACGTGTAGAACTACTGGAAGGTGAGATTTATGAAATGACACCCATTGGAAACCGGCACGCCTACGGAGTTTCTGCACTCCATACTTTTTTTTCTCGGCAATTAAATGAGAAAGCGGTCATTTGGATTCAACATCCACTTCGATTGAGTGATTATTCGGAACCGGAACCGGATGTGATGCTGCTAAAACCGCCGTTGGAACGATACAAAGGAAGACATCCGATGCCGGATGATGTTTATCTCATTGTTGAAGTTGCGGATTCCTCATTGCACTATGATCGGAAGAAAAAGATTCCGATTTATGCGGCTTATGGTATTCCAGAATACTGGCTGGTGGATTTGGAAAGGGGTCTTGTGGAAGTGTATCACGAAGCGGCATCAGGCGGGTATCGGCAAATGGAACAGTATAGCGGCAAGCAGACAATTTCTCCTATGAGATTTCCCGAATGCCGGCTTGTTGTCAACGACCTTCTTTCCTGATTGTCTTTTTCCATTCTTGAGAATTCCACAATTTATAGAGACTCAAAAATCAATCTCACAATAGTTGAATCCCTCGAACACATAGGAAAGGGTGACATCCAAGCGTCCACCTATTAAAATACTTTCGTTCACTACTGAAACTTTATACACAGCTCATAAGAATCTCATTGATTCGGTACGAAACCAAAAGGAAAAGCATAGACCTGATGAATATGATAAACACAGAATCCAAAAATGTATTACCCAATACCAACATAGAAATTATCGACGACAAGATTGCACGGGGAAATATCAAGCATGTTCTCTTCGATTTCGACGGCACGCTCTCCCTTATTCGGGAGGGATGGCAGAATGTCATGATCCCGATGTGCGTCGAATTCTTAGTGGAACTGAATACAGGTGAAAGCGAAGAGGAACTTCATCAGCTTGTGAAAGAGTTCGTCACTCGGCTTACCGGTAAGCAGACGATCTATCAAATGATCGAGCTGGCGGAAGAAATCAAGAAACGCGGCGGGACACCGAAAGAACCGTTGGAATACAAACACATCTACCTGAACCGCTTGTGGGACCGGATCAAAGACCGGGTGGAAGGATTGAAATTCGGGAAATACGATCCCGCCGATTTTATTGTGCCTGGTTCTTATGAACTACTTGAAGCATTGAAGAAGCGCGAGGTAACAATGTATCTCGCCAGTGGAACCGATTTACCCTATGTCAAGGATGAATCATCCGTCATTCAAGTGGCTCCCTATTTTGGGGAGCACATCTACGGTGCGTTGGATAATTACAAAGATTTCTCCAAACGCATGATCATTCAAAAAATCATCCAGGATAACAACCTGTCCGGTTCCCAATTGCTCACCTTCGGCGACGGCTATGTCGAGATTGAAGATACGAAATCCGTCGGTGGGATCGCCGTCGGAGTCGCCACGGACGAAGTAGGTAAAACCGATGTGGACGACTGGAAACGCAACCGGTTGATCCAAGCCGGAGCAAATATAATCATTCCTCATTTTCGGGAATGGAACACACTGGTGCCATATTTATTTCAAGAGGATTAATCGTGCCATTTACGACTTTTGACCGTTCGAAATTACAGATCAAGCCGCTTCAGGAGCGAATCCATGATTTGGATCTTTCTGTCATGCTACCGTTGGACGCTCCTCCACCGGAATTCGCCCATCCCGCCATTCCGCAAATTGCCCAAGCGATTATACAAGCGAGGGACAAAAAAAAGGCTGTCATTCTTTCTATGGGCGCGCACGTGATTCGGTCCGGCGTGTCACGGATGATCATCGATTTGATGGAAAAGGGAATCCTGACTCACATCGCGATGAACGGAGCGGGACCGATTCATGATTTCGAATTCGCGCTAATCGGTCAAACGACGGAAAGTGTGGAACGGTATATTCAAACCGGTGAATTCGGACTCTGGCGGGAAACCGGCTTGATCAACGAAGCGGCGAAGAACGGTGTGAAAGAGAAGATTGGTCTGGGAGAAGCGATCGGGAATATGATCGTCGGGGAAGCATTCCCCCATAAAGATATCAGTATCCTGGCGGCCGGAATCCGCTGCCATTTACCGGTTACGGCTCATGTCGGTATTGGATACGACATCATTCATGAGCATCCCAACTGCGACGGTGCAGCCCTTGGCGCAACTTCATATACGGATTTTCTGATCATGGCGAATTCCGTCGCTAATTTGGAGGGGGGAGTGTTTCTCAATTTCGGTTCTGCGGTAATGGGACCGGAGGTATATTTGAAAGCCTTGTCCATGGCGAGGAATGTCGCGCATCAGGATGGAGAGAAAATCTGTCATTTCACTACGGCCGTTTTTGATTTATTTCCCTTGCCGGAAGACTATCATCAAGAAGCACCGCGGACCAATCCTCATTACTATTATCGGCCATGGAAAACGATCTTGGTGCGAACCGTCAAAGACGGCGGGAACAGCTATTACATTCAGGGAGCACACCGGGAAACGTTTCCGGCTTTATTTTATGCAATCCAGGAACAGATGACTTGAGGAAAAATGGATAAAGCCACACTCCAATCCATACTCGATCGTTTTTCACAGCAACGGATCATCGTGTTCGGAGATTTTTTTCTCGACAAATATCTCGAGATCAATCCGAAATTGAATGAGGTCTCTATCGAGACAGGCTTGACCGCTTATCAAATTATCGGAAAGCGGTTGCAGCCCGGGGCGGCGGGTACTGTTTGCAATAACTTATCTGCTCTTGGTATCGGGGAAATGATCGCACTGTCTGTCATCGGGGACGACGGGGAAGGATATGAATTGCGAAAAGCCTTGGGAGCACGCCGGGTTGATATTTCCAATCTTATCATCACAGAAGATTGTTTCACCCCAACCTACACTAAACCAATGCTGCAACATCTGTCGGGAGAAGAGGAAATCGAGCGACAGGATATCAAGAATCGCCGCTCTATGCCGGAATCGTTGGAGAATGAGCTGATCCGGCGGCTCGAACAATTGGCTCCCAATGCCGGTGCCGTGATCATTGCCGATCAAGTGCAGGAACGGAATTGTGGAGTCATCACGGATCGTGTGCGCGATGCGATTGCCGAACTTGCCCTCCGATGCCCCACTACGGTCTTTTTCGCCGATTCCCGCGAACGGATCGGCGAATTCAAAAATGTGCACATCAAGCCGAATCGTTTCGAGGCGGCGATGGCCATTCATCCTGATTATGACGAAGAACCTCCTACTCCTTTTGCACTCGAATGCGCTCAAAAATTGCGTGAGCAAGTCGGGAAACCGATTTTTTTGACATTGGATAAGGAAGGCATCTGCCCGATAACGGAAAGAGAACCTGTCATCATTCCCTGTCCACCCGTAAACGGGCCAATCGATATCGTAGGAGCGGGGGACAGCGTGACGGCGGGAATCGTTTCTTCACTTACTTCCGGAGCAACGGAGGTACAAGCGGGAATTGTAGGGAATTTGGTGGCGTCTATTACAATCCGGCAGATAGGTACGACAGGTACGGCCTCACCAGAGCAGATTATGGATGCGTGGGAGAACAATAAAGAGATATATCGACATTTGCCTTGATTATGCTATAGTTTTAATAGTGGAGATGATGTATGCGAAAAATCATTGAGGTCAAAGTACTCGATCATTATCAGCTTGAATTGACATTTGACGATGGGTTGACTCGTATTGTCGATCTTACCCATTTGGTAGGGAAAGGTGTTTTTGAATCCTGGCGAAATTATGATTTTTTTAAGCAAGTTGAAATAGGATCATCCGGCGAACTCGTTTGGGGGGATCAAATCGATCTTTGTCCCGATTCATTGTATCTTCAAGTAACCGGTACCAAATATATTCACCCAGATTTACTAAAAAAATATTTAAACAACCAATCAATCCGTCCCCGTTTTACATAATACATTCCTGAATACCGCATGATTTCTTTGATCTTTTGGCGATATTCCGGTTTATAGCAATGTGTCAGGCATTCCTTGCATTTTGGTTTGGGATCATACGGGCATCGTTCACGCCGTTGACGGGCATAGTCGAGTAGTTCACGGCATTCCTCACACAGCGAATCGTCCTTCGTGGCATGATGGTGATGGCAGTATACCTTGATGAATGCCTTGAGAACCGATATGTCTTTCTCGACTTCATAAGGTTCCCATGGACGGGTACGCTTGTGAAATGCTGTTTGTTTGGGTTGTTTAATTTTCTTTTTTATCGTATTTGCTTGCATCATCATTTTCTTCCTATACGATTGTATCTTGATTTTTATTATTGCCTATAATGGAGATACGTCGTTGACACATGTCAACGCTTCTAGGATAGACTGCGCTTTTTACAACGAAAAATCGAGCAAGGATATTGACATGGTGGGGAATTCCAGAAGCAACGGTAACTAGCGGTTCATTCAGATGTTGAGCGAGGGAAATAAACGCACAGTCATAAGCGTCCTTTTCGTTTTGCGAGATTGAGTTCTTCATCGGAAATGACCGGCCCGGTAATATTCTGTATAAATAGGTGAGTTTTTTTAATCATTTATCTGGATAATCCGGCAAGTAAAAACTATAGATTTATTATTTTTTAATTTGAATGCTTTTCCTTTAACCAGCAATTGATATCGTTGACATCTTTCCATTCAAATAATTGAACCGCTAGTTCTTCCAATTGGGGAATCGATAGATTCTGAAGATGTTCATAAACAACAGAATCAAGCTTTCCGAATCGTCGCTGGAGTATATGTGAAATAAGCATAAATTGCCCTTCCTGTCGTCCTTTCTCACGTCCTTCCTGTCGTCCTTCCTGTCGTCCTTCTTGCAGTCCTTCTTCCAGTATTTTTTGGTAAATGACAGATTCACGCATGATTCCCTCTTTAAACGCCAGTTGAATGAATTCCGATTCAAAACGCAATCCTGCCAGGATTTGCGCACAGTCGGAGATAAGATTTCTATCTTTACTATTATCGATCTTTTTTACTTGATTAGCAACCCGATACAACAAATCTGATGGATCTTGAGCTTTTGATAAGGTGGCTAGTGGTAATAATGCAATATTTCGCATTAGTGATTCAGGTTCTTCTTCCCACAATCGGATGATTTGAAAAGAATGAATCGTATTTTCATATTGAAACTCCGGTTTCAAGTTACGTGCAGCAGCTGATTCTTTCAACAAAACAACCGTTTGATCCACGGGAAGCTGATATCGGCGATGCAGGCGAACCCAATAATCCAACATCCGCAAGGGTATTGGTGGATCGCTGTTCTCAACATTTACTTGAAATTCCAAGTGCAGAATTCGTTCTTGAGCGTGTAAGAAAATGACAGAATCTGCTCGTATCGGTTCTATGCTCAGTTCCTTTTCTAACACTGTTACTGGTGCGTTGAAATCTTTCACTCGCCATGCTGCATAATGTGCTGGAAAATGTTTACAAAGGAGTTTACAGATGTTGTCACAACCCATGATGGTATATTCCTTCAGTAGTTATGAAGATTCATCGATAACAGAATAAATAAAATGACATTTAATTCAAGGAAGGTTATGATCTGTCATTGTAGAACAGAAATCCTTGAAATCCAGAAATCATCTACATATCTAATTCCTTAAACGCCCATCGTGACCCGGCAAGGAATATCGTATAGAATAACAATCAAACAAAATTCCAATTTCGAGGGACAAATCGATGAAGAAACAAACTCCATCCACACGACGTGATTTTATCAAACTGGTAACAACCTCCACCTTGGCGGTTACAACAGCTTCGAAAACAATGAAATCTGTTGCCGCTTCAAGTTCTCCGAACGATCTCATCCGGATTGCAACCATCGGGATGGGCATTATCGGCTTTGAAGATACCTCTACCGCTTTGAAAATTCCCGGTGTCGAATTCGTCGCCGCGGCGGACTGCTATGACAGCCGTCTTATACACACGAAAGAATTGTATGGACAAGAGGTCGATACGACAAAAGACTATCGGGAACTCTTAAGCCGGTCGGATATTGACGCGATTCTAATCTGCACACCGGATCACTGGCATCAAAAAATGTCGATCGATGCTATGGAAGCCGGGAAGGCGGTATACTGCGAAAAACCGATGGTGCAGCATATCGAAGAAGGCGCTAAAGTTATCGAGACACAAAAGAAAACCGGCATGGTTTTCGAAGTCGGCAGCCAATTTGCCAGTTCGCTACTCACTCTGAAAGCAAAGGAAATCTATGAAACGGGTGTCCTGGGCAAATTGAATATGGTGCACATGATGATCAGCCGCAATTCGGCCATCGGTGCCTGGCAATATTCCATCGCGCCGAATGCCTCTGCGGAAACGATCGATTGGGACAGTTTCCTGGGCAACGCACCCAAAATCCCCTTCGACGCCGACCGGTTTTTCCGTTGGAGAAAATACTGGGATTATGGCACCGGTGTGGCGGGCGATATGTACGTCCACAAGTTTACGGAACTCCATAGAATCATTAGTTCCAATGGACCGACAAAGGCAATGTCAACAGGCGGCGTTCGCTATTGGACCGAAAAACGGGAATGCCCTGATCTGATCCTCGGCCTTTATGAATATCCTGAGACAGACACTCATCCTGCCTTCACTCTGCAATTGGGCGCGAACTTCGCTGACGGTGGACATGGTTCCGCATTTCAACTCATCGGTGAAAACGGAATGATCTCAGTCGGTGAAAGGGGGATAGAGGTAACACTCAGCAATCGCATGGAACCATCATTGAATCAGTTGGTGGAAGGATATAACTCCGTACGAACGTTTTCAGAAGAACAGCAGCAAGCTTTCATTGAACAGTACAAGAAAAAACATGAGTCGCAAAAGGAAGAGGAAGTTCCTAAATACGAAGGCGAAAGAGAATATCGCGCTCCAAGGGGCTATGACAGCCGTCTCGATCATATGAAAGTCTTCTTCGACGCCATGCGCGGCAAGGACAAAGTGGTGGAAGATGCCGTATTCGGCTTACGAGCCGCCGCTCCTGCCCTGCTCGCCAACAAATGCTATCTGGATGACAAAATCTATTATTGGGATCCGGAAACGATGGTATTGAATGGGTAAAACGAATTATCCCATCCATAAAGCCATCAAAACCGCAATCGAATTTGAAAAGAAAATGTAGGATATATTCGCCGACTCCAAATTAAAGTGTTTCTGTAAGTTAATACGCGGAATCATGATCCGGATGAAGTGATAATAAGCGAAGCCAATCGCCATCCCGATATGATAATGCCCGAAATTTTTTCCCTACTCGAACACTATAGATTCTTTCTCCATTCGGACCTGTTCGAGAATACACAACTTCCCATTTCAATCCTATATCATCATATATTTGATTCCACGACATCTTGGATATTTTTCTCAATGTATTGAGCACAGCGTGTTGATCTTGTTTTTCAAGTTGAAACAATTCCTTTTGAAATATAGGATTATTCAAATCCAACCGTAGTTTTTTGTGAATCATTGAATTTCTTCGAGAAGATCACTCTCAGTAGGAGGATTGTTTTTTGCCCACTCGATTGCTTCGTCAATCTTTTTTTTTGTATCCGGTTCATGTAACCAGTGTTCGTTATCCGGAATAAAGGAACCACTTTTTATCATCCATACACCCGGTTCGATTTCATCGATCAGAACTCTCTTTCCTGCATATTCTTTTCCAAGAGTGATATCACCTTCTCCGTTTATTGTTGAAATCTTTGCCATGGGTTAGTCTCCACTTATATCAAATTGCAATCTTTTATCACTCGTATTATAGTTGACAGCAGGCAACATTCATGGCCCCCACAGATTGATATCCCCCATCGAAGTCAATCCGTTTGTCGTATCGAACGGGAATCCGTGATTCAAGATCTTATCCGGTCCGACAGAACGCACATGCCACATCAATCCTCCCGGCGGTTGAATGGGGGCGTTGATGTCCGGTTGTTCCATCATATGAGAATTGCTGGAACTCCAGTCGGACGCAAACCAGGCAGCGTTTTCTTCCCGGTTCACATAATGAAACCAACCTTTCGTATGCCACATTTCTTCGAAATGTTCGGCAAAGATATCCCGCGGACAGGCGGCAAGATACGAAACCGGAGTGGTCAGACGGTAGTATTTGGGCGGGGGAACTCCGACACCGGGCGGATAATGCCCGGCATCCAATTTGTATTGATCGAGCGCATTGCCGATACTTTTCATATCCCCGACGACACGGGCAATTTTCGCTCGGGTTTGAGCATTAAGAAAATTGGGGACAGCAATGGCGGCCAATACACCAATGATGGCAACCACAATTAACAATTCGATTAAAGTAAAACCCTTTATGCTGAATTTCATGAGGCAATCCTTCAATTTATAAAAACTTTAGTGGGAAAGAAAATTCTCCTGCGTATAGTAAATATCCCCGGGCGACACCAGTCCGTTGGATGCATTATACGGCGGAGATCGAAAATTTCGGTCCAGCACATTGGTATAGGCCAAATCGGGACCGCAACTACCGACTTTCCACCACGAATGACCAAAGTAGGGTTCCCAATTCGGCGCGGGATTGCCGGGGGAACCGTTCAGATAAATGGTTCCATAGTCATAACTCATCTTGCTTCCGATAAAATACGAAGCCGGGCGGGTAATGTCATCGGCCTGGAATACATCCGCAAGCAATTGATTCATATAGGCAATCGGCGTCGTAAGTTGGGAATAGCAGGAAGCCCAGCCATGATCTCCGGATGGACAGGGTTTATCCCATGGGACGGTGTTATTATCCAGAATATACATCTCGATGGCAGTTCCGTATGCTTTGCAATCCCCCATAACCCGCGAGAGTTTCGCGCGGGTTTGTGCGTTCAGGAAATTCGGAACGGCAATGGCGGCCAAAATGCCGATAATGGCGACAACGATCAATAATTCGATCAGAGTGAATCCCTTATTTTGAGTATTCATCCTCTTCTCCTTGTCCATGGCAATGAAAAAATGGAGTTCCGCGTTTTCATTTGATCTCAACCATACCACCCATCTAAAAATGAGGCAAAGGGGGACGGTATTCGTTCGTGGGGTTGGAACTTTTCGGCCCGAAGGCGCCGATGTCGCCGTGACTAACAAGTCCATTGGATATATGGTAAAAATCGTCAGGATACCGGTTGAACCACGAATTTGTCAGATCGGGTCCCCAGCTGTTGATTTGCCACCGATGCCCCCACGTCCGGCCTTGGCCTGTGACTTCATCCGTCACGTAATCGTAGGCGTCTCCCCATTGTTCCCAATCGGTTTGTGTCATAAATGTAGCAAAAGGATCTTTAGGAATCGTAGAAATATAAGCGAGGGGCGTCGTCAAGCGCTGATAACGCAAATGATTGGGATGAAGCCCTTGTACCCCTAAACCATCCACCGTCCAGGGTGGATAGTTATTATGGTCAATAAAATACGATTCCAACCCCGTTCGCAGCATGTTCAGGTCGGCCATCACCCGGCTCAGTTTGGCACGAATCTGCGCATTCATAAAATTCGGGACGGCTATCGCGGCAAGGATACCAATGATGGCGACGACAATCAGCAACTCGATTAAGGTAAAACCTCTTTTTTGATTCTTCATCATATTCACCTCGTTTTGAGGATCAGGATAACAGAACAAAGAAGCCACTTCGGACAATCACGCAGGATTGCCCCTACACCATGTACGGGTAGAACTATGTGTCTACCCAGTTTTAAGACAGATATCTTCCAATCTAGTTTACACCACCACTACCCCGCTGGAGAATGTCACCCACGCTGTACACTCCATTGGTTGCATCGAAGGGGACACCACGATTCGAGGTATTCTTTGACGTCTGCTCAAAGCCGTAATCACCATCCGGTCCGCAACTGTACATGATGAATTGTCCGGTCCGAATTGGCTGCACCCCGATGTTTTCGGCATTCTCAGGGAAAAAAGCCTGCAAGCCATGATCCAATCCCGGATCTTCCGGATCATTGTCGAAATAGCGGTACGAACGCACGGCCGAGGATGGATTCTCCGGCAGTTCCAATGGATTGAACGGATCGAGCGGAATAGAGGCAATATACGTGATCGGTGTTGTGAGAGGCCCATAGATACAATGCAGATTCCGATACCCATAGGCACAATCCCCCACTCCGTCGAATACGGTCAAAATTCGCTCGTGGCACCATCCATCATAGGGTTTATCATACCAATCACAAAGTAAAACATTCCGGTCAAGCCGATTCATTTCTACAGCCGAAGCAAGAGCTTTCATATCCGCTTTGGAGCGTGATATCTTGGCACGAACTTGGGCATCGAGAAAGTTGGGAACGGCGATGGCGGCTAAAATTCCGATAATGGCTACGACAATCAACAATTCAATCAAAGTAAATGCTTTTGGATTCGACATTCCTTTTTTTCCGAATTGATCAGAATTTGTTCAAATACCGAATTTTATATCTCAAGTGCACAGATGATCTCAAATCGTTTATTCACTATAACATAGTGCACTAAGCAATGTCAATGTAATTTCGTTTGCATACTTATCTAGTTCATTGAGTACCTAAAACACCGAGGGAACCGGACAAGCGAAGTCTGCCCTGGCTTTGGGTACCTAAAACACCGGGGGAACTAGGCCAAGAGAAGTCTGCCCTAGCTTTGTGGTTGAGATGTATATTGATTGTAAGATTATCCCCATCATGAGAAATTGATTTCACATATTGCTGAACATACATCGGATTAAGGATTTTACCGTAATCGATATTTCATGAACATCACTTCGAAAGGCAAATGTTCAAACCATTTGCAACCGGTAACACAAAAACCTATTTTCTCATACCATTCGCGAAGTTCGTTTTGTTCGGCGATAATGGCTATGCCAACTTGTTCCACATGACGTGAATTTGCTTCTTGAAAAATATGCCGAACCAATAATTCCCCGAATCCTTTTTTTCGATGGGTTGGAAGAACCGAAAGACGTTCCAAGTAGCAATCTTCCGCCGACGGTTGCTCAATGGCCACTGTTCCAACAGCTACATCACCATCCCACTTCAAATAATAGAACACTCCCCGTTCTACATCTTTCTCAATCCATTCAGGTATACAGTTTGAAGGATGCTTCGGACAATTCTCCGGAGTCAATCCGAAGCGTTCGGCCACGTCTTGAAAGGATCGGCGGATAATCTCAGCCACGACCGGAATGTCACATTTCTGCGCTTCAGTAATCTTCAATGGATTTTCCTGTTCTTGAAATGAATTGTTCAAAAAATGAAAAAGGGGCGGTTGTTCATTCCGCCCCGGATAATTGATGTATGGTATTGCAATCTATCGATTACTCGTTCTCACCTTCTTCAAGTCCAAACTCTTCACACAGGGCGCGGACGGCGAGTTCGGTATACGCTTCCTCGATCACACAGGAAATCTTGATTTCAGACGTGCTGATCATCAGGATGTTGATGCCTTTGGCGGCAAGCGCTTTGAACATGCGGGCGGCCACTCCGGCGTGAGTTCGCATTCCGACACCGATAGCGGATATTTTGGCGATTTTATCATCGTACGTTAATTTCTTCGCATCAATCAAACTGCGCAATTCATCCTCGACTTTTTTAATATAGGGAATATCGACTCGCTCGGCGGTGAAAGAGATATCGGCGAGATCGCCTTCGGCCACGTTCTGGACGATCATGTCGACGTTGATATTTTTATCAGCCAAAAAGTTGAAAATCTTGGCGGCGGTACCCGGTTTATCCGCAATACCGCTAAGAGTGACTTTGGCTTCTTTCATATTGTGGGTAATCGCACTGACAACGACTTCTTCCATCGTTTCTACCTCCTGAATGATCATGGTTCCCGGTTTGTCTTCAAAACTGGAACGGACTTGCAAGGGAACATTGAATTTTGCAGCGAACTGAACGGATCGCGTATGTAACACTTTGGCGCCGGATGAGGCCATTTCCAACATTTCCTCATAAGACAGCTGCGGAATCTTTTTCACGCGGGAAACAATTCGCGGATCGGCGGCATAGACACCGTCCACGTCCGTATAAATATCACACTGTCCGTTCAAGACAGCAGCAATAGCCACGGCCGTCGTATCGGACCCTCCGCGGCCGAGTGTCGTGATTTCCAGTTCATCGGTAATCCCTTGGAACCCCGCTATGACAACGATTTTCCCTTCATCCAGCGCTCTGCGGATTTTGGTGTCGCCGATACTTTTTAGGCGGGCTTTTTGATGTGCCGTATCGGTTTTCATTTCGATTTGCGGAGCGATGAATGAAATGGCCGGATGCCCGAGTTTCTGGATCGCGATCGAAAGCAGCGCAATGGAAACCTGTTCTCCCGTGGAACAGAGCATATCCTTTTCCCGGGGAGAACCGGCCGGATCGATGTCATTAGCCAGATTCAAAAGCCGGTCCGTCTCACCGGCCATGGCTGAAACGGTCACCACGACTTGCTTTCCGGATTCTTTTTCCTTGATCGCCTTCTGAGCGGCGGCGACGATCTTTTCGGTACTCCCAACCGAGGTGCCGCCGAATTTCATAACTACGATACTCATGATTGTACCTCAGAATACCTGTTTAAATGGATTGCATGGATTAAATGATAACTGAATTTCGCCGATTTTACAGCGGTGCAGTAAAAGAAAATTAAATTTTTACTCTATCCCTTCTTATAACCAATTCTTTCACTTGGACCTTGCGCTAAAGGAAAGATGAGGTTTTGAGTGTTGAGGGAAAGTTGAGAATCCCGTTCACCGAAAAAAAATGTCCCGATTCCACTGGCTGAATTGTTGTATAGAGAAGAGAGCCATACAACCATGAGCGAAACTGATCATGAATTCCACATTCGATTGATGCGAGGCCATCCCACTGCGTTCGATGATGTACTGCGGTGGTATGCGGATGACGTGCTCCGGCTTGCAACATTTTTGTTGAACGATGCAGACGAAGCACACGATATTTTGCAAGAAACCATGTTGCGGTTTGTGGAAGAAATCAAAAAGAAGAGAGTATATCTGAAGAACGGCTCGATCAAACCGTTGTTGATGACAATTTCGCGCAACTTATGCATCAATCGGATCAAGAAATCAAAACGGCTGATTGAGTTCCCCGATGGATGGATCGATCAGCTGCCACATCGGATCAACCATCAAACCCCGGAACACATGGCGGCTGAAGCAGAATTTGAAACAGCGTTTCACGAAGCGCTGTCTCTACTGTCGCCGTTACAACGAGCAGTGTTTGTTCTGCATGAATTACAGCAGGATTCGTTTCACGAGATCGCACAAGTGTTGAATATTTCTTATGAAAGCACAAAGAAACATTTTTATCGCGGATTGAAAAAAATGCGCGAATTCTTAAAATAAGGTGTACCCCATTGTCTAGACAAATTTAACCTTTTTTTAAGGTGGATTACC
>CAYPPG010000037.1:0-56428 GCA_964412555.1 uncultured bacterium
ATAAAGCCCTGAAAGGGCGTGAGATGATAGCCAGTGGGCAACGCCCCTGGACGATGTAAACGAACAAAAGGATAAAGCCCTGAAAGGGCGTGAGATGATAGCCAGTGGGCAACGCCCCTGGAAAGGTTTAGAACAACAAATATTTTCACCCCAAAGGGGTGACAGAAGTTATTTTCTGTCTTTTTTGAAATCGTAAAGGAAAATTATGGAATCATACAAAAACAAAGAAAAACAACCCTCCGGATTGGAACGGAGCATCATGGAAGACCGGCTCTCGGTGCTCAAGCCAACTTTAAGCGTCCGAATCGCTTCTGATTGGCCGGTGAAGGAAGTGATTCATAGCATGGTCGAAAAACGGATCGGTTCGGTCTTGATTGTTGAAGGTGGAAAACTGGTCGGTATTTTCAGCGAAAGAGATATCATCAGGCGAATTGGAACAAAATATGAAGAATTTGCCGATAAACCAATCCGCGAACTGATGACTGCGAATCCGGAAAGTTTGAGCGTCAATCACACGATTGCTTTTGCCTTAAACCGGATGGCATTAGGAGATTACCGCCATATTCCGGTGACGGATGACGAGAATTACCCTACAGGTATCGTTGCAGTAAGAGATATTATTCGTTATTTAGACCATGAAGTACTCAACGGACCGGAGTGAATTAATTCTGCCTGCGAGCAAATCGTGCAATCTTCACGATGTTCGTTGATGAGATATTTAGCAACGATGGAACTCAATGTGGAAGGCGCGGGAGCATCATTCAGAATCAAGCGCAGGGATTCCAAATCCGTTTTCCAAGCAATATTCCCCGGAGCTAGGACGCACACACTTCCTTTTTCATAATCTGAAAAAATTCTTCCATCTTTATAATAAAAAAACTCGTCGCAAAGTTGACAATCATACATCCGCATCAAGGGTGGGATATCATTCGGTGTAAACCAAAGTTTGATTTCACGTTCTGCTTCTTCTTGATTCGCGGAGGCATGAATCAGATTGTCCATCCGGCTGCCAACGGTTTCCCCTTGTTCGTTCTGAATCGGTATCAATGTTCCCAGCGAACGGATACAACCGGGTTTTTGTTCTCGAGCGACATGCGGATTCGTGGGGCCGGCAATTTTTCGCACCTTCTGTACGGCATTGTCTCCTTGATAGACAAAGGCTTTTACCCTTTGTTTGTCGGGATTGTTGGGGTAATGAATTTTCCCCATGATATATTCGATGAGTGCAGGAAAGAATCCTTTTCCTTGGTGTTCGATATAATGTTCCTCGGCAAGCATACGGGATACATTGACAATTTTGGTTCCAGCGATCATCAAACCAGTATGGGTTTCAGACAACTGGGAAAGAACATATCCGGACAGTGAAAGGACCAACGCATCGGGTTTGATCAATACAAGAGTTTGTTCTATTTTGTTATTATGCAATTTCATTCTCCTTTGAGAATTTTCACGTATGCTCCTGATTCACTTGGCATACACACAGATTTATCTTTCTTGAAATATGTCAGGAAAGTTATTTCCAATTCTATTCATATTTTGAATCGATATCATTTTATCTCAGAGTTTCCGCTTGTCGAGTTGAAGCCTAGAGGCAAATGACAATTAAATGATGAATAAGAGTTTTCTTTTCTTGTTTTTGATTGCGATGATTGTGTGGCTTTTGGTAATTGTTATACATAATCGCGGTACTGAAATCCACATTACCAATCATTCGGGGCAAGCTCTTCATGACATCAAAGTATACGTTGGACGAGAACCGCACACAGTCTATGAAATCGAAACAATTGAAACCTAAAAGGAACTCAAGTCTGTCCTGGCGGAATCGTTCTCGTAGGGGCGGTTCGCGAACCGCCCCTACGCTTATGTCCTGTTGAATTGCAGTAAAACCGATATGTTAAAAAAAGATGAAAACGGCAATTTCCTCCCTTGGTGATATTTTCTTCTTCCAAATTGTGGTCATAGTATGAGAGTGACTTGAAGCCATTGATTCAAGGATCATTTTCGGGTAAAGAATGGGAAATTGTATTTACTGGTACATAATGGAAGGAGTTTATGAATCAGTCGATTGTTGGTTTGAATTGCCGGAGTCAATCTATGCGCAAACATTATGTGATCGATACGAGTGTTCTTCTCGATAATCCCAAAAGTATCGAAATTCTTCGAGATGGGACCGAGAATGAAATCTATCTTTCCTATACGGTCGTGCGGGAATTGGACGGCTTGAAAAAAGATAAGCGGCTTGCACCCGTCGTGTCCCGCGTGATCGATGAAATCGAAGAAAAAGAATATATCCAACTGATCGGTTCGCAACAGGATCGCGGAAGAAACGGGGATTTACAAATCTTGGAGGATATCAAATCTTCCAAGATCACCGATCCGATTCTAGTCACCAATGATAAATTATTTCGGGTATTGTGCAAATATCATGACATTCAAAGCGAACCGTTTGTCGAGTCCATCCCCTATCAATCCGAATCGCAATTGTATACCGGATTTATCGAATTGGATCAAAAATTCATTTCGAACTCTTTTATGTGGGAGAATGGGAAACCTCATTTCAACATTTCACCTACTGAGCGAAAATTAATCGATTATGAACATCAAGTATGGAACGTCAAACCGTTGAATGTATATCAAAACCTTGCGTTCGAATTGATGCTTTCCGATCACATTCATCTTGTGACAATTCAGTCGAAGGCCGGATATGGAAAATCGTACATTTCCTTGGCCACTGCCATGCAGGAAGTCATTCAAGAGAAAAAATACGAGAAAATTTATCTGGTCAAACCAACAATTGAAGTCGGCGAAAGCCTTGGATTCTTACCCGGCGATATCGAGGACAAAGTCGATCCCTATGTACGCTATTTAAGGAACTTGATCTATAAGCTTCACGCCCTGCGCGGGAGCAAATGCAATCGTGTATTCACGGAAGATTCCACCCCCCAGAAGTTGAAACTCAATCCGGAATTTTTCGAAATCTTGCCCATCGCCTATATCCGGGGCATGAATATCGAAAACGCCTTCGTTATCGTGGATGAAACGCAGAATCTATCGCGAGTGGAAGTCCGCAGCCTGCTGACCCGAATGAGCCACGGAACGAAATGTGTCTGCTTGGGAGATGTGGAGCAGATCGACAACCGGTATTTAAACAAATTCAACAACGGACTGAATTGGATCGTAAAATCCTGTGTCGGCGAAATCGGCTACGGCCACATCGTTCTCAAAGGGGACCGCAGCCGTGGCCCCATCTGCGACATGATCATCCGCAATGGATTGTGAGACCGTAGGTTGGATTGAGCAAAGCGAAACCCACCAAACTTAACTACCTTATATATTGCAGACAGGATGTCCGCACCACAATTTTACGGCTTATCTCCAACCATCACCTCTTCCACCACCTTCTTTACTTTATACGAATGATGATTCCTGGCTGATTGAATCGCATCGGCAGCGATCGGATTATCAATTTTCGATAATCCGAGAACCGCTGCGCAATAGAAATGTTCGTCGTCAGTTTTATCCAACACACGCAAATAACAGCGCGCAGCTTCCGCTTTTTGCTCGTTTTTCAATAAATTGTCCGCGTATTCAATCAAACAATTCAAATAAACATTTTGATTCCGGGATGAAAGTTCAGCGTAATCAGGCCATAGAATTCCCCCATCACGCGTTTTACCTATTCGTGCGATTGCCTTCATCGCGGCAAGGGAAAGGTGAGGATTGGCGGATTGAAGGTATTCGCATAGGATTCCCATCGCCTTTTCATCCCGCCGGTGCCCCAATGCAGCAATAATACGCGGTTTGAATTCTTCCGCGCAATTCTTCAATGCGCCGATCAACGCTTCAGCCGCCGATTGAATCAAAATATTTTCCAGCGCATAGACCGCTTCTTCTCGAACATGAGGCGAATACAGCCAAAATGCGAGTGAAGGAACCGCTTTTTCATCCCCGATTCTGGCAAGAAGCCGAAAGGCTAATGTGCAAACGTTCGCAGGATGGGAGTCCTTGATCAGTTCCAGCAATTCGCTCATCACCGCCAGGCGTTTTTCTTCATGCCCTCTCTCCGCGGATGAATGTGCAAGATTCGTAATCGCTTCCGATGCAGCTTGCACGATTCCACGACTCTCAGAAGCCATCAGTTCAGCGAGTTTGGGAACAGCATCCGCATTCATTTGACCGGCTACTGACCAGGCTGCATAGCGGATGTCCGCATTGTCGCTTTGTATATCGGATAAAAAATCATCGAGTGATTGATAGTGTTTGGTTTCCATCTTTGCTTCTCCTTTGTGCATGCTTGAGGTCATATACTTGGTTTGCAGGTAACAAATGGAAGCGAAGTCTACCCTTGCCGGATAGCGCACCACCGCCAGGGCAGACCTGACGTCTTGCCCTGGCTACCCGCTGTGTCTGTACTAGATTCATTACAAATGCCATTGACCTCGACCCACGAATTCAAGCATGCGGTTGGCTTCTTCGTCCCGTTTGACATATCCATGCACCGGATCCCATTCCAATTTACGCCCCAGCCGGTAGGCAATATTGCCAAGAATACAGAGATTCGCGACGCTGACTCCTGCCTCGATATGCATAATGGGCTTTTCACGGGATTTGATACAGTCAAGCCAGTTTTGCACATGGTTGGGGCTTTTGAACACTTCGACTCCACCTTCAGGGACGGTGTACTTCATGGCTTTCTCTTCGGTTCCGCAGCCTCCGTCACCACCTGTGACGATCAAGGTGTCTTTATCCCCCCAATATTTCGCACCGAAACCGGCATCCATCAGTTTTTCACCCGGTTGGCTCCACGTCATCGTCCAATCCGGATTCTTGAACTCGTATTTGACATCCATGGTACATGGGCAATCCCAAATACCTTCATGAGGCGGTTCGCCGGTGGCTTCGATACTGACCGGGCCGGTATGGTCGGCATTCATGATCCACATTGCCACGCTCATGACATGAGCGCCGCGGTCACGGATTTGACCGCCACCAAAGTCGAGTAGCCAACGGAAATTGAAATGGACTTTTTTCGGATTGTAAGGCATCCAGCGCGCCGGTCCAAGCCATTTGTCCCAATCGAGTTCCGGCGGAGGCGTCGAATCGGGAGTCCAGTCACCCTTTGGATTTTCATAGTGCCAGCAAGTAATTTTATTCACTTTGCCAATATTGCCATTGCGAATGTACTGGCAGGCTTTGTAAGCCGCATCCGTGGACCGTCCTTGCGAGCCGACCTGAACGACACGACCATAACGTTTTGCGGCTTGCGCCATTGCCCGGCCTTCTTCGATAGTTTTGCAAGCAGGTTTTTCGACATAGACATCTTTTCCGGCTTCGCAGGCATGAACGGTCATGAGACCATGCCAATGGTCAGGAGAAGCAATGAACACCGCGTCGAGATCGCTGCGATCCAACAAATCGCGGTAATCCTTATACATCTGCGCTTCACCCTGCAGCCGGTCATATGCGCGTTTGAGATGATTGTCATCCACATCGCACACGGCAGCAGTCATGCCGGGCCTAAGAAAGGCGGAACCCCGCCCCCCGACACCGATCGAGCCGGTGATAATTTTGTCGCTGGGAGCCGCTTCATCCGAGGCCCCCAAAACTGAGCGGGGAACAATATGAAAAGCGGTTATACCACTGGCCAGTGCCGCTGATGTATGAGTCAGAAATGTACGTCTATTGGTTCTTTTTGAACGATTCATGAGCATATTCTCCATTTTGATCCATCATTTTCACTTATTCTTGTTGGTAGATCAAGCGTCCCCGCCTGCATCTATGGGTAAGCGAGACGCTTGCTCTACTAATTAGGAGTTCAATCGATCATTTTTCAATAGGCTTATAATAAATGTTACGGTAAAAGACAGTTCCGTGATTGCCTTGCAGATAAGTCGGGCCTTTTTCGATTACATTATTGTTTAACGCAGCACCCGTAACTCCTTCAATTTCAACGTCATTTAGGATCTTAGTTCCGTTAAGAAAAACCGTGATACGCGGATTTTTTACGACTTTGCCGTTTTCGACTTCCGGTTGATGAAAGATAGCATGAAAACATTGCCAGGCACCGGCCGGTTTGGAAGCATTTACGCTGGGAGCCACCTTACCGTAAATCCCGCCGCAATCACCGGTCGAAAGTCGTTCTTTCCCATAACTGTCCAGCACTTGAATTTCATACTGGCCGATGAGATAGACACCGCTGTTGCTTTGCATGGGAACCATGAATTCGATGTAGAGTTCATGGCTTCCAAGTTCGACATCACTAACCAGATCGATTCCATGTTGATCCTCTTTGCTGGGAGGGATGTTGACAAGCACACCATTGAGAGCGGTCCAGCTCATGATGTTATGTTCGTTCGGTTTGACTTTCAGGTGCCAGCCGTCCAAATTTTCACCGTTGAATAGGGATTTCCATTCACTCCCTTTCGGTGGCTTGGTCAATGGCTGTGCTTCGGTCAAGAGGGAAAAGCAGAATACCATTAAACTAAAACAAATTGCATAACGTAAAATCTTCATCATGAAAACTCCTTCCTAATGTAAAGTGAATTTACTATGATCGTATCATGGTTATTGTATGGGAAAAGGCCATCAAAGTGCTTCTTAGGAGCCGAACGTCCAAATATCGCCGGAACTGATCAAGCCGTTGGAGGCGTCATATTGGTCGGTGCTCACGCCTGGAGTGTTGTTTAAAATATTGTAGTTATCATATTGCCGGTTGGGGCCGATGCTGCGCAGGCCCCAGCGCAATCCATGTTCATATTCCGGTTTCCCGAAATTCGTCCCGCCGGAGGCTTTGCCGGTTTCGTAGATGATTTTCAGGTTGTAATAGGCCATTTTCGTGTTGTTCAATCCCTCAGGCAGGCCGTAACTTTCCACCGTATTTTCGAACACGTCGATGGGATAATCCGCCATATAAGCTACCGGCGTGGTCAGTTCCGGAACGCCGCGAGTCGCGAATTCCGGAAACGTGGAAAAATCGGGAAACGCATTCTGGTCGACAAAATACATATCGAGCGCCGTGCCGATGTTTTTCTGATCGGATACCACACGCGAAATCTTGGCGCGGATTTGGGCGTTCATAAAATTCGGAACCGCAATCGCTGCGAGAATCCCGATAATGGCCACCACGATCAACAATTCAATCAACGTAAACGCATGCCGTGTTTGCATTGCGTCTTCTCCTTTTCCAATTATGATGAGCTAGTACAACTATAGCCATTTTTCACGAAAAAAAGAACGCTGTAAATTGTTACAATTATGTAAATCTATTCATGTCGATGATGATGCACAAGCTTGCTATTTCTTTTCCTTTGATTATTGGGATGCTTATCGGAATGGAAACCGAGGGAAGGGAACTCCCTACTCAACAAAGTACCGAGATTGTCGTTCCTTTTTTCTCCAACTCGATGATAGAACAAAAAAAGTGGGAGGCAAAAAAAGAACGGCCAAAGTGGATTGATAGAACGAAGAATCATCCTTTTTTCTTTTCTCCTTCTGCCATTGTTCATGAAGAACGATTTAACGACGGTTTTTTTGATACATTTTTTTTGAATGATTTACCGCAAAGCGGTTTCTGGCAGATCGCGGCAGGGACGTTGCAGGGGGAGGGACTGGGGGAAAGACTCGATGCCGATCATGTAAAAGTCTATGTTATTTCCGGCCTTTTCGCCCATAGGTTTTCCAATTTTGAGTTGTCGTGCAAAACGAGATATATCCGTGGAAGCGAAAACCAAACCTATGGCATTTTGTTTCGGGAAAATGGCGAATCACTTTATTTATTCGGGATCACGCGAAATGGATATGCCCATTTGTTCAAAAATATCAACAGACGATATTATGATCTTTCCGGCTATCGGCAAATTCCATCCGACACTTTCAAACGAAGTTGGAATACCTTGGAAGTCAGAACGGTCTATGACCGAATTGAGTTTTATGTAAACGATCACCGGATGGGTTACATCGAAGATCTTACATCTCTCTGCGGGTATATCGGCTTGTTTGTCTCCTATGATGTTACAGCGGTATTTGACGATGTGACCATCGAAACCGATGAATACTGTGATCCCCTCACCCCCACACCAACGAACACTTTGATCCCCACACGGACTCCCACTTTCAAACCAACTCCCACCTATACCCCAACCACTACCCCAACCACTACCCCAACAGCGACGCCCGTGATACAAGAATTATTCTATTTTTTCGATGGTAACAAAAATTGGTATATCGAAGATGAAGAAATTCTTCTTTTACAAGAGTATTGGATCAGAAAAGAACCGTTACCCCCAATTCTTGAAAGCGATGCAAATGACAATAGGCAAACCTATTTCTTTGATCATAACAAAAATAATCGAATCGAAGATGTGGAGATTTTATTGCTTTTCAATTATTGGGCACAAGAACGCCGGCTTCCATCCTTATGAAAACATGGCTCAGTCTAACGCTTCAAGAACCTTATCCGTATGGCCGTCCACTTTTACGTTGCGGAAAATCTTTTTGATTCTTCCGTCTTTATCGATGACGAAAGTACTGCGCACAATCCCCATTTTTTTCTTCCCGAACATCGTTTTCTCTTTGAGGACGTCGTATTTTTTACACACTTCTTCTTTCTCATCGCTGAGTAAAATGAAAGGTAAGCCATACTTTTCGATAAATTTTTGGTGCGATTCGATGGGATCCCGGCTGATCCCCAACACGACTGCATCTTTACTTTCGATGGTTTTCATATTGTCCCGAAAAGAGCAAGCCTCTTTCGTGCAGCCGGGAGTGTCGTCTTTAGGATAGAAATAGAGCACGACTTGCTTTTCCCCGATAAAATCCTTCAATCCGATTTTCTTTCCGTCACTTGCTTTGAGCGTAAATCTCGGCGCCGCTTTTCCTTCTTCCGGAACTGCCATGATTATTCTCCCTCCGTTATGAAATATAGGGGTACGAAGGGCAAGCCTTCAGGTCTGCCCTTGCTTTTGAGCGAATCCGGCAAGGGTAGACTTCGCTTACCCTTGCTACCCAATAACCTTAACAAACATACAAAATATACCCCAAAGTACCCTCGCCGTGTTCGAAACTCATCGGGCATTTCCAATAACCTTAATAAACATACAAAATATACCCCAAAGGGGTTCAAGAAGATAGCCAGTGGGCAACGCCCCTGGTGAAGTTGAGAAATCAAATAACCTCACCCTGAAGGGGTGGAAGAAGTATTTTTCTTCCACCCCTTCAGGGTGGGATTTGCTTTCATGTTCCACCCATTCAGTGTGAGTTTGCTTTTT
Source organism: uncultured bacterium (assembly GCA_964412555.1). Lineage (GTDB taxonomy): Bacteria > Hinthialibacterota > Hinthialibacteria > Hinthialibacterales > Hinthialibacteraceae > CAYPPG01. Next base: position 9,267 of record CAYPPG010000037.1, read on the forward strand.
TGTTATCCATTTCCCGAATTATCTGTCAAGTATATTTCTTTCAATCCCTCTTCCAAGGTTATATGTGGAACATTGAACGTCTTTTGGGACTGGGTGATATCGCATGTATTGTCTTCGCAAATCATTCGAAGTTGATCCCGCGTGATGGGCGGAGTAACCGGTAACCATTCAAACGCAGATGCCGGGATCACCATAAGCGTGGAGGAAACCGGGAAGAAAATTCTTTTCTTTCCAAGAATTATGGCTACTGTCTCGATCATCTCGCGCAATGTATAAATATTCGGTCCTCCAAGTTCATAGGATTGGTAAAATGTTTCGGGCCGCTCGATACAATCAGCAAAGCAGTGGGCGACTTCTTTTACGGAAATAGGTTGCAACCGGCCTTTGTTCGAGGTAATCGTAGGGACGACAGGCGACATACGCACAATTTTCACGAGTTGCTTTGTAAATTCGTCATTCTTCCCGAATATGATGGACGGCCGAAAGATCGTTTGCGCGATAGGGGCATCTTCCACCACGGTCTCCCCCATTTTTTTTGTGGTATGGTAGTGGCTGGAGGGTGAGTTTCGGGTACCAAGCGCACTCATATGGATAAACCGGTCTACGCCGGCTTTAACCGCTTCGTTGACGATGTTTTTCGTCCCCTCATAGTGGACGCGTTCGAATGTATTACTTCCTTTTTCGACAATGATGCCGACTAAATGAATGACGGCATTGCATCCATCAAGTTTCCCGCGAAGGCTTTCCGGATCGCAAATGTCTCCTTCAACATATTCTATATCTTTATCACGCCAGGATTCTTTGATCGTGGAACGATGAGTCAAGATTTTTAGCGAATGTCCTTTTTCGATCAACAAATCGACGATGTTGCGACCGACAAAACCGGTTCCACCGGTTACAAATATCTTCATCTTTCACCTCGGTTTGGATTGATATAAATTTATAATCAAATATAGGGGCATACCGATGTGTCTGCCCGTACTATCGTATCAGTATGTTACCCGTTCGAGAACGATGGGTAATCACACAGGATTCCCCCTTCCTAAAATCCATTCATTGAATGATACAGAGAGTTCTCGGAAAATCATAAAAGAGAAATAATCCGATTCAACGGTACTCGTCCAATTATTCACAAAAATTGAACACAGGAATTCCATTGATCCCATTACAGCTATTGACACTTTATCTCATGCTGTCATATTCAAAGCATTCCAAAACGAGTGAAACCGAATGGATTGAACTATGATGAAAACATTTCGATCATCGATTTTTTTGTTCTGTACATTTTTAATGCCTGTTTTCTTTTCCGGATGCCAACTGCCAACCGAGGTGAACCCCAATTTTTCCACCCGGAACGAGGTCTTGATTTTCAATGCGGACGGAGTGTTGATCCGGCGTTCCGTTGGCCTTCGGGGAGTCCCGCGCGATATCGAATTCTTGGAAAATGGAAAAGCCATCGTCGCTGTCGACGGCCGGGGATTGACGATCTTGGATCCCTACACCGGGGATATCTCTAACTATTTCGGGCCGGAATATATGCAGGATGTGGATGTCGTGAAAGGCAAAACCATCCTCGGCAAACAACCGGTTTATATGACGGTTCGCTATCAAGAAGAAATGGCAAGGCTGCTGGATGAACATGGAAATGAAATCGGCACCATTCCCATCCCCTATGGCTGCAACGATGTCAATATCCTGGAGAACGGCAACCTGTTGATTACGGAAAGCCAAAACAGCCGCGTTCGTGAAGTCACCTTAAACGGGCAGCAGGTCTGGGCCAGTACCATTCCGCTCAACCATCCTTTCGCAACAGTTCATACACCACAGGATACCTTTATTATCTCGGATTTTGATTTTCATCGTTTATTGGAAGTGGATCGCAACAACCAAATCCGCTGGAAACTCGGTGGCTTCAACCACCCCCGCCATATCCAACTGTTGGAAGACAACAATATTCTTGTTGCCGATTCGGATATGCGCCGGGTTGTCGCTGTAATACCGCCTGCGAAAACCTATGTTTTAGCCGGTAACTTGAACCGTCCGGTGGCGGTCGCTTTTTCACCGGAAAGTCAGCTATTGTTGGTAGGCATCGAACCATTTTTTCCTCTCACCGAAAATGAAAAAATCGAAAGCCCACTGAATGCGCGAGTGGCCAGTATTTTGATCTGGTTGGCAGGAGCGATCAGCCTTGGATTTTTCTTCCTTATCGTTCGTTGCTGGGGAAATTCCATTTCAAACTCAGTTCGAAAAGGTTCCCAGTCACTGTTTTCCTGGATCGAGCGATGGAGACAGCCTTTGTTTGCATTCGGTTTTCTCTTATTCATGCTGGGAAGTTGGTTTTTTGCAAAAGGGCAAATTGGATGGGGGTGGTTTGTAATAGCCATCGGAGCAATAGTGGTTATCCTCACGAGAATTCCACACGATTCCTGGTTTACCCGGCAGCCGGAAGATGACGAAGTGGAGGAATTGGAAGAAATTGAAGAAGACAATCATCGGGTTATTCAATCACCGGTCATGCTCTATCTCGGATTGATTCTCGCCTGGTTTGTATTCATTTGGACACGCTCCTGGAATTCCGATCAATGGCCGGTGTTGTTGTGGCTTCTTGCTCCCTGTTTTGCGATATTCGGATTCAAAAAACGATCCCGGGAAATGATGGCTCCCGCCGATATTTTCTGGCTGGTTTTGATCTTTGCTATTGCGGCGTTTTTCCGTCTTTACAAAATCTATGAGATTCCCTTCGGCCTATGGATCGATGAAACCTACGCGATGTGGAAAGCATTGCTTAGTTATGAAACCCATGGGATCAATCCTTTCCAAACAACACCACTAGTTCGGGCGAATGAGTTCGAAGTGGCGAATCTGTATCTCATGCTACTCGCTTATTTGTCCAAAACGGTCGGAGCCTCGTATATGATGGTCAAATGGCTCTCCTTGGCGCCGGCATTCGGAATCGTTTTGGGAGTGTATTGTATCGGGAAATGGATGTACGGCCCTTGGGCAGGACGGGTTGGCGCATTGATCATCGCCATGAATTCCTGGCAAGTGACATTCGCGCGGTGGGGATGGCTGCAACAATTGTACGTGATGCTCGCTGTTCTGGCTATTGCATACTATATACGCTCTTACAAATGGAAATGCCCCCGATCGGCGGCTTTAGCCGGTCTCTGCCTTGGTTATGGTTTTTATACCTATGTTCCAATCGTCCTGACGACAGGGACGATACTTATCTTGATTTTTATTTCCTTTTTCGAAAAAGAACGCCTCATGCACCTGAAGCAGTTGGCGATCGGTTTCATCATGTTGACTATGGTCTTTGCTCCGCTGTGGGCGCATTATATCTCCAATCCGGGAACCTTCATGACGCGTGCCAATAAAGTCGGAGTCTTCAGCCAATTGAAACAGGCGCAGTCACTCGATCCCCTGAAAGAAAATCTGCGCCGATATGCAATTGCCTTTCATCGGCCGGGAGAAAACAATCCCAGACATAATATCGCTAACAAACCGATCCTCGATCCGTTGACCGGCGGATTATTCTTGGCAGGATTGCTGTTATGCGGAATTCGTTGCTTTCGGCCAAATGAACGAACGATTTTACTGTCTTTCTTTATCGCCATGGCCGGTGGAATTTTTAGCTCGGCCATCGAAGCACCGAATAGTTTCCGCTTAGGGGTAGCAGGGCCAATGCTCTGTTTCATGGCTGCGCTGCCACTTGCTTCTTTGATCGATATGCGGCAGAAAATCATGCAAGAAGGGAAAAATCAGCGATGGCCAATATTTCTTGTCGCAGTGATATTAATAACGATTTGCGGATGGAATTACGTCCGGTATTTCAAGCAGTACCCCACGAAGGAAAATTGGGACGGGATGATGGGAGCGAAACAACATTTGATTTATATGCATCTCAGTCCTGAAGAGATCGGCCGTGAACGGCTATTCGTCTATCCGCCTTTTGCTTCCACGACGTTCAATCTCTACACCTATTTTCTCGAAGTGGAAAAGAACGGTCCCAAATCGAAAGTCACCCACCAGCGCTATTCAATTTTGGATTTGAAAACACGGGTTCCGAATCTTGCCGAAGGGTGGAATACATTCGTAATGGGAGACGGCTATGAAAATATTCTCAAAGAAAAATTCCCGAATGCCACGATCAGAATATTAGAAAATCAGTACGATCAAGAAATTGCAGTGAGGGGGAAGGTTCATTCACCATAAAAGGGTATAATATGAGGGGATAAAATTCTTTTTCATTCAAGAAGAATTTCGGAGAAAATAATGAAATACCGAGTCATATTGATCGAAAGCGATGAAGGGTTTTCTGTTAGTTGTCCGGCTCTGAAGGGATGTCATTCTGAAGGGCAAAGCAAAGAAGAAGCATTGGAAAATATTCGAATCGCGATTCAAGAATGGTTAGAAATAGAAAAATATATAAAGGGATCTATTGCTCAAGATGCCGGTTTAACACCTCAAGAATTTAAAAATCTTCTTTAAAAAAGATATCTCAGTGAATTATTCTTTGTACTTCTGTAAAATTAAATTATATTCCCGGATTTTCCTATAAATTGTCGCTTGACTCAAATTCAAGGCCGCTGCCGCCTGTGCCACATTCCCCTTCATGATTTTCAACGCATTATCGATCGCTTCTCTTTCCAGAACATCAAACGGTACGATTTTCGGTTCTTCTTTTTCCGTTTTTAAGTCGCTTCCTTTTTTCAACCGCAGGGAATTCTCATTGTTGGAAGAGTTGCGAATCGAATCAGGCAGCATTTCTCTTTCCACGATCTCGCCGGTATGTAAAACAACGGTCTGATGAATGCAATTCTCCAACTCACGCGCATTCCCCGGCCAAGGATAGGAGCACATTGTATCCATCGCTTCCGGTGAAAAATCATGAAACTCTTTTTGATTGATTGTGGAATATTGTTCAAGAAAATGCTCCGCCAATTCAGGAATATCATCCGGATGTTCCCGCAAAGGAGGTATGTGAACCTGCACCACGTTCAACCGGTAATATAAATCTTCACGGAGATCTCCCGCTTGAATGGCTTCCATCGGATTGCGGTTGGTGGCAGAGATGATCCGGCCATCCACAAAAATCTTTTCTTTTCCCCCCACTCGATAAAACGCTTGTTCCTGTAAAAAACGAAGCAGCTTGGCCTGGAGATTGACATCCATCTCGGCTAGTTCGTCGAGAAACAAAGTGGATTGATGCGCCCGCTCGCAGCGCCCGATGTATTGTTCATTTGCACCGGTAAACGCGTACCGCTCATGTCCGAAGAGTTCGCTTTCCATCAAATCCTTCGGTATCGCCGCACAATTGACATCGACCAATTCTTTCCCTGAACGAGGAGACAACTGATGGATAGCGCGAGCAACAAGTTCTTTCCCGCAACCGCTTTCACCGGTGATGAAGACCGGCGCTTTACTTGGAGCCACGGTTTCGATGATGTTATACACCATCTGCATCTGCGCGCTGCCCCCGATAAGATCACACAGCCGAAAACGCTTCGAGCGCTCCAACGTTTTCACCCGCTTCTTCAATTGGTTGCTTTCAACGGCGTTTTTCACGGAGACGTTCAACCGGTTGAAATCAATCGGTTTGGGGCAAAAGTCATACGCTCCCAGCCGCATGGCGTCCACTGCCCGCACGATGCTCCCATGCGCTGAAATCATGATAATCGGCAGTTCCGGTTCAGTCTTTTTGATTTCCGAAATCAATTCAATTCCATCCGCATCCGGAAGTTGAAGATCGAGCAGAATGGTTTGGTAATCGTTCTCCTGTAAAGCGGTTCGCAATCCTTCCGCATTTTCTTCCGCCCGAACCCGATATCCTAATCTCGATAAATGCGTATCCAGCAATCCGCGTATCGACTGGTCATCGTCCACGACAAGTATCAATGGTTTCATGGTTGATTTTTCGTTATATAGAATATTTTTCCAATACAGAATTCCACAAAAACGGACATTCGGGGGATATCCGGTAAAGACATATTGGAATTATTTTACTCAATAAATCCGAATTGAACATCCGAATGATTTGTTTTAACCGAAGCGCATTCTATCCTCCACGATAGTTTATGATGAAAACCGCCGTTCCAACTCAGCGACTTCATCGGAATGTAAATAATTGGTTTCATGTCCCTTCAAGATAAAAAATAGTTTGGCGGTTTCTTCCAGCTCTTCTGTAGCATACACCGCTTTTTCGAGAGATTGATCCGCAATAAGAGAGCCGTGATTTGCCAGAATGATGGAACGATGATCGGCGGCGACTTTCCGAACCGCATCGGCCAAAGATCGATCACCGGGCGGATAATAGGGAATAAATGCCAATTTCCCTACACGCATAATAAAGTAGGCGGTAATGGGGGGAAGCACCGCCTCATTTTCCTGTCGATTTAAACAAGATACCGCTGTTGTATACGTCGAGTGCAAATGCACCACCGCCCGAGCATCCGGCCGCTGTTCATACATAGCCATATGCAAAAATTGCTCTTTGGTCGGCGGATCACCGGATACAACGTTTCCTTCCGAGTCCAATTTTGTGATCCGCGCCGGATCGAGATTGCCAAAACAGCAATTTGTCGGAGTCATAAGCCAGCCGTCGTCGAGGCTCGCGCTCATGTTGCCCGAACTGCCGAATGTCAATCCACGCTCGAACAAGGAACGGCAAAAATACACCATTTGTTCCCGCAGGTAATTCTCCCTCATGGCACCATCTCCAAGGCTTTCTGAAAAAAGTGTTCGCTCCCAAAGTTACCGGATTTTAAAGCCAGAGCCAAGGGACGCTCTTGGATCGAGACAGTCCATGGTACACCGGGATCGATTTCCTGACCGATGCGTAGCCCGGATACCTGAAGCGCTTTCACAACCGCCCCCGCCGTTTCTCCTCCCGCTATGATCAGTCTGCGAACATCCAACTCGACCAACTGTTCGGCGATCTCGGCAAATACGCTCTCAACGAGTTTACCGGCGTTTTCTTTCCCTAGTTTTTCATGGATAATCTGAAGCCGTTCGGATGAGGTGCTGGAATAAATAAGAACCGGTGTACTATCGATATACTGTTTTGCCCATGCAAGAATTTCCGGCACAATACTCTTTCTTTCCGCCAATCCCGACACATCGATTTCGAAAAAAGGATAACTTGCTTTCATCACTTCGATTTGTTCCAGAGTCACTTTTGAACAGCTGCCGGCAAGAACCGCCGCTTTCCCTCCGATGGTTGGGAGAAGGGATGATTGAGCTTTTTTTACTTTTCTGGTATTTAATAACGCTCTCGCTAATCCATAGGCAATCCCCGATGCTCCTGTTGTCAAAGGCAAATCCAGAGCGGCATGGCCGATCCGGATTAAATCGTCATCTTCAATCGCATCCACAACTGCAAAGCGAGATCCTTTTTGTTTTGCTTCTTCAAATGCTTTTCGGATTGCGTTATCTCCCAGCCGGATCATTTCATAGGGAATACTCGTCACTTTTCCATTCGTTTGCCGTTCCATTAAGCGTACAAGATGGGAATCGGTCATCGGTGTCAAGGGATGGTGGCGCATGTGAGATTCGGAAAGCAGGATATCGTTCACGAAAAGATAGCCCTTATATACCGTTCGGCCGGTACGCGGGAAAGCCGGGCTGGCAATGGTAAATGAATCGCCCAACGCTTCAAGCAATGCATCCGCGATCGGGCCGATATTGCCGTTTTCATTTGAATCGAACGTGGAACAATATTTCGAATAGAATCGCCGGACACCAGCACCTTGAAGCCACCGCAACGCCTCGACCGATTCTTCCTGTGCCTGCTTTACAGGAGCGGTACGCGATTTCAAAGCAATGACGATTGCATCGACATTATCCAATGGAACATCCACTTTTGGGGTTCCGATAAAAAGTATCGTTCTCAAACCTTGCTGTTGCAATTCATTGGCCAAATCGGTCGCCCCGGTAAAATCATCGGCAATGCAACCAAGTTCTATGGACATAAATAAAATCCTTTCACCAGATGAAACTTCTTTTCAAATCCTGATGTATAGACTATGCTTCTCAAGAATTCCATTCAAGGATCAACTATAATGATATTTGACATAAAGGATAAATGAATCAATGGCTAGTTTAGATGAAATTCAAATAATCGGTTCAAATCTTCAACGCCCCGAATGCGTACTCTGCACAAGAGCGGGAAATCTCTACACCTCCGATTGGCGTGGCGGCGTGAGTATAATCCACCCAAACAAACGGTCGGAGCGCGGGCATCCCTGCCCGCATCTTTCAAACAGCAAACAAACGACTGGAGCGCGGGCATCCCTGCCCGCATCTTTCAACCATAAAAGCTACCAAAACGCCAAACAAACAACGATTCTACCCAAAAACAACCAATTTCAAGTGAAACCAAACGGCATCGCCTTGATGCCGGACGGTTCGTTTCTCATAGCTCATCTCGGACCGAAAGAAGGAGGTGTCTATCGCCTCACTCGAGAAGGGGAATTGACTCCCTTTCTACTGGAAGTAAATGGCGAGCCGCTCCCCCCGACAAATTATGTCCATCTCGATCACAAAGGCCGCATCTGGATAACCGTCAGCACACGAAAAGTCCCCCGCAATCTCGGCTATCGCCCCGATGTATCCGACGGATTTATCGTATTAGTCGACAAGCAAGGCGCACGAATTGTGGCGGACAATTTAGGCTATACGAACGAGTGTATCGTCCATCCGTCCGGCCGTTGGCTTTACGTCAATGAAACTTTCACCCGCAAATTAAGCCAATTCGAAATCGACGAAACAGGAAATTTATCCAATAAACAAACCGTAACGGAATTCTCCGAAGGAACATTTCCGGATGGTCTTGCTTTCGATCAGGAGGAAGGCATCTGGATTACCAGCATCGTCAGCAATCGCGTCATCCGCGTGGATCAAAACGGGAACCAAGAAATCGTATTGGAAGACAACGATCCCGATCATGTCACCTGGGTGGAAAAAGCCTTCCAAGCCGGTGAAATGGGACGCTCGCATCTGGATGGGATCAAAAGCAAGTGCTTGAAAAATATCTCCAGCCTAGCATTTGGAGGGGATGACTTTAAGAATGCATTTCTCGGATGTTTGCTGGGTGACAGCCTCGCCATGTTTCGTACTGAAATAGCAGGTTACCCGCCGGTGCATTGGGAGTATGATAATTGAATTATGGTTTCAAATAATCACGCGCGCTATGCCGAATATGCAGGATATGTACTTCATTTTCTCGAATAGTAAAAAGGACTCGGTAGATTCCACTTTTTTTCCCATACAATAACTGCCGAATTTCATCTTCAAAATCTTCATTTTCAGGAGCAATAACACATCGTGTCGGAAATGTCTCTAAAGAATATATTGTATCGATAAGATTGTTGTACCAACGAATCGCTCTAGATGGAGATTGACTAGCAATCCATTGATAAGCATATTCAATTTCTATTTGTGCAGAAGGCTGGATGATGATTTCGAAATTCATTATTTTTCTGGAATATTATATTTCTGCCGAATTTCTGCAAATACTTTCTCCGCGGGCTTGCCTTCCCCTCGCTTCATTGATTCAAGTCCTCTTTTTATTCCCTCAATGGCTTCCATCCGATCGATCATTTGCATCATTTTTCGAAATGTAGCGGCATCTTGAACAACCACTTCTTCATCCCCATTCACTGTCAAAATAAGCGGTTGGCCATTTTCTTTGATTTGCCGAATAAACTTCTCCGGATTTTGCTGAAAATCCGCCAATGTCTGAACATCCTGTACATGAATCGACATTCGTTCCAGTCCTTCCCTAAGTGCATTCGTGATTGTATGGTTTTTGTCTACTTTTACAGTGAGATTATACCCTTTTTTGCTTGATAGAATCAATGATGGTTTTAAAGGAAAATCCATGCCACACAAAGAAAGTTTCCATATAGCAGTACTGCCTGGTGACGGGATCGGGCCGGAAATCACGAGGCCTTGCATCGAGTTGTTGGATTTAGTTACCCAAAAAGTTGGTGGATTCCAACTCCAATATGAGTATCTCCAAGCAGGCGCGAAAGCGTATCTGGATACAGGAAGCGCCTTACCCAACGAGACATTGCAGCGAGCCAAAGAAGCGGATGCCATCCTACTCGCTGCTATGGGCTTGCCGGATGTGCGCTATCCCGACGGAACCGAAATGGTTCCACAAATCGATCTGCGCGAAATCTTCGAACTCTACGCAGGTGTCCGGCCGGTTCGCGCCATTCCCGGCGCTCCTTTTGCTTTGACATCGCCTCGCGCTCAAAATCTGGATTTTGTACTCGTGCGTGAATCGACAGAAGGTTTGTTTTCCGCAAGGCAAAAAGTCAATATCGAAAACGATGAGACCGCCCGTGATGAAATGGTTATCACCCGCAAAACATCCGAACGGTTATTCGATTTTTCGTTCGCGCTGGCACGAAAACGTAAAAGGGAAGGGAAGCCGGGAGTTCTCACCTGCGTCGATAAAGCCAATGTGCTCCCCTCGATGGCGTTTTTCCGCAAAATATTCGATGAACGAGCAAAGTTGAATCCCGATATAACTGCCGAACATGCTTACGTGGATGCCACCGCACTGAATTTCGTCCGCTGTCCTTGGATATTCGATGTGCTGGTCACAGAGAACATGTATGGAGACATCTTATCCGATCTCGGCGCAGGACTCATCGGTGGCATGGGAATGGCGCCCTCGGCCGACATCGGTGATGAACATGCCGTCTTTCAACCCTGCCATGGCAGCGCACCCGATATCGCCGGAACCGGTAAAGCCAATCCTATAGCCATGTTTCTCTCCGCCGCCATGATGTTGGATTGGTTGGGAGATCGTTACGAAAATCGGAATTGCCGTGACGCCGCGAAGTGCTTGACAAGGGCTGTGGATGAAGCATTTCGTAGCGGGGAACTTTTAACTTGCGAATTTGGCGGCACAGATGGGACGGATACAATCACGAGCCGAGTTCGGAAAAATCTTCAATCAATTGAGTGATAAAAGTATGGATTTGGAGGGATAAGAGGTTTGGGATAGATGTTTATTAATGCCGAGATTGTTTTCCGGCGAAACAATGTGTATTGGTCGATTAATTACATCATTGCTTCCAAGGCGTCGAATTCCGTTTTATAGATTTTGAATATCTTCCCCATTTGAACCACTTCGAACAACTCGTTCAAGTCTTCATTGACAGCGCAAAAAGCCATTGTTCCTTTCTTGGCCGCCAAGTTGCGGTTGCCTTCGATCAACGCTCGAATGCCTGCACTGCTCATGTAATCCATCTTGGAAAAATCGAGTAAAACCTTCTTTGCTCCTTCTTGTATCGTTCGATTTAATGTGGATGTAAATTCCGGTAGTCCCGACGCATCCAAACGCCCGATCGGTTGTAATATCGTGATGTCACCTTCTGTCCGTTGTTCTATTTTCATAAGTTGTAACCTCGATTCAATATCATCTCGATTTCTATGAAAAATCTGTAAGAACAGCTGTTCTCACAGATTTACATTTATAGCGCATATTGCGGCAATTTTCAAGAAGGACTATCCTTCTTTTAGGCATTTTAGCAGATCAAGCATCGCTTTTTTTCCATCCCCAAACATCATGAGCGTATTGTCAGCCGCAAACAACGGATTGGGAATTCCGGCAAAGCCCGGACTTAGACTTCGTTTGATTACGACGACAGTTCTCGATTTATCGACATCGATAATAGGCATCCCCGCGATCGGACTTTTCGGATCGGTCCTCGCCACCGGATTGACGACATCATTGGCGCCAATGACAATGGATACATCCACTTGCGCCATCGTAGGATTGATATCTTCCATCTCTTTTAATTTGTCATATTCGACATCCGCTTCCGCCAGCAGCACATTCATATGTCCCGGCATGCGCCCCGCCACGGGATGAATCGCGAATTCGACCTGTACTCCCCGCGATTCCAGCAACTCGCCCAAATCGCGAACCGCATGCTGCGCCTGCGAAACGGCCATGCCGTAGCCCGGAACGATAGCAACCCGCTGGGCGGAATCGAAAAGCATCGCCACCTCTTCCGGTGAGGCGGATTTGACCTTGCCCGCATAGACACTGTCCGCTCCCGGTCCTTCTTCCGTTGCTTCGAACACCCCGAAGAGCACGTTCGTCAAGGAACGGTTCATCGCGACACACATGATCTTTGTAAGAATAAGCCCAGAGGCGCCCACAAGCGAACCGGCGATAATCAAGACATTGTTCGACAGCACAAAACCGGTCGCCGCTGCCGCCAAACCTGAATACGAATTCAAAAGCGCAATGACGACAGGCATATCCGCTCCCCCAATCGGAATGACCAAAAGTATTCCGAGAACGGATGAAAGCACAACCAAGACCCAATACAGAGCTGTCCAGGATGGATTGATAACTAACACCACACCGATAGAGATACAGATGACTCCCAAAATTGCATTGATGACTTGTTGGCCGGTAAAGAGAACCGCTTTCTCCGTGATCACACCCTGTAGTTTTGCAAAAGCGACTAGACTCCCCCAGAATGTGACCGCCCCGATTATTCCCGATGCTGCCGTAGCAATAGTCAGTTGCAGATCAGGGGAATCCGTAACCAACATTGTCTCGATGAGCGCCGCCCCGGCGACAAGCACCGAAGCTCCACCTCCAAACCCGTTGAAAATTGCTACCAATTGCGGCATAGCGGTCATCTGGATGGTGACGGATAGTACAGCCCCAATCGCTGCACCGACAACGAATCCGGCGATGATGATTGAATAACTGATGATATCTTGATGCAGCAACGTAGCGACAACGGCTAAAAACATCCCCAAAGCGCCGAGCAGGTTACCGCGCACGGCTGTGCGAGGATGCGTCAATCCTTTCAATCCCAATATAAACAACACGGCTGCGACTAGATAGACGAGATTGATAATCGGTGAATCTTGCATGGTTCAAGAATCTTCCTATTTTAATTTATTGAATTTTTTTCTTTACACCGCCTTGAGTGGCGGCAACCCCTCGTAACGCCGGCATCCTACCGGCTTTTTTTACGCATCACTTCTTCTTCCGAAACATCTCCAACATCCGGTGAGTGACCATGAATCCCCCCACCACATTGATCGACGCAAAGACCACCGCCAGAAAACCGAGAACGGTAGTCATAGCCGTATGCTGCGTTCCGGCGGATAGAATTGCTCCAATCAGCGTAATACCGGAAATCGCGTTCGATCCCGACATCAGCGGTGTATGCAGCGTTGGAGGAACTTTGGTGATCACTTCGAATCCGACGAATATTGCAAGTACGAATATCGTAAATGCAGCCATGAATGTTACCATCAGTCTTTCCTCTCTTCACTGGTTTCTTCGGTACTGGGTTGCAGCAATTCCTTCACCCGTTCGTGAACAACCTGCCCATCCTTGGCGACAAGGGTGCCGCTGGTGATTTCATCCTCTGTATCGAGTTGTAGCGTCCCGTCTTTCACCAAATGCAGCAGGAAATTGGTAATGTTCTTGCTATACATCTGGCTGGCGTGATAGGGGATGGAGGTAGCCAGATTGAGCGGGCCCGCAATTGTGACACCGTTTTCGACAACAGTTTTTCCCGCTTGCGTCAATTCACAGTTCCCCCCGCGTTCCGCCGCAATATCGACAACCACCGATCCGGGTTTCATTCCTTTGACCATTTCGGTGGTTACAAGGATGGGCGCTTTTTTACCAGGAACCGCTGCTGTAGTAATAACCACATCGCTTTCCGCGACTACCTTTTTCATCATTTCCCGCTGTTTTTTATAAAATTCTTCATCCTGTGCTTTGGCGTACCCCCCCGCATCTTCCGCCTCGGATGTTTCGAGTTCCAGTTCAACGAATTTCGCCCCCAAACTCTGCACCTGCTCTTTCACTGCAGGCCGGATATCATAGGCATGCACAACAGCCCCCAACCGCTTGGCGCTGGCGATCGCCTGCAAACCCGCAACGCCGACGCCGATCACGAACACATGCGCCGGCGCAATGGTACCCGCCGCCGTCATCATCATCGGGAACATTTTCGGCAGCGAATCCGCTGCGATCAAAACCGCTTTGTAACCGGCAATGGTAGCCATGGAGGAGAGCGTATCCATACTCTGCGCACGGGTAATGCGCGGCATGAGTTCCATGGAAAACGCCGTCACCCCGGTTTGTGCCAACTCTTGCGCTGCGGCCGGTTCGGAAAGCGGATCAAGAGAGGCAATGAGCGTTTTCCCCGATTTCAAATGCTCCAAATCTGTCTTCCCCGTATCTTGATTCGCCCCATACCCCCGCACTTGCAATATGACATCGGATTGTGCGAAAAGATCGGATCGATCGGATTGAATCTTTGCGCCTTTTGCTTCATATTCTTTATCCGGAAATCCCGCCGCTTCACCGGCTCCGGCTTCGATGAGTACGGTAAGCCCCGCATTGGTGAGTGAAGGCAGCATAGCGGGAATCAAAGCCACCCGCCGCTCCTCCGGAAACGTCTCTTTGGGAACTCCAATTGTGAGTGAGTTGCCCTCATTTGCCATGGGAGTTCAAAACCTCCTTATCAGAATGACATCGCAGATAACCACAATGATATATCGCCAACATTTTGTATGCAGCGTATTTGGAGCCTAAATAATTTGTGCGATGCGACTGCCCGTGTTCCACCGTTAATTCGAAAGAATAACGCGAAAACCCGATTTGTCGAGGATTTTCCCTCGATATGCCCCATCAAGCGATAAATTACCACATGTTTCGCCGTGCATGGGGGGGCATTCGGGTAAATATACTATATATAGTGTTATTTTTGTATAAGGTAGGATAGCCGAAAATTTTGGTTTGGGAATGCCCTTTTTTGAAAAAGTGGGAATTCCTTTTCACCACTCCGCAAACGCACCATCCCCCAACCGAAACACCGGCGTTTCCCAATCCCCCGCAAACACTTTCTCCTGAACGGCCGCATCATCCAATTCGATCCCCAATCCCGGTTTCTCCGAAACGTGAATATACCCGTCTTGCACCACAAAAGGCTCTTTGAGATACCCGTTCCCCAAACTGAGATGTTCCTGAATCAAATGATTCGGCGTGCAAGCTGCAAGTTGCAGACAAGCCGCAAGCGCAATTGGCCCAAGCGGGCAGTGCGGCGCAACGGCAATATTCCGCGCTTCCGCCATCGCAGCGATTTTGCGTGTTTCAAAAATCCCGCCGGCATGAGACAAATCCGGCTGAATGATCGCCACCGCCTGCCGCTCGATGAGATTGTTGAACTGCCAACGGGTAAACAGCCGTTCCCCGGCGGCAATAGGGATGGATGTACTTTGCGCGATGTTTTTCAAAGCATCGGTATCACCGGGAAGCACCGGTTCCTCGATAAACATCGGATCAAAGCGTTCCACCAGTTTAATGATTCGCCGCGCCAGAGCGGGAATTGTACGCCCATGAAAATCCAGAGCAATATCGACATGCCGCGGCGCGGATTCACGCAGCTCTTTCACATTCTGCACGATACGGTCCAGCATCGCGGGAGTTTCGATCATCTGCACGGCAGGAACCGGACAGAATTTGAAAGCGGTGAATTGTGTATCCTTCACACTCAATTTGAAATTCTCGATATAATCCCCTGTTGTTTCACCCTTCACCCACCCATACATTCGGACTTTATCCCGCACCTTGCCACCGAGCAGCTGCCATACAGGCACATTCAAATGCTTACCCAAAATATCCCACAACGCTTGCTCAACCCCGGATAAAGCGCTGGACAACACCGGCCCGCCGCGATAAAACGTCCCCCGGTAAATCGTCTGCCAATGATTCTCGATCGTGCGCGGATCCTTCCCGATGAGATACCGCCCAATCTCCTGCACAGCCGTCTCAACCGTCTGCGTCCGCCCTTCCAGCGTTGGCTCCCCAAGCCCAACAATCCCCGCATCGGTATACATTTTCAAAAAAAGCCACCGCGGCCGAACATGAACCGTTTCAAGTCTCGTAATTTTCATATCACTTTCTCACACTGGGAGCGCGGGCATCCCTGCCCGCATCTTACAACCGATTATAATTTCTTCTTAGCACGGGCACTCTTGCCCGCATCTTTCAACTCATGCATTCTCGTAATTTCAGATAATCAAATCAGCATAAATAAAAAAGGACGCAAAGTAAATGAGCCTTCACGTCCTTTTCACTGGGAGCGCGGGCATCCTGCCCGCATCTTACAACCAGTTTTAATACCTTTGGAGCGCGGGCATCCTTGCCCGCATCTTACAACCAATTTTAATTCCCTCTTAGCACGGGCATCCCTACCCGCATCTTTCAAGAAGTGGCAGTCAGACGATTCTCATACATTACCAAGAATTATATCGTTCACCACCACCACCGCCACCTCGGCGTGGACCACCGCCTCCACCGCCACCGCGTCGGGGACCGCCTCCCCCACCGCCACGGCGTTGGCCGCCTCCGCCGCCTCGCCTTTCTTCGCGTGGACGGGCTTCATTGACGGTTACGGGCCTTCCTAAAATTTCCTTTCCGTTGATACCGGCCATAGCGGCTTCGGCTTCTTCCTTGTTGAGCATTTCCACAAATCCGAATCCTTTGGATCGTCCCGAATATTTGTCGGTGATGATGGTAGCGCTATCTACGTTTCCAAACGCTTCGAATTCCTGACGCAAATCTTCCTCGGTAGCCTGGTACGATAAACCGCCTACATACAGTTTCATCATGGTGTCCTTTCTGAATTATGACTGAAAAATCGTTGACATAGTGGGGAGAAACCACTCGCATATCGCTTCGCTAGTGGACAGGAGAAGAGAATGGCTTGATGTTCGAGTCAAGTCTTTTTATCCGGTACCGGGAAAGATACGGAAGTTCTCTCGCAATATGTCTGATCTTATGATAATTGATTTATTCACAAAATACAAATACTTTCACCACAAATTGTTGGGAGCGTATCACAGCTGATTTCGAGTTGATTTGGGAATCGTCCACGTGGCCGGAGCATGGCCGAAAAGGCACAGCAGCATACCCCAAATTGCCGCCAAGTTCATGATAAGTAAATGGGCAAGGAGGGGAAAAGGGCGGAGTATCCGGGGAACCGATTTTTTTCCAACGAATAATATCCCCAACAAGGAAGAAAAGGACACAATAATTCCTACCCAAAAAACCATGAAAGGAAAAACCTCCTCCCGCAAACACCAAGAGCTTCCTAAAAGAAGAAAACAAAAAACAAGGGTAAACCAGCGGAGAAACTTATGAGAAATAAACTGCCAAAACCGAAGCGGAGATTTGAGGAGTTGAGAAAAAAGAACCAGAAATCCCCGGAATCCGCGGGCCACGATGCGGGAAGTACGATGAAATTCTTCACCTGCGTCAGAATGGGGTTTCTCGAATCCGAGACATTCGATATCATACAGAATCTGGTATCCCTGCGCACCGATCCGGGTTGGGATTTCCAGATCGTTGGCAATGCGAGGATCAAGCTCCCCGATTAGATCTTTTCGGCACAAAAGCATGGAACCGGCTCCGACAAGGAGTGAACCAACACGGCTCTCGGTCCTTTTGATCCAATTATCATAACGCCAATAAAGACCGGCGCCTCTGCCTACGGCGTTCCAGTTTGCGTCATAGGTATAAATCAACTCTCCGGAAACAGCCCCGACATGCGGATCGGCAAAATGGCGAATCGCTTTCCGAAGGCATTGTGGATGAAGTAGATTGTTCGCATCGGTAAAAAAGAGGATTTCGCCTTTGGCTTGGGGAACAATGGTATTGAGAGCGGCGTTTTTACCAGAATGTTGCTGCAACGAAACCCATTCAACATCGTTTTGTTGATCCAAGTATTCATCCGTACCGTCGGTGGAATTGTCAGATGCGATCAAAATTTGTACGGATTCTTTCGGGTAAACCAATTGACGGATACTTTCTAGTTTGTTGGGAAGGGAAGTGCGTTCATTCCTGGCAGCAAAGAGAATGGTTACTGGCGGTTGATATTGTTCGTTGCTCGCATGTTTCGCGGGAATGATTTTTGACAGAAGATAGAGAACTAGGGCATATCCGAAATAAATATATAGGAGAAGAAACAAACTCCCCCAAAAACAAACCTCTATCCAGAAATGAATACCCATATTGATCGATTGTTTGGCAGTCCTGTTACGATGCAGTTTTTTTGTATGGTATGAACATTCATCCTTTTAGGGAAGGTGATCAATGTTTTACTCCTGAAGAGTAACCGAAATCACCCACCGCCAATCCCCAATCCGATGCATAAGGCGCATTCCAGATTGAATCGTTTGCAGACAGTTTTCCAATATCGACTTCCTGATATCTCTTTTTCGCATCCACCGCAATAGCCCGCAGAGACTCGTTTACCCCTTCAAGATTGATTCGAATCTTTTCTGCATCCTCTTTATAAAACAGGAAATGAGTATTGGACGGCTGTTTGAGGCACACACCATCGGTTCTCTCGTTATCCCGAAGCATGTTATTCATGAAACGATTTTGGAAGAACAAGGAATAGGTTTTAATCCATTCCGGATGTTCATAAGAGCCGGAACCACCTGCTCCGGAACCACCATCAAGTAGATTCCCCCAAATATTCGCCACTCCACCCGCCATGGCGGAATGCCAAAGCCCACGGCGGGTCAGTTCTTCGTTATAGTCTTTTTCCGGATATCGGGAAGGATAGCGAATACGAAATCGATCTTCGGAAAACACCGGCTTCGAGGGATTGGTTTCAAGAGCAGCAACATACACTTCGTAAGTGGGGCGGTGGTGTTCATAGGAGGCATAATCCAGCCCGTCATAGATTTGCCAATCGCTGTGATCGGTGCCTTTGCGGGGACCACCAGGCCGTCCTCCCAGAAGATGCGCCCAGCCGAACTGTTCGTGCAAAAAGTGATGCCACTCACGCAAATCACCTTCATCAACCCATTCGAACAAATCGAAACCATACCCCATACTCCAGCCGGGCAAGGGACCGAGACGCGCAGCGATGTAGCGCTGCAACCGCTGATCCACTTTTCCGTTCTTGCCCCATTTCACGGGCGTCATATGCCGCTGCTCATCCCCCCAAGCCCAAAGGTGAACCATTCCGCCAGCTGCATGAACTTTGGAGATCAACAATTCAAGTGCCTCAAATGTTCGTGGATCGGGATTCGGATCGCGGCTTTCGATTTCGTCATATGTTGTCTTGTTCAAATCGAACCAGCGGCAAAGAACACTGGTATGGAATCCGTTAAAACCATGTTCGACAAAAAATGTCTCGATATCCTTTTCGATTTTCTGGGGGTTGCCGAGAAAAGCAGTAGGATCGTCATACATCACCAGTTGTGGCACAAATGCCTTGCTGGTTCCTTGCCAAGCCCATTTGTTGCCGATGTGGGTAAGAAATCCATGCGCTTTCGGATTGGGATTTCGGCGTATAATAACACTCCCCTTCTTCCCATCGAGATCAGAATCTTCACAGGAGGTTGTAAATGTCCACTCGCCTGTCCTCGTTCCCGTGAAGCGGAACTTCCAAGTGTCGTTCCCAGCATAAAACATTCCCGTGCTTCTCCTTTCACCGCTGGCGTGTGTAAAGGTTACGGTAGCAAGAAGGTCAAAGGGATTCCCCGTATACGTTGGATTCTCCAACGACCATTCCAGAAAAGGAAACCATTGTATCCCTTCCCGATCCAGAGATTCTTTCGCTGTTGTTTCATGAGAAATTATGATTCCAGTGAGCAGAAGTGATACAATGAATAAAAATTGAATTCCGTTTTTTGTCATGATAAACCTTTCATAGATTACGGAGCGCGGGCATCCCTGCCCGCATCTTTTAAGCACCAATTTCCATTTCCTCATCAAACTCTCAATCATAATGAATCCTACAAAAAAAGCACCTCCAACATCCCACCCGCTAAAAAAAATAAAAAGAATACTTGACTTTACCCCAAGGGCAGAGTGTATATTATATAAAAAGGAGATGCAAAAGATGGCCAATCAACAAGAGTTCGAAATCGAAGAAAAAACAGTTCCTGATATGCTGATCGCAGGGATTCGCTATAAGGGAAAGTATAGCGATTGTGGCAAAGCGTTCGGCAAGATATGCCGCAGCATGGGACGGTTCACCTCTGGAAAACCATTCAATCTCTATTACGATGCGGAATATAAGGAAGACGACGCGGATATCGAATCCTGCATCCCCATTCGGCAGGATAAACAAGTGGAGGGAATCGAGGTTCGAAATCTACCGGGCGGCAAATGCATTAGTTTGATTCATAAAGGACCGTACGAAGAATTGGGAAGATCATACGAAAAAATATTCGCCTACGCAAAAGAAAACGGATTGAATTTTCAAATTCCATCTCGTGAGGTCTACGTTAAAGGTCCCGGAATGATCTTCCGCGGCAACCCGAAAAAATACCTGACCGAAATTCAGATGATGATTCAAGAAAATCAATAAGTCCTGTTTCCCACTCTTACTACTTCAATTTAATTCCGGAAATCTTAAAAAAAGTGTAGGGGTAAACCTATGTGTTTACCTCTATGTGTCCGCTCATAATGAATGCTCGAATGGCTTACGGAAGACATATGGGGCTGACACATCGGTCAGCCCCTACAAACGAGTTTCATAATAAAACTGGATCATGATGCACCTATTTGACGGAAAGAAAGCTTGCAATACAATAAAGAACGGTTGTTGTCGAATGAATTTGGGGAATGGATAAAAAAACGGAGTCATTGTGAACGCGAAGTTCATTTTGCTTATTGTAATATTGAGTGCGCTCAGCGTGATCCAAGGCGCCTTTTTGTCTTTGGCTGTTTTTGGCATGTTGCTCGTTCTTTGTTTTATCTACAATTATTTTTACACGGAATGCCCGAAACAAATCTGGGTGTTTTTTGTTGCGGGAACCGCCATTGGCGTCGTGAATTGGTATCATTCAGTAGCGGTTTACATTTCTGCCTTTGCTGGGATCGCTGTTTTAGAGTGTTTGCGGGTTTTTGTCGTGGCAATCTTAAAATATCCGGAAACGATCCATGGCTTACAATCGTTGACATTGGAATTGGAAAAACGGGTCGAAGAACGAACAGCGGAATTACGGGATGCGAATGAACGCTTGCAAAAATTGAATCGTGAATTGATGGAACTCGACAAGATGAAATCGTCTTTCGTTTCCCAAGCCTCCCACGATCTCCGTACTCCATTGGCGGCAATCAAAGGAAGCCTGGATAACTTGGCAATCGGTGTGGCAGGGCCGTTGTCGGAAAAACAACTTCGCATCCTTGACCGCGCGACACGCTCCGTGGACCGCCTGACGGATTTGGTCAACGAAATTTTGGATTTGAATCGGATTGAATCCGGAAGAACTGTTCTTGAAAAAAGTAGGCTTTCTCTAGGCACAATCGTCGATCATATCGTGCAAGAGTATCAGACTGCCGCCGAAAAGAAACAGATTCAAATCAATGTGCATTCACAGAACGATAAAGTCATTGTGGAAGCGGACCCGGGGAAAATCGAACGGATTTTTGGGGAACTGGTCAATAATGCGATTAAATACACCCCGGATGGTGGAACTGTCGAGGTGAAATTAGAAAAAAAGAACGGTAACGCCGTATTTTCTGTAAAAGATTCCGGTATTGGGATGACAAAAGAAGAATGTCAAAAAATCTGGGATCGGTTTTATCGTACCGATACATCTCAGTTCATTGCGAAAGGTTCCGGTCTCGGTCTTTCGATTGCCAAAGAACTGGTTGAAATGCACGGCGGCCAAATCACTGTGGAAAGTGAAAAAGAAAAGGGAAGTCGGTTTACTGTCATTTTGCCGGTGAAGAGCGAAGGAGAAAAAAATGACCGATAAAACCATTGTTATTGTCGATGACGAAGAAGAATTGAGAGAAAATCTGCGAGACCTTCTTGAGTTCAAGGATTACAACGTGGTAATTTATCCGAATGCGGAAGAATTTCTCCATCAGTTTGACCCCTCTTCTGTTGATTTGGTTTTGATGGATTATCAATTGCCGATTATGAATGGCTTGGATGCAATCAAACGCTTGAAAGAACTAAAACCGAACCTTCCGGCGGCTTTAGTCACGGCCTCTTCCCAACCGGTCATCATCGAGGAAGCAAAAGAAAACGGCGTGGATGAAATTATTTTTAAGCCGTATACGCATGAAGATATCTTAAAGACCGTCGAAAAATTACTCTTGGTATAATACGAATGGAACGATTTCAACCCGGAATGAATAATACTTCTCTCGGGTAGAGCACGCGTCTCGCTTGCCCAATCGGTTTAGTAAGTCACATGATTCTCAAAGTTCTAGAGTCCATAAAAAAATATTGGGGATACGACGAATTTTTACCCTTACAAAAACAAGCGATGGAATGCATCGCCGAAAAACGCGATTCCATTGTTGTTCTCCCCACCGGTGGCGGAAAATCCCTTTGTTATCAAGCACCGGCGGTCTCAATGCCCGGTATGGCAATCGTTGTTTCACCTTTGATCTCCCTCATGAAAGACCAAGTGGATGCCCTGAGTGAATGCGGAGTCTATGCCGCCCGTCTCGACAGCGCTCTGGATTTTCAGGAACGCGAAGTCGTGTTTCAACTGATTGAGAACCAAGTGATCAAATTGTTATATGTATCTCCTGAGCGCCTTACAATGCAAGGATTTATCGAATATCTCAAAAAACAGGAGATTTCTTTTATTGCCGTTGATGAGGCACACTGCGTCAGCATGTGGGGACATGATTTCCGCCCCGAATACCGCCGTTTGGGCATCCTGAAAGAAGCGTTTCCGAATTGTTCCATTCATGCCTTCACCGCTACCGCCACGGAAAAAGTTCGGACGGACATCGCCGAACAACTGAACCTCGAAAATCCCGATATGATCATTGGCTCCTTTGACAGACCAAACCTGGTCTTCAAAGTCGAACGACGAAACCGCGTAGTGAACCAAGTTTGCTCCATTCTGGAACGACATAAGGATGAATCGGGGATAATCTATTGTATACGGCGCGCCGATGTCGATGACCTCTGCATGAGCTTGCAGCAAAAGGGCTACCGCGTCCTTCCCTACCATGCCGGCATGAACGATATTGACCGCAAGCGGAATCAAGAAGCATTTATCAAAGAAGAAATCAATACCATCGTTGCGACCGTTGCATTCGGAATGGGGATCGACAAATCAAATGTCCGCTACGTCATCCACACTGGAATGCCCAAATCCCTTGAACACTATCAGCAGGAAAGTGGAAGAGCCGGCCGGGATAGCCTGGAAGCCGAATGCTGCCTTTTCTTTTCCGGCGGGGATTACGGTGTTTGGCAAAGCATCCTGTCGGATATGGAACCTGAATCCCAAAAGATCGCAGTGAGTAAACTGAGAGAAATGTATGATTACTGCACCGGTGTCAAATGCCGTCACCGCGCTCTTCTCAATTACTTCGGCCAAGAATTGGAAAAAGACAATTGTGCCGCGTGTGATGTCTGTCTCGGTGAATTGGATTGCCTTGAAGACCCACTGATCCCGGCACAGAAAATACTCTCCTGCATCAAGCGGTTGGATGAACGATTCGGCGCCGATTATACCGCCTCCGTCCTGATCGGCTCACGTGAACAGCGAATTCTCGATAACGGACATGATCAACTCTCCACCTATGCACTTTTGTCCGATCACTCGAAACGAATTGTTCGCGACTGGATCGAACAACTGGTTGCTCAAGGATACGCGCGTAAAACCGGCGAATATAATATTTTGCAAGTCACCCCAAAAGGATGGAACGTCTTAAAAGGAAACGAAATCCCCCGCCTATTGAAACCGGCCGAGAAAAAAGACAAAAAATCCCGCAAAGCCGATATCGCCGAAGATTCCTGGGAAGGCGTAGACCGGGGATTGTTCGAAGCATTGCGGATTCTCCGGCGGGATCTGGCGAAAGAACGCAATGTGGCGGCTTTTATCATTTTCAATGACGCGGCTCTCCGCGATATGGCACGTCGGCATCCTTCGGATGTGAAACATTTTCGATCCGTCAACGGCGTCGGAGAGAAAAAATGCGAGGAATATGGAACAATTTTTCTCGAGGCAATCAACGGCTATTGCCGGGAACATGCACTGGACATGAACGTCTCTCCATCTTCCGAGAATTCGAATGCTATGACACCGAGTGCGGGCATTCAACCCCGCTCCGTGAAAAGCGCCGCCAAGGAAAAAGCATTTGCCCTGTTTGAAAAAAGGATTTCAATCGAAGAAATCGCTCAATCGATCCAGCGAGCCATGTCTACCACTTATCAATATCTTGAAGAATATGTAGACTGGAAGAAGGTTAGAAATCCGGAACCTTGGATTGAACACCATGAATTTCAACGCGTACAACAAGCGCTTCAGGAATTCGATGGGAATCGGCTGAAACCGATTTATGAATGGTTGAATGGGGAGATTTCTTACGAAAAAATTCGGATATGTGTATTGTGTCTCCGGAATGCAAACTCAGAATGAAACGCATAAAAACAGGAAGATTGACTTTTGAATTTTCAAATATCCCAATCGTATTCATATATTGATCGAGAACAGGATCTGTATTTTTTGGCTTCACAAATCGAACAAGCGGATCGCATCGCCTTGGATACCGAGGGAAATGGACTACATAATTACTTTCAAAAAGTCTGCTTGATCCAAGTCACGATTAATGAAGAAGATTTTATTATTGATCCATTGGCGGATGTGGATTGTACACCCTTTCTTGCTGCACTGTCACTAAAACCGCTGATCTTCCACGGCGGGGATTATGATTTGCGCATGCTCCGCAGCACATTTGGCTTTCGGCCGCACAATGAAGTGTTCGATACCATGCTGGCCGCCAAATTACTCGGCTACGAACCCTTCGGCCTGGCAGATATTTTGCAGCGCCTCTTGAACATTTCCTTATGCAAAAAAAATCGTAAATCGGATTGGACAAAACGCCCCCTCTCGGAAGCCCAACTCCAATATGCCATCGATGACACCCGCTTCCTGAAACCACTCGCCGATTGTATGCGCGAAGAATTGGAAAAAAACGGTCGGCTGGAGTGGCATCGCGAAACCTGCGAGCGGATGGTGCAAACAACCGAATTCGATTCCGTACGCGATCCCGATGTAACCTGGCGCATCAAAGGCGCCGGTCTCTTGGAACCTCGTCAGTTGAATTATCTCCGCCGCATTTGGCAATGGCGAGAACGGGAAGCCCAACGCACCGACCGCCCCCCCTTCAAAATCATGCCCAATTCATTGCTCATAAGTCTCTCCGAATGGCTTGCCGACAATCCTTCCGCCCCCCTTTCCCAAGGACCGAAGCTTCCACGGAACTGCACGAAACGGCGTCTTCGTGAACTGAATAAAGCGATTGATAAAGCTCGCAAAACCCCTATTTCTAAATGGCCGCAAAAGCGAAAATCAAAAACAGTGAAAAACAACGAACCGTCTTACGGCCATCTCACCGACAAACTCTGTCATGTTTGCGAACAACTCGCCAACGACCTGGGAATCACCCCCTCCGTCCTCGCCCCCCGCGCCACCTTGGCCACTCTTGCCAAATACCGCCTCTATACGGTTGAAGATATGATGGAAGTGGGAGGCATGATGCGCTGGCAAGCGGAAGTACTGAAGCCTCATATTCAACATGTTTTTCATTCAATAAAGGCTGTTAAAAACTTCGAACAACTTTGAATGTGTCCGGTGGTTTCGAACCGAGATTTGACTCGTAAAAAATACTTATCATGAAGTAACGCTTTGGGATTTCTTTTGCTGTAAAGCATATTTTTTTCATTCAGCATCAGTTTCAAATATTTATATGCGAATTGAGCGCGATTCAATGGTTCGGGAGTATATGCAGGCATGAGCTCCGGATCTTGAACCAGAACGTCAAAAAAATCTTTATACTCTCTCATCTTTTGGCTTTTGGGCTGTCTTGGCCCAACTCGTTGATTGCCTAACGCCCAAGTCTCGAGACAAAAATGCTGTACAATGATATGGTAATTTTTATTGAAGCCTCTTGCGGTAATAAATTGTTCGATCTCTGAATATTTCTCCTTCCAAGTCATTTCTTCAGAATCGATAGCAACAATTAGTTGATCGATGTTTTGATTTTGTTCTACATCGCCGATTGCGGCGTCGAGTATATCGAAATAGTAAGGATATCCTTCACCGGAGACGATGAGAAAATTATTTCTGTTGATTTTGGAAATATGATCGACATGAGTTAATTGGGGATTGACCAAGGGAATCCAATGCCGGTAAACCAACGTTTCTGCTTTTCCCTCGACGACGATATAATAGTTCACGCGATCCCCTCTTTGTAAAATGGATCATTGATGAGCTGGATAAAGCGTTGTTGTTTTGATTTGCCGAATCGTTCAATGTTTTCTTGCCCATAACGAATATCGACATGTGTTCCCTTGCGATTGAAAATGAACCAGTTTTCCACAGGAATATTATTGATAATATAGGGATGATGACTCGTGATGACAAATTGAATATCTCTTTCTATTTCCATTAAAAAATCTGGAAAGAAGTCTATTGCATTGATCCCTAATGAATTTTCATATTCGTCTATTAAATAAATTACTCCATCCGGTAATGTACACACATCCGTAATAATCAATAGTACTTTTCGCATACCTGAAGCGCATTCTGCTATGGGGATCCATTTATTCTTTACATGTCGTTCTTGTACACAAAATGTCATTTGCTCTTCTTTTTCTCGAAAGCCGGCCGCTGTTTCGATCTTGCAGTCAACGACAAACGGGAATACATTCCGGAAATACTCGCGAATCATATTATATGTGTCAGGAAAATGAATAGAAAGAAAATAGAGTTTCAAATTTAATTCGAAATCGTATCTCCACAAATCCGCAGGATTATCAAACTTCAATTGATCGAATTCAGGAGGAATAAATTTAATATAAGCCGTTTCACGATAGAGAATATCCGATGAGAAATCTCTCTTCGCAATATTCGTGAATCCATTATACACTGGTTTGATTTCATCTTCTTCTTTTAAGAGTGTTAAACTTGATGTGTCTTTCGGCAATTTTGGTAAAGATTTTCCATTAAAGAGAAAGGAATTATCGTTCCTTACAATTATATCTTTCGAAATAGCAGTTTTTTTTGTAAGAGATTCCTTTTTGATTCTTATCCCTTTGGGGGTCTGCTCATCTATTTCGATCGCCCACTCATATTTTTCCTCATTTTGTTCAAACTCAACATTCCAGTGTGTATTTCCATATTTATGAGATCCATTTACAAATCGCCCCATGTTGAATAACGTGTTCAGAAAACGCGTTTTTCCTGTCCCCGAATCACCGACAAGTAAATTGATATTACCGAATTCGACGCGTGAAAAATCCCACGTTTCTTTTCCCCATATATCTACTTTGTATGATAAAAGTCTCATAGTAATTTGATTGTTAACTCACATCATCGGTTTGATGCTAGATTATTCTTATCCTCTATTGTATGGTGCTATTATACACATATACAAACAAAATTGATAGTCTGTGTTTATCGAACATATGAAAAGAAAAAGAGGGCAAAATGAAAATGTTGAAAGAGCATGGAAGGCGGGAATTTCTTGTTACGCTTGGATTGGCATCAACTTCAATAGCTTTATCCAATTCCGGATTTGCACAAAAAAACACAAAACCCAACATCCTCCTCATCATGACCGACGACCAAGGCTGGGGCGATATCACATCCCACAGCAATCCCTGGCTCGACACACCGGTGCTAGACCGCTTGGCGGAAGAAGGCGCACGCTTCGACCGCTTTTACGTCAGCCCTGTCTGTGCTCCCACCCGCGCTAGCCTCTTGACCGGCCGTTACCATCTGCGAACCGGTGTGCACGGAGTCACTCGCGGCTGGGAAACCATGCGGAGTGAAGAAGTGACTCTCGCCGAGATCTTGAAGAAAGCCGGATACGCCACCGGCTGCTTCGGCAAATGGCACAACGGCGCTCACTATCCAAACCACCCCAACGGCCAAGGCTTTGACGAATTCTACGGCTTTTGCGCCGGCCATTGGAACAATTATTTCAATACCACTCTCGACCACAACGGCACACTGGTTGAAACCGACGGGTACATCACCGATGTCCTGACCGATGCCGCTCTTCACTTTATCGAAAAAAATAAGAACCAACCGTTCTTCTGCTATGTGCCCTATAACGCCCCCCATTCCCCCTGGCAAGTACCGGATTTCTACTTCAACAAATACAAAGCCAAAGGCCTTGATGACACCACCGCCTGCGCCTACGCCATGTGCGAAAACTTGGATGACAACATCGGCCGGCTCTTAAAAAAACTGGATCAATTGAAATTATCGGACGATACCATCGTATTGTTTTTAACGGACAACGGCCCGAATACCGACCGCTACAACGGCGGCATGAAAGGACGAAAAGGCAGCACCCATGAAGGTGGCATACGAGTGCCGTTCTTCGTTCGCTGGCCGGGAAAGATCGATACCAATCTCCATATTGAACCGATTGCGGCTCATATCGATCTCTTACCGACTTTGGTTGATCTCTGCGGCATTCCGATGCCGGATACCCTGCCGCTGGACGGTGTCAGCCTGGCTCCGTTATTGACGGATGAGAACGCCGATTGGCCGGACCGGATGATCTTCACCCGCTGGGGCCGCCGAGGTGCCGTCCGTACCGAGCAATGGCGCGCTGTAGTAACCGGGGATCGCTGGGAACTGTACGACATGATCATCGATCCCGAACAGGAGAAAGATGTTTCGGATCAACATCCTGAAATACTCAAAAAATTGAGTGCAGCCTACGAAAAATGGCTGACCGAAGTGACCGAAGAGGGATTCGATCCGATCCCCATCTCTATTGGTTTCCCGGAAAGTCCGGAAGTCGTTTTACCCGGCCATGAAGCCTATCTCTATCCCGAAAAAGGGAAGGGGATCAGCTATGTCGGCAGTTCCGGCTGGGCAAACGACTGGGTCACCAATTGGACCGATACCGACGCGTACCCCTATTGGGAAGTTGAAGTGGTACGGGAAGGCCAATATGAAATCACGCTGATGTATTGCTGTTCAAAGGAGGATGTCGGAGCAAAACTGCGGGTGGAGATTGCCGGCCAACAGGTCGAGGGAATCATTCAAAAACCGCATGATCCCGATCCGATCCCCAGCCCAGACCGTGTGCCCCGCAAAGAGGTCTATGAAAAGATTTGGGCGCCATTGACTCTTGGAACGGTAAAACTCCCAAAAGGACAAACGCGTCTTGCTGTCAAAGCGTTATCCAAACCGGGAAATACGATTATTGATCTTAAAGCAGTGAAGGTAAAATATCACGATTCTTGATTTTCTTCCAGGTAGAGCAAGCGTCTCGCTTGCCATAAATTGCAGGCGGGGACACCTGCTTTACCCACTATTCAAAAAGCAATGTGGAATTGATTTATTTCGATCGAGCAAATGAGGTGAAACATGGCCAAAGGAAACAAAGTGTTCATCATCGGATGCCTTGGGTGCGGTGGGATTCTTGGATTACTATTTCTGCTGTTTGCGGGCGGGATCGGTTTCATTGCTTATCAAGGCTACCAATTCGGCCAGGAAATTGGAGAAACATACCAAGATGTTGTTGTCGATTATCAAAATCTTGATGAACAAATTGACTTTTTTCCACCTGAGAATGGAATCTTGGATAAAGAGAGAGTAAATACGTACCTGAAAATCCGGACGGATGTTACAAAATTTGCAAAAGATTACCTTGATAAAATCGAGGCAAAGGGAAATGAAATCGATTCGCAGTTTAATTCATCCGGTATTTTATCGAAATTACACGGATTTGGAAAAATCAAAGAAATCGTTCTTTTGGCTGTCAATATGATTGCTGAGATTGGAGACGAGCATATCCAACAATTAAAAGAATCGGATATGTCCTGGAAAGAATATCAGTGGATCACGCGCATTTATCTTGGTACCCTTTCAAAAGCGGAAGCGAACGGATATGAACAGGGAGCGGAAATGTGGGAAACGTACCTCAAGAATTTTGATAAAGCTCGAGATCACACCAGAGATATGAAGATGGAATTCGACAAAACGCGCATTCGCGGGGACCGCATGAATCGGCGAAATATGGAGGAAGAACTCGAAAAGGTGGATTATAAAGTGGAAAATAAAGAGATTGTCGAAAGCACTGCCGAACAATTTCTTTCCAATAATGATGCTCCTGTTTTGGACTTTTTGGCTTTAAAACTAGACGAAATAATCAAAGAGTTATCCGGGAAGAATAAACCATCCTGAAAATTTTAAACGCTATATACCTCCCCCGCCATTATACCCTTGTACACGTTGTCCGGGGGGAACTCTTCTAAAAAAGCCTCCTATACTCATCAAACCGTTGGTCGCATCATACGGTGGCCCACCACGAATTCCTGCCGGCCCCCAGCCGTCGACCAAACCGCCTTTCGGTGTTGTTTGTGCCGCGCGCACATCGGGGTGACTGCGGGGATCCCACAAATTCGTATGGCTTTCCCACGGAATCCAATGGTAAAAAGTTTGCGTTGTATCGAAGCCGACTGGTTTTTGTTGTGCTTGAGCGACTTGAGGAACCAACTGGAACCGATCGGGCATGAATGCATTCAAATAAGGAATCGGTGTTGTTAAAGGAAAATGCTGCAACGGTCCCCCACGATGCATATGGTAAGAATTATGATCCAGATGGTATTGTTGCATGGCATTGACAAACGTTTTCAAATCGCTCTGTGTCCCCGCAATCTTTGCCCGTATTTGCGCGTTCATAAAATTCGGAACTGCAATCGCCGCTAGAATACCGATGATCGCAACGACGATCAACAATTCAATTAAAGTAAATGCTTTCATGAATCCTCTCCATTAGAGAAAGTACAATATGATATTTCTATAAATTGATATAGCTTTTCATACGAGTCATATTGACAATTCATGGCTTTTTCATGGAGAATAACGAAAAAAAGAAAGGCAAAAAAGGTGTTCGGAGTGAATTTTATATTCTTCTTCTCTGTATTCATGATTGTTAATGTTTCAATGAATGGCTGGTCTCTTGAGTCGGCTTATAGGAAACAAATTCATGCGGATTGGAAAATTCAAGCCGATCTTCGTTATCCGGAAATGGACATCGATCCATCCGATCCGCGAACCTATGCAAACGCGGCGATGTTGAAAATCCAAAATGGCTTGCGCCTCGCACGTGACTTACAGTCCAAAGGAGTCGATGTGCAACAGGAGATGGCCCGTCTTGAAACCCTTAAACAGGAATTTCAGGCACTCCCGAACAATATCCCCAATAATGATGTGTATCCTTTTTATCGCAATGCAAGAACCATCGTTCGCAAACTTGCGTTCCGCAATCCGCTATTGGATTTCGACTCGATCCTGTTCGTGAAACGCGCTCCCGGCACCCTCCCCCATATTTCCGATCAATATTACGGATGGTGGTCCCGCCCAGGCGGGGGAATTTATATTCTCGAAAGTTATAAGAGTGATCATCCACAAGAACGATGCCTGACATCCGATTGGCCTGCCGGAAATTTCCTACGCCCCGATTTGTCTTACGACGGCCAAAAGATTCTATTTGCTTATTGTCGGCATTATCCACATGTGTCAAAAATGGAAAAGGTCGATAAAGAACAATTGCCGGAAGACGCTTTCTATCAAATTTACGAAATGGACATCGACGGAACAAAGGTGCGTCAATTGACACAAGGCCGATACGATGATTTCGATGCCCGGTACCTGCCGAACGGTGAGATCGTGTTCCTCTCGACACGAAAAGGCCAATTTATTCAATGCACAAAAAGCAATACCCAGAAAACGATAATGTCAACACAACCGGACAGTTATGTCCGCTGCGGCGGTGACAACACACGCCCCTGTGCTGTTTACACCTTGCATGTCATGGATGCCGATGGAGAGAATCTTCGCCCCATTTCCGCATTTGAAACATTTGAATACACTCCCTCCGTTTCTAATGATGGCCGCATTTTGTACACTCGTTGGGATTATATCGACCGGTTCAACGGCCATTTCTTCAGCCTCTGGTCTACAAACCCAGATGGGACAAATCCTCAATTGGTATACGGCAACTACACCACCCGCCCGCAAGCGGTTTCGGAAACACGCTCTATTCCGAATTCTGACAAAATGATCTTTACCGCAGCCGCCCACCATTCTGTCGAGGGAGGCTCGTTGGTTTTGCTGGACCGCAGTTTTGGTTCCGAAGGCGAAGCGCCTCTCACCCGTCTGACACCGGAAATCCCGTTTCCGGAAACTGAAGCGTGGATGGATATGTATTACGCCAATCCCTATCCCTTATCGGAAGACTATTTTCTGGTGACTTGGAGCAATCGGCGTTTACCGCCGCATTGGGGAAGCAAACAGGTGACCGGGAAAGAAAATCCAGTCAATGCGCTCGGTTTATATTTGTATGATCAATTTGGGAATCTCGAA
This sequence comes from uncultured bacterium, assembly GCA_964412555.1. Lineage (GTDB taxonomy): Bacteria > Hinthialibacterota > Hinthialibacteria > Hinthialibacterales > Hinthialibacteraceae > CAYPPG01. The sequence goes on from CAYPPG010000037.1 coordinate 41,670, forward strand.
TTGATCACTCGTGATCCGAAAATATCGTGCATGTATCCCCTCCCGATCCATCCTCGCGAACGTCCGCCGGTCCAACCCACCATCGTCGACTGGGACGGACCGCAGGAAGGATCGTTTCTTGTATCCGATGTTTATCAAGGATTGGATGGCATCGAAAGAGACCGTGTCAAGCGAATTCGTATCATCGGTGTTCCTCCAAAAACCCAACCACATATGAATCAGCCCAGCATCGGTGTGTCAAAAGAAGATCCGGGCAAGTTTGTCTTAGGTACCGTACCGGTGGAAAAGGATGGTTCCGCTTTTTTTCGCATTCCATCGGGAATCCCTGTTTTCTTTCAAGCACTCGGTGAAGAAGGAATGGCCATTCAAACCATGCGCAGCTTGACCTATGTTCAACCGGGACAAACATTATCGTGTATTGGTTGTCATGAGTCACGTGAATCAGCCCCGAATTTCAAACCGATCCCCCTTGCCGCCCGGCGGGAACCATCGAAACTGACACCTGCCCCGGACGGCTCCTGGCCACTGCGATTTGACCAAATGGTTCAACCGGTCTTGGATCAACATTGTGTCTCCTGCCATCATCCCGAAAGCGGCGTGGAGAAAGCCGCCGCTTTCGATTTGAAAGCGGATAAATCGTATGACACTCTGATGAATTACGCCGAGCAAAATCTGGAGCAACTGGCCTTCGAAAAAGATCGCTCGAACATCGGTGAATGCGTCGCACAAAACAGCGCGTTGTGGAAGATGATTCGCACGAATTCCAGCCATAAGGATGTGAATTTAGATGAAAGTGATTACGACCGTTTAATCACATGGATGGATGTGTATGCTCATCGAACCGGATCGTTCAGCAAAGACCAAGAACAACGATTAACCAATTTCCGCCATTCCATCTCCCACCTTTTTACCAATTGATCGCTGGGAGCGCGGGCATCCCTGCCCGCATCTTTTATTAACACTAACCTGGGAGCGCGGGCATCCCTGCCCGCATCTTTTATTAACACTAACCTGGGAGCGCGGGCATCCCTGCCCGCATTTTCATTAAAATCAAAATGGTATTGCTTTCAAACTTGACATCCATCCAAATCCGTCCAATCTATAGCAAACTGATCGGGAGGAAAACCAGTGAAACAGCGGAATATTTTTCTTATCTCTTTCGCCATGATTATTTTTTTTAACAATGGGTTAAAAGGCCAATCACAAGGTATTGAAATCGGACAGTTCAAACAAGAAATCAGCCGTTTTTACACTATCGAAGACGGCTTACCTTCCAATAAGGTCTTGTCGATATCCATCCTTGAACAGGGTTCAATCTATGTGGAAACGAATGAAGGTGCAGCCGTTTGGAACAACCAAACCTGGAAACCAGTGGATCGGAAAAACAACGATGATCAGATGGATTTGAGAAGCGATCCATTTTTAAAAACAAAACAAATTGCTTCCGTTGCTGTCGATAAGCAAGGAGACATCGCGGTTGCTGCTGAATCCGGCTTATTTTTGAAGAAACCGATCGGTGAATGGGAATCAGTATATCCTCTGGATAACCGGGGACGCAGCTGGGCACTTACAAATGTAAAAGGTGTGGCTTTCGATGAGCAAGACCGGTTGTGGTTTGCGAGCACTCAGGGAGTCGGTTGTTTCAACGGCGATTGGACATTATACACAGGAGAGGAAGGGTTGCCCTACAACGATTTCACTTGCCTGGAAGCCGGGATTGACGGCTCAATATGGTTCGGAACGGCCAAAGGCGCCATCCGTTTCGATGGCGAAAAATGGTCGTACCGGCAAGGACGGCGATGGCTTCCACATGATACAGTCAACGATATCGCTGTCGATTCGAGCGGTGATGCCTGGTTTGCCACTCCCTCCGGAGTTGGTGTGATTGAACGGATTCCCATGACTCTGGCTGAAAAAGCCGAATACTATGAAATGGAAATTGAAAAATACATCAAACGGACAAAGTATGGCTATTTATCCGAAGTCCGTTTGAAAGAGCCGGGCGACAAAAGTGAAATCATCCATACGGATAGTGACAACGATGGCTTGTGGACAAGCATGTACGGAGCCGGAGAATGTTTTGCCTACGCGGCAACGAACGATCCCAAGGCGAAATCCAGGGCACGGAAAGTATTTGAAGCACTCCGCTTTTTAGGGGATGTTACGCAGGGCGGAGAAGTGGAACAGCAACCCGGCTTCGTTGCCCGCACTATCATCCCCACATCCGAACCAAATCCTAATTTGCGCTCAAGTTATTCTCTTGAAGGCATGCGGGAACGGCGCAAGACACAAGATGCTCTTTGGAAAGTGTACTATCCCCGCTGGCCGTTAGGCAAAGATGGAGAGTATTGGTACAAAACCGATACGAGTTCCGACGAACTCGACGGCCATTATTTTTTCTATGCGCTGTATTATGACTTGGCCGCGGAAAGTGAAGAAGAAAAACAGGAAGTTCGCGAAGTGGTGCGCCAAATCACAGACCATTTGATTCGCAACAACTATTGCCTTGTCGATCACGACGGCAAACCGACCCGCTGGGCTGTATTCGCTCCGGATATCCTGAATCACAATCCAATCTGGTTTCCCGAACGCGGCTTGAATTCGTTAAGTATGCTTTCATATCTAACGGTCGCCGAATATGTAACCGGCGATTCAAAATATGGCCAAGAAATTCAAAAACTCTGTGAACAACATTCATATGACATCAACGCGATGATCCCAAAATTCCAACGCGGCATCGGTTCCGGCAATCAATCCGACGACGAAATGGCATTCATGGGATTCTATAATCTAATTCGGTATACAAACGATGAGCGATTGCGAAAAGAAATGTTGTTTTCATTTTATAATTACTGGATTCTTGAATTTCCTGAAATGAATCCATTCTTTAACTTTGCCTATGCAGCGTGCGCATCGGATTCGACTTATAAGGATCCATGGGGAACCTATGCATTAAAACCGTGGGACGGATGGCTGGAAGATTCCATCTCTATGTTAAAAGACTTCCCTCTTGATAGACTGAATTGGCCGCATGAAAACAGCCATCGCCTGGATATTGAGAGACTTCTCCCTCAAAACGGCATCGATCTGAGCGAACCGATGCGAAGAAACCGAGGCTATCGCATGAACGGCAAAGTATTACCGGTTTCAGAACGCCATTTCAATCATTGGAATACCGATCCATGGACATTGAATTACGGCGGAGATGGGAAAACTCTTGCTAGCGGAACAGTTTTTCTATTACCGTATTATATGGGTCTTTATCACGAATTTATAAAGTAATATTTAAATAGTATCCTTCTCTCCAATAAGGAATTCGTCGATGCTGGAAAAATCATCACAATTACATGATCAATTCGACAGCCCCTGGAAAGATGTATTGGAGCATTTTTTTCAGCAATGCATGTTGCTTTTGTTTCCCTCTGCCTATTCACAAATTGATTGGAGTAAGCACTTTCGCTTTTTGGACAAGGAATTTCAACAAATTTTGCATGATGCTCCTGTAGGGAAACAGTTTGTCGATAAACTTGTCGAAGTGTATACGAAAAATGGAAAATCGGAGTGGGTATTGATTCATATCGAAATCCAGGCGCAGAAAGAATCGGAATTTACTCGGCGAATGTTCATGTACAACTATCGGATATTTGAAAAATACCAACGTTCCGTAGCCAGTTTTGCAATCCTAGCCGATGAAATTCCGGAATGGAAACCGAATATTTTCGAGTATAATCTATTCGGAAGCCATATGCGATTCACTTTTCCGATCGCGAAGGTTTTGGATTTTAAAGAAAAAATCAATGAGTTCGAGAATAGCGAAAATCCTTTTTCAATAGTCATTCTCACTCATTTAAAAGCCTTGGAAACAAAGAAAGATTATCCGAATCGCTTCAATGGGAAATTGCAGTTGGCGCGAAAACTGTATAAACTAGGGTATCAGCGGAATGAGATTCTAGCGTTATTTAATTTTATCGATTTTATTTTGCGGCTGCCAAAGGATTTGGAGATTGAATTTTGGAATCAAATTTTGCATGACAAAGAGGTGAAGCGAATGCCATATGTATTGAGCTTAGAAAAAATAGCAGAACAAAGAGGAATGGAAAAAGGGAGAGTCGAAGGGAAAGTCGAAGGGAAAGTCGAAGGGAAAGTCGAAGGGAAAGAGGAAGGGATTCTGAGTCAACTTCAGGAAGACATCTTAAAGGCTCTCTCTTTTCGGTATGGTGACATTCCATCCTTCGTCGAACAATATGTCATCAATTTGAGTGACCGGCAGAAATTGGAGGAGTTATTCAAAAGTGCTGTTACCGCTTCTTCCATCGACGAGTTTCAACAATTCTGCAATTAAACTCATCAATAATACCCATATCCACTATCATCGGTACTAAGTAGAAATACATTATCAGGATTGCGATCTTCACCGGCACTGGTTACAATGATCCCCGCCTGATCTTTGATCGGGCATACATTTTCACAAATTCCACACCCAATACATAAATCCGGATCGACATGAGGTTGTTTCACCGTTACGGTTTCACCGGCATGGTTGACGACTTCCACCTCTTCGAACCAGATCGCCTTGTCCGGAACCGTGGGACAATGCTCTTCACATACAATGCAGGATCGGGAAAAGGCATAGGGAATACAACGATTCTTGTCAAAGAATGCCTGGCCAATTTTGGCTTTATGCTTTTCGTCGACGGTTAGTTCCTGGATGGCATCTGTTGGGCAGACTTGGGTACATAATGTGCATTCGAATTCACAATACCCCAGTTTCATTTTTAGAACCGGTGACCAGATTCCTTCCAAACCTGCTTCCATGAATGTAGGTTGGATAACATTAGTGGGACAAACCTTCATGCATTCTCCACATTTAATGCAGCGGGAAATGAACTCTTCCTCTGAAACGGAACCAGGGGGACGAATCAACTCAGGATGATAAGTGCGCCCGGATGCCTGTGGATGAATGCGAAACAACATCGCCCCACCCAACCCGGCCAGACCGCTGGCCAGGATTGCGCGTTTGCTTAAATCGATGCGTTCCCCTTTCGGCGGTTTAAAAAAACGTTTCAACCATCGCGTAAAAACGTTACTCATTATTTCTTCTCCATCGGCGATTCGAATCGGATCGAAATCGCATCATGCGGACAAGCCGATTTGCAGTTCCAGCAATAAAAACATTCGGATGGTTTCCAGCCACCGGTCACATTCGGTTCGGCTCCGCCTTGGCAATCCGTGACACAGAGCCGGCAATCGTTACAAAGTTCCGTATCTTTGTGGATACGCACGATGGGATTTTTCCCAACGAGGCCTAACAAAGCCCCAAGCGGGCAGATATATCGACACCAGAAACGAGCACGGATTAAATTCAATCCTACGACAAGAATAAACAAGAAACCGATCAACAGCGACCAGTGAAAATGGGGTGGTGGATCGATCGTCAGAAAATTCGCGCGAAGCACATCATAAATCGGTTCGGATATGGCGGTAACGCGCATGCTGCCAATGCCGGGATCGGTTTCATACAGCCACGTGAAAAGGGCTTGAAATCCCCAATTCACAGCGGGATAGACCGCCGTGGCGAGTGAGCGGTAAAAGAAGGAGAACGGATCGAGCCACCCGACTGCACTTACACCTAACAAAGCACCGACCAAGAATGCGATCAAAATGTAATATTTTCCACGCTGCCATGGGCTGAACGTTGCGCTTTGAATACGCGTCAACAACCGCTTTTTCCGGAAACTGGTAAATAGATTATGCAGTACTCCAAACGGACATACCCACCCGCAAAACCATCGCCCAAAGAAAAATGTGACGGCGAGTGTGATCAGTGAAAGAAGCAATATCGCCGGCGCGGCATGATTCGCCAACCAGGTAGCAATCAACACCAGCGGATCGATTTCAAAGAAAAATGTCACTGGCCCTCCCACTTCATCGATGGGATGATAAGTGGTTTGCATAAAGAGGTACAAGAAAAAAAGCAGGAAAAACGCTTGTACCGCATAACGAAGCCATACTACCGGTGAGGTCCTCTTTTTTTTCTTGCTTTTTGAAGAAACTGCTTTTGGGGGAGCACTCTCTTTTGATTCAACCGGTTGCACCGGTTCTTCGGCAGAAACAGCACTAGTAGTGGTTTCTGCCGGAGTTTCTTTCTTTGGTGGTTCGGCTTGAGCGGCTTCCGTGCTTGACAGTTCTTCCGGTGTTTCTTGTGGCTTTGGTGCCGATTCCGGCGTTGCCGGTGCTTTCGATTTGGCAGAGCGCACGGCACGCCGTTTGGAACGTTTGGATGTTTTTTTGCTCATGTTAGATTAGATTGTGATTGTCTTGGGTGATAATGAAGCGTAATCTAAGGTTCCCATTCCACGGGAAGCGGCTTCCTTGATATGACCAATGTCTTCGGGTTTGTGACCGAGCAATGTTGCGGCAAACGCGTCACAGGCAACTTGATCCGTACCGGCGGCAATCGTATCCCGCCGGGCGACATCTGCAGGGTTGCCGCTGTGCGGACCGTTGGAGGTCATAACACGAATGGCGTCGATAACAATCAAATCCGGCTTCATGAACGCTGCTAGATCCGGAACGGTATTATCGATATCTTGATGATATTTACCCCGATTGCCCCCGATAACACCCATCAAATTTTTCATGCTAAGGGTAACATTACAGAGGCGGTGGTGTTTTACGATGGGGACGTTGATCAACTTATCCGCTTCGTAGATTTCAGCATTCACTTCCCATTCTTTTAATACCTTCCCATTCAAGGCCATCGTTTTATATTTTCTTCGGTCCAAGAAGAACACATCTGCACCGGCTTTTTCGGCATATTGTTGAATGCGGCTGTTGGCGAAAGTGCGCTTGGCCTTATTACAGGTATTGTCGCTGACTTTCACTTCGCTTGCACCGGCCTCGAAGCACATTTTTACCAAAGTAGAAACTACAGCTGGGTTGGTATTGCCGGCTTGTTCGGGCCGTAAATCCCATCCGATGTTCGGCTTGACGAACACGACGTCGCCCTTGGAAATGTATTTTGATATTCCGCCGATTGCATCGATGGCGGCGCGAGTCAGTTTTTCCGCCTCTTCATCCACAGCTTCGGTTTCGGTTGGGGAACTTTTATATTTCACAATGCTCATCGGAGCGGAATCCGCTGCCATGGCCATCGGATTCAAGAGACCTGTTTGGAGTCCCGCACCGGTTAAAGCACAACTTTGCAGAAATGTACGTCTTCCGTATCTTGTCATAGTAATACCCTCAAAAATCAAGTTTTAGGTTTTGCTTTGTATTATTATCACATCGAATCCAAATGAAGCAAGGTGGTAAAATTACCTTTTTAGTTGACACTGTCAAGTATTTATCGAAACCATTTTCACCTCACGATCCCGGTCCTTGGCAACGGCTAAAATGTTCCTCTTTTGATCGACTGCAACACTTTGGCCGCCATACACTCTACCGGTCCACGGCCCGTGAGTGATGACACCCACAAGGTCGGTTCCAATGACCGGTGCACCGATGATTTTCGCGGCGTTACAAACGGTTTCGGCCAACGCCTTACCGTGCTCAGGCCATTTGCCTTCTTCGGCAGCCCATCCGAATGGTGCCAAAACCAAATCGGGTTCTAACGCGGCCATACGCTCAAGATTATCATTCAGAAAGGTATCAGCACAAATCAGCATGCCGATCTTTCCATATTTGGTTTGAACGGCATTCACATCATGGCCGGGTGTATAAGGTGGATTCATGAGTTCAGATAGCAGGTTGATTTTGCGATGTTTCAAAAGAATATCACCATTCTCATCGATCAGAATGGCGGAGTCATAGAGTCTTTCTCCCTCTTTTTCAGCTAAACCGATACATAAATATGTTTGATAAGCCCGTGCCAGTTGACATAGTTTGTCTGAATCCGGACCGGGAATAGGACAGGCCCGTTGGTGGGCGTCGGGATTCACCCAGCCGAGGAGAGCGGTTTCGGGAAAGCAGACTATTTCTGCTCCATTTTCCTTTGCTTCTTGGACGGCGTTTTCGATGCGGACGAAATTGCCGGATTTGTCTCCATCCAGACAAAAAATCTGACACATGGCGATTTGGAGGGTTTTCATTTTTATATGTTTTGTTTTCTTCCCGTTTGTGTAAAGGATGAAACGAATGAATATCTATTTCTATTTGTGTAAAGCCCATTGTTTGACAGGTGCCGTTGGTGTCTCTTCTGTTATGAATTGCACATCGGAAAAATATCCGGTGGTATACGCATCGGGTACACACGACATTGACCATAATCCAACATATAACGGATCCTCAAACTCGATGTTTTGGCTTGCAAAAAAAATCCGTTCTCCTGTAATCGGATTGATATAATAAAAACTGAATGTTTTCTCTTCCCGGATCAATTCTTGTATTAATCCATTTTCCATAGGGAAGTATTCACCGTTAATACTTTTGTTGTACTCTTGTGGAGAGTTTCTGCATAATATGATAATTTGACCATCCATCTTGAACCAAGACAAAAAATAAGGAATGGGATTGAAATCCGAATTCCGTTCTAGGTTATCTTGAACAAAAAATCCGGCACCCGCCCAGTCTTTGTCACTTCCACCCATGTTTTCTACATGAATTTTTGCCTTTAGACTAAAATCTCCATTTACTTTTTTGTATACGAGGTGATGATCGTGTGAATACCCCTTTCCTCCGCTTAAAACAAAATATTTGTCGATACGGTTGTCATAATAAGCATCTCCGGAAGGCTTTGGAAAGCCGATATCGAGATGGTTGTCGAAAATACCTATTGGCTTTTCTTTCGTAACGGCCGATATATCGTTCGGGTATTCTATGTCTCCGGATACTGACAATCTCAGGTCTTTTCGTCTCAGATTGTAAACTGTTTGTCCACGCAGACTCAGACGATTTGCTTGTGCATTTTCTCGTGATCGTAATTCATACGAAATGTGTTTTACGCTCTGTGGAAGTGAAGGCCATCGAATTGCATGGGAAATTGAATCGAATTGGCCAAACTCTGAAATATTAAAAGGTTCCCAGTTACCGTTACCGTAGATCATTTCCAAGACACCCGAATGGTGAAAGACCGGATCCATGTCAGCGCCAGCTGTCAGAATGACTTGAAGAGATTCACTGTCTTGATCGCTTGTAGCTGAGATCGAGCGTGTCCAAGTAAATGCCCGTTGAAGTTCCCTTTCAAATTGGATCTGAATTGTATAGGAGCCGGACCAACCGGACGGTGTCACTTTTGCATAGTAAATGTGACCATTGATCAGGTTTGCGAGGATTCTCGAAGACCTCGGCGGATAGGAGAAAGGATAACCGGTTGTAATTTCTTCGTTCGGATCATCCGGACCATACAGAGTGATGGTAGGGCCGCTTGTAAACTTCTCTGAAGGACTATTCAAAGAAAGGAGCACAAATCGGGAGGTTGGATATTGAATTGTGTACCAATGCTCTTCATCTAATGAGGAAGAAAAGTATCCTGTTTCCTCTTGGCCGGTTGTGAAAATAGGAATACTGATATTATTTGCATTCGTATCCACTGTGATCGAGAAACGAGTGATCTTTTCTTTGGAACCTACGGCTTTCACAAGGCAGTATTGATTCTCCAATAGTGTCCATTGAACCGGTGAGCCTAGAGTATTTGACGCATAGATTATTTCAGGATTTTTGGGATCGAGTAAAAAGAGTTGAGGGAGTACATGTCCCTGAGGCGATACTGTTGTGATTGTATAGGTTCCCAGATACGGTGCTCGAAACATATACCACTGTTCTCCGCCACCCAAAGGTATTTCACTTGAGAGCATCGAGCCATCCGTTTCGAGTGGGATAAGAAGTTGTGAGGCATTTTCTGTGGCTCTTCGAAATCGAATTCCATATAAACCGGTTGATTCGGCATAGCCGGCTACTTTTACAAAATAGGTGCTATTGGCCTTCAATTGGCAAGTAATTGTGGCAAAACGATCATTCCCTCCGTCATCATTCATGAGAATGCCCGTTTCCCGATTATCCGGTCCATATAAGGTCATCACTGTATCCACTGAAGATTCATCCAAAACGGAAATGGTCTCTATAGAGTACAAATCCGAATCAGGAACATGCAACAGAAACCAGTCTTCATTTCCAGCCGGCCAAATCCTTCCGAATTCTGAAGCGCCGTTCAAAACCAATGGATTGATATTTTTTTCGTTTAAGATGAAAACAGGGTAGCTCTTTGAGCGTTGTATTGCAGTGGTGGATATTACTTCAGTCTGAATTTCGTGAAGCCCATTCACAAGGGTAGATGTCTCCAGCGTCACAGTGGAAATAATATTTTCTTCAGGTGGGTTAAAAACAATTTCTCCCTCCACCTCTTCTGTGGTTGGGTCATCGATCATTTCACCATCCACTCGGAATACGATTCGAGACAAACCATGAGGATCATGAGCTTGAACACGGATGGGTACTTTTCCGGACAACAATTCCCCTCTCGCAGGATTCAAGATCATAAGATTGACTACATGAGATACATCTCCTTTCAGTTGAAGCCCTGTTATACACAATGCATATTCTTGCGAGTCCCCTTTTCTTAGTTGACCATCGATCCGAACGGTATAATTCCCATCGACCGGTGATTGTATGAATACCTGTTCTACGTTATCCCTATGATTTTCCGACCGGTGGCGAGCCGGTAATGATGGATTGGATGGATTGAGAGACCATGGATAATAAGTTTCATCTGCTCCAAAAATGGATACATTCAGGTCGTTGACGAGATCCGGAGCATTGTAATTTACTTTCTCATCACCTGGTTCTCCTGGAGGATCCGTCCACACGAGTGATACCTTGATCGGACCGTTTCCCTCATAAACCATCGGATATTCTATGGCAGTGCCGGAAAATTGATTGGATTCGATTGTATGTGCATGTTCTTGAGTATTCCATATAAAATCAGCGGCAGCGCGCGCATCGAGCAATCCCCATCCGAATCGGTAATCCGGTCCCGGCTGTTTTTCATCATCCCGGGCAGTGTGAATCAAAATGGCTTTCATCATTGCGGCTCCCGGATCGGCTCCGCCGTACACACGGCGGTATTGCTGTATTAGACAAGCCACTGCGCCGGTTACAACCGCCGAGGCCATGGACGTTCCCGATTTTTCCACATAGGCGTTGTCCGACTCAATTCCCATCGATAAAAGATTCATTCCACTGGCTACTAAGTCCGGTTTGATCCTCCCATCTTCGGTTGGTCCCCAACTAGAAAAATCCGCCATACTTTCGGCTGTGAGTATAGGAGGTTCATCGGTCAAATCATGAATCGCTCCGACTGTAATGACATTTTTTGGCACTGCCCCATGAGTGAGAGTGTTATATTCTTCTCCTTGTCGTTCGTTCCCCGCGGGACGAACAACAATCAGGTCTCGATCGTAAACGATCTGATCCCACGCTTGCGTTTTTGTTTGCGATAGTTTTATCCGCGAATTGCCGGATAATTCACTTTTCTCGCTATTTCTTTGGGAAGACCGATACGAATGATTCGAGACTGAAATTCGTGAAGCGTTGGCATCCACTTCCGCAAGATCGTTGATATTATCCCAACAGAAAAGTGTCGCATTTGGGGCCATCCCTTTCGCATCGGGATTGTTGGTTCCGTTCCCTGCGATGATTCCTGCTATATGGCTGGCATGTTCATTATAGAAAGTAGTATCGATATCTTCTTGTGTTGCCCGGCCGGCGATTTGCTCGTGCCTGACACGCACCGCCCCCGCATCCCACATTCCTACAGAAACACCAGATCCATCCAAATCATATCCTGTGATACCTCCCGGTTGGATATCATCAATATTTGATGTGTCTTGAGCGTTGAGATTCGCTGGTCTCAACAAAGAATCGGCATGGACTATGATGGGCTCACTGGAGTACTTTGTAATAAAGGCAAATAGGAAGAACAATAGTGCGGTTATCGTATTTTTGTTATTCCTCTGGAAGCGCATGATATTCTCCCTATTGTGGAATGTCATCAAAAAATGCTATAAGAATAAATCTTTTCTTTGTTCATGTGGGTGAACCTTGTTCATTGTGCTTTCCCTCCCATACAATAACTCTATAGTAAGCATAGAACAATATCTTGTGAAAAGGGAGATAAATGATGCGTTGTGCCTCGTTTTGGTTATTGGGATCACTCATTCTAATTTCTTGTTTACCGTTGATTTTGTTGGCTGAAGAATCAGCAGATTTGTTGTTTGTCAACGGAAAAATCGTAACGGTAGACGAAACTTTCAGTATTCATTCCGCCATGGCAGTGAAGGGAGATCGGATTCTCGCTGTTGGAAATGAAGAAGAACTGAAAGCCTATCGCGGATCGAATACTGAAATTTTGGATTTGGAAGGAAAAGCCGTCTTACCGGGGCTGATCGATTCCCACACTCATCCGGCGAATGCGGCGGTCATTGAATTCGATCATGAAATCCCGCAGATGGAAACCATTGCTGATGTTCTCGAATATATCCGCTCCCGCGCGGCGGTTTTGGATGACGGAGAATGGATTCGTGTGAGCCAGGTTTTCTTGACACGCTTGAAAGAACAGCGGTATCCGACGCGTAAAGAGTTGGATCAAGCGGCACCGAACAATCCATGTATATTTCGGACCGGACCGGATGCGTCTGTCAATACTTTGGCACTCGAAATGAGCGGAATCGACAAGAATTGGAAAGTGGATGACGGCGGGCCGGGGTATGCGGAGAAATATCCGGAAACGGGAGAATTAACCGGTATCCTGCGCAGCTGCACACGGTATTTGAAATACAAATCCCCTGAAAAACAGCCAACGGAAGAAGAGCATTATGATTTATAAAAAAAGTTATTTGCCGATTACAACCGGGTTGGTATTACAGGAGTCGGAGAGCGGGATGCCAATCTTTCGGAAATTGCTTTGTATGAGCGATTGCATGCGAACGGTGATTTGACCGTTCGTTCTTTTCTTTCCAAACATGTCGACACGATTCAAACGATGGAAGAGATTCGGGAAGATATTCGGCAAATTGCAGAATCACCTTTGTACAAAGGTGATTCTATGTTGAGGGTAGCGGCGGCGAAAACGTACCTCGACGGCGGCATGTTGACCGGCAGCGCCTATATGCGCAAGCCGTGGGGGGTGAGTGAATTATACAATATTTCCGATCCTGAATACCGTGGCCTTCAGTTTATTCCGGATGACAAGTTGGTTTCGATTATCGCCAGTTGCATGGAACACGATGTCCAGTATATGGCGCATAGCGTCGGGGACGGGGCCGTTCATGCCTTTATCGATGCTTGTGCCAAACTGAAGGATCGCTTTGATATTCGCAAGAAACGCCCGGTGATCTGCCACTCGAATTTCATGAGTGATGAAGCTGTCCGGCGCGCTTCGGCATTGGGAGTTTGCATGGACATTCAGCCTGCGTGGCTGCATCTGGATGGCCGGACACTGCATCATCATTTCGGCTATGAACGGCTTTCGTGGTTTCAGCCGTTGCGATCTATCTTTGCATTGGGTGGAATGGTGGGAGGCGGCTCGGATCATATGCAGAAAATCGGTTCCTTGCGCTCGATCAATTTTTACGATCCATGGCTTGGAATGTGGACGGCCATGACTCGAAAAGCCAAATGGCTCGATCGCCCGCTTCACCCTGAACAGGCATTGACACGAGTAGAAGCAATTCGTTTTTATACAATCAACAACGCCTATCTCCATTTCGCAGAACATGAACGGGGATCGCTGGAGCCGGAGAAATTGGCGGATTTCATTGTGATCAGCGATGATATTATGACGTGTGACATCGATGATATAAGAGAGATCGAGGTATTGAAAACGTATGTCGGGGGGAATCTCGTTTTCGAGCAATGATCAAGGGATGAATTTATAGCCCATCCGGTGCACCGTCACGATGTGCTGCGGATTTTCCGGATCTTTCTCGATTTTTTGTCGTAGTTTGGCGATGTGATTGTCGACGGTGCGAGTGGAGGGGATGGTGTCGTATCCCCAGACCTGTTCGAGGAATTGTTCGCGATTGACGACTTTTCCTTCATTTTCGATAAAGAGCCGCATCATCTCGAATTCACGTGGGGAGAGATCCAGCGGCTTTCCATCCACAGTAGCTTTGTATTTATCAAAATCGAGAACAAAATTAGCAAATTTATATTCATGCAAGGGTTGGCTTTCCTGGGAGGTGCGGCGCAGGATGGCATTGACCCGGGCAAGCATTTCTTTCAAACTAAATGGTTTCGTGATGTAATCATCCGCCCCTGCATCAAGCCCGGCGATTTTGTCTTCTTCCGCTCCACGGGCAGTCAACATAATGATGGGTGTGGTCGAACCGGCTTCTTTCAACTTGCGGCAAACATCCATGCCGTCCATACCCGGCAGCATAAGGTCGAGTAAAATCAGGTCGAAATCTTCTTTCAAGGCCAAGCGAAGCCCTTCCGTTCCGTTGGAAGTCGTCACGGTTTCGTATTCTTCGAATTCAAGGTTGTCCTGTAACCCCCGCCGCATGTCGGGTTCGTCTTCGATAATCAATATGCGTGTCATGATTCAACAACTTTCTCGCACGAATTTGATACAGTATAAACATTTTTACAGATTGGTTTGAGCCGTGTTGGGTTATATTTTGTAAAAAAATGTGTGCGCCTTGACGTGTGAAAGCCTTTTACGAGAAAATAGAGCAGAATGAAGTCAAACAGATGTTCTGTCTGCACGATATGTGCGACTAAGGCAAGGGTAGACTTTGCTTACCCTTGCTACCCGGTGTGCGACT
>CAYPPG010000037.1:56528-73901 GCA_964412555.1 uncultured bacterium
GGTAGACTTTGCTTACCCTTGCTACCCGGTGTGCGACTAAGGCAAGGGTAGACTTCGCTTACCTTTGCTACCCGGTGTGCGACATCGGCAAGGGTAGACTTTGCTTACCCTTGCTACCCGGTGTGCGACTAAGGCAAGGGTAGACTTCGCTTACCTTTGCTACCCGGTGTGCGACATCGGCAAGGGTAGACTTTACTTACCCTTGCTACCCGGTGTGCGACTAAGGCAAGGTAGACTTTGCGAATCCTTGCTACCCAATGGGAGAATATTCAAAGATTATTGATGGATAGTTCATTACGAATCATGGAGTCGTTGAATGAAGATGATAATTCGAAAAAAGTTTAATTATCTTGTGTCGTTACTGTGTATCTGTGTGATGATTGTGTGTGCTGTTTTCGCTCAAGACGCTTCGCCGGCTGATAGAAGTTCGAGCAATTCAGCAAAGAAGTCAGGTGGTATGATGGCGGATTCTCCGGTGACGTTTCCGGAGAAGGGGGCATTACCCTCAAAATTTCCACCCGACTGTCCTTCCAAAAGCAATGAAGCGGAAGAAGAGGGGTACTATATCTTTCAATCGCCCCGGCGTTCACTATCGCAGATTGAAACCATCCAATCCGAAATGCCCACCGGCGTGTTCACTCCCCCTTCCAACGAGTGGCGACATTTAGAAAGAACGCTTCGAATTCTCCGGCAAGGCGGGGAGTTAAGGCTTCTTGCACTCGGCGACAGTATTGTCAACGATACGATGCGTTCCGGCTGGGTAGCCAAACTTCAAGACTACTTTCCCAATTCGGATATCCAGGCCACGGTTTATGTTCGCGGCGGAGGCGGCTGCCAACACTATAAGGAACAGGACCGAATCGCCAAGAATGTCATCTCCCGCAATCCCGATCTGGTCTTGATCGGCGGAATCAGCCAAAAGGATATTAAGAGCATCCGTGAGGTCATTCGCCAGTTGTGCTCCGGATTGCCAAAGGTTGAGATTTTACTATTCTCAGGAACATTCGGAACCACTGATCCCCGCGATCCGGAAGCGCTCGCTCAAGCCTCGCATTCCGGGACGGGAGAATATGGCAAAGCCTTGAAACAACTCGCCCGGGAAGAACACTGTGCCTATCTCGACATGACCACACCGTGGGCTGAATATATTCGCTCCTCGGGATTACATCCGCACCGCTTCTATCGCGATGTCGTTCATGCCAATGAATACGGTGAGCAAATTCTCTCGAAAATCCTGATCGCCTTCTTCACGAATGGCGTACCGGCGAAATCTCTACAAGAGATACATGTTTCTATCGAAGGAAAAGATGATCATGACGGTTCATTATCCAAACCGCTTCGAACAATCTCCGCCGTCGCGAAGGTTGCTCTTCCTGGCGATATCATCACGGTGCATGAAGGCACCTATCGGGAGAGGATCACACCACCCCGCGGTGGAACATCGGATTCCGAACGGATTGTCTATCAAGCGGCTGAAGGAGAAGAGGTCTTCATCAAAGGCTCGGAAGTGATCGGCAATTGGCAGCCATTCAAAGAAAACGTTTGGAAAGCGACAATCTCCAACTCATTCTTTGGAGAATACAATCCTTACAAAGATTTAATCGAGGGGGACTGGTTTCGAGACAAGGGAAGGCCCCATCATACAGGGGCTGTGTACCTTAATGGACAATCCCTTTTTGAAACTCACCTCATCGAGCGGGTTTTACATCCGAAACCGTATGAGGACGCGAGGGAGCCTGATGCGGCATTGTTGGCTTGGTTCTGTGAAAGTGATGAGGAAAACACTTACATTTACGCCAATTTTCAAGGGAAAAATCCTAATGAAGAACTTGTGGAAATCAACGTGAGAAATAGTTGTTTTTATCCGGACAAACCCGGTTGCAACTATATCACTATCCGAGGATTCCATCTGTCTCAAGCCGCGACGCAATGGGCGGCTCCGACCGCCGAACAGATTGGCTTGATTGGCACGCATTGGAGCAAGGGATGGATCATCGAAAACAACGTCATTCGCGATTCGCGCTGTTCCGGTATCACCTTAGGGAAAGATCGTAAAACCGGCCATAATGTTTGGAGCAATGATCCGACAAAAGACGGTGCAACCCATTACAACGAAGTGATCATCCGGGCGCTCAAAGCCGGTTGGTCCAAGGAAACCATCGGCTCGCACATTGTCCGGAACAACACGATCTTCAATTGCGGGCAAACCGGCATCTGCGGAAGCATGGGGGGTGTTTTCAGCCGAATTGAAAACAACCACATTTACGATATCTGGACCAAACGGCAGTTCACGGGAGCGGAAATGGGAGGCATCAAAATCCATGGCGCGATCGACATGATTATCCGAAACAACCGCATCCACAACACCGGCCGGGGTTTGTGGTTGGACTGGATGGCGCAAGGAACCCGCGTCACCCGCAACCTTTTCTATGACAACACCACAGACGACCTTTTTGTCGAAGTGAATCACGGTCCCTTTCTCGTGGATAACAATATATTTTTATCGGACTTGAGTCTGCGGGATTGGTCGGAAGGGGGAGCCTATGCGCATAATTTACTGGCCGGTGAGATTCAAAGCCATCCCGAGTTGAACCGCTCCACACCTTATCACCACGCCCATTCGACGGAACTCATGGGATTGACCAAAATCCACGGAGGCGACAATCGCTTCTTTAACAATATCTTTATCGGAAACGGCGAAATGCCTTTAGCAATTCCATCGGGAGAAGACAAGAATAGCAAGGAAATGCGAGGCTATGGCCTGTGGGTTTATAACACCAGAGAGTACTCGCTCAAAACGGGCGGCAATGCATATTTTCACGGTGCTCAACCTTATTGCAATGAATTCACTCCTCTTGTTCTACCTGATCACGATCCACAAGCCGAGATTGTGGAAGAAGGAGAGAAGGTTTTCCTCAAAATCAACTTGGATGAAATAAAAAAAGCGGACACTTCATCGGTTACTACAAAAGTACTCGGTCAGGCACGGATTCCCAAACTCAACTATGAAAATGCGGATGGTTCACCCGTGGTCATCGATACCGATTATTTTGGTGATGAAAGAAGCAAATCGGAACCCACAGCCGGTCTGTTTGAAAAAATTAGTCAGAAAGAACACAAGTTTCGTGTTTGGTGAACATATTCACTTAACAATTCAAGTACTTATATTGACGATACGTAACATATATGTTACAATAAAACATGTACGATATCATAGTTTATCAAACCTTCAATGGCAAAGAGCCTTTTACTGAATGGTTGGAAAGTCTCGACGTGAAAACTCAAGATCGGATTCTGAACCGCATTCTCAGGATGCAAGCCGGCAATCTCGGAGATCATAAGAAGATTGGAAAAAACCTTTTTGAATCACGATTGTTTTTTAATGGTGGTATTCGGATATATTTCGGAATGGATGGGGAAAAAAACGTAGTATTGCTTTGTGGCGGTGACAAAAGCACTCAGAATTATGACATTGAAAAGGCAAAACAATATTGGGAGAATTATAAAAATGGCTGAAAGTAAACACCGGACATTTGATAAATATATGGAAGATTTTCTTAAAGAAAATCCGGAGAGAATAGAAGGCTTTCTTCAAACAGCGTTGGAAGAATACGAAAAAGATCAGGATGAGAAGGCTTTATTATTAGCATTACGCCATGTGGTTAAAGCCAAAGGAGGTATGACGGCTTTAGCGGAAGAGACCGATATTCCTCGTGAAAGCTTGTACCGCATACTTGCTCCTTCCGGGAATCCTACACTAAAAACGTTTCAACGAATTCTTCATTCTTTCGGTTATGTGTTGACATTTAAACCATTGAAGACAATTTTCCACTAGAAATCACATTCCCGTGCTCTACAATCCACCTATCATGAAAACCATTCCTCTTATACTCATCAGTTTTTTCTTATCGTTGCACACCGCTCATTCTTCGATTTCGATATGGGCGGTGCCCGATAGTGTTCGCGTGAATCCCCAAACCGGCCGGATTTTTGAAAATAGTGAGGCCTATCCTGCGAATGACCGTTGGCAACCGGAATACCGGAATCAAAACTCCGTCTGGCGACAGGATGGAAACGATCACAAATTGTTTCTTTGGGGTGGACGCAATGAATATGTTTCCGCTCAGATCGTACTCGAGAGAGAAGATCGAGATTTGACCGAAATCACCATCGGCATCGGCGATCTCGAAGGGCCGGAAACGATCCCTTGTAGCAAAAATGATGGACCGATCCCTGGACTGGCGAAGCAGGAGCGCGTGGAAATGGGGACGCATGTCTAATCTATGACGGGGAGTTCGTGGGGATTGATCGGTTATGTCCTTCCATCCGTTTGAAATCGTTGCGCAAGGGAGTTCAAGATTATGAATACATGTGGATTTTGGCCAATGAAAGCAACGAGTCAGAAACTATGAAAGGATTCGTCCGCGATATTATTCCTGCTGCCCTCAATCAGGCCGGGACGGAGCCGCCGGGAAAATGGAAGCATGATCCGGAATACTGGGAAAATGTTCGGTGGCGGATGGCACCGGAGAACGAAGCCGGAGTTCATCGTGATGCACTCGGTTTTTTTTAGGCTGAAGGCTGAAGGCTGAAGGAGGAGGCACCTTGATTCTAGCAAGAGGGCTTTGGTGCAAGGGCAGATGGGACTTGCCCTTGCTATCCGGGTGCCTTTCAGACTTTTTCACGGACAGCCAGTGGAAATCCTTGTTCGGTCCGCTGAACCGGGGCGGATTGTCGGGCGATATTATTATCACTCGGCGGTTGGGATTTCCGGTTGTAGTCTTGGTTCGGATGTAACGGTTCTCGGCCGAGAAATTGTTACTTCCCTCTATATATTATGGGGAGAACCTCATTTTGGGGGAATTAATTATGGTGGGGATTTTTTTTTGATGGGTTAAGTTCCTGTTATTAAATAGGTTATGAAGGGGAATTGAGGGAATTTTTGGAAATGTTTTTTTGCGGTTTGAGGGTATAATTTATTCGCTTCATTTTATTTGTTCTACTGAATTTATCACACCGGCCGTTCCAGTAATCTCGATCAACATCGATTTTGTCTAATACGAGCATTTTTTGCTCACATTCTTTATCGGTGTGAGAAATAAATGCGCGTTAGTTTGTGAAAATGCGCAAAGGATAGGCTAAAGAATCACCGAAAAAATTGGCATGAATATCTCTATCTATGAATAAGAAAAATACGATAGGATCTTATTGTGGAAATAAGAAAAAAAGAGTGGCCAAATATGCGAAAGAATCATGAGGGTGTAGTTATCGAAAGGTTTGAACGATGAAACATCGATGGATTCTGGTGGTTATTGTATTACTCGGTGGTATGAATGAATTCCGGATACGAAATCATGAATCGGTGGCGGAAAAAATTGCGTATGCCATCAATTATTATAAGCAAGAAGCACAGCATTACTATCTACAGTTCACGGGACAGATTCATTCACCGCTGGTGATTCAGAACGACAGGGAGTGGCGGGAATTTGAACCTTTCTGTGATGCACTGATTTTGGATATTCCCGCTGCGGAAAAACTGTTTTCCATTTATCTCACGATCTCAGACAAGATTCACGACCAAAGAGACCCCAATCCTCTTTTTGGAAGAGGAAGAATGCGTTGGAGACATGAGAGAGAAGATGGTTCTTTTCGGCAGGAAGTGGTTACTCGTTTCCAACAAGCAATTCAAGGGAAAGTTACGCAGCAGGAAGTCAACGCAGTGGATGCACTCATGATTGGGCGATGGTATCGTGGGAATCCTGATTTGCGGGCATTGCGGTATGTGGGTTTAGAAGAAGAGCAGAGAAAACAACTTTTACCGTATACGATCTTTCTGGTTCAAAATATGGTAGCGGATTGTTTCGAATTTTCACCGTTTTCTTATACTCCCGAGGAGAATCCTCAAATCGAGAAAGCCAAAGCCGATTTTCTTGCCAAAGCGCAGGAGGTTCTGACTGCAAAGCAAAAACGCGCATGGGAATCTCAAAAACAGGAGATGTCACATCCGAAACGTAGACGGCCTCACTACCGATTCCATCACTTTCCTCATCCTGCAAACCGTCCGGTTTCTGTAACTCAGGAGGTCATTTCCAGGGGCGATGCCCACTGTCTATCTTCTTAAATCCCGTTGGGGTATGTTTCTTGATTGATATTCAGACATTTTCTTGCTGTTGGTATTTTTTGGGGAGTGTTAAAATCGCCAGGTTATTTTTGCATATATGCCATGTTCCACTTCCGTGGGTTGTGTGGGGATGAAAAACGACTCACCGAATTCAGGGTGACGGTCATCGAATACATTTTGGAAACCGAGGGCCACCTCGATATTTTTCTTTGGATTCCATCCTATACGTCCATCCAAGACCAAATAGCTGGGGATATTTTCGTCGGGTAAATTATCCACATAGCGCAACCATAAATCGAATTCCCAATCTTGTTGTATATTCATTTGGGAGCGGAGGGAGAATTGATGAAATTGGTTGTCTTCATCCAGAGACAGATCACCGATTTCGGCCAATCCTTCATATTGAACTTGATAGTAGGTATAGGCCGGTTTCAGTGTCCACCCTGGATTTACGTTCCAGTCAAGAGCGAATTCTACACCGTAGGAATCGGCTTTACTGCTGTTGGAACTTTCGACCGGCAAGACGAAATACTCGTAAGCAGGAGTGGTTTCTTTTTCAATTCCTCCGAATTTCCCGTCGAACAACCGATCATACAAATTGTAAAAAAGAGCGATATCCGCCGATAATTTTTCACTCAGCGCTGTTCGGTAACCGGTTTCAAATGCCAACAGTTCTTCCGAATTGAAATCGTTGCTTCCTTGCCCACGAATCAGGGCGGGAAGGGGTAGGGGATTGGCGAGTGTGTTCGGTTCTAGGACAAACAGATTGACAAAGGCATCCCGTTCTGCGCGTGAGGGCGTGCGCACTGCCCGAGAGACCGATCCCCAAAGGGTATGCCGTTCATTCGGTGTCCAGATCAAGCGGGCGGTGGGTTGAATTTCAAAGTCTGTGTAGTCATGGTGTTCAAATTTCGATCCTACGATCAAATCAAGTGTGTCTTCCACCAAGGTGATTTCGTCTTGCAGGAACAGGCTGAACAATTGAAGTTCCCGGCTGGGTGGATTGAACGAAAAAAAGGAGAAATCCTCGTTTGTATCGGAGGTCAAGCGGTACTGGCCGCCCCACATGAAATCGTGGTCCTCTCCCAGAGGAAGCCGGTGTTGGAAATCGAGGTCAAAGGTATGGCGCTGTTCACTGATATTCATTGTGTTGACATCGGTCCAGGTATAATACAGTTGGAGAGCCAGGTCGGATTCGCTGGAAAATGTTCGTTCCCAACGTCCCATAATATTGAAACCACTCGTATCTCTCTCGGATGGGGTCAACAATTCATAGGGAGGGGTAAAGGATGGAATGATATTTGTGCTTCCCCCTTCCCGATGAAAGCCGTTGCTTTGGATCATGAGTGTATCTTGAGAAGATAAACGGGAATCCATTCTGAATCCGCCTTGAACGCGGTCCCATTCATCGGCGGTGTCGTGATCCATTGAATTCACAAAATCATCTTGATTCAGGTATTTCGTAAAAAAACGGTAAAAGGTATTGTCTCCAAGTGCTCCGCCATATCGAAACGCACTTACTCCATTTTCTTCGGTGCCTGTGCCGAGAGTGACCAAACCGCCTTGAGTGTCCTTGGAGTGTTTCGTGATGATGTTGATCACACCGTTTACGGCATTGGCTCCCCAGAGAGAGGCGCCCGGTCCCCGGATTACTTCAATTCGTTCCACGTCTTCGAATAGCACATCTTGATCCGACCAGTACACACCGGAAAAAAGCGGTGTATACACGACGCGGCCATCGATCAACACCAGTAATTTATTGGCAAAACGATCGTTGAATCCGCGAACGGTCACTGCCCATTTGTTGGCGTCGATGCGGGCGACTTGTACGCCCGGCACCATTCGCAACGCTTCCGGGATGGTGGTCACTCCGGACCGGCGTAGGTCTTCCTGAGTAATCACAAAGATCGCCGCTGCCGCTTCCGAGATCGTTTCTGGTTTTTTGGAGACAGAAGTAATTTTCAAATTCATCAATTCTTCGAGGCTTAGATCCGTCAGTTTCGGTGAGGATTTGGAATTGTTGTCCTGTGCAGAATAGGAAAGTTGGATCATGCACAAAAAGGAAAGGATCGCACACAACAAAGGAACACGATTCGAAGAAGAATGTGTTGTTGTGTGAACGATTTCACAAAGATCATTTAAGAGCATTTTGGTTTGTACCGGAATTTTTCTTACAACCATATGTTCAAAGCCGCATTTTTAAGCTGTTACACAGTTTCTCATGATGCGGTGGGTAACCATCTTCTATTATGCAGACAGGATGTCCGCACCACAATTTTTTTAACATCATCTCATGTTTTACTCTATGATGTCAAGCATTTATACTTACATATACGGATATAAAAAGCCGTGTATGGATGTATTTTAATTCTGCCACACTTTGACGTAATCTACGTACATGTAGGAGGGGTTTGGGGTTTTGTCTGTAGGCCATCCCGGTCCCAGTGCCAGATTCACCAGCGGATAGAGTGGAGTTTTGACCGCTTCCGGTGTTTTCTGCCGGTGCATTTCGACGCCGTCAAAGTAGAGGACAATAGACTCTTTGTCGATCATCACGCCGTAGGTGTGGAAATCTTCTTCCAAACCGAACGCAACAAATCTCTCCCCGAAGTCTTTGTGTTTGAGTCCTCCAAAGCCCCACAAATGCAGGACATAACTGAACCGCCACGGCCAGTGTCCGTAGTGCTCCACGACGTCGATTTCCGGATTGATTCTCGGTCCCTGATTCTCGGGAATGCTTTTCAGGTTTTTAAGTCCCATCAGCCAGAATGCCGGCCAGGTGCCGGGGCCTTTGGGGAATTTGGCGCGGCATTCGAAATAGCCGTATTGTTGTTTGAAGCCGTTACCATTGGGATCGACGGCGGAGAGTAAACCGCTTCGCCATCGCCCATTTTCCTTTCGTGCTTCAATCCGCAGGATGCCGTTTTTTACGGTGAACGGAAAACCGGGTTGGGGATCGGTGAATTTGGCGTCGCCGAAATCTCCTTTCCAGGGAGTATGGGCGATCCAACGCGCACCATCTGGACCGGTGGGGCCCCATGCGGAGACGCTCAATTCGTCGAATTCTTCATTAAATGTCAAGTGGTAATCCGACAAATTAAGAGTTTTCGGGCCGGGATCAGGAATCGGAGCATTTTCGCTGACGCTGAGGACACCGATTTGGTAGCATCCTTCATTGACTTTTTTTACGCCGGGGCCACTATGCAGGATTTTTCGGTTGTCCTTCTCGTCATATAGTCCGGCATAAATGGGGTAATCTCCTTCCGGTAATCCGATGTAAATCGTACGTTTGTCTTTTGGCTTCCATTGCTCCAGAGGGATCGTGCGGGTGTATTCCACCATACCAGTCCATTGAGAAGTGGGAACCGGTGGTTTATGGTCGTCTTGGAGAACGGTTTTGTTTTCCGGGTTGACAAAGTGAACGAAGACGGTGTAGTCCTCGTCCATTGGTATTGCCTGCCAGCGGTAGGTGATCTTAAATCCGCATCCCGGGCGGCCTGCCGGATTTTCGGGACTTGCTATGAGAATTGTTGGAGATGCGATGCCGGCTTCTTCCTGTCTATCCAAAGCATAAGGCTGTTGTGAAAGAATACAAAAAAGAAAAAAAATAAGAAATACAAAACGTATAGTCATGATGGCAGCACTTTCAAAAATTTAACTGGATCAATTATTTTTAGAAAACAAAAATTGCGACGAAAGTTCAAACTTTCTTGTGTTATATCAGTCATTAAGTCAAGCAAATCTTTATCTCGAATTACAAGAAATTCTGCTTTCACCTCAATTGCAAGATTAATGTACTTTTCATCCTTTGGATCACGGGAATATATGAAATGTCGCTGGACATTTGTAATGACAGTTGCTTTATTTGAAATACGGTTAATGAAGGCATCTCTTCGCCTATCATTGATATTCCTATTTTTTATTCGTATTTTTGGTCTGGAAAGAACATCATACAATTCTTTCAGTATTTCCATACTCACAAAAAGAGAAATAATATCATTATCAACCAATCGCAAAGCTGCAGCTGACGGTCCGGATGCATTAATGAGAGATTGCAAATAAATCATACAATCAAAAACAACAAAAGGAGTTTTATATCCTTCGTTCATTATCTCTTGGAACTATGTTTTTGATAGACTTCTTCTCGTGCTTCTTGAAAGAGTGTGTCTATTTCATCTTCATTAATATTACTTAAATAAAAAGTTGTTCGAATCGGTGCCAATATTTCGTCAAAAGGCTTGGCGGCTAAAAGATCGGTTGCAACAAGACGTTCAACATATTCGGTTATATTCGCACAACCGAATTCATGCGCTCTTTCTTCTAAAGACAATTTTGTATCATCAGGAACAAAGATCGTAAGTTCCATAATCGTACCTCCACATATTTTCTTGAATCATTGTACCATGATTTGTTGGTGATTTTAGGTTTCGATATAAAAGATTTAACTTGCGACAAATTTGTGAATAGAGTATCGGGTGTCTTGATAGGTTCTCTTTACTTCTCCTTCGAGTAAGAGTATTACAGAAAGAACAATTGTATCACAAATATGAGGGATATGATGAAACGACGTGATTTTCTTTCAAGCATCGGTTTGGCGGGGGCCGGTATTTCATTGAACGCTTTTTCGCAATCTTCGAATCAGGAAAATCGTCCCAACATTGTGCTTATTTTGGCGGATGATTTGGGATTTTCGGATATCGGCTGCTATGGGGGGGAGATTTGTACGCCGAATCTTGACCGGTTGGCCGGTGGAGGGCTGCGGTTCACGCAGTTTTACAATACGGCGCGTTGCTGCCCGACGCGGGCGTCTTTGTTGACCGGCTTGTATCCTCATCAAGCGGGGGTGGGGATGATGGTTGGGAATTTGGGGTTTCCCTCGTATCAAGGATATTTGAATGACCGCTGCGTCACCCTTGCGGAGGCGTTGAAACGGGCGGATTACAATACGTTTATGGCAGGGAAATGGCATGTGGGGAACAAGCGCCCTCATTGGCCGATCGACCGGGGATTCGACCGGTATTTCGGATTGATCAGCGGGGCGTGCAGTTATTGGGAATTGATGCCGGGGCGGGAGATGGCGTATGACAACCGATCCTGGCGACCCAATCCGGAGGACGATTCGTTTTATATGACCGATGCGTTTGCCGATCACGCGGTGCAGTTTCTGAATGAAGCCGATCAGAGTGAAAACCCGTTCTTTCTCTATTTGCCGTTTACCGCTCCGCATTGGCCGCTGCATGCCTGGCCGGAAGATATCGCGAAGTATCGGGGACAATACAGAATCGGGTGGGATGAATTGCGCCGACGTCGGCACCGGCGCATGATCGAGTTGGGGATCGTGGAGGACAAATGGCCGCTTTCCCCGCGTCATGAACGAGTTCCGGCGTGGGAAGATGCCGACAATCCGGACGAACAGGATTTGCGGATGGCCGTGTACGCCGCCATGGTGGACCGCATGGATCAGAATATCGGGCGGGTGCTCAAAAAACTGGAACAAATGAATGCGATGGACAATACGTTGATTTTATTCCTATCGGACAACGGTGCGTGTCACGTTATGGTCAATCGCGGTGAGCCGGGGATTCCTCCGGGGCCGCGCGGGGGGTATTGGGGATATGATTATCCGTGGGCCAATGCGGGGAACACGCCGCTGCGCATGTTCAAGCAGTATTGTCATGAGGGTGGGATTTCGACGCCGTTGATCGCCCACTGGCCGGCGAGGATCAAGGCACGGAATGCGCTTACCCATCAGACCGGGCATGTCATCGATATTATGGCCACCTGCCTGGATGCTGCCGGAATCGACTATCCGGCGACCTATCATGGAAAGGAACTGATTCCATTGGAAGGCAAGAGCCTGGTTCCGATTTTTGACGGGGAGCGGAGAGAAGGGCATGACGTGATTTATTGGGAACACCGAGGCAATCGGGCGGTGCGGAAAGGGGATTGGAAGCTGGTTTCGACCTATGATGGAAATTGGGAATTATACAATATTGCCGACGATCGGACGGAGCTCAACAATTTGGCGGAGAACATGCCGGAGAAGTATGATGAGCTTTTGCGATTGTATCGTGCTTGGGCGGAACGGTGTGGGGTGAAGACGCCGGGGGAATTGGCGGAGAGGCGGAAGGAGATGCGAAAGCAGAAATAAGAAAAAAAAGGTATACGATGACAAAACGGAATTCAAAAAAATCATCCATCTTCTTTTTGGTATCCTCTGTATTCATATTTATTTATACACTATTGCAAGGATTGTATTCTCCTCTGATCACGTTCGGTTCCGAATCGGCTCCTTGGTATAAGGAGTGCATGGTCGGGATGGAAGTCGGGCCGACGGGTGCTCAATTTGGGAGTGATCCGGAGGATGTCGGCTATGCCGCTGATTTTTCCGGTACGGATATTGTCGAGGCTATGATTGAAGCGCACTCGGAGTACATCGTCATTTGGGCGAAAGACAGTGAGTATGCATATTATAGCTCGAAAGTCGCGCCGAAATGCCCGGGATTGGGCGAGCGGGATGTACTGCGGGAAACGGTCGAGGCGGCCAAACCGCATGGTCTGCCGGTCATTGCCTATTGCGTCGTGCAAGGAAACGGTTATCCCTTGCGCAGGCATACCGAATACAAAATGAAGGATGCAAACGGCAACCCGATCGACCGGATTTGTTTCAATTCCGGTTATCTCGAACACGCCAAAGCCGTAGTAGCCGAGATGTTGGAGTACGGCATCGACGGTTTGCATATCGACATGCTGGATCAAGGTTTTGGCCCGCCGTACGGATGCTGGTGTGAAACTTGCCAGAAATTGTTTGAAGCGGAATACGGTCATTCCATGCCCGCCGGTGTGACCTGGGATGAAAAGTGGGATTGGATGCTGGAGTTCCGTTACAACACCAGCCAGCGCTTCGAAAAAAAATTGTATCAATCCATCAAATCCATCGATCCGGAGGTCACTGTCGATTTCAATTATCACGGTTACCCGCCGTTTTCATGGGAAGTGGGTCAACGGCCGGTGCAGCATGCGGTCAATGCCGATTTTGTGACCGGGGAAACCGGCGTGTGGGGATTCAGCGCGCTTGGAGTCGGTTTGACGGCAGAATTTCTCGCGGCCAGCACGCCTGGGAACATGTTTCAAATCGCCATGCAGCGCGGCGTACGGATGTATCATGATCAAACCACCCGTCCGCTCAACGATTTGCGCTGGGAACTCTTTACTCTGTTAGCGCATGGTTCGAAAGTCACGCTGGTCGATAAGACGCCGTATGACGGGAGCCTCGATCCGGTTGCCTATGAACGCTTCGGGAAACTGTTTCGCGAGGCACTTGGCAAGAAAGGGCATTTTGGACAGGAGGTGGTGCAGGACGTCGGGATTTATTATTCGAACCGCAGCCGCGATTGGTATGGGAAAGAGAATCCGTCTCACTACCAGCAGTCTTTTACCGGTGCGCACGCGGCGTTAGTCTATGAGCATATTCCGTTCGGGATCGTGCTCGATGAGAATGTATCTCTTGATCGGCTGAAGCGATTTCCGGTCATCCTTTTAGCCAATACCGCCATATTGTCTGAAGAAGAAACAGCCCTCTTTCAACAATACGTCAAAGAGGGTGGAAATATCCTTGCGACCGGATGTACCGGCCTGTATGATTGGATGGGGAACCAACGCGATGAGAGCGCCATTGCAGAACTCGTCGGGGGGCAGTTGGTGGAAGTGCTGCCCAGTATCGACAATCACGTTCGTTTTTCCGAAACCGCACCGGAATATGCCGATTTCTATAATGGGATTCCGATCGACTGGGCCTTTATGGTGAAAGGCCCAGCTGCCGCTTTTCAAAAAACTTCTGCACAGGCTGTTGGGCAGTTAATGCGGCCAGACCGGACGGTCCGTCAGAAAAAAGGATTGGAAGGCACAGACTGGCCGATGTCGGCGGATCAACCTGTCGGGCCGGCGGTTCTGATTCATTCCTATGGAGAAGGGAAAGTCGTCTATCTTCCCTGTTCGCCTGATGGCGCTGTCGCCAGTGAGCATGCCATGACGGAGGATCGGCTGCTTTTGCGTAATGCCGTACGTTATTTATATCCGCATCCGAGGGTGGAAATTGAGGCTCCGCGCAATATCGAAACCGTCATTACGGACGATCCGGATGAGCGTTTTGTACGGATTCATTTCCTCGGTTATCTCACTCCGCCTAATCACACACCGGCAAAAAACCGGCCATATGTGCTTCCTGCCTTGATTGAAGAGCCTCCGTTGTTTCGCGCTGAAGTTCGGTGTGCCATGCCGATTTATGCTCATGAAGCGTTAAATCCGGAGACGATTTTTCTCAACAAGACAAAGACGGGTTTCGAAGTGCAGATTCAGGATGTTCATGAAGTGGTTTTGTTGCGTTATTAGGGCCGGTATATCCGGACGTGCCGCTGGGACGGCGGCGTTCCGCACCTCTATCCCGCCTTATCGAGATGAATTTTGTTCGATAGGGTTTGAGTGTGATGGTTGACTGTTGTCTTTTTCACGGGTGCCACGGGCAAGACGTCAGGTCTGCCCGTGCTTTGGAGCGCCAATTGACAAGGGCAGACTTCGCTTGCCCTTGGTACCCGTGGCGAACGGTGTAGTCGTGGGTGTTATTTTCCGCCAAGCCGCAAAGATGCAGGCAAGATGCCTGCGCTCCCAGCCACCCTGGTTTGGCGGTGTTTTGACAAAGCGCTTTGTTGCCCGAAAGTTAAATAAGCAAGTTTTGTGCCAATTTTGGTATATTGCTGTAATGTGTTGATAATAAAAGAGTTATATGTATGGGTGTGGCCTTTCGGAATTAGGTTATTTTTCTAGCTATAAAAGGATGAGTCGGGGGGGGTAGAAGTGGAATATTTTTGCATGAATATTGTGACAGGTGTTTTAGGATTATATTTATTGTATATTATCTATTGGTAGTGATTAATTTTGCAACATCGATTTATTTTGAAAAAATTGTACGTTTTTCTTATTGATCCGTTGACGGGTGGTTCGATATTATTTTATACTAAGGCTACGCGTTGAATCTTCTGCACTTTTTGGGGAATGGTTTTTGTAGAGGGTTTGGATTCCTGCCTCTGACTTTCCTATCATTTTTTAATTTGGTAAGGAGAAATATCATGCAAGTATTTTCAAGAATGTCACTCGGATGTTTATTTTTGTCGATTACAATCATCAACATATGTGGAAAAACGGCTTTCTGTGAAAACCATGAATATGATTTTGCAACTTACATAGGAGGTTCTGGTGAGGAATGGCCTGCTGGGATTACACTGGATGCAACAGGGAATATCTATTATGTTTTTTCAACGAATTCTACCGATTTACAAACTATTAATTCATACGATTCATCTTACAATGGTGGAGATAGTGATATCTACTTGGTTAAATTGAATCCATCCGGTTCGTTGATCATCTTTTCCACCTATATAGGAGGAAGTGGCGCTGATTATGCACACGGTATTTCTGTAGATCAATTTGGACGAATTTATTTGGCTGGATTAACGAATTCTACCGATTTTCCCACCATTAACGCATTATATTCATCGTATCATGGAGGTGATGGAGCTTTATCCGATGGTGGTAGTGACGGTTTCTTTTTGAAAATGAGTTCTGATGGTTCATGGATCCATTTTTCATCCTTTCTAGGTGGAAGCGGTGATGATCCAATGTATGACATCGATATCGATTTAAATTGCAACATTTATCTAACGGGATGGACATCTTCTAGCGATTACCCTACAACAGGGAATGCTTATGACCCATCTTACAATGGTGGATATGATATTATTGTTTTAAAAATCAATTCTTTAGGAAATCAATTATTGTATTCAACTTATCTGGGGGGTAATAATTTGGATGTTGCTTTTAACATTGAAGCCGACAATTCAGGTAATGCTTACCTAGCAGGAAGAACAGATTCTTCGAACTTTCCAACAGAAAATGCTCATCAATCAGTTTTCGGTGGAAATACTTATGATGGATTTTTAACAAAACTGAATACGGAAGGATTGGGGATTATTTTTTCCACTTTTTTAGGAGGAAGTGATTTAGATTTTGGATATGATGTTGCGATAGATAATGCCGGAAATGTATACACAACTGGAAATACGCGATCGACTGATTTTCCACTATCGAATCCCTATCAGAATGACAAAGCCGGTATCATCGACGCATATATCTCAAAATTCACTTCTACTGGATCGATCATTTTTTCTACTTATTTTGGCGCTAGTGGGCCGACAAATACAGGAGTATCGCATGGTGAGGCAATTACGGTCGATGTGGATGGTAATATTTATGTGACCGGTTTTACCAAATCTGCAAGTTTTCCACTCTTTGATCCCATCCAAAATACATTCGTTGGTGGTACTTACGACCGTTTTGTATCCAAATTTGATACAAATGGGAGTAACCTTTTATTCTCTACTTATCTTGGAGGAAGCGGGAATGATCAAGGAAATGGGATTGCAATCGATAATGACCAAAATATTTTTGTTACCGGATATACGGATTCAACGGATTTTCCCACAGCAAATGCGATTCAAAGTAGTTTTAACGGGGTGAAGGATACTTTTTTGGTTCAATATAACAATTTAGAGAATGATGGAGGAATAACGATCTTATCCCCCAATGGTGGCGAAACCTGGCAGGCGGGGAGTACGCAGAATATTGTTTATTCGGCTTCTCCGACGATTACTTCTGTTAGCCTGCAATTTAGTACTAATGGAGGAGCAACATGGGTACCTATTGTCGAATCAACACCGAATACAGGATCGTATGCTTGGTTGGTGCCTGATGTGCCGTCGAGTGAGTGTTTGGTAAAGATCGCGAATGTTACGGATGGTCAGCCGTGGGATATGAGTGATGAGTACTTTGTAATTAGTTCTCAACAAATTACATATCCTAATCTTATCGCTTACTGGTCATTTGATGGAAATACAAACGATTTAAGTTCTAATGAACATCATGCTTCATCTTCAGGAAATCCACTTGTAGTTTCAGGTAAATTTGGCCAAGCATATCAATTTGATGGAATTGATGATTTGATTTATATTTTGGATCACCAAGATTTTGACGTCGGACTGAGATCCGGCTTCACCGCAGCTTTATGGGTAAAGCCATTCTCACATTATGATGGAGCTTTTTTAATCGGGAAATACGGACATGGTGGTCAATCCGATGATACATTTCTTTTATGGACTAGAATCATATCCGGAGACAATGTTGTTCAATCTTTTGTATCC
>CAYPPG010000038.1:0-46076 GCA_964412555.1 uncultured bacterium
ACGGGTCAAACTGGGTGACTCCGGGTGGGTCAGATTAGCGCGGCGGGTGACAAGTATAGCCTTTTATCCCGGTACTGGAACAAGATAAGAGGATATGGCATGTTTTCTTGAAACGGTTTATTCAATGGTATACAATTGTTTAAAGAGATGTCGAAACAATGGTACAAACAAAAGAAACAATCAGAAATTTACTTGATCGTTTACTGGATGACTGCAGTTTAGAGGATGTCCAATATCATCTCTATGTCATTCAATCGATTGCACAAGGTCAAACGGACTCCAAAAACGGAAGAACTTTGTCACATGATGAAGTGGCGGCAAAACTGCGTCAAAAATGGCTCATCGATATAAAAAAGTAATTTGGACAAATCAAGGTCTTAGCACTCTGGATGAAAAGGTCACACCAATGGCATTGCTTAATTCTGAACAAAAGCAACGGGCGCTTGAACTGCTGGAGGAATATGCAGAATCCACAAATCCCGAAATCGTCAAACTACGCCAAGAACAAGAGCAACTTGATAAAGACCGGATTTCGTTGATTGAAAAAGAACTCCGGCCATTGGTTGATGATTATCTCTCAAGCAAGAGCGATATTCAGGCATTCAAATCAAAGATCGATAGCCTAAACAAGCGCTTTCAGTATTGGGGTTTTAAGGGCATCAAAGGCCAGATGTTCTTCAACCAATTGCTCAATGTGTCTGAGACTACGGATGAAACAGACGCCGAATTGAAAGCCGCGATTACCATCCCCGACAGTGAGCAAATGGCCTCAAGCCGTATCAAGACCTTTGAGCGGTACGTGAGACGTATTGGAGATGAACTTGTTGAGGCCGGAGGCTCAAAGCATGGCCGCCCAAAGCCGGGAAGCATTCCGTTCTTTCTTTCGTATTTCTGGCAAGTTCAGGATAAGGACAAATGGCCGGTCTATTACACCAATAGCGTGAACACGATGATCGACCTTAATCTTTGGCAACCCAAAGAAGACTTGGCCGATGATTACATCCAATTCAAGCAGATTCACGAAGAACTCATTGAGTTGTTTTCACAGAAAACAGGGCAACCCTACGATTTTTACCAAGTGGAGCATGTTTTTTGGTACAGAGGTGAAAACCCATTCGATGGTACGAAAGTCATTGGAAAAGTTGGCTCCGTCAAGGATTCACCCCCAGACGTTACTACAATTTTGACAAGGCTCCCTGAAAGTTATGTACCACCCATCGTGGCCATACTTCCCAAAATGGCGGAGAGAAACCCTGAGATTGAGGAATCCGCCAAATCATCCGCAACGAGTCTGGAAAGAGCATTCGAAAAACACATCAACTCGGCTTTCACGATCTTGGGCTATGAGACCAAACTTCTTGGGCAAGGCCAAGGCCGCGTACCCGATGGCACCGCCATCGATAGAGACAATTCCTATGCCGTCATTTGGGATGCGAAAGTACGGGTAAACGGTTACAGCCTTGGAACGGATGACCGTAGCATACGCGAATACATCAGCACTCAAAGCCGTGCCTTGAAACGCTCTTCACTGAGAAACATCTATTACGCGATTATTTCTTCCACCTTTGCGGATGATTACGATGATGCCATCCGTTTACTCAAGATGGAAACCGACGTGAGCGAAGTCTGTTTATTGGAAGCAAGCGCCCTTGTGGTTATGGTGGATGCGAAATTGCGCTCACCGCTCCACCTATCCCTTGGCCCGGATGGAATCCAAAGGCTCTTTTGCACAAGCGGCATCATGAATGCGGACACGGTTAGGGAACAGTTGATGTGAGATGAATAAAAAGGGTAAACAATGACTAAGTCAACTGTGAAAAAATCAAAAAAACATTCTCATCCATTAAAAATTATCAGGTTGAAAGATATCGACTGTTCTTCTTTGTGTGATGCTAAAGTAGGGAAAATTGTTGACGAAGAAAAACTGGCTAAACTTGTTGCGCTATTGATACTTGGGCATTATCGACATGTGGAAAAAATATTTAATCTAGAAAATAACAATACACCAAAAACAAGTGGTGGGGCATTAAAAAGAGCAAAAGAATTGTTAAAAGATTCATGGGTTGAAAATGGAAACTCCAATAGAGATGGTTGGGTTTTTCAAATGATATCATGGATTTCAATTCATTATTCACAAAGCACTCCAATGATAGTTTCAATACCTCACCCACAGCCGTCATTTAAGGGATTCGATGGTCTAGTCCTATTATTTAGTGAAGTTTCTGATGATATTGAAAATTTGATTATTTGTGAGGATAAAGCAACTACAAGGCCTAGAGATACTATCACGCAACAAATATGGCCAGATTTCAAATCATGTGAAGATGGCTCACGTGACTCAGAACTTGTTGCTGAAACAACATTATTACTTGAACGTTCAGGTAGTGATAAAATAGATATGATAATAGAGAATATTCATTGGAAAAAATTAAAAAACTATCGAATAGCAATAACTATTGATCCAAACAAGAAAATAAATTTAAGCAAATTATTTAAAGGTTACAGTTCAATTATAGCAAGAGATAATATTCGTTTTCGTAAAGCCGAAGTATTCCCAATTGATCAATTACGGGATTGGATGAATTCATTCTGTGAAAAGATCATCAATCATTTGGACGAAATAGAGGTGAGCAATGTTTGATGCAATCACTGCCAACCTTATTCGAAACGCTCCTGATCTAGAGGGATTGGATTTAGAACGGCTTCCTGAACTTCTAACAGAAGATTATGCAAAAATAGCTTCATTTAGGTTATTAATTGCAGAACAAGAAGAAGTGGATATTGATGAAATAAATGATATTATTAATAATCTTCGGGCATTAGCAAATACTTATGAAACATATACTACAGCCTTGTCGGATAGTGAACATAGAATTTCAGCCGCATTTGTTGCTGCAACAGCACATAAACTACTATTACAAATCGGCAAGATCGCAAAAATTAATCAACCGGCACAGGAGAGATTGTCGATAAATGGCATATCTTCAGATATATCTGCTTCTCTTTTATTTCTGATTGCAGACTATCATGCTGATGCTTTTGAAATTTCACAATATTTTGTGGATCATGAAGGAGAAGAAATTTCTGACCAATTAATACGACATCTAGCCAATATGTCTCGCGGGAAATTAATTGATATACTTGAGGATGACTTGTTCAATGATTTCCAACTCAATTACTCCTTTCTGGATAATCCACTATATGAATTAGAACAGAAATCTTGTGACCAACTTTGGTATTACATTCTTTGGGCTTTAAGAGGATATGCGGGCTTAATATTGAATGTAGATTCTGATGAATATTCTTATCCTGGCAATCCAAATGAAATATTAGACACAGTACTAGATTTATGCTCGATAGAACTCGTTACAACTAACGATCTAAACAAATATTTAGGCAAAGATTTACCAATCTTGATTTCCACGTATGCCGGGCCACATCATCTAGCAAGCCTTCTTAAAAGCGCAGGAGATACATTGATTCATAGAGCTGTTACAAGAGTGCCACCTCCAGATGGCATTGACAACAATAAATGGCATGGATTCACAAAATTATACGCAAAACATTATCCATATCTTTGGAGAAATCATTGGGACGCAGTGGATAAAGATTACTTATCCCCTAACAGTTCTAGTGTTATTACAATACCTACAGGAGGTGGAAAGACCACCCTAGCTGAATTGAAAATAGGTTCATTTCTGATAGAAAATAAAAGCATAATATATTTAGCGCCTACTCATGCACTTGTTGATCAAACCTTCAATAGGCTAAAAAAATTATTTGGAGAGCGTTTTTCAATAAATAGATCACTAGATATTAGCATAAGTAGTGATATTAGTGACTTGGATTTACCGTGCATTGTTGTTATGACACCTGAACGATGTTTATCACAAATGTCCATTAATCCTGATTGTCTTGATGCTTTTGAATTGCTTGTGTTTGATGAATTTCATATGATCCATCCCACAAGGGGACTTAATGATAAAAGAAGTATTGATGCCATGTTCTGCTTGTTGTTAATCATATCGAGGATTCCAGATATGAAATTATTGATGATGTCAGCAATGATTAGTAATACACATGAACTTGCAGAATGGATATCAATGACAACAGGCCAGAGATGCATCCCCATAGATGTTGAATGGAAACCTACTAGGCAAGCTAGGGGATGTCTTGTATACCCCTCCGCTCAAATTAATAAGCTACAAAATATTTTATACGGCAATAGAAAACAAAAACGTACAAAACATCCAAATAAGAATATAAAAAATACTCTTAAAGCAGTACCTTATACTTTATTTTGCCTAAAACAATCATGGTCTACTCAAGACTCAAACGATTACCATTTAATTCAACTTTTGAAGAATGCCGTTGTATTGAGTGCTAATAAAAGGTGGCTTTTAACACCAAATAGAAATAAAGTAGCTTGTAATATAGCCAATACTCTGTCACGAGCAAACATTAAAACTTTAATCTTCATTCAAAATAAACAACAATGTATAAGTTCAGCTAAAGATTTAAGTAATAAATTGCCTGAATCACAAACCACTTCTCTTACTCAGGAAGAGTCAACACTCAAAAATATTGCAATAGATGAATTGGGTGACAGCAAATTCATTGCCTGTTTACACAAAAACAAGGTGGGTTCTCATAATGCTTTACTATTACAGTCAGAAAGACTTCTTGTA
This sequence comes from uncultured bacterium, assembly GCA_964412555.1. Taxonomy (GTDB): domain Bacteria; phylum Hinthialibacterota; class Hinthialibacteria; order Hinthialibacterales; family Hinthialibacteraceae; genus CAYPPG01. Next base: position 4,689 of record CAYPPG010000038.1, read on the forward strand.
GAATCTGTTTATTCAAGGAGTGATGGTATAAATACATTAATTGCAACTCCTACTTTAGCTCAAGGTATCAACCTTCCAGCAGAGTTTGTGATAATTGCTGGCGATGACCGTTTTGATCAAAGTGTGAATAATCAACAAGGAGGCATGAAGCAATTAGAGGCTCATGAGTTATTAAATGCGGCTGGAAGAGCCGGTAGAGCTGGAAAGTTTGCTAGTGGTGTGGTTCTTGTAATTCCCGGTCAAGTCGTGGAATTCAATGAAGAAGAGTCAACAATTTCACGAAGATGGTTTGACTTACAAGAACGTATTTTTTCAAAAAGTGATCAATGTATAGAAATGCTTGACCCAATCGATTTATATCTTGATACTATCCAAGATCAGGATGAACTGGATTATTCAAGTATGTATTTTATTAATAGAACTCCTGATTTTCAAGAAGATAAAATACAACAATTTTTCAAGAATTCGTTAAGTGCATTTTTTGCCAAAAAGAATGATACTATAGAAAACTTCAATTATAGGGTAGGCACTGTTGTAGAAATCAAGAAATCCTTGTTTGAAAATAATGAAGAAGATGAAAGTAATTTGAGATTATCATCAGCACATGGCATTCCACAAGAAATAATTTACAGCATTAAGACTCAATTAAATAAAGTCATTCCTGATACCCCTTTGAAATCAGCCATTTGGTTTTACAGATGGATATTTAAAAACGATGATTATTTTTTCATGTTTCCTAAATTAAAGGATGCTAATAAATTATTCAAAGATAAATCCAACAAGTATCCTAAGTTATTATTAACCGCTACTAAAATGTGGCTAGATGCCTATCCAATAATTGATATAGAGAAACTTATGATGGGTAATGATAAACATAGTCCTTTTTGCTTTAACGCTCGTAAATTCGTCCTTGATGTTATTCCAGAAGTTTCACATGGCATAAATATTATCGTGGACATTTATAGAGATTTGATAAGTAATAATGATGAGTTGTTAATTCCTATAGGTTTTTCAGTTGCGTCATCGTGCATTAGAGATGGTCATAATATTCCTGAAAAATTAGCCATTAGATTTCTATCTAATGGAATTGTATCCAGGAAAAATTGTCATGATGAATATGAGAGAATATCCGCTAATTTGGGCGAAGCAAATGAATATGAGTCTTTTGATGAAACAATCAAAAGAGTAAAAAAAGCGATGGAATTGAGTAACAGTGAGATGCAAGAAAATCTATAGGATTTGTATCTAGTTGCAAAGAGTATCCTATAATTGAGTAATTGAGTATTATAGGCCAACTTTGGAAATCTTCCATTTCTTACCATTCATCCGGTTCCAAATACATGAGCATCAAAGGAGATTGCAATCTGGTGTCATGAAGCGCTTTTGAGCACGTTCCGCAAAATCGTCTTGACTCTCAACCGGTCTTCTTGCAATATACTTGATTTTTCTTTTGGTTTTGGAATTCCACTCAACACGGACTCTCTCTGTCGGAATATATTCTACGAGTGCTTTCAACTGGTTTCGCTCTTGGCAAAAAACCGGATTCAGGCCCCTCGTTGGTTCAGTATTGGCAAGATGAAGGATTGATAGGCTCCCGGCCGGATATTCACGGCAGCCAACAACATTCACGCCAACTCCGAGAGAAAGTGGAATAGAGGACTGATGCATTACAATAGTACGCATCCCATTCATTTGGCATTCTAATCCATACATTTCACTACAATCACAAGGTAACAGAAAAGACTTATACTCTTGTACCAGAAAATCACACTGGTTATACTTCTTTCCGAAGAGTTGGTGACGCAATGAAAACAACAACTTATTTCGTAAAGAGTGTTATTGTTCGAAGACCGTATCTCAAAACAGAATGGATCGAAAATACAATATACAATTCTATCCGCAAAGAAATTCAAACCAATGGCCGTATTCGCCACTGGGCTTTCATTGCCGAAGCCGGAAAGTATTTACGAGTCGTCACCGAGCCAGATGGAGAAACAGTACACAATGCCTTCTTTGATCGTCGCTTTAAGCCGTAAGGCATAGGAGCCAATAATTATGATATTCCAGTATTATCCTGATACAGACATGTTGTACATCCAACTTGCCGAAGGTGTGAGCGTCGAATCGGAAGAAATCAAAGAGGGCGTAGTGCTTGACTTTGATGAATGCAATCGAGTGTTTGGTATCGAGATTGAAGATGCCAGCAAATACATTGATTTGTCTCGCCTGGAAGTGTTGGCTTTGCCTATTGCGAACTTGGTGCTCAGTGAAAGAGAGGCTGTGAAAAACCCATCGGATGGTTGATCGTTTTTATTGATTCACTTTCCGCCTAAAATTTACCCTCGATCCGCTATCCGAATCCCTTCCTCCTCATCCACAAAAAACAACACAATCCCCCCAACAATGAAGAATGCAATCACCACTGCAATCCCCGCCCGTTGGGATTCGAAGAGAGTCGTGAAAATCCCCAACAAAAACGGCCCCATGAAAGCGGTGGCTTTCCCGGAAAAAGCGAAAAAGCCGAAGAATTCGTTTTCCTTGTCAGGCGGGACAAAACGACCCATCAGCGAGCGGCTCGCGGATTGATTCGGCCCCACGAAGATCCCGATGATAATCCCGGCAATCCAAAAGAGCATGGGAAAGAAAGTCACGATATGTTCGGGAAAAGCGTCTTCCAGCAAATAACGGTGTAAACGATACAAATCTTCATTCTCGGGATTGCGCTCGATCAGTTCTTTCGTTTTCTCGCGCAGCGCAACCGCACTGAATTGTTCTTCCTGGTAAAAATCATCGCTCCGAATCATCCGGTTCAGATCCTCGATCAGCCCGCTTTGCAGTGCTTCCGGCAATGGGGTGGAACCGTCGTATTCATTCAAAGATTGTTGGGTAGAGGACGATAAGCGGCCATAGATGTGAGTCGTAACGGAATCATCCTGATTACTCAACTGCACAGCCAAACCGGATACCTCGCGAAGATCACCGGATTGGAGAGTCAAGGAACCGTTCGGAGCGATCACCGCCAAGAACGTGGCAAGGATAAGCCCGATCAAACTGATTTGGATGGTTCGTTTTCCTCCCAGCCAGTCATCCAGAAAACCCAGTGCAAACGCCCCCGCTCCGGCGCAAACGTTCAAAACGATACCAAGAAAAATTCTCTCCGATGTGGAAAAATAAAAAGTCCCTGCGGCATAGATCCCACCGAAGAAAAAGACTGTGATCAGGCCATCGTTATATATGAGGCGGGCGAAGAGAAACGTGACGATTTGCTTGTAACGGCGAATTTCATGAAACGTCTTTTTTAATTGATTGGCAGTTGCGGAGATAATCTTTTCTCGCGTCGGGGATACACGTGATCGATCTTCTTTCACCCAGATAAAGATGGGAATGCTGAAGATCGCAAACCAGACGGCAACAAGAATATTCGTTGCGCGCACATGCTGAAAATTCTCCTTCGTCACCCCGAACCAGGCGGTTTCCGGCTGCACAAATCCAATCAAAGCAAGGACCAACGCCAGTAATCCCCCCACATACCCGAAAGACCATCCGTATCCGGAAACACGGCCGATCTTGTTTTGGGTACAAATATCCGGAAGAAAAGCATTGTAAAAGACGCAACCCAGTTCATACGCGATATTGGCAATGACAAAAATGATCAGCGCCATCATGGTATGTCCCGGAGTGACAAAGTAGAGGAGTATGGAACCAATCACACAAATTGCAGTTGTGATGAACAAAAACAGTTTCCGATATCCGCCGCGATCCGAGATCGCTCCGAGGAACGGAGAAAGAAAGGCCACCATAATTGCAGTGAGTGTGACTCCGCGTGACCAGAGGGCGGTCCCTTCTGTCGTATTATCGGCCACCGCTTCCGTAAAATACGTGGCGAAAACAAAAGTGACGATGAGTGTTGTAAACGCAGAATTGGCAAAGTCGTACAGGCACCAGGAAAAGATGGCGCGGCGGTCGTTTTTGGGGATTTTATCCATATCAAAGCTCATTTCGAATGTTCACAAGGGTAGAGCAAGCGTCCTCGCTTGCCCCTTTGATGCAGGCGGGACGCCTGCTTTACCCGATCCTTATTATAGAGAGTCTTGTTCCTTCAATGCAAGGAAATGAGTACGCGAAGAGAGATGCGAATCGAGAATTTTCCTTGAAATCGGTTGATCCGGATGAAAAGCGAGCAATCGCCGGCAGAGATTCCGAAGTTCCCTTACATTGCCCGGATAAGAATAGTTCAATACATATTCCTTGGCTTCTTTCGTAAGCCGATGCCCACTATTTTGCCTCATAAAATGAGAGAATAGGAGCAAAGCATCCGATTCGCGCTCGCGCAGCGGCGGCATAAAAAGCGGAAGTATATTGAGCCGGTCATACAAATCAGGCAGAAAATGACCATTCACAGAAGCCTGTTCGAGATTCCGATTCGTGGCGGCAAGAATTCGGGTATGTACTTTCCGCGCATGTACCGATCCGATGCGAGTAACCGTTTGCTCCTCGATGAAACGCAGGAGGCGGTATTGAATGTCCAACGGAAGCGCACCGATCTCGTCCAAAAAGAGTGTTCCACCGTCGCAGGCTTCCAGATAACCGATATGGCGATGAACCGCCCCGGTAAACGAACCGCGTTCATGCCCGAACAGAACGGACTCCACCGTTGATGGATTGAGCGCAGCACAATCGACAATCGTCAACGGTTTCCCCTTCGTAGGTCCTAATTTGTGAATGGTTTTGGCCAGCAATTCCTTCCCCGTCCCCCGTTCACCCGTAATGAGTATCGTATCCCACAAAGGCGCAACAATAAAAGTCTGCTCAGCTAACGTCTGCATAGCCCGGCTTTCACCAATAATCGCGAATTGTTTGAAAGCATTCTCCATGATTGATTCCTCCGATTTAAAGGTATCGCCGGCATCTTGCCGGCTCTTCCATATATGCCGCCGGGACGGCGGCGCTACCGTCTGCCCACCCTCTCGTGGACAGAAACAAACAAGAATTACGAAGAATCATAGAGGCTGCACCATCCCCATTTCATCCACCAACCATCCCCATTTTGTCCCTATTTCGTCCCCATTTTTGGACATAGCGTTGACCTGGAAAGGGGAGACCATAAGATATAAGTTAGAAAGATAGTGATGAAAGGTAAATGAACTCATGGGTGCCAAAACTCAAGAAAAAATGAGTAAAATCAAGAAAAATGATCTACATCATTTAATCGAGTTGTTACCACGAGGTGAACACTATACGGCATATCGTTTCTTACACTTTCTGATTGAACAAAATGATCCACTCGCAAGAGCTCTTACTAGTGCACCTATGGAAGAGGAACTATTGACCCCTGAAGAAGAAATCGAGTTACACGAATCCAGAAAAGAATTGGAAAATGGAGATATTGTTTCTTTAGATGAATTGGAAAACCAACTGTTCGGTACCCAATCATGAAATGGGTGATTCAACTCACAAAAACTGCCTCAAAAACATTATCAAAATTTGAACAACATGATCAGAAACATATGATCGAATCTTTAAGACAGATGAAAAATGATCCTTTATCGATGGATATAAAGAAAATTGAATCCAGTAAAAATGAATGGCGATTGCGGGTAGGAAATAAGAGAATCCGGTTCACAATCGATTTTAAACAAAGAACCATAACAGTTCTTCAGATTTTACCTCGTGACAAAGCATACAGTTAATTACTTTATATTATATAAAAAAAGAAAGGGAGAAAGGCCATGTCATACATACGCAAAGTAATTTTATTATTTTTAATTTTTACTGTATTCAATATTCAAAATGGGATTGCAGGCGCAATCTTCTATGTCTCCCCCGACGGAGACAATTCCTGGTCAGGACTCCTCGATACCCCAAACGAAAACGGAGATGACGGCCCCTTTGCGACCATCGAACAGGCGCGGGATGCGATTCGCATGATGAATCGCAACCGGCAAATGCGGGAAGGAGGCGTAACCGTCTGCATTCGCGAGGGTGTATATCCACTTTCAAAATCGTTGGAATTGTCGGGAGACTTAGACAGCGGCTCGGAAGGAAAACCAGTCGTTTATCAGGCGTATGAAGGTGAAACGGTCCGATTGGTTGGCGGGAAACAGGTTACGGGATTTCGCCCGATCTTCGATCCGGATATTTTGAAACGAATCGAATCCCATCTGCGGACAAAAATCTTACAAACGGATTTGAAAGCGCAAGGCATCACCGTCTTTGGAGAAATGAAACCGCGTGGTTTTGGGAGGCCAACCTATGCCGCCGGTTTGGAATTATTCTTCCAAAACAAACCGATGCACCTGGCAAAATGGCCGAACGAAGGCTGGGGAACGATCACCGGCGCTCCTGACGGACAAAAAGGCGGTAAATTCAGCTATGCGGGCGACCGGCCAAGCCGCTGGATCGGTTTGGACGATGTATGGGTGCATGGATATTGGACTCAGGATTGGGCGGATTCATACGAAAAAGTCGACTCCATCGATCCTAAGAAACGAGTAATTACCACCGTCCCACCCCATGGCGTTTATGGCTACAAAAAAGGCCAGCGGTTCCGCGCTTTGAATCTATTGGAAGAACTCGACGAGCCGGGAGAATGGTATCTCGATCGGGAATCGGGAATGTTATATTTTTGGCCTCCGCAACCACCCTATAAAGGAGAAGCATGGGTATCGATCTTGGATCAACCGATGATTTCCCTGAAAGACGTCTCCTTCGTGAAGATAGAAGGATTGACATTGGAGTACACTCGCGGCCATGCAGTCATAATCGAAGGAGGCGAACAAAACCGAGTTGCCGGCTGCACGCTGCGAAATATCGGAAATTCGGCGGTGGTCATTCGTGGTGGACTGGGCAATGGTGTCCAAAGTTGCGAGATCGATTATACCGGCGATGGAGGAATTGAAATGAACGGCGGTGACCGGCAGACATTGACACCGGCCAGAAACTATGCCGTGAACAATCACATCCATTGCTTCGGACGCTGGGTGAGAACGTATGAACCGGCGATCCGGATGAGCGGTGTAGGCAACCGGCTTGCACATAACCGGATCCATGACGCGCCACATGCGGGTGTTTTATTCGGTGGAAATGAACATCTGCTGGAATTCAACGAAATCTATAATATCTGCCAAGAAACCGGCGATGTCGGTGGTTTTTATATCGGACGCAATTGGACCATGCGGGGAAACGTCATCCGTCACAATTATTTCCACGACATCCACGGCCCCTACACCCACGGCGCGATGGCCGTCTACCTAGATGATGCAGCGAGCGGAACCACCATTTTCGGAAACGTCTTTTATAAAGCAAGCCGGGCAGCATTTATCGGAGGCGGCCGGGATAATGTCGTCGAAAACAATATTTTCGTCGAATGCAATCCCGCCGTGCACATCGACGCTCGCTGTTTAGGCTGGGCAAACAAATATGCAGTAAAAGGCGGCGGATGGCATATGTATGATAAATTGAACGATGTCAACTATGATCAACCTCCTTACAGTGTCCGCTACCCCAAATTGGCGGTTATACTGGAAGACGAACCGCTCATCCCCAAAGGCAATGTCATTGCCCGAAATATACGCGTCGGCGGTGAGTGGTTGAATTTACAAGGCGTCAAAAAGGAATGGGTCACATTTCAGAATAATTTTATCGAGGGCGATCCCGGCTTTGTCGATGCGGAAAACAACAACTTTCAATTGAAGGACGATTCACCCGTTTTCGAATTGGGATTTCAACGCATCCCGATAGAGAAAATCGGTTTGCAACTCGATGAATATCGCAAAGAATTACCCGAATAATGGATGCAAGGAGCAGTGGATGAACTTGGATGCCTTTGAACAACTGGCACGCAGGCGACGGGCAGTTAGACACTTTACTTCCGATCCGATTCCTGATGGATTATTGGAAAAACTTCTCGACATCGCCCACTGGGCGCCAAGCGGGTACAACCTGCAGCCCACCCATTTTGTCATTGTGGATGACGAAGCTGTCAAGGAAGAACTATGGAAAGCGTGCATGAACCAGCGGCAAGTGAAGGAAGCCCCCGCAACGGTCGTGTTCACCGGTGACCGAAAGGTAGTCGAAAATCATTTCGAAAAAATCATCGCACTGGAAACGGAAGCCGGAGCGATGAATCCGAATTATGAAAAAATGTATCGTAAATTCGTTCTGTTGGCTTTCGCACAAGGACCGCTTGGAACCGGCTGGCTCTGGAAAGCGGGTCTTTTACCCATGATGCAGTTTTTCCGGCCGATCCCCAGTTTGCCTGCCGTCCAAAAACGCTTTTGGCTGGCCAAGCAGGTTTTGCTGGCCTCGATGGTGTTCATGCTGGCAGCAGAGTCGGCGGGATTGGCGACGGTACCGATGGAAGGCTTTGACGAAAAGCGGGTGAAAAAGGTATTAGGAATCCCCCGCGCTCATATCGTTCCTTTGGTCATTCCCGTGGGCTATGCGGCGGACCAGGATTTGAAAAAATCACGCTTACCGGTGGAAGAATTGATTCACAAAAATAGTTGGTGAATGATAGAATGATCGTAGAATCGTGCATGCTCAATTGGACACCGCAAGGGGTTGAAAATGCACACGTTGGAAGATGCGGGCAAGGATGCCCGCGCTCCGGTATTTTTCATAGGCCGGCAGGATGCCGGCGATACTTTTCATGAGTAAGGAACTAATCCGATGAAAAACAAATGGTTACGGTATGGTCTCGTTCTCATCACAAGTTTTGTGTTAGGCAATGCAATGATTTATTCTTCCGAAACCGAAGCGGTCAAGTTGGTCGAGAAGAAACAAGAAACGGAAAATTTGAAATGCCGATGGCCGGAAGTGGTGAATTTTAAAAACAAGGAAGTTGAAAAGAAAATCAATGCTGAAATAAAAGAAATTGCTTTCGATCTGTATCGTGCATCAAAAGAAGAAATCGAACAGGGAAAACAAGCCGAACGTTCCGAAGCGGAAAAAGATCAAGAATGGAAAAAAGCATTCGGAAAATTCGAATGGGAATACTATGTGGAATATGAAGTCCCTTATAATCATAATGAATTGGTTAGCATTTATTTCGAGCAAATGTTCTCGTCGAACCGCCAAGCGCATCCGGTCAATCAATCAAGAGCGATTACCGTCAACACCCAAAACGGCAAGGTCCTACCCCTAAAGGATTTGTTCGAGCCAAACAGCGATTATAAAACTCTTCTGGATTCTTGGATGAAAGAATATTTGCAAAAGAAAAAGAACGAACTTCCATTGCTGATCAAGTCGATGGACGAATTCAAAGGGATCGAACCGGAGCAGGAATTCTATTTGACGGACAAGGCACTTGTGATTTTTTATCAGATGTACAAATATACGCCCCGTCCCGCCGAGACTCTGAAAATAGCGGTTCCCTATAAAAATATGGAAACGATTCTCAAGAAGGAAATCGGAAAAGCAACTTCCGGGAAAACCTGAATAACGAAGGGCGAACCAGTTGGTTCGCCCTTTCGTACATTCAAACATATTATCCTATTATCTTTGTTGAGCAATTACGTTCCCATATCAAAACTGCTCAAATACTTCTTCTGTTCCTTCGTCAGGGTATCGATCTTCACGCCCAATGCCTTCAACTTCAGGCTGGCGATTTCCCGGTCGATCTTCTCGGGGATGACATAGACTTTCTTTTCCATCTTCGAAGCGTTCTTGACCATATATTCCGCACTGAGCGCTTGGTTGGCAAAGGACATATCCATGACCGCTGCAGGATGGCCTTCGGCAGAAGAAAGGTTGACCAATCGGCCGTCAGCCAGAACAAAGATTGATTTTTCTTTGCGGTTGCTCTTGATGACATATTCTTTGACAAAGGGGCGAACATCGTTGGTTCGGGTTGCGATTTTCGCTAAGCCTTCCAAATCGAGTTCCACATTGAAGTGACCGGAATTACAAACAATCGCGCCGTCTTTCATTTTCTTGAAATGCTCAGGCCGAATCACGTGAAGGTCACCGGTGACGGTAATGAAGAGATCACCAAGGCCGGCCGCTTGGGCAATCGTCATCACCTGGAATCCATCCATTCTCGCTTCCAAGGCGCGAACCGGATCCACTTCCGTCACGATGACATGCGCTCCCATCCCTTTGGCACGCATGGCGGTTCCACGGCCGCACCAGCCATAACCGCATACGACTACCGAACTGCCGGCTATCAGAATATTTGTCGCACGCAGAACACCATCGATCGTGGATTGGCCGGTTCCGTATCGATTGTCAAAGAGGTGTTTCGTCATAGCATCGTTCACGGCAATGATCGGATACGCAAGCACACCCTGCTCCGCCATGGCATTCAAACGAATGACACCGGTGGTCGTTTCTTCCGTGCCGCCAATGATGTGCTCGATGAGATCTTTTCGTTTTGAATGAAGCACATTGACGAGATCAGCGCCGTCATCCATCGTGATTTGAGGACTGATGCCCAAAACGGCGTCGATATGCTGGTAATAGGTTTTATGATCTTCTCCTTTGATCGCATAGGTCGGAATGCCAAAGTCGTACGAAAGAGAAGCAGCAACATCGTCCTGAGTGCTCAGTGGATTGGAAGCGCAGAGTACCGCTTCGGCTCCGCCGGCTTTCAAGGTTCGCATCAAGTTGGCGGTTTCCGTGGTCACGTGCAGACAGGCGCCAATACGGATGCCTTTCAACGGTTTATTTTTTTCAAACTGTTCCCGAATCTGCTGCAACACGGGCATAAAACGATCCGCCCATAGAATCCGGTCTTTCCCCGCTTTGGCGAGATTCTTGTCTTTGACATCACATTCTTTCTTTGTCGTTTTCGCTTTTCGCGCACTTCGTGCCATATTTTTCTCCTTATGATTTATGTTCGATTTTTCGTTCGTTTATCCCTGTTTCAATGCGCCTACAGAATCCAGTTTTTCCCATGGAAATTCATCACGCCCGAAATGCCCATATGCAGCGGTTTGTTTAAAAATAGGCGCTCGGAGTTGTAGGCGTTTGATGATACTGGCCGGACGCATATCCAAATGTTCCCGAACAAGTTGAGATATTTTTGTTTCATCGATCTTTCCGGTTCCAAAAGTATTGATATTGATGGAAACCGGCTGCGCCACTCCGATCGCATAGGCAAGGGCCACTTCACAACGGTCCGCCAACCCGGCTGCGACAATATTCTTGGCCGCATGACGGGCAGCATACGCAGCGCTGCGATCGACTTTCGACGGATCTTTTCCGGAAAAAGCCCCGCCGCCGTGACGTCCCACACCGCCATATGTATCAACGATAATTTTCCGTCCCGTCAAGCCGCAATCCCCCATCGGTCCGCCAACGACGAATTTTCCTGTCGGATTCACGTGATATTTTGTGTCTTTGTGCAATAAATTTTCCGGAACGATTTTCCGAATCACTTCTTCAACGATGGCGTCATAAATCTCTTTTTGACTTAGTTCGGGCGCATGTTGAGTGGAAATGACAACCGCATCGACACGCTTCACATCACTTCCTTCACAAACAACACTCACTTGAGACTTGCCGTCAGGCCGCACCCACGGCAGTACACCGTTTTTGCGCACTTCCGCTAGTTTCCGCGTCAATTTATGAGCCAAGATAATGGGCATCGGCATCAATTCCGGAGTTTCATTGGTGGCGTAACCATACATCATCCCTTGATCGCCGGCGCCTTGCTCATGATCATCACTCTCATCGACTCCCATTGCGATATCCGGTGACTGGCGATCGATGGTCACCATGACTCCACAAGTATTGCAATCAAAGCCATAGGCGGCGTTGTTGTAACCGATTTCATCGACAACTTTACGGGCAACGTCGGGATAATCGATTCGCGCGTCAGTCGTGATTTCTCCGGCGACTACGATCAAACCAGTGGTGATCAATGTTTCACAAGCCACTCGCCCCATCACATCCTTCTCATATATCGCATCCAGAATTCCATCCGAAATTTGATCGGCGATTTTATCCGGATGACCTTCCGTTACGGATTCAGAGGTAACAATTCGTTCGTGAGACATCTGCAAACCTTTCTTTTCTATGGATTTATTTCGGCATTTTCATGCCTATATTTCATCGTATTTCCATTCTCTTTTTTCACGGGGTCTTGACGATTGCCGCGAACATAAGTAAAAAGTATATCCGTATATCCGGTTATATGCAAGAAGAAAATGCAAAATCATAGCGATCCTATTAAAATATTTAAAGCTCTTTCCGACGAAACCCGCCTGAGAATCCTCTGGCTGTTGGATACTTATGAGTTGAGCGTGAATGATATTGTCGAAATATTAGGCTCGACTCAATCGCGGGTGTCACGCCATTTAACGGTTCTAAAGGAAACCGAATTCCTGGATTCCCGCCGAGAAGGAACCTGGATTTATTACCATAAAGCCGATAAAGAAAATATGTCGCCGGAAATCAAACAGGCCTGGCTGCTGATTCGTGAATGGGCAAAAGATAGAATGGAAGCCGGAAAAGATCGTGAAAAAGCACATGAGGTACTCCAACACAAAAAAAGTCACAGTTTACAGTTTTTTGGGAAACATGCCTCACGGTGGGATGCGATTCGGGCCACGTTGTGCAGTGAATTTGTCACTCTTCAGGCAATGGAGGCATTGATCCCTCCCGATATCACAGTTCTTGACGTCGGAACCGGAACCGGGCAGTTGCTACTTCCATTAGCCAAGGTAGTCCATAACGTCATTGGAGTCGACCACTCTCCCCAAATGCTGAAACTGGCCGCACAAAATGCCACAAATGCCGATATTCACAATGTCGAATTCCGTCTTGGAGAAATCGATGATTTACCCTTGAAAGACAATGAGGTAAACGCCGCATTTGCTGCCCTCGTTTTGCATCATGCTCCGGATCCTGGGAAGGCCATACTTGAAATGGCTCGAGTTGTCAAACCGGGTGGAAGTGTAGCGATCATCGATTTGCAAAAACACGCGGATGAATGGATGCGGGATGAACTCGCCGATCTGTGGTTGGGATTCGAAAAAGGGGATATGGAGCGCTGGTTCACGAAAGCGGAGCTGATCAATCATCGATGGATTGAAGGGTATTCTCCCCCTGAAACTTCACGGGATAAAAAACAAATCCATATTCAAAACAAGAGTTTTATTTTTTACGGAAGAAAAGCAAAAAGATAACGATCAATCATTGGAGGTGAATTGTTGAATTCGTTCTTCCAATTCATGTAAACGTTGGGCAAATTCGGGAAGTTGATAAATAAATGATTGATGAAACCGAAAATCGTTTTCTTCCATGGCGGGGGAACCAGTAATTGTGGATTCATCTGCTACATCTTTGCTCACTCCAGCTCCGCTTTGGACGATTGCCTTGTTTCCGATTCGAATATGGCCAACCATGCCGACACCGTAGCCGACCGAAACTTCCGAACCAATTTTGCAACTTCCACAAATCCCTACACCATCTCCGATATGAGAGCGTTCTCCAATTACTACATTATGGCCAACTTGAACAAGGGAGCCGATATGTGTCCCCTCTCCGACAATCGTTTGCCCAAGGGTTGCCCGGTCAATTGTCGAGTTTGCCCCAATTCGAACATCATTCTCGATGACAACATATCCGACTTGCGGGACTTTGAAATTCACACCATTTTTTTCTTTTGCATATCCAAAACCATCGCTCCCGATAACCACTCCGGCTTCAATAATCACGCGGTTTCCAATCCGGGTCTTTTCCCGTAGAGTTACGGAATGGTAAAGCACGCAATTTGAATCGACAATGCAATCTTCCCCAACGTAACAACCGGGATGAATAACGACATCATTCCCGATTCGAACTCCACGTTCAATAACGACATTGGAATGGATAACAACACTTTTCCCCAATCGAACGCTGGGATCTACGACGCTCGAGGGGTGGATTTGACAACCGCTATCATGAACGGACTCTTCAGCCAGCGATGACGCTAAATTGGAAGTCGCCATACTCTGTTTCATCGGTGGTATTCCCCCTAATTTTCTTTCCTACTCATTTATAACTGGAAATCGCAATACAAATTGCTGGTATACAACATTCCATCACTCAGACTTGATAAATAAAGAGATTCATCTCTTTATGTGATCAAAAACGATTTCAACCTCCGATAAAAAATGTATTTTTTGTATTTCCAGTTCATTCACCGGCCAGTTTTCAAGAATCAGACTTTACATTTTTTAGTCGGTTGGGCATGAAATACCCTCCATGACCGACTTTTACCGACATTTCATTTTCGAATAAATGCCTTCTCATGCCAGCAAACTTACTACAATCTATTATATGAAACCACATAATCCCAAAAAAATCAATGAATAATTTGCTATTTCCGGTCTTATGCACAAGTTTTTTAATGATACTCGGAAGTTTTTGCATTGAAAAGTGCGCCCTAAACACAATGCTAATGTATTTTGAGCAAAATTCTTCCTCTTTTTAGTGGAGTATGAACAAATTACACCATTTCCGGCTTTTCACATGACTAAAGGCCGTGTGTACCAAGAAATAATCTCCGGTCCGAAAAGCAGGCACAGATAAGCGCCGGCACATAAATACGGCCCGAAAGGAATCCGTCCATATTTATCGATTTTCCCGATTAGTTTTAAACTCAATCCAACAATGGATCCCAATAATGAAGCTAAAAAAATACACAACAACGTTTCATTCCACCCTAAAAAACCTCCTATAAACGCCATCAATTTCACATCACCGAATCCCATCGCTTCCTGCCGAAAAATCCATTCACCGATGATTCGAATTCCCCAAATGATTCCTCCACCTGTCAACATTCCCCCAACAGCATGCCAAAAATCATTCACGAGGGCGTGAGAAAAAACGCCGCTCCAGGAGGATATCGCTCCTACGAAGAGTACAAAGGGAATCATTGGAAGCGATAAAAAGTCGGGGATATACTGATAATCCCAATCGATTCCGGACGCAACGATCAAGTTCATGGTAAAAAAAAGATAGAGCAGCGAAGTCGCCGTTTGCCCATATTCATAAACAATTCCCATAAACAAGAGCGCTGTCAATAATTCATAAATTGGATAACGAACAGAAATGGAAGCCTGACAATAACGGCACTTTCCGAGAAGTAAGGCATAGGAAAAAATGGGGATATTATCATACCAATGTATCGGTTGATCACAGCAAGGCGTTCTAGAACTGGGGAAAATTATGGATTGCTCTGCTGGAATTCGCCAAACACAGACGTGAAGGAAACTTCCAACAGCTGCACCAAATATTCCTGCGGCTATAACAAAAAAATCGTTCGGTAAATAGATAAAATTCATACAGTTCAAAGTCTATTTTTTCTGTAGAGTATCCCAACTCTATTCCAACATAGGAAGCCATGTGGGACATGCAACATAAAAACAATACACACTTTTTGTGGAAAAATGTTTATTTGTTAGACCATTTTATCGGCGAAATTCGGATCAATTTTCAGTTTCATTGAAATGATCCTATTCTTTCAGACGTGATTATCATACAATAGAATAAGATTGTATGTAGGTTCGAAAGTAGATAGGACAAAGTAATTTTTATTGAATCCCTAATGAATAGAAAGGCAGGTTATGTCCGAGAATCAGATGGAAGATTGTATCTTTTGTAAAATCATCGCCGGAGAAATCCCGGCAACTCTCGAATATGAAGATGAACATGTCATTGCCTTTAAAGACATTAATCCCCAGGCGCCCGTTCATTTTTTGGTGATTCCCAAAAAGCATGTACCCAAAATCGGGGACTTGCCGGATACAGATCCAGAATTACTCAATCATCTCATGCGGGCGTCGCATCATTTGGCCAAAAAACTTGGGATTTTTGAGGATGGTTATCGCCTAGTCATCAACTCAGGGGACAATGGCGGGCAAACAGTATACCACCTCCACATTCATGTCTTGGGGGGGCGATTTATGCGATGGCCGCCGGGCTGATCCGTTTTCATTCACGGATTTACACTTTCCCTCAAGAGAAGAAAAGTTATACTTCACTATATTACACCTTGATTCGCTAATCAATCAATTTTACCGGCGAGAGTGATCGGCATTTGTGTGCTTATTCGCTTAGGCATCGCCATAAGGTATAAAAGCAAGACTTCACGATTTTTTTATTCTCTTACGTGTAGAAAAGTATCCAATTGATCAGCGACTCGTTATATCAGACGATGCGAATAACCGAGATATCCCTTTTCCTTCTTGCTCTTCTCATGGTAATGGGCGGATGCGCAACCCACACCGTCAAGGAGGGTAATGTCCGCTCCCATGCCGGCCAAGCCAAAGAAACGTCCAAAAATCAAGTAGAGGAAACGAAGCAAAAAGCGACGGCATCGATTCAATCGCCTACTCATGAAACCGTTTCCTTGAAGAAAAAAGAAACAATTTCCGAGCAAACGATACCTCTTTCTCAGAAGGAACAAGAAAAAAAACAATACTCCCGGGATAAAAGACTCGGATTGTACGAACATTTTTTAACTGGGATTTTCTTGAAAAAAAGAGGGAAATTTGACGAGGCAAGCGCAGCGTTTTCGAAAGCACTTGAAATCACTCCGGAATCGCCTCTTATCGGGTCGCTTGCCGGTGAATCACTCTTGCAAGCAAAGCGAGTCGATGAAGCGATTCAAGTTGCGGAACAGTCAGTGAAATTGGCTTCGGAAGAAGTCGAAAGCCATATCGTCTTAGGAAGAGCGTACGCGGCAAAACAGAAGTATGAAAAGGCCATACAGGAATTCGAAAAAGTACAGAAAGTCGTCCCGGATTCCTTTGAATTGCTGGATGAGTTGGCTCAATTTTATTACAAAGCGCAAAAATATGAGGATACGATTCGAATCTATCGCCGGCTTGCCGAAATGTATCCGGAGCAGTCCTATCTATTCAGACTTTTTATTGCGGATATCTTACTTTTAAAACTCAATCGGTTAGAAGAGGCCAAACAAGAATTTCAATCGATTGCCCAACAGATCCCCAATTCTGCAAAAGTACACCTGAGTCTCGGAAGAATCAACGAACTGCTAGGTAAACCGGAAGAAGCGATCGATGCCTATCTCACAGCGCTCAATCATGTGCGATCCACTCAGGAAGAGATGACTATCCGCAAACAACTTGGGAATCTTTACCGGGAACGAGGTTCCTATACCGAATCTCTTTACCAATATCAACGCAACAAAGAGATCTCCCCGGATACGTTAGAAACCAGACAATCTTTGATCAACCTATTCATAGAATTTGGTAAACATGAAGAAGCGCTGCAGGAAATTGACGAATTGGTGGACAAATTTCCAGGCGACTTCAAACTCCAACTTTTACGAAAAGAAATATTGACGAAGTTGGAGCGTCCCTCGGATGCATGGGAAGGATTGTTCAAATCCCTCCAATATGCTATCGAGCATACCATGTTGAAAGAAATCAAAGATTTCTTATGGCAAATTGCCATCGATGATTCATTTTCTGAGACAATTACCAAAGAGAAACATCGTAAAAAAGTACAAGAATTGTTACAGCTAGCCGGAGATACTTTTCCCAATACTCCTCGAATCGCATTTGCTCAGGCACGATTGAATTTGACGGGCCAATCGAGCGCTTTAAGGGTCCATTTACAAAAAATACTCGATCTGTTCAAACAAAATCTTGAAACTGCAGACGAGAATACAATCGATCAAATTGCGGCGGAAATGCGTCTGTGGTATCGAGTAAGACACGCATTTCATGATCAAGGATATTCGCGCGATTTGATCGATATTCTCCGAGAATGTCGGAAAAAATACCCGGAGAACCGCGAGTTGACACGTATTCTCGGCATGATTTTCGCTGAAAATGATCAATTGCACGATGCCGAAGAAATGTATTTGACGTTGAAGGAAACCGTTGATCCCGAGAATCCAATCTATAAGGAATTACTGTTCCAATTGGCATTCGTGTATGAAAGAATGAATCGAATTGCGGATGTGGAAAGATTGATGAAAGAAGCGATTCAGCGTTTTCCTGATGATCCGGAAGCGTATAATTTTTTGGGATATACCTATGCCGACCATAATATGCATTTGGATGAAGCGCTTCAATTGATTGAAAAAGCGTTGAAAGATCGCCCGAATGATGGGAATTATATCGATAGTCTTGGGTGGGTATATTATCGAATGGGAAAGTATGAAGAGGCAATCACACATCTTCGACGGGCACTCGATAACCAAGCCGATCACCCGGTGATTCTCGATCATCTCGGCGACGCTTACGAAGAGCACGGCCAATTGGATACAGCCATTCGTTGTTGGAAAAAAGTATTGGAAGTGGGGCCGCAATATCCGTTGGAATACACTTCTGACTTTCACTTTCGGGTCGTGCAAAAAATACAGGCAGCGGAGAATTCAATAAAACAGTGATCGATTTAATCCCTCAACAATCTATTCAACAACTCCAATCCGCCATTTCGGAAAAACGATACAAACATTGTGAAGGCGTCCTGGAAACCGCATTTGAATTGTCTCATGCTTGGAAAGACTATCCGGTGGAACCGGGATTGCTCGCCTGGGCGGCATTGTTTCATGACTGTGCAAAAGAACTCCCGCTGGACACTCGTGAACGGATCATCAAGCAAAATGAGTTTGATTTCGGGAAGGAGTTGATTTCGAATCTGAAACTGTCTCATGCCCCTCTTGGCGCGTTTTTGCTCGAGACTCAATACGGGATGGATCACCCGGATGTATTGTCGGCAGTGGCGTATCATCCAACCGGTCACCCGGATTTAACACCGATCGGCTGGCTTGTCTATATTGCCGATTATTTGGAGCCAGGACGAACCTACATCCCCAATCGCGATATGCTCATTGAAGAAGCCTCGAATGATCCATTAACCGGACTTCGTCTCATTACGAACCTTCGTATATCGATGGTGCTTCAAAAAGGGAAAAAGGTACATCCTTTGGCGAGGAAATACCAAGCGTATTTAGAAGGGATTGACAGTTTATGTGAACTCCAAGTAGAAACAAAGTAATACCTTGTTACATTGAAATGAGTAGTAATCTTTTTTTCAAGAAAGGTATCTTTTTTTCAAGTTACGTTGATGCTGTTCCGTTCGTACATTCATTATCTGGCTTTCTGGAGATGAAAACAGTCACAAATTCCCAAAAATCGACGTTTCATGCTCTATTACTGAACAAAGGATAAGAATAACAGGGCACATTCCATAGTGATTTGTTGACAAACTACTTTAATTTGGTCTATAATCATGCAGGTCGTTGAATTATAATGATTTAGTAATTGTTCAAAATTCCACTTACAAGGGGGTAAATAACAGTCGATGAAACTTATTTTATGACCATTTTTTTGTGTTAGACTTCCGCCAGTTTCGATTGGGTGTTAGCCTGTTCAAGAAAAAAAACAAATTGTGTGGGATTCATTGATTTGCGATGAAAAGTATACAGGAATTCACAGATATTCGGGATAAATATTATCTTCCATTGTTTATCTTAATCTGCGCGGACTTCATGGTTTTATCCGGCTCATTGTTGGCGGCTTATTTTGTGCGCTTTCATACGGTTCTTTTCGATTGGATACCCCCAACACCACCGCCAGATTCGACTATTCCGGACCTCCAACCTTATTTTCTACTCTCCATTACAATAGGAATATTGGGGTGTGCCATTTTCGAGCGTTTCGGGCTCTATGAGCGCCGCGTCGGATTGGACCGGCATGTGCCACCAATCATCATTATCTTCGCGATTGTTGTATCCTATATTTTTTTAATGGCGCTATTATTCAACTATCGCGGTTTTTCCTTCTCACGATTTACGGTCGGATTGGGGATCCCCATTTCTAGTATCTGTATCGTATTTGCATACCATTTGCTGAAACGCATTCAATTTTTCATGATCCGCAATGGGTACGGATTCCAAAAAACCGCAGTGATCGGTCCCACATGGCGATGCAAAGAAATCAGTCAAAAGCTGCAAGATCACTATGGCTCCATGTTTCAAATTCTCGGTTATGTTACGACTGATCAGAATAGAAGAGAAGACAAGAAACCGTTCTTGCCCTGTTTGGGATCGATTCATCAATTAGCGGAAATCTTTCAGCGGGGAATGCTCAACAATGTCATTATCGCTTTGCCTCCAACCAATCCCGATGAAATCATCAAAACCATAAAATTATGTACGGCGAACCAGATTCCGTATCGCGTCGTTCCGGAGATTTTCGATTTATTATCTTCACGAATACAAATTGATGAATTTGAACGCCTTCCGACGATTTTGTTTGGGGAATCTCCTCTTTACGGATTCGGACAAATAGTCAAGCGATTCATGGACATACTCGTCTCCGGCATTGCGCTTATACTCACCGGTCCTCTTATGCTGATTGTGGCCTTTTTGATCAAGTTGGATACAAAAGGACCGATTTTTTATGTTCAAGAACGTGTTGGAAACGATGGGCAAAAATTTTTCATCTATAAATTTCGATCCATGTTCGCCGATGCGGAGAATGGCACCGGTCCAAAATGGGCCACCTCGAACGATCCGCGCACAACGACGATCGGCCGGTTTTTGCGGCGTTATAATTTGGATGAGCTCCCCCAATTCGTCAACGTTCTGCGGGGAGATATGAGCGTAGTCGGACCGCGTCCGGAGCGTCCTTATTTTGTCAATAAGTTCAAGGAAGAAATTCCTCATTACATGAGGCGGCATATGGTCAAATCGGGAATTACCGGTTGGGCGCAGGTCAACGGATTGCGCGGCGATACCTCTGTTACGGAACGTACCAAATATGATCTTTATTATGTTGAAAATTGGTCACTTCTCTTCGATTTCAAAATATTATTGAAAACGTTGGTCTCATTCAAGAACGCCTATTAACACTTCTTTCTTCAGAATATTATAATGATCTTTCCCCCTCGCAGGTTCAACAAAGAATTTTTTTTCTGCTTCATTGTATCTGTCTTTCTAATCAATTGTGGAGAAAATCGTGAAACTCTCCTGGTAAAAGCAACAGAGTTTTTACAGGGCAATGATGTTGACTCGGCCCGTGCTTGTTATGAGAGTATACTGAAAAAACATCCTTTCGATCCGGAAGCGATACAAGGAATGATCGATACGGCGCGAATAAGAAACGCTACGGTAGAACATGTCCATTGGTGCCGGGAACTTCTTCGTTTGCGTCCGTGGGATCGGGATGCGAATGTCGTGTATGGAAAATATCTTATAGAGAGGGGTGAATTGGAAGATGCAGTAAGCCGTTTCATATTGGCTTATCAAGATTCGGAATTTAAACAAGAAAAACAAGAAGTGCTGGATTGGGTTGAGCATATCCGCACTCTTGTCAAAGATTCCCCTTCTCTTTCCACAACACGGTCAGATTCGCTTCCACTTCCGAACATTCTGAAGGAAGAAGACATAAAGTGAATATGAACTCAACGCGATTAACCTGCGAAGAAGCCATTGAATTATTTGAGAAATGCGACTTGATGGCATTGGGTGAGCGCGCCCATATGATGCGGCTACAAAAAAACAACCCGGAAATCATCACATATGTTGTGGACCGAAACATCAATTATTCGAATATCTGTGCGGCAAGTTGTGATTTTTGTGCTTTTTATCGGACGATCCACGAAGAGGGTGGTTATGTTTTGACCGATGATGAGATTTTCCAAAAAATCGGCGAACTTGCGCATGCCGGAGGCACACAGATTCTTTTGCAAGGCGGCCATCATCCCAAACTTCGAATCTCGTTTTATTGTGATTTACTGCGTAAAATCAAGCAGCGGTTTCCTGTTGATCTTCATGCTTTTTCCGCCCCGGAGATCATTCACTTTTCCCGATTGAACAAAATGCCGGTTGCCGAGGTATTAAAGGAATTGCAAGCCTCGGGATTGGATACAATCCCCGGTGGTGGAGCGGAAATTTTGAGTGACCGTGTACGGAAAAAGATTACTCGGGGCAAATGTTCCACGGCTGAATGGTTATCCGTCCATGAAGAAGCTCATAAGCTGGGAATGCGCACTACTGCGACGATGATGTTCGGGCATATTGAGACCTATGAGGAGCGAGTCGAGCATTTTCATCATGTTCGTTCGCTCCAGGATCGGACGGGGGGTTTTACGGCTTTTATTCCGTGGACATTTCAGGGGCGTCATACTCGAATGGAACATGTTCCTGAAGTCGGGGCGGTGGAATATTTAAAAACGTTAGCCATCAGCCGTATTTTTCTCGACAATGTACCCAATATCCAGGCATCATTCATCACTCAAGGAAAGCAAGTCGGTCAAATGTCGTTGTTCTTCGGTGCGAACGATATGGGGGGAACGATGATGGAAGAAAATGTAGTCGCCGCGACCGGAATTCGAAATTGCAGCCATGAAAAAGAAGTGCGAAAATTGATAGAAGATGCCGGCTATATCCCTCAGAAGCGTAATACGCTTTATCAACACTTGAATTGATCTATTATGCAGACAGGATGTCTGCACCACAATGAATATTGATGTATTATGCAGACAGGATGTCTGCACCACAATGAATATTGATGTATTATGCAGACAGGATGTCTGCACCACCATGAATTATGGGCCGGTGCGCAGTAAATCTCCATTGCTGAGAAGACCGTTGCTTGCTTGGTAATACACTAAATCTTCTTTGAGATTGGTTAAATTATCAAAATCCCGATCAGGTCCGAAACTGAACAAGAAATAGGTATCCGGATTCCCGTTGTGAACGCTGTAACCGAAATAGGTGAAATACACATAAGGATACGGGAATTCGGAAAACAACATCGCCAAGTTGGGATCGGGTTCTTCTTCGTATCCGTGAAAGGGATCGATTAGAATGCTGTTCATATACGAGACAGGAGTAGTGAGCGCCATTTGCAAAACGCGCTGATTGAACTTGATCATCGACGTTTCCGGATAATCATTCCCATCAAGTGGAAACACTTGATGGTCGACTTTATATGAATTCAGCGCAATCGAAATCGACCGTAAATCTGCTTTCACACGGGATATCTTGGCACGTATTTGAGCATTCTGAAAATTAGGGACAGCGATGGCAGCTAGGATGCCAATGATGGCCACCACAATTAATAATTCGATCAGAGTGAATCCTTGTCCCTTTTCTAACAACATTGATTATCTTAATAAACTAGATTATGAAATAGAGGTAGAAAAATGATCGCGGTCGTGCCAACAAAATGTTCGCTTTCGAATCTCAGTTCTCCACCCAATTGATCGATAATACGTTTAACAACATAGAGTCCGAGTCCCACTCCATTTCGTTTTGTGGTAAAAAACGGATCGAATACTTTGGGGAAATTTTCGTTCGAAATTCCTTCTCCGGTATCCGATATCATAATCGATAGGTAACTATTCGAAACAAAGTTGGAGGTGATCGTCAGAGTTCCACCGGTCAATTGCATCGCTTCCAAAGAATTCAAAATCAAATTCAATAATGCCTGCAGCAATAAATCTGAAACAGTTTCACATTGAGGAAGTTTCGGACATAACTGAATCTTGCACTCACAAGGAATCTTCATTCGGGCATAAGCCAAATCGAATGCGGATCGAATCACTTCGTTGACATTGGTTTTCGACCACACCAATTTATACGGACGGGTGGCGGTCATAAACTGATTTGTGAGATTGGATATGGTTTTGGCCGAACTGAGCGCCTTTTGAATCAAACGAACATCTTCTTCATCCTTTCTGCGAAAACGGGTTCCCCATATATTTAAATAGCCGATGATGGTGGTTAAATAGCTGTTGATTTCATGAACCAGAGGCAAGGCGAAGTCCGCCGTGATTACCATTTTTTGGTAATTGTATAATTCCCGCATGTAATCATAGTCCGGATCGAGAATATGTTTGATCGTAAATTGCAATAACGAAGGATCAACCGGTTTCACCAACAACTGATTAACCTTTTCTTTTTTTAAATACTGATCCACTATCTCGCTGCTCGGATAGGCAGTAATCACTACGATCGGCTTGGTAAATCCTTGTTGATTCACGGTTTTTATACAATCAAATCCGGTGCCATCGGGTAATTGATGATCCAAAAGGAGCAGATCGATGTTATGGGTTTCGAGTATTTTCTGAGCTTCTTTTATACTCGATCCGATATGGATGGCATAATCTCCTTTGCATACGGCTTTATAAGCACGCTGAGTTGCGATATCATCTTCGATCAGGAGTATCGATTTTTCAGACATGACACACACATCCTTAACTGACAAAAATAACCATCATGAAACGAAATTTGATCCCCCACCCACTCAAAAAAGAACAACTTGAAGCAGAGATATTACGGCGAATCGAAGAAACGTTGAATACCCAGTTTTCCAATTCTGAAAAACTTGATTCTCTTGTGTTCATTTGTGAAAACTACAAAATCCTACGCGATCTCACCGAGCAAGATCCCTATGATGAATAGGAAAGTTGCTGTTCCATTATTTGACCCTCTTGCCAGATTGTTTTATTGACTGTTTCCAGTAACGAGTCCGGATCTATCGGTTTTAAGATATAATCATTTGCGCCCAATTTCATTGCGCGGACGGCAGTTTTCGCATCATTATATCCTGTGATGATGATTATGGGAATGTGTGGATTCGACCGGCGAAGGGTTTCCAGAACATGAAAACCCATTTCACAATCCGGCAAACCCAAATCCAATAAATAGAGATGGGGGTTTTCGCCATCATTCATCACGAGCTGATCATTTTTGAATTGAATCCATTTCACGTTGTAATTGCTTCCCAAAACAGCCCGCAATGATCGAAATGAGGATTCGCTGTCTTCGATTATGGCAATTTCAGGCGTATCCATCTTTTCCACTTTACCTTTCCCTCATGCTATTTGTTTTTCCGTTATCGGAAATGTTATTTTGAATGTGGTTCCATATTCATTTGTGGATTCCACTTCGATGGTGGCATTGTGTTCTTCGATGATTCTGTGACAAATTGCCAATCCCAATCCTGAGCCTCTGCGTTTGGTTGTCGCAAAAGGTTCGAACAACTGATTCTTTATCTCGTCAGGGATTCCACTTCCGTTATCTTGTATCCGAACGTGAACACAAGGGGTTCTTTGGGAATCATCGAACTGGATGGAGCAGGTTATTTCTCCCCCTTCTTCGGATAAGGCTTCGTACGCATTTTTTACGAGATTGAGGATCACCTGGCGTATTTTCTTTTCATCCATTTTCAGCAACGGAATATCGGGGGCCGGATTGAATCGGACTTTTACATTTTTTTCGGTGATCCCGGCTTCAAAAAAGTAAACCGTATCGGAGAGTAATTCATTGATGTCTTTCCAATCCAATTCCGGAGGACGCGGTCTGGCGAAATCCAAGAATTCGTCCAGAATTCCATTCAATCGTCTCAGTTCATTGGGGACGACTTCGTCGAATTCATGCAGGAAGTCGAGATTGCCGCGGTCGACTTGTTTTTTCAACGGAAGAGAGAGCGAAACGATACTGGATAAAGGATTGCGAATCTCATGAGCCACGACGGACGCCATGGTACCCAGTGCTGCCAAGCGGTCCGCCCGGCGCAGTTTATCCAATGTCACCTGCAGTTCCGAGGCCATTTGATTGAAATGGCTGGTAAGGTCGGTGACTTCTTGGATATTGGAATTCAAATCGAGTTGCACGGAAAAATCTCCATGAGCGACTTTACGTGTTCCTTGGCTTAATTCCTTGATCGGAGCCGAGATTTTGGCAGACACCGGTTTGGTCGAATACCAAAGGATCAAAGCAAGAACGATCGTGATCAGCAGGGAATAGATCAGTGACTTTGTCGCGCCAGCATAGGCTTCCCGTTTATCCATCATGACGATCAACCACCATCTTGCCGTATCTATATAACTTGCACTAGCAAATGTTGTGCCGATATCTGTAAATGTATACTCTTCCGGCTGCTGAGGAGACCAATCGACAGGCAGTGTTTCCTGTTCGAATACTTTTTGCAAATCGGCATGGCCGATGATGACAAAGGATTGATCCACTAAAACCCCTCTTCCGGTGTTTCCGAAGGAAATTCCGCCGGGCATAGTCGGATCGAACAGATGCCAAAATCCGCGTAAAGACACTTTTGACAAAAGAATTCCCGTCATCTTCCCGTGTCGATAGACGGGAACCAGGATTTTGACGATAGGAATTTGTTTGCCGGTTTCGAGATACACGTCGGAAATGATCTCCTTTTGTCCGCTGAATTCCACAGAGGCCAATTCATCGGAACGATCGAGAATTTTCCTATCGGGTCTAGATGAAGCAATTTCCATGCCATCTGTTTGAAGCAAGGTAATTTCTTCGAAATGATTGGGGTTGTTGCGGACCAAGGTTTCGAAATAATAATCCATTTGATCCTGCGGCACCTGGCGGGAACCGGTATATTCGATGGCGGTCTGCAGAATATCCAATGTTTGATTCAAATAGGCTTCGATCGAATTGGAGGCCTGTTGCGCGATGTTCTTCAATCCGCTGGCAATTGTATTGATTTGTGAACGCCAGGCAATATACCCGACAGTGGTCCCGACCAGAAAAACCGAAAGCAAGACCAACCATAAGGTCTTACGGAGGAGTAATTTTTGCAAGGGGATCATGGAATCGTAATCTTTTCAATTCTCTGAAATTTTCCATTGGTAAACCAATTCGTATAAAGCATACGGTTGTGGCAGTGAAATTTCAAACCGTTTGGAACTTAAAAGATACCGGTATTGATAAAATAAAATGACGCAAGGGGGATCTTCGGCGAATGTTCGTAAAATTTTGGAATAAATGGGATAACGAGCTTCTATATCGAATTCCGAACGTAATTCTTCCAAATACCGGTCGACTTGCTTGTTCGAATAGTGCCAATAATTCATTCCCTCTTTACTGTCGATGCTGGAGGAATGCCAAAAAGAGTATAAACGGTCCGGGGATGGTTCTGCGGAAAGAGGCGTAAAAGTGGCATCGAAATTCCCTTGTTGAAGCCGTTCATAAATCTCTTCCGTTGATGCCCATTCGATTTCCATATTGATCCCTACATCATTCAATTGATCGCGTAAAAGTAAGGCCGGGATTTCAACCAAGGAATTATTTTCTTCACATAAAAGGGTAAAATGGAATTCAATTCCTATTTCATTGCAAAGACGGCCTTTTTCATCTTTTGTCCAACCAGATTCTTCAAACAAACGCAAGCATTCTTTTTCAGAAAACTCATATAGTTTCGGAAATAAATTAATCTTTTCCTCAATGGGATGAAATGGAGATTTTGCAATAATACCTTGATTATTCAATCCTTTTTTTACCAACTCATGTCGATCAGAAATATATGATATCGCTTGGCGAATCTTTGGATTTGCAAATTTACCTTTCTGTTGATTGAAGAGAAAGACATAACAATAAGGAAAAACGAATTCTTTTACATTGTACTGATTCGCTTTTTCCACTAATTGAATATCTTCCGGTGAAAGCCAAGGCGAACCACAAAAGTCAATTTCATTAATAATCAAAGACTTCAATAAATCTTGTGTTGTTTCATAAAAGCGAAAAATCAAATACTCAGGTCCACTGTGCGGTAGGTAATAATTTTCATTTTTCCGGAGCCTGACTTGTTTATCCACTACAGAATCGAATATGTATTGTCCACAACCTACCGGTACTGTTTTTTGCGAAGAATGTTCTTTTTTGAATTTGACTATTGGACAACGCGTCAAGCTGCTTAAATCAGTGGCATTCTTTTGTGTGAAACGAACATCGATTTTAAAATCGTCAAGCGAATGAATCGATTTTACATCACTAACCAATGTTGAAAACATCACATTCTCATTGTTATTTCTTGCATATTCGAACGTGTTCACCACATCTGAAGCCGATAAGATGCTTCCATCTTGAAAGTGTACATCCTGTCGAAGATTAACGATAATCCCTTCCAATCCTGGAGTATAAGATTCAGCTATTTTTGGAATCAGTTGTTCATCCAATTGATCGACAAACAACGAGTCATACATACAGGCAATGATATATATTGATCCTTTAAGAGAGGGTTGAAATGGATCAAATGTATTGGGGATTGTTCCGACTTCTCCGATGATAAATTTTTGCTCTCTTTTTGAACAACAAATGATGGTTAAAATGAAAAGCCCCAAAAATACACAACGAAAAATACAACGGCAAAAAATGGACATATACCCACCTGGTTTATCGTTTATTCAGTGTATTTTAACGCTAAACCAGGTGGTATATAATGTCCATTCAGGGACAAATAGCTAGGCAATGTAAAACGGGCAAAGGTTACCAATGTCAGTATCGGGATCGGCTTTGATAATTTTGATATCCATGGTGCTCCTTCTCCTTTCATTAAATTATTAAATCGAAAGAATTCGAACGAATTCTTTAGCTGTCCGTTCAAAATATTCGTCTTCACACGCGATGCTCTCGTCGTCGTTGTTTTCCAGGTAGGCGGAATGACGACAGCCTCCGGCGCAAATCGGCATGTATTTGCAGCTTTTGCATTGTTCGTGTATGTTCAAATTGCGGTATGCTTTTTGAGAATTTCCGACTCCGGAATTGACATGACCGATGGCGAAGTCCGGCCGTCCGACGAAACCGGGGCATTTGTAGAGCACACCGGTGGGGTCAATGACATAACTGTGATATTGCAGAGCCTGGCAGGGGCCGAGGGCGGTCTGATCGGCGACATTGAAGCCCAGGTTTTTCGCATATTCAGACAACTCGATCATGCCGCGGTAATCGGCTTCGGACATACGGCAGATCGTGCATTGTTGGGAAATGGCAGAAGCGATCTTTTCGGAAATGGTCGAAAGGATCGGCTTGGGGTGGACTGATTTCAATTTTCGATGCAATCCCAGAGCATGAAGATGATCATAAAGATTTTTGATGCTTTCATAGTTGGCGGAATCGAAATTCGATCCGATGGTGACTTGTAGCCCTTGTTCCACTGCATAAAGAACATTGTCTACGATGGTTGAAAAGGTGCCTTTCCCCCCTAGAGTCGGCCGTTTGGCGTCATGATCTACGCCAAATCCATCCAAGGTAACCTTTACGTGTGTGATCCCGTTCCGGACAAGCCTGTCCGTTTCTTCCGGAACCATGAGGACGCCATTGGTGATCAAACGCAACGTTGTTCGTAAAGAATGCTCTTCGGTCAAGGCTTGTGCCGCCTTGGCGAGAAAGTACATTTCTTCTTTATTCAAAAGCGGTTCGCCGCCATAAAACGTGATATTGAGATTGGTTGAAGAATCTTTTTCCTGCAATTCTTTTAACCAATCGGCAATTTTTTGAGTCAAAGAGCGTTTCAGAAAAATACGATCCTTCACTCCGTTTTCCACGCAGTATGGGCACGCTAGATTACAAGAATAGGTAGTCAGCACGGTTAGGTGAATCAGGCTTTTATCCGTGCGTACCCGCCGATACCATTCCGATCCTTTTCTGAATTCGTCTTCGTTCTCCTCCACCAAGACACCGATTTCTTTCAACTGCTGGAGAGCGTTTTGCTCCTCTGAGGAAAGCGATTGCTGCCTTTGGGGATTTTTCATCACATCCAGGCCAGTCTCATTTACTTGCACAACGCTTCGGCTCAATGTGTTATAGAGAAGCGTTTTGCCGTTAATAGGCACTTGGAGTGTATATTCAGATAATCGGTATGACATTGGCTTCCTGATTGCATAAAATTAATCATTCCCTATTTACTTATATCAATGAGAGTGCCAAAAAAAATTTTCTTGATAATGACTAGAAATCATTGGACTTAGAGCAATCCGTTTTTTATCGGGATACAAAAAAGCCGACCGAAAACGGGCGGTGAATCATTAAAAAAAACTTGAGAAAGGGTATTTTCATTTACTGACTATCTTGCTACCCATATTTGGGCGCTGCCCAAATATGGGCAGCTGTTTTTTACCATATTTCGGGGGGAAAAGGAATTTAAAAGGTCATTTTGGCAAAATAGATGAAGGTGAGGGTTTTATTTGTGGTGGAGAATGCGGGCAGTTCGTACGTTGGGGGTTGTGCGGGTTAAAGATGCGGGCAGGGATGCCCGCGCTCCGACCTATAGCGGGTTGGAAGATGCGGGCAGGGATGCCCGCGCTCCGACCTTGCGCTTCGACCCTTGGGCTCCGGCTGATAATTATTCGCTTTGGTAATTTTGGATTTCGTATTTTTGAATGCGTCTTTGAAGGGAACTACGGGGGATGCCCAATCTCTTGGCGGCGTGTGTTTGATTGCCTTCCGTTGCTTTTAAGGCATCCGTAATCATCTCTTTTTCCAGGGATTCCAGGGCAAAGGCCAACGAATTGGACGACTTAACGTTTTTGGAAGCGGTGACGGTCGGGAAACGTATATTGACGGGTAAAAAAGTGGGGTGGAGTACGGATTGTCCTCCATTCAAGATGCAAATTTGCTCTACACAATTTTTCAATTCTCTGACATTTCCCAACCAGAGATAATCAATCATGATCTCCAATGTCTCTTTTGGAATGACACGAATTTTCGAACCGTATTTTCCAGCGCACTCTTCCAAGAAGTGCTCGACCAGAAGGGGAATGTCTTCCGGCCTTTCCCGGAGGGGGGGGATATGAATCGGGAAACGATTCAAGCGGTAGAACAAGTCTCGTTTGAAAGAATTGCTTTCCACCAATTCTTCGAGTTTTTTGTTGGTGGCGGCGATGATCCAAACATCGACGGGGATCCGTTGTTCTCCCCCGACGCGGATGATTTCTCTCGTTTCCAAAACACGCAGCAAGGCGCTTTGCACTTCCTCGCGTGTATTACCAATTTCATCCAAAAACAAAATTCCACCGTCGGCCATTTCGAATTTTCCCCGCCGACGGTTCACCGCGCCGGTAAAGGCTCCTTTTTCGTGGCCGAACAATTCGCTACTCAAGAGATTTTCGGGGATGGCGCCGCAATCTACGGTAATATAAGGGGCTTTTTTTCGGTTGCTTTTTTCACGGATGGCATTGGCGATCAGTTCTTTGCCGGTGCCGGTTTCACCGGTAATCAGCACATCCACTCCAAATTGAGCGGATTTTTCGACCTTTTGGAACACTTCCTTCATGGAAGGACTTTTCCAGATACACTTGTTTACTCCTAAGTGGCGATCGATTTTTTCTTGTAAGGTAGTCACTTGGTTGGTTAATCTCTGGATATTGAGTGAGCGGTCGATCATCTCGATCAGATGATCGGGATCGGCTGGTTTCACGCAATAATCGACGGCCCCTTCTTTCATGGCTTTCACGGCAGTCATGGCTTCGTTTAGGGCCGTATACATAATAACCAAAATGCTTGGATCGATGGCGCGGAATCGTTTCAACAATTCAATTCCATCCATTTCCGGCATTTTGATATCCAAGATGATGACATCGATTGTCTCTTTTTCTACGATTTCCAAAGCTTCGAAAGGTTTTGTCGACTGGAACGTTTTGTACCGGTGCCTCAAGACCGCATTCAGCCCTTTGACTACGGATTCCTCATCATCAACAATTAACACAGCCGGCTTCACGATGTTTTGTCCTTAGAATTTGTTTTCAATTAATTCGAAAAAAATGTCTATCTTTTCACGAATGAAATTACTCCAAATTTTTCTTCCGGTCAACAGCTTATCGTATTTAAAAGGGGAAAACAAACAAAAATACCTATGGACCTTTCTTTTTACAGATTTCGTGAGTGAATGAATGTATTGTACTGTCTTTTTTCGGTTCGGTGAATAGACTGTTTCGTTTGTGGTTTTCAGTTCTATTTTCAAGACGGCTCGCTTCAAGTAAAATAACGACAGGATGAAAAAAAAGAGCGAAGCATTTGCCGAGTTGATTCTCTCAGTTTCATTTTCTTTTGATCCTATACTGTTTTGTGGGTAAATGCTTCGCCCTCACTCACTAGCGGAATTTTACGTAAAAACTCTTCATCACGATCTCGATTAGCCTGCTATTCCGAAAGAAGGATTTCGATATGCCAATAAAAATGGGCTGATTTTATGTGTGTGGGAATGTTCGACTTTCAGGTTGTGGAAGATTCGATTCATGCACGTAATACATTAGTGGGCGATCTCAAGCGGCAATGTGGGTGGTTTACCTGATAGAAAAACATTGATTTTTCTACAAACGTTTATTCACCAATATAACTTCCTCTTGAAATTTAAAGTAGGATTGGTCATCCGCCTATAAGCGGTGCTCATAAGTGATCGACTTTAGTGCAATTCCCAACCGGATATGGCAGAAGGCTCGTCACCGTAAATTAAAACACCGTACGTGTTTTCGCGGTTGGGTGTTCCTAACCATCGCATTTGTCCATCGCGGTCCGCCGTTCCATCCGCTCCTTCATCGTTGTCGTCATCACCAATGGCAAGCGTAAATCCGATTTCCGGCGCTGTTGGATCGGGCATAAACACTTCTTTCTTGATTCTGACCTCAATTTGATAGCCTTTTTCGGTTTCCGTAGCAAGTCCATACCAATCGTCATTTTCCCCTTCGCCATAAAAAAACACATCTGCAGTATTGATGGAATTATTGGCGGAAATCATAATTTTCATGCTAACTCCCCAATCGATATTATTCCCTTCCGTTCGGCTTAGATCGCCGTCGATCATAATTTCAACCGTGTCATCATTCCAGATACTTTCCCCCACAGAACCCGGCGCTCCGGTATCGGCTCGTACCAAATCATCCGTTACATCAAACCCGAGATAAAGGTAATTTGCATCATGGA
The DNA here is from genome assembly GCA_964412555.1 of uncultured bacterium. Classification (GTDB taxonomy): domain Bacteria; phylum Hinthialibacterota; class Hinthialibacteria; order Hinthialibacterales; family Hinthialibacteraceae; genus CAYPPG01. Next base: position 37,339 of record CAYPPG010000038.1, read on the forward strand.
ATGACAGGACTTCACTGGACAGGTCTTCCATGCTGGTCCATACCATCCCGGTGTTGAATGTGCAAGTATGAATATTCATATAATCCAGTGCGGCTCTATCCCATGTCGCATCATCCAGTTTCCCATCAATCACAACGGAATCCGTCATCAGTGGAACGGTGATTTCACGGCGTCCAAAGATGACATCTCCATAGGTGCTTTCATTATGTGCTTCTCCGACCCATAGCAGTTGAGAGTCACGCGTTCCTTCCTCGGTATCGGAATCGTTTACGGCGATATTAAAACCGATCGTGTCGCCTTTTTGTGGATTTCCGATTTTGGAGAGTTTGATTCGAAATTCATAATTAAATCCATCGAAATTGGCGTTTTCTAAGACAGCAGCAAACCAATCCGCATCGGCGCCTTCCCCAAAAGTGGGATCCCCGGCTTCTTTATCTCGACGCGCTCCGTTCGATGTTAGAACAAATTGTCCCCCCGTTGCATATTCTTCAGGATGAGCCGAAACGTTTCCTTCTACCGCATTATGATTGCCATCGATAAAAATCTCGACCGAATCATCATTCCATGTTTCGCCATCTTCCGTGCTCGGATCAACTGCATTCATCCAGTCCCAATCGAAAGTCGTCACAGCAATATAAAGATACGTATCGTCGTAGATCATAAAGACCATATACATCAAATCAATATCATACGTATCATCCTGTAACGTAAGTTCACCCCCCACTAAAACGCCCGGTTGGGTTGGATCATCGGCGGGCAATTGGGGGAATATTTTTACAATCATATTATTATGGTTGAAACTTTGATTCGGCCCCCGCCCTTGGCCCGAATGCAGCCATGCAGGATCATCCACAATTCCATCGATCACGGGAGGTTCCAACCCTTCAATATCTCCAACGTGAGGAACATACTGCGTGCGTGGCGGAAACTCTTGCGTGCTTCCCGTCAAACCGATGATGATTAATACGCCCAATATGAATCCCATGTTTTTCAATGTTTTACCCATGATTTGCCATCCTTTCAATATGATAGTTTTTAAAAAATAGTTTTCCCGCAATACACAATAATCAAAATTTCATGGAATTTTCATGTTCTCATAGGGATCCCCCCTTGTAAAGGGAAATTTTGAGAAATGCACCACAACATTGATTAAGCGAAAGTATTCTCTCGTTCATTCAAGGAACCAAACGCACTTTTCTCCTAACAGTGTTTCGTTTCCTGGAATTTTCAAAAAGAACAATAATCGGTCAGAGAGATAGAAAAGGATTGTGGGATTGAAACGATGTCAACTTTTCGAAAAACAGTAATACTGCAACTACTGAAGCGTCTTGTCTATGATTTCCTCATTATCGGATCAATAAACCGCCCATTCGTTCACGATTGTATCATTTTCCTTTGTTGTGAATCCGATGGAGGGATGCGGAAGGAGGAAAATCCCGCCCGAACCGTACAGGACAATGTGCGATCCATGGTTTGCGGAAGTCAACCCGAAGGAAGAAGCCAGTTTGTAATCGAAAATTTTGTGTTGGATGATCCGCTCATCATCCAATGCCATGATCAGTGCAACTGTTCGCGGCTCCGGTTTTTTTACGTCCTCATAATAACTCCCGCCGATAACCATGATTCCCTCATGCGCATGAACATAATCGACGGTGCCCCAATCTCCGAGACGAATTTCTTGCTTCGTCTCATCGACGGATGCCGGATCAAACAAGATCATATTCATGCGGCGCGGATGAAGATAATCCCATTCTTCGCGAGCGACAATCCCAACCCGGTTTTCCCACACAAATGCTTCATTCCTGACGGAATCCAATGAAGTAAGGTTTCCAACGTCGAAGGAATAATGCACGGCTTCTGTCGCTGTGCTCCAATCGGAAAAACTGCCATACATTTCATTTGCGAGGATGGAGGCAAATTCTTGAAGGAGCATTCTCATGGTAAACTTCATCGCTTGTTGATAGGTTTCTTCCATTGTGATGGCGAGACTTTCACAAACAGCTGCCATCGGTAAGTTTAAACTGCTGGCTGCCGCTGCCGCTCCCAATTGAAATGCATATTGCCATTTCGCAATGGTATCGATTCGGTTTTCGGCAGAGATCAAATCGATGAATCCGGGATAATCGGTCATGCAACTGTTCACAAATTTTTCAAACAACTCGTCCATATGAAAGCCAAAGGTCCAGCGGGAATCGATATGATTACCGAGATATTCCCGTAAGGCGGAATGCATCGACTGATCGAGATCGATTTCCCCCCAGGCTTCGCGGAGTGTCCGTGTCAATGCTAAACGTCCTGCATTTTCCATATATTCGAGATGACTCTTGCCTTCATCCCAGAGCTGATGAATTTGTGTTTGGGCTTCCTGAATATCTGTCTGTAAAACGCGCAGGAAATCTCCGACAGATGCTAAATCCTCTTGCCGAATGTCTAACTCGAAATTGATATCGAGATAAAGTTGATGATCAAAAAGAACTTCGTTTACACTTGCTTCTACATCGATCCCTGCCGCCTGTAAACGATCAAGGATCGCATCACTGACCGCAAGTGTGATCGCGGATCGAACCGAGATTTCAGCGGAAAAGGAGTTCATCCGTTCTTGAAGGGTACCTGCAAGAGATAGAGAGGACATAAACGGTTCGATGGTATCCACCAACGCGCCGGCATATTCATCCTGTAATTGCATTACCGATTGCGATAATTCTTCTTCATATTTCAGATAATTCGGATTGCCGTTGAAATATTGATATAATTTCAACATTTCTAAGAACGCGAGTCCTCCGCGGTTCAATCCAACCCCTTCTTCGAACAAGGCCATTTCAAGGAATTCGCGGCAATCTTCCGGAAATTCATCGGGGACATAGCGGTCGGGGATTAAATCGAGTAAATCTTCGAGAAAATCACCGAATGTGACAACATCATGAGCTAAACCAATGGCGCCGGAAACCGCTGCGCCTCCATCCGATGTGACGACGGCGTCGACTAATTGTTGCATGGACCATGTCATCCAATCGGGAATATCGGCATACGGTCTCACGTATTTGTCGAGTATGTATCGGGCTACGGAATTTTTTGAAATGCCTTGATTGAATAATGCAGCAATCGTTTGATGCATCTCATTTTTCGTTGTAGTTTCTGGAATTTGGAAAAGATCATCCGTCCAAGTATGCAAAGCGGGCGCAAGCAAAGCGACTGACAATTCTTTTTCCAATTCCATTCGTAAGTGATGGTCCACGATCTTTTGAATCGCTACTATCACAGAATCATTGCGATTGATATGATACTCATCAAGAATTTGTTGTAGTTGAATATTCTGCTCATATTTCAAAAGGATTGCTTCTTCGATAGTCGTTGAAATTTCCAACTCCAAATCTTCAAAAAAACGATCAACCGTATCTGCAAACCGTTCACCGAGTGCTGGTTGTTGAATGATCTGTTCAATTTGAGAACGAATGCTGCGATTCAACACTTCGTAATTGAAGATTTGGAGAAGATACGGTTCCCAAAAAATGTCGAGAAATTTATCCGATTTGACCTTACGGCTTGAAATGTTAACGATATTGTTCAATACACTGATCGATGCCGGATTGTTGTTGAGTTCACCGTCGAGATGCCCGGAGAAAGATTGCATGATTTCTTCCTTATCGACTGGTGGAATCAAAGAGGAGATGAATGGTTTCTGTGGATTGGTAAAGTTCAAAATGACGTACCCATACTCCTCTTCGGGTACAACATCATACGGATCGAACAGCCTGCCAAAATACGTTCCATAACTCGCAGCCGAGCTCATGATCAAGGATTCTTCTTCATTCAGTATCTCCCCCACCGTTGCCGCAAAATCGTACTGTCCTCCCCGAATGAATTCACCGGTTGGATTATGGTAATACTCGTAATCCCGAAAATTCGAGCGAACCACAATCACATCGTCAAAAACGTTGACATAGGGGAATTTCCAATGATTTAGAGGATCCGTCTCAAGGTTTCCATAATCCAATGAATCAGTCATCACTGGATTTTTGGGATCGCGTACGTTCCATATTTCCAATTTTTGATCCCCGTTGACATATCGGCACGTAACATAAAGATACGATCCCCAACTTTTCACCGAATCGATGTTTGGTGAGGTTTCCGCATCCGTGTAAATCGATCCGGCGATTTGCAGAGGATTTGCTTGCGAACCGTCGAAGAGCAAATCGGTGTTTTGCGCTTGCGTTTCCAACACCACACAACAACAAACAACCCAAATCCCAACCACAACAAAATCAACATGTTTTGAAGCCATTGCTTCCCTCCCTGAATTCGTTATTTTACTTGAGCGAATGTCAAATAAATAGTATTTTAGCGTCCTTTGCCTCAAAATGTAGCGAATCACAATAAAAATATAATCTTTACTTACTTTCGGCAGTAAATACGAGAAACTTGATTACAAAATTTCATATACATGGACTTTCAGATAAATATTTTTAATAATGATTCCATAACCATATTTGATAGTGAGGGAGGAGACATATGTCAATACATGAGATTGGTGTTGCGGTAGTGGGGGCGGGATTCATTGGCCCTGTTCATCTTGAAGCTCTACGAAGGCTTGGAATCCGTGTGACCGGAATACTCGGTTGTGATCAGAATGAATCTGAATCGGCGCGTAAAACTCTTGGTTTGCAAAAGGCTTATGGAAGTTATGAGGAACTTCTATCGGACGTATCCGTGCAAAGCGTGCATCTCGCCGTTCCAAATGTGTTCCATTACGAAATGGCAAAAAAAGCGCTCAATGCGGGAAAGCATGTCATGTGCGAAAAGCCGCTGGCGATGAACTCGAAGGAATCCGCCGAACTGCTCGCTTTGGCGCAATCGAAACAGCTTGGAGCCGGTGTTTGTTACAACGTTCGTTTTTATCCAATCAATCTGCAAGCGCAACAGATGGTGAAAAGCGGGGAGGTGGGGCAAATCCATTTGGTCAACGGTAGTTACGTGCAGGATTGGATGTTCCATGATACGGATTACAACTGGCGTTTGCTGGCAGAGCAAGGAGGTGAACTGCGTGCCGTGGCCGATATCGGAACGCATTGGATGGATTTGATTTGTACCATATCGGGATTGGAAGTGGAAGCGGTTTTTGCCGACCTGAAAACCGTTCATGAAGTGCGGAATCGCCCCAAAGGAGAGGTGGAAACCTTTTCCGGAAAGTTACAATCCGAAATCCAAACGGAACCGATCGACATCACGACGGAAGATTATGGGAGCGTCATGTTCCGCTTCAAGAACGGAGGCCGGGGCACACTTTATGTTTCCCAAATCACAGCGGGGCGGAAAAACTGCCTTCGATATGAAATCACCGGCTCGAAATGCACACTTGCTTGGAACAGCGAGGTCCCGAACGATCTCTGGATCGGCCACCGCGATCAGCCCAACCAAACCCTGATGCGCGATCCGTCGCTGGTAGCGGATATCCCCCGCGAATTCATCCATTATCCGGGGGGACACAATGAAGGATTTCCGGATACATTCAAACAATGTTTCAAAGCATTTTATGAATACATCGGCCAAGGCGATTATTCCGCCGATCCTTTATTTCCCACCTTCGCATCCGGACACAAAGAAATCGTGATTTGCGAAGCGATCTTGAAAAGCCATCGGGAAGAACGATGGATTCAACTGTAGGAGGATGACCATGAAACTCGGTTTCGTAACCGCCATATTACCCGATCTCTCTTTCGAAGAGGTAATCGATTTTGCCGGGAAAACCGGATACGACTGCATCGAAGTGATGTGCTGGCCGAAAGGGAAAGCCGAAAGGCGGTATGCGGGTATCACACACATCGATGTGCAGGATTTCAATGAAGAGGATGCGAAAAAAATCCACGACAAAACCGCCAGTGCCAATGTAGAGATCAGTGGACTTGGTTATTACCCCAATCCATTGACGCCGGACCGGCAGGAATCGGAAACCTATGTCGAACATATCAAAAAAGTGATTCTCGCGGCAAAGATTCTTGGCGTCAACCAGATGAACACCTTCATCGGTCGCGATTGGAACAAATCGATCGACGGCAACTGGCCGCGGTTTCTCGAAGTCTGGAAACCGGTCATCAATTTTGCCGAGGAACACGGCGTACGCATCGGCATCGAAAACTGCCCGATGTTTTTCACGAAAGATGAATGGCCGGGCGGGAAAAACCTTGCCTATAGCCCGGCAATCTGGCGAAGGATGTTTGAAGATATCCCTAATAAAAATTTCGGACTCAATTTCGATCCTTCCCATCTCGTTTGGCTGCATATCGATTACATTAAACCGCTGCGTGAATTCGCCGACCGCATTTTTCATGCCCATGCCAAAGATGTTCGGCTCGATCAAGAGCGGTTGGATGACGTCGGAATTCTGGCGAATCCGTTGGAATACCACAACCCGAAATTGCCGGGACTGGGAGAGGTGAATTGGGGACGGTTTTTCTCGGTGCTTGGAGATACCGGCTATCGCGGCCCGGTTTGTGTGGAAGTGGAGGATCGGGCGTATGAAAGTTCGCTGGATGACCGAAAAGCGGCGTTGCGACAGAGCTTGACGTTTTTGCGGCAGTTTATTCCATAAAATTCCCTCCTTGCTTTGGCTTAAGCATTGGTAAAATGTAATGTATAATCCTGCTGTATACAGCATAGGAAGATACCATGATCCGAACACAAATATACCTTACTGAGCGTCAGCGGAAAGAATTAGACTCGATTGCAAAAACTTCAGGGAAGAAGCAGAGCGAGCTCATTCGAGAGGCTGTCGATCGTCTTATCGATCAAGAAGGGTGCACACGCCGGAAAGCGGTATTACAGCAGGCTGCCGGTATCTGGAAGGATCGCACTGATCTTCCTGATTTCACAGTTTTGCGTGCCGACTGGGGCAGAAGTGAATGATGGCAAAGCCAATCCTTGTCGATACCGATGTTCTTGTCGATTTTTTACTGGGCTATCACAAGGCGGTAGCCTTTGTCAATGCCAATTCGGATCGGATCATCTTGTCATCCATTGTCCTTGCCGAACTCTACGCTGGCGTTCGTGGAGACGCAGAGCAAGAAACGCTGGAGAATTTTATCTCCCTCTTTCCTGTAATCCCAATAAGTGCCGGAATCGCAAAAGCCGGAGGACTCTACAAACGTGATTACGGCAAATCACACGGTGTGAGTCTTGCAGACGCCATCTTGGCAGCCACCGCTGAATCCGAAAAAGCAGAGTTGAAAACACTAAATACAAAACACTATCCGATGATAAAAGGTCTCACTCCAGCCTATAAGAAGTGATCGTCTTACAATTACCTCTACACTTTTCGATTCGCTCGTAGTTTCTTGAAATCATACTTCCTGCGTGCATTTGAAAGGCAAGCGAGACACTTGCTCTACCCTCGAAGGTGAACGGTTGTTTCCAAATGATATGTTTGCGGGAACATATCGAACGGTTGAATATCGTTGATGGTGTAGCCGTGATCCACGAACACAGATGTATCGCGGGCGAGAGCGGCTGGGTGGCAGGAGATTATGACAAGATCGCGGGGCTTCATTTTCGCTATTCGTGTTCGTGCCTCCTTCGATAGACCGGAACGGGGAGGATTCAGAATCACGGTATCGAACGGTATCTGCACCGTTTGCAGATACCGTTCAACCGTTTGAGAAATGATTTGAATTTGCTTCCCTGAATCTACTTTTTTCAAGCGGGATTCCGCATAGGCGGCAGCATGAGGATTCGATTCCACGCCAACGGCTTCTTCGAATTTCTCCGCCACTCTTTGCGTTAAAATCCCAACACCACAATACCCATCCAATAATCGTTGATAGGATTGAAACGGGAGATTCAAAACATGGTTGTAGAGTTCCTCTCGAACAGGATCATTAACCTGCAAAAACACTTCTGAATCGCTCAATGGCTTTTCGTCTTGTTGCCATGATTGTCCGGATGATGAAATCACTTCATCGGCATACTTTTCGTCTATCAGTTCTTGCAAGATATTGGCATTTGTCGAATTGATTTCCGTATCAAAAAACTGAACAACTTTTCGATCATCGATCACACGAAGCATCACTCGTGATCCCAATCCGCGCTTCGAATAGGGAATCAATTTCAACTGCATTTTCTGGAGAACCGAAGAAAGTTTCTCGATCAGTTTCCGTAATGGCGGCTGAGAGATGACACAATCTTCGATCTGGATGTAATCCGCGGGGAAATAGGCGCGATGAAACGCCAACACGGTTTTCCCGTCACGCTCGATGAGCGGGATCGTTACTTTATTCCGGTATTCCCATGGTTCGGAAGTCATAATCGGTTCGACATTCACATCCAGATGTCCAATACGGCGGAACGTTTCTTTCAGCCAGTTTTGTTTGAGAGAGACCTGATCGATATAATCGATATGCTGTAATTGACAGCCCCCGCATTGGCCGAAATAGGGACAGCGAGGCTCGATTCGCTCTATGAATTGGGGTTGAGAAATAGAAATTTGGCAGATAGGCAAAGCTCGGTCATATTTTTTGTGCTCTTCAATAATTCGGGCTTCCCATGTTTCTCCTGGCAAAGTGTACGGAATGAAAACGGCTTTGCCCTCTTTGCGCGCGATGCCTTCACCTTGCGTTGATAATGTGTCGATTTTATAGAGAGAGGAATTCATTAATGTCTTTTTGTTGATCTTTCTAGGATTTTCAAATACCGTGTAGCAAGGGTAAGCGAAGTCTACCCTTGCCGGTTCGCGCCTCACCGCCAGGGCA
>CAYPPG010000038.1:46176-72684 GCA_964412555.1 uncultured bacterium
AAGCGAAGTCTACCCTTGCCGGTTCGCGCCTCACCGCCAGGGCAGACCTGACGTCTTGCCCTGGCTACCCGCTTCAATAATCACATGTTTTCTCAAACACCAGCAACGATTTCCCTGACTTTTTGAAATGCTTCCGGTAACTTGGCGATATCTTTCCCCCCTGCTTGGGCACGGTCTTTTCGTCCGCCGCCACCGCCGCCAGTGATTTTGGCAATCTCTTTGACTATTTTACCGGCGTCGAACACCGCCGTTAGATCGTCGCTAACCCCGCATACCATGGTGAGTTTGCCATCCGATGGGGCTGCCAATAACGCAACACGTTTTTTCGCGCCAGACATCAACGAATCCATTGCTGCTTGAAGTTCGTCTTTCTCGCTGATATCCACTTCCCGCGTAAGGAGCGTGATCCCGTTGACTTCTTCCGCACCTTCGAGCAGATTTGTCGTTTCACCGCGTAAGAGTTTTTGGCGGAGTTCCCGATTCTCCCGTTCCAGATTCTTGATCTGATCGAGTAAACGGTTCACGCGATCCGGGGTTTCATCGGCGGATACCTTCAATGTCGAAGCGATGGAGCGAAGTTGATCATGTTCTTTTTGAATATACTCGATAGCCTTTGGTCCTGTGATCGCCTCGATGCGCCGGTTTCCGGCGGAGATGGAACTTTCTCCGATTATGCGGACGCAGCCGATATCCCCAGTCGCTTTGACATGGGTTCCACCGCACAATTCGAGGCTGACGCATTTATCGGGGTGTTCTTCGTCGACGATTTCCACCATGCGTACTTTTTCCCCGTATTTCTCACCGAAAAGGGCCATCGCTCCGCGTTCCTGAGCCTCTTGTATGGAGGTGACACGCGTTTGAACGGGGTGATTTTCGTATACCCATTGATTGACGATTTCTTCGACTTTCTTGATTTCATCCGGTTTCATCCCCTCGAAGTGGGTGAAATCGAAGCGGAAATAATCGTCATCGACCAATGATCCTGATTGTTTGACATGGGTTCCGACAACTTGCCGAAGAGCGGCGTGCAGAAGATGGGTAGCGGTATGATTTTTTTGCGTCGGCAAGCGGTTTTCTCTGCTGACACTCAAGCGAACCCGGTCTTTCTCCCGGATAATCCCACGTTCGACCATACCGAAATGGACATAGACGCCGGAGGCGGTTTTTCGGGTGGTTTCTATGCGAACGGAAGCGTCGTTTCCGGACAATTCTTCGATAGTGCCCTTGTCTCCAACTTGTCCGCCGGATTCGGCATAAAACGGGGTTTTCCCGACGACGATTTCGACTTCCTGGCCGGCGACTGCCGATTCGATTTTCTTGCCCTCATGGAAAAGAGCGAGAATTTCGCTTTCTTCTTCCAGCGAGTCATATCCTGTAAATTCAGTAGGAGGCACGTTGATATCAATTTCAACCTTCGTCTCGCCGGAGCCTTGCCAAGAGGCTTGGGCACGAGCGCGTTGTTCTTCCATACATTGTTCAAAGGCGCCTTCATCGTATCCTTCAAAACCGCGTTCTTTCAGGATTTCATCGGTCAAGTCTGCGGGGAAACCGTAGGTGTCGTATAACATGAAGGCTTTTTCACCGGGCAGCATTTTTTGTTTTGTCGATTCGAGATCGTCGATCATTTCGCCCAGCATGACGAGACCGCGGTTGAGGGTAGTGCGAAAGGCTTCTTCTTCGGCTGCGGCAATTTTTTTCGTGAAGTGCAGGCGTTCAATCAAATCGGGATATTCTTTCCGGTTGACTTCGGCGACGATCTCCATGGCCGGCGCTAAAAGGTCTTTTTCCAATCCCAAGACAAGTCCATGCCGGATGGCGCGGCGCATGATTCTACGCAGGACATAGCCTCGGCCGGTGTTGGAAGGCATGACATGATCGGTCAAGACAAAGATAGTGGCACGGATATGATCCGCCAACACGCGGAATGAAATATCGTGATTTTTGTCTTTGTGGAACTGAAAACCGGTTTGTTCTTCAAAATAATGGATGATCGGAGAGAGGGTATCCGTATCGAAATTGGAATGAACGCCCTGCATGATGCAGGCCATGCGTTCAAGTCCTAAACCGGTATCGATATTCTTCCTTTCCAATGGTGGTAAAGAGCCATCGGCTTGCCGGTCGAATTGAGTAAAAACAAGGTTCCAATATTCGAGATAGCGGTCACAGTCACAGCCGGGAGCACAATCCGGTTTTCCGCAGCCGATTTCGGGACCTTGGTCGTAATAAAGTTCCGAGCAGGGTCCGGATGGGCCTAAAATACCGGAAGCGGGCCAGAAATTGTCTTCTTCTCCTAACCGGACGATTCGTTCTTCGGGTATTCCCGTCTCTTCCCTCCAAATCACGGCGGATTCTTCGTCGTCTTCGAATATGCTGGCCCAGATTCTCTCGACCGGGAGTTTCATTTCATCAACGGAAAATTCCCATGCCCAGCGGATGGCTTCTTTTTTAAAATAATCGCCGAAAGAGAAATTCCCTAACATCTCGAAAAAAGTATGATGCCGTTCGGTATAGCCGACATTTTCGATATCGCTGGTTCGAAAGCACTTCTGGCATGTCGTAGCCCGCTTCAACGTGTCACCCATTTCGCCGCGAAAATACGGCTTGAATTGCACCATCCCAGCGCTCGTAAAAAGGAGAGTGGGATCGTTTCGAGGGACAAGAGAATCACTCGGAAAGGCTTCATGGCCGCGAGTGACAAAAAATTCACGATATCGATCCCGTATTTCTTGTGTTTTCATGTTTTGCACCTAATCCTCAATAAAATAAGACTGATCAAAAAATCTTTTTCTAAGAATAAACGGACTGTATGAATAAAAACACATTATATTGTCCAATCGTATAATCTCATACAGGTATTTATCTTTTACAGAATGTTGCATGTTCGATACTGGTCATTGCGACGATTTCAGTTAAGCTTATAGGAATCCATTATTTAGAAGAAAGAGGTATCTACTGTTATGCACCATCGTTATGGTTTCACGCTGATAGAGTTGCTCATTGTTGTTGCAATTATCGGAATTCTAGCCGCTATCGCGGTCCCGAATTTTTTAAATGCGCAAGTTCGTGCGAAAATCGCGAAAGTCGAATCGGAAATGAAATCCGTCGATACGGCGCTCGCCAGTTATCGCCTGGATAATAATATGTATCCGGTTTGGCAGACTTTTCAAGGCGGCAACATATGGCCGGTTTCCCAGCGTCTCGCTCCATTGACAACTCCGATTTCGTATATGTCTTCCGTCCCGCAAGATCCGTTCCTGAAGCGAATTCACGGAGCGCGGTTAAATGAAGACCAACATGAAGCCTATGATACCTATGATTATGTCGATGCCTGGACAGCGTTCAACACGAATGGTCAAACGATCTTGAACAGTTCGTATCGATGTTCCGAATGGCGGCTTGCCAGCGCCGGACCGGATGGAACGCAAACCTATGGCAGTGTTTCCTCTTTCGATCCCTCGAACGGTGTGAACAGCGAGGGCGATATTGTCCGGACGGGTCCTCGTGTTTCCAGACCTTGCGATGATTCTCTGGTTGGAAAATAATAGACAAAGTTCCTTCAATTTGACAAATCGATGAAAGGAGGTGAATAAAACACTTTTCAACGACTTAACACTTTCTAGAAAAATATACATTGCTTGTGGGAGGAATTGAATGATGAAAAAAGTTGTATGGATTATGGTGTTCGCTTTCTGTGTTTCTTGTTTGGCAATGAGTCAAAATATTTTTATTGTCACAGAAGATCGGGAATTGGAAGTGGAAGGCGCGGGCAATCTGGGTGACTATCTGCGTGGATTTGGATATACCGTGACCGTGGACGCGAACGAGGGATTAGGCGTCAGTGATTACGAAGGAATCCTAGAGGATGATGAAATAGCTTATCTGGAAAGTTTTGACGTAGTGCTGGTTCATCGATCCATTAGTAGCGGGGATTTTGATGATTTTATCGAGCAATGGAATGACTTGGACGTTCCCCTTTTTCAGGGATCGGGCTATTTGGTTCGCAATACCCGCTGGTTTTGGGTAGACGCAGCACATCAACGCTCAACATGGTCATTTTTGGATATCGTGGAAGCCGACCATCCAGTCGTGTCTGGTTTGACTGGGGATTTATTCGAATTTGACCTGGAGGTTGATCATGTTGCACCGGGCGATGTAGGAGATGGGACCATTATTGCCACGATCTTGAATGACAACGCGGAAGATGCACCGGCTATTATTGCCTGGGAGCCGGGGGATAATTTCGCCGAAGCCGGTGGGCAAGTCGCTGGGAATGCGCGGTTGTTTTTACCGATATACCGCTATCACGAACATCCGGATAACGGCTTGGGCAACACGAGCGATCCTGCGGATGGATTGTTTGAGAATTATACTGAGAATGGATTGGAAATGATCCATCAAGGTATTGAATGGCTGCTGACCTTCGCAGAGCCTACAAATATTTCCCATTGGGAATGCTATTGATTATACAAGTACGATTCATTTTTAGTACAAAGGCTCGGGATGTTCTCGAGCCTTTTTTAACGATAAATAATACTACTACAAAAGGCAGATATTGTGGGGCGGACATCCTGTCTGCACAACATAAGGTGATTAATAGGAACCTATCAACACAATATATATTAGGTTTATAACGAAGATCATACTTTTTGCCACCGCGCCAATAATGAACATGCACGCGTTGTAAGATGCGGGCAAGATGCCCGCGCTCCGACACATGGATTTCAAGGCGGTGATTGAAACGCTGAAAAAAATCGGATTCACCGGGTATTTGACATTCGAACAAGATGGCGTTGACGATATGCGCAGCGTGATTCAGAGTGGCAAAGCCATGATTGCTGATTTGATCGGTTAAACAGAAAGGAAATACGATTGAATTTCGATACTAAAATCCTACACATCTTTCTATTACTTTTTTTTGTGATTGCTTTATCATCCGCACAGGCTATAGCTGGATTGTCCGATCCATTTGACAAGAATGCAGTATACAACCGGACGGTATATGTGGGAGAAAAGGGAAATGACCAGACTGGATCGGGCAGCCAGGAATCTCCATATGCAACATTGCAGCGAGCGGCGCGTGACGCCCGTCCAGGAACAAAAATCGTACTTCTCGCAGGCTCACAAGCGACGGGTATGTCTCTGAATCGTCTGCATGGAGAACCCGATTCACCAATCTTGATCACCGGTTCTTCAGAAAGGAATCCTGCCGTGTTTACCGGCGGAAGGCAGGCAATGCAACTTTCGGAGCCGCGATATGTGATTTTGCAAGATTTCATCGTCGAAGGCGCATCCCGAAACGGGATCAACATCGATGACGGCGGAACATTTGAGAGTCCGGCGGAACATGTGATTGTACGGAATGTTACGATTCGCGATATCGGCCCCGATGGAAATCGTGACGGTTTGAAATTATCAGGGGTAGATCATTTTCGTGTCGAAGATTGCTTCATCACACGACCCGGAAATGGTGGATCGGCTATCGATATGGTGGGCTGCCATGACGGCGTGTTTGTCAATAACCATATCGTCGATTGCGGAAGCACAGGCATTCAAGCCAAAGGTGGAAGCGCGAGGATACTCATCTATTCGAACCGGTTCGAAAATGCCGGTGGACGCGCTGTCAATATGGGAGGTTCGACAGGGATGCAGTTTTTCAGGCCGATCGATGCTCCTTATGAAGCCTCTCATATCACCGTTTGGGCGAACGTGTTTATCCGGGGACAGACCCCGGTTGCCTTTGTCGGATGTGAATACGGACTTTTCGCTCACAATACGGTCTATCATCCTGAAAAATGGGTAGCAAGAATCCTTCAAGAGAACAATCATGAACGATTGGCGCAATCCTCGAACAATGTGTATGCCAACAACATCGTTGTCATCGATGATCAAGTAAATACTTTTGTCAATATTGGCCCCAATACCAAACCGGAAACATTCATTTTTGCCAACAATTTATGGTATCACACCTCAAATTCAAATTTTCGAGGTCCAAATTTACCCGGCCGCCAACTTGAGAGCATTGTACAAAAAAATCCGAATTTTAAGAACATAAACGGACTGGATTTTCACTTGCAGGGAGAAAGCCCCGCCATTGGAGCGGCTGGTGATTTAGAGGAATTTATTGGGGAATTACCAATAAAGGGACCGAACGCCGGGGATTTCGATGGAAAACCATGGAATGAACCACCGGCAGTGGGCGCTTATGAAAAACCGGCTCAAACCAGTTTGAAGCAATGGAAAACCTACGAAAAATCTTTTACCGTTCAATAATTCTCATCCATTGGAAAGGGAGTAACATCGATGTTGATTCACGATTGTCGTAAACTCTATTTTCTCTTTCTGCTATTGGTCTTTGTGATTATCAATATTTCCCTTCATGCAAAGGAATCGACAATGATTTATGTTTCTTTTTGGTTTGACACAGAAGATTACATTTTACCGCAGTCGGATGATGCCGCAAAACGCATTGCGGATATTTTCAGCGAACGAAAGGTACAAGCGACGTTTAAAATTGTCGGCGAAAAAGCCAGTATCTTGGATGAAAGAGACCGAAATGATGTGATCGTGGCACTATCCAAACATGATATTGGGTATCACACGACCCATCACAGCATTCATCCCACTCCATCCGAATACTGCCGTGATTTGAGTTGGGATGAGGGGGTGTATGAATTTACAACCCGTGAAGAAATTGGCCTGGAATGGTTGGAAGAAGTGTTCGGAGAATCTGCTTCATGCTACGGTCAGCCCGGAGGTTCGTGGACACCGCAGAGTTACGCCGCTTTGCGCGAATGGAATATTCCTCTCTATCTCGATGCCACCTCACACGTCAATCTTAACAACCGGCCGTTTTGGTATTGTGGCATCTTGAACGTTCTCGAATTGGGAGAATGCTTGTTATGGGTAAATGGTTGGACGGATGATTCTATACGGGAATTTTGCAGGAAATTTGATCAAGCGCATGAAAAACTAACGAAAGAAGGGGGAGGAGTCATCAGCGTTTTTTATCATCCTTGTGAGTTTGTTCACGAAACATTCTGGGATGGTGTCAATTTTGCGAAAGGAGCAAACCCACCGCGTACGGAGTGGAAACTTCCGCCTGTGAAATCGAAAGAAGAACAAGAACAGGCTTACCATGTTCTCGAAGAAATTCTGGATTACACGATCAAACAGCCCAATGTCCGTCTCGTGACTGCTCGTCAAATTTCCTCCCTTTATCCCGATTCCGCTTATACCGAACCACTCGGGCAAAACGACTTGAAACACATCGCTGAAAGTTGGAAAGAATCCATTTCTTTTGCCGATTTAGGGGATCGAACCGTTTCCGCAGCCGAAGCATTGTTTGCCTTCGCGTCGCTCGTCATCACGAGTGATTATGAAACGCCTCCCGAAGATTTTGATATCACTTTTTCGTATGGGCCTGCAACCCGGGCAGAACGGTTTATCACAGAAGGTGTCTTCTCGTGGGAGGATATCCTAGAAACTTCGGAAGAATATATTAAAACGATCACCGCCACCGAGAAAATGCCCACTGTTATCTGGGTAGGGGGTCAACCGGTGCGGCCGGAAGATTTCGCAGCTACTTTAGCGCACATTGTCCCTCAAATCCTTGATGAAACCATCTACGATCAGCCCATTCCTTTTGTTCAAGGAAAACTGGAAGCGGAAAAATACGTTGCGGATGATGATATGGACGGGCTATGGGGATGGGAAATTTTTCCGGAAGGATTTCATGCGCCAAAAATGATGGAAATCGCGAAGTTGCAGGCGTGGACAATCAAACCGGCGAAGTTCAGGAAATAAATCTCCCAATACACTTTACACGGATTCCTCATCCAACCGAATGATTTTATGATTAATCGTTTCGCCTAATTCCAGAATCCCGAATGTCCCGCAACCGTCTACATTCATTGAGGGGCTGCCCGGATTAAAAACAAATTTATCCTCGATTCGTGTAAAAAGAGGAATGTGGGAATGCCCGAAAAGAACAATATCCACATCGGGAATTGCTTTCACAACCCGTTTTTCTAAATTCTTGCCCGGCCCCCAACCGTGTATCAATCCGATATTGAAACCTTGAATTTCGATTGTCTTTTTCTCCGGTAAAAGCGATTTTACCTCCGGAGTGTCCATGTTTCCGCTCACGGCCAGAACAGGAGCGATTTTTTGAAGTTCCTTGTGCGTTTGCAAGTCGCAAAAATCACCGAGATGGATAATTACATCGACTTTTTCAAATTCAGCCAGCAATTTCAACGGTAACGGTCCGGCATCGGGACAATGAGTGTCAGACACCACCCCGATAATTGTGGTTTCCTTTTCTTGTGTCATAGTATCCATCAACTTTTTCCCAAGAATCAACCGGGGAACAAGAACAATTTGCCTGCGTGCTCTTCAATCCCGATATAAATGATTCCCTACAGTTTACCCCTTCTCAAAGTATGGCAAAAGGCATGTTTCTTTTTGCATCCAGCTTCCCTATTTCCGTGAATCATGACAAATTGGTTGGAATTTGCTATATTGCACGGTATGTGGATTGAATTTTGCCCAAGCGGATTTCAAAATGCCGTGAATAACCGAATGGTTCCAGGGCTTCTCATATCCAATTATAATTATCACAATACATTCCAATTGATTTTTGGGTATTGCATAAAAGCACGGGTGATCGACAACCGATTCTTTGGGTTGTGCACAGTAGGCCAATTCTTCTAAAAAGGGTATTTTTATGAATAAGTACCGACACATTCAGATTTCCAAGAATCTCGTTTTGATGTTTTCTTCGCTTTTTTTGGTTCTTGTTGCCTTTTCTTTTTCCGGAACGGCGCAGGAGGAAAATCCGGAACCAGCGATTATCCCCTTTGATTTATTTGAAGATAATCAATATCAAATCAATGCTCCGGATATGTTTCTTTTCGCACAAGAATGGGGAAAACAACTCAGCGAGCAATCTCCTTCTATTGATTTTGATGGAAATCAGCAGGTCAATAAAATCGATCTCCTCCTTTTTCTTTCGAATTTTCATTCACTGGTCTCCACTCCGACTCCGTTGAACACGCCGACGCCTATCGGAGTCACAGAAACCCCGACGCCGCTTCAAACATCTACACCCACTTTGACCCCCTCTCCGACTATTCAACCGGCAACACCAACACCTGTTGCGACGGATACTCCATTACCGGAAGAAACTCCAACTCCGGCAGCAACATCGACTCCGGAAATAACAGATACTCCAACGCCTGAAGAAACTCCAACCACCGGCGCTACCGCGACTCCAGCGGATACGGAAACACCGCTGCCGGAAGAAACTCCGACAATCTCAAGCACATCGACTCCGACGGATACCCCATTGCCGGAACCGACGGATACACCGACACCGATCGTCATAGAACCGACATCCACGCCGGTTCCAGATGAAACCGATACACCTTTGCCGTCTCCAACGGAAACCGAGACACCTCTCCCGGAAGAAACACCGACGACAGCCCCCACGGATTCACCGACTCCACAGCCGACACCGGAAGGAACCGTGACGGCAACTCCTACACCGGGATTTGATGAGTTTTTTGTGAATTTCGACTCACTCGATGCACTGCCGGGAGGTGGATTGGATACGCTGGATGCTGAAAATGAAGACGAGTTGATCAATCAGGGAAGAATGCCCTTTAACAATTTCGCGATTCCGTGGTTCATCTTCAATGCTAACGAGGATAATCCATCCGGCTTCGGTGTGGCCTTGAGCCAACCCAAAAGTGCCGCTTTGAACACCGATTTCGGGAGATATTCCAATCTTCAAACATCGATCTTAGAAATCGAACAAGAATTCAATACAGTCGTTGCAAAAACACCAAAATTAGAGTTCGACGTCGCTTTCGACATCGAAACACCATTCGGGACGATAAACGATTTCCTCATTGTAGAGGTGTTACGAGCCGGGCAAACGGATTACGAACTTGTGGATATCAATGATGATGGAGAAATCGTATCGGATCGGGAAGCCCTTGGCGAGACACTTACCGATGGGACTTTTGATGGCTTATTCGGTACATCCAATTCGGCGGACCAACAAGGCGAACCGTTGGGTACGGAAGATTTCATCCATCTGGAAGTCAATTTGCCGAGAAGTGAAGCCCTTCGAATCGCGTTCCGATTTGAAAGTGATGTTTCATCAACCGGTGAAGGGGTATATCTCGACAATATCCGTGTTTTCGATGATGTGGGAGACATTCCGAATGCCCCGCAGATTCGAACAATCCAGGGATTGAACAACCAAAGTTTGTATGTGGATACAAGAAATCCTATTTTGATTCAGGGCAATTTCCTAACTCCCGCCGAATCGGTTACCTTCTCGTCCAGAGATGGATCGGCCGATCTGCCATTTACGACATCGGACAACGGGATAACCGTCACATTACCCCGTTTGACTGAGCCAAACCAATCGGAATCAGCAGCGATCCAAATCAATCGAACGGATGGCGTTTCATCACCGCCCTTTACGGTTGCAATGGAAGCAGCGCCTACACCCCTTATAGAAGCAGTCGATCCGGCTCCCTTCTTCCTGGAAGCTTCGAATGCAACGTTGAATATAATGGGCAGCCATTTTCGTTCAGCGCTCAACGAAGAAGATACAATCGGTGGAAGCATCGTGATTCTGCAACAAACGTCAGAAGATCAACAAGAAATCACCGAACAGGTATATCTCGACTCCGCTTTCGTTCTTCGCAGCCAAAGCGAATTGATCTTCAACGCGACGAGAATTTCCGAATTCAATGAAGGATTCGTGAATGTCATAGTTCGGAATCAGTATTCGGGCAATGAAAGCGAACCGTTCCAGCTCTTCCTCCAACCGGGAACAGGGGAACTTGACATTGACGCTTTTGAAATTCAAATGGGGTCCGGTTTCAATGCACAATTCTTCGATCCTGAAACCGATATTCTTCCACTTCAAACCGACCAAGCCTTTATTTTATGGTGGGATGGCAGCGGATTTGAACAATCGTTACTCAATGTCGATATTGCCGGTACACCTGTTCTCGTCAACGGAGAACCGATTGAATCAATCGAAGAAGGGAAAATCGGATTTATCTTTGCTGAATTCAGTGTCGGACTGGCGTTTGCTCCGAATGTCATTCCTGTGACGGGTGAAATCACCGCTTCGATCCGAATGGGGAATGGAGCGCCTACATCAAATACGTTCCCCATGAAAGACCCGCTTCCCCCCATTTTGTATCAACGGGAAGATGATTGGAGTTCAATGACACTTTCCGCTTCACAAGATTACTTTAGTACGGACATTTATGTGTACGGAGATAATTTCCGAGGACAAACCAATGAAAACTTGACGAATGCCGAACCGGTTTCCGAGTTGTATCTGATCCCCGTCGATGGAGGAGATCCGATCCAACTGCCGCCCATAACAGAACGTTTCAATGTCAACATTCAACCGGAAATCGCGGACGATTTTGCCACTGAAGACATTCTCAATCCGTATATTCCAGCTGACACCGTGACTGTTCCGGAAGGAGAGACAAAAGAATTTCGGCTTCGAGTCGTCAATCCGGATTCAGGGCTGTTCGCCGATAGTGAAGCTACTGTTACGTTTGAACCGTAAATCAAGAAAAAACCGGTAGGAGATATGCAATATTTCCTACCGGTTTCCCCTTCTACTTTTACAAATTGATACTTCCAACGTTTTTCTAACCATTCCTTTTTCATTGAATTGGCTCTATATTGAATAAAGAAATCAATAAACGTGAGGTGGCCGAAATCGTGAAAAACAAGAATTCAGCTTTCACTCTGATTGAATTACTGATCGTAGTAGCCATTATCGGAATTTTGGCGGCAATTGCCGTTCCCAATTTTTTGAACGCTCAACTCCGTGCAAAGATTGGCAGGGTTCAATCGGAATTCAAAACATGCAGCACAGCCTTCGAAATGTATCGCATGGATGGTAACGGGAGGCTACCCGATGCCTGGACGATCGGTGGCTGGTATGTGGCTTGGAAATGCTTCACGACGCCAGTGGCCTATCTCCCGAGTGTCCCCATCGATATATTCCAGCCCAAACAACCGGAAAATTATGTGAACGGGCATAATTTTTATGAATTTGCAGAAGCATACAGAACCACGGAAGGAACGGGAAAGGATTACGCCCTTGCCAGTCTCGGCGCTGATTTTGACGATGATACAACATCTTTGGGCAGCTATCCAAATTCTCCTAAATGGGTATCCTATGCGATGTCAAACGGGCTTGTGAGTGACGGTGATATCTTGTTTGAAACGCATGCGGGATTGAATCCGGTTCGTTGGTAATAAAACGATAAAAGTTATTTTTTGATTAATCGAATCCCCTTATCTTCAATTCGTGTATTGTTTTATGTTTAATGATTACTAAACCCAACACAAGTAAGTCGACATTGATTTTCTATTCGTGGGTGGAGCAGGCATCCTCGCCTGCACCAACGGGCAAGCGAGAGGCTTGCTTTACCTGATAAGAGTTCATTCCGTGTCGAGAAGATTATGGTTGTTATTAATAATTGTGGTGGCCAATAAAGTTGACCTACTTTATAAAATTTATAATGTATTTACTTTAGCGGTATAAAAAATTAAACTTAGAAATCTGTTTCGCATGATTTTTGCCACTTGAGTAATTTCATGTGGCAAGTATCTTTTACTAGAAAGTAATACCGTTTCTCCCTCCTCAATACATTAATCTTCTATAGGAGAGACTGATAAACTCGCTAGTCGAAATCATCAACTTGGAGGTTCTTTAATGAATCGGCGAATGATTACCATCGATGGCAATCAGGCGGCGGCCTATGTAGCACACAAGACCAACGAAGTCTGTGCCATCTATCCAATCACTCCATCCTCGAATATGGGGGAATGGGCAGATCAATGGTCCGCTGAAGGAAAAGCAAACATTTGGGGAACGATCCCCGACGTTGTCGAAATGCAAAGTGAAGGAGGAGCGTCCGGCGCAGTACACGGCGCACTGCAAACAGGGGCATTGACGACAACGTTCACAGCCTCACAGGGGCTGCTTCTCATGATTCCGAATATGTTCAAGATCGCGGGAGAATTGACATCGACAGTTTTTCACGTCTCCGCGCGATCGGTCGCCACACATGCCCTTTCTATTTTCGGCGATCATAGTGACGTGATGGCCGCCCGGACAACCGGTTTCGGTTTCATTGCGTCCGCTTCGATTCAGGAAGTCATGGATATGGCTCTCATCGCTCAGGCAGCTTCTCTGAAAGCGCGCGTTCCGTTTGTTCATTTCTTTGACGGCTTTCGCTCTTCTCATGAAGTGCAAAAAGTGGAAGAACTGACGGAAGAGGACATGCGCGCCATGATCGACGACGATCTCGTTCGGGCACATCGAGACCGAGCCATGTCTCCCGACCGTCCCGTTTTGCGTGGAACTGCGCAGAACCCGGATGTCTTTTTCCAATGCAGGGAAACGATCAATCCGTTTTACCAAAAATGTCCGGCAATCGTACAGGAGACAATGGACAGATTCGCTCAAGTAGTTGGCAGACATTATCATCTATTCGATTATGTTGGCGCACCGGATGCGGAACGTGTCATTGTCTTGATGGGTTCAGCGGCCGATACGGCTCATGAAACTGTCGAATATATGACCAATCAGGGTGAAAAAGTCGGTGTGATCAAAGTCCGTGTCTACCGTCCCTTCTCGGTTGATCATTTTATCAAAGCATTGCCAACAACCGTGAAGAAAATCTCCGTCTTGGACCGTACAAAAGAACCTGGCTCTACTGGAGAACCACTTTATCTCGACGTCGTCAACGCGGTTTATGAAAGTATGGCGAATGGCACGGCGCCATTTAAAGAAGTTCCATGCATCGTTGGCGGCCGATACGGACTTTCTTCGAAAGAGTTTACTCCGGCTATGATCAAGGGTGTCTTTGACGACTTGCAAAAAGAGACCCCCAAAAATCACTACACCGTCGGAATCGTCGAAGATGTTACCCATTCAAGCCTTGATTACGATCCCAATTTCATTACAGAAGGGGAAGAAGTGGTTCGCGCGATGTTCTACGGTCTCGGAGCCGATGGAACCGTCGGAGCCAATAAAAATTCTATTAAGATTATTGGTGAAGAAACCCCGAATTATGCACAAGGCTATTTCGTATATGACTCCCGAAAAGCCGGATCGGTTACCGTTTCTCACTTGCGGTTTGGCCCCAATCCGATCCGTTCCACCTACTTGTTGAACTCAGCCAATTTCATCGGTTGTCACCAATTTGTCTTTCTCGAAAAATACGACATGTTGAAAAACGCCATACCGGGCGCGACATTCTTGCTCAACAGCCCGTATGGGCCGGATGAAGTATGGGATAAAATCCCACGAAAAGTGCAACAGGATATCATCGAGAAGAAAATCAAATTCTATGTTGTCGATGCTTATAAAGTTGCTAAAGATACCGGCATGGGCGCTCGTATCAACACGATCATGCAGACTTGCTTTTTCGCAATCGCTAACGTGATTCCCAAAGATGAAGCCATTGCGAAAATCAAAGAGGCCATTAAGAAAACATACGGTTCCAAAGGCGATGAAATCGTCAACATGAATTACAATGCAGTCGATAAGGCACTCGACGGTCTCTATGAAGTTCAATATCCTCAACAAGCCACAAGTTCAATTGACGTACCTCCACCGGTATCACCCAAAGCACCTGAATTTGTACGGGATGTTCTCGGCCAGTTGATTGCCAATGAAGGCGATTCTGTCCCGGTCAGCAAATTCCCGGTTGACGGAACGTTCCCAACCGGAACCACACAATGGGAAAAACGGAATATTGCTATGGAAATCCCTGTATGGGATCCGGATGTGTGTATTCAATGCGCAAAATGTGCAATGGTCTGCCCTCATGCAACCATCCGCATGAATTTCTATGATCCGAAATATTTAGACAATGCGCCTCCTACTTTTAAATCAGCAGATGCTCGCGGCAAAGAATATGAAGGGTTGAAATATACCATCCAGGTTGCACCGGAAGATTGCACGGGATGTGGTCTTTGTGTTCAGGTATGTCCGGCGAAAAATAAAAAAGAACCTAAGTTCAAAGCGATCAATATGGAGCCGCAAATACCGCTTCGTGAACAGGAACGCGAAAACTTTGAGTTCTTCCTTAATTTGCCGGAAATGGATCGCACGCAAATCAAAATCGATACCGTCAAAGGTTCGCAGTTGCTAACCCCACTGTTCGAATTCTCCGGCGCTTGTGCAGGTTGCGGTGAAACTCCCTATGTGATGCTCCTCACCCAATTGTTCGGTGACCGGGCGCTCATCGGTAATGCCACTGGTTGTTCTTCGATTTATGGCGGTAACTTACCGACCACGCCGTATACGACGAATCGTGACGGACGTGGCCCGACGTGGTCGAATTCCTTGTTTGAAGACAATGCTGAATTTGCGATGGGTTTCCGTCTCACAATTGACAAGTTAAACCAATACGGTAAGGAATTACTTCAAAAACTGGCTGGACAAATCGGTGACGTTCTCGTTGACCAGATCGTCAATGCCCAGCAAAAAAATGAAGCCGATATCAAGGAACAACGTGATCGAGTCGAAATTCTTAAATCAAAATTGAAGGAAATCGATTCCCCCGAAGCCAAGAATCTGCTCAATATCGCCGATTACCTGGTCAAGAAAAGCGTTTGGGCACTCGGTGGTGACGGTTGGGCTTACGATATTGGGTACGGCGGTCTGGATCATGTGCTGGCTTCCGGACGCAACGTCAATGTATTGGTTCTGGATACGGAAGTCTATTCCAATACAGGGGGTCAGATGTCGAAAGCCACACCCCGCGCAGCAGTTGCCAAGTTCGCATTTGGTGGGAAACCAATGCCGAAAAAGGATCTTGGCATGATCGCGATGGCTTATGGTAACATCTATGTCGCCAAAGTGGCCATGGGCGCCAATGACTTGCAAACAGTCAAAGCATTCATCGAAGCGGAAGCGTATGATGGTCCTTCGCTGATCCTTGCCTATAGCCACTGCATCGCTCATGGTATCAACATGCGGTTGGGTATGGAAACCCAGAAGGCCGCTGTGGATTGTGGTCATTGGCCGCTCTATCGATTCAATCCTGAATTGGCGAATGAAGGTAAGAATCCGTTGAAATTGGATTCGCGCGATCCGAAGATTTCGTATCAAGATTTCGCCTATCAGCAAACACGATTCAAGATGCTGACCAAGAGCCAGCCCGAAGCAGCCAAAAAACTCATCGAACTGGGTCAAGAAGATGTCACCGAACGTTGGCATTTGTACAAACAAATGGCAACTCTCGATTACGGCCCGGCCGACTAATTCACGTACAATTCAAGAAAGGAGCGGTTTTTTTAAAACCGCTCCTTTAAAGCATTTTTAAATTAGTGAGTACTTTCAAATCCCAAAAAATGACAATGAAAGGACGAGCGAAATGGATTTGACAACATCATATATGGGTCTCAAACTGAAAAACCCTGTAGTACCTTCTGCTTCTCCTTTATCCCGAGAAATCGATACAATTAAAGAGATGGAAGATGCAGGCGCATCCGCCATCGTTCTTTATTCTCTTTTCGAAGAGCAAATTTCATTTGAAGCGAAAGAATTGAATCATTTTCTCACCAAAGGAACAGAAAGCTTTGCCGAAGCCTTATCCTATTTCCCCGAACCGGAAGAGTTCCACTTGGGGCCGGATGGCTATCTCGAGCATATTCGCAAAGCCAAAGAAGCGACAAGCATTCCAATTATCGGAAGTTTGAACGGTGTATCGACCGGCGGTTGGATAGAATATGCCAAGAAAATGCAGGAAGCGGGCGCAGATGCTGTCGAGCTAAATGTATATTATATTCCGACGGATCCTTCCTTGACTTCGGAAAAAGTAGAGCAAATTTATCTGGATATTGTGAAAGAAGTGAAACAATCCGTCACCTGCCCCGTTGCCGTGAAATTGAGTCCTTATTTCACCTCCATGAATTCCTTGGCAAACCGTCTTGTCGACGGTGGAGCGAATGGCCTGGTTTTATTCAATCGCTTCTATCAGCCGGATATTGATATTGAAAACCTGGAAGTGGGACCGAATTTACTTCTCAGTACGCCACAAGAATTACGGCTTCCTCTTCGCTGGATTGCGATCCTCTATAACCGTGTAAATGCCGATCTCGCCGGTACGACCGGTATTTATTCAGCTGAAGATGCCATCAAAATGCTGATGGCCGGCGCCAGCGCCACAATGATGTGCTCAGCTTTGCTTCGTCATGGCGTTGGACGCATCAAAGAAGTCCTTGCCGACATGCAAACGTGGATGGAAGAACACGAGTACGAATCAGTCAATCAAATGCAGGGCAGTATGAGCCAAAAATCCTGCCCCGAACCATCCGCTTTCGAACGGGCGAATTATATGAAAACATTGCAAAGTTACGTTTAAATCCAATTCTTCTCAAAACAAATCGAAACCCTTTTCGAACAATGGCTCTCGAAAAGGGTTTTTCTTTTTTATAGAATAAATTCGAAACATCAGTAACCACTATACAGACCTGATTGTGATAGATAAACATGTCTCTTTTCATACTTATCCCTGCACTATTCATCATCTCCGCCTGTTATGCATCTGTCGGTTTAGGCGGTGGTTCCGCTTATTTGGCGGTCTTGTCATTTTGGGATACGAATCCGGATGTCATTCGTCCGATGGCATGGGCATTGAACATCGTTTGCAGTGGAGTCGTATTCTGGAACTATGCCCGGCGTGGTTTTTTTAATTTTCGCATTGCCACTCCCTATCTAATTGGAGGTTTGCTTGGATCAGTTCTTGGGGCAAGGATACCTATATCAGAGGAGTTTTTCCGTCTTCTTCTCGCAACGGTACTATTCATCGTTTCTATCCGTATGATTTTTCAGCGTTCTCCACAATCTCAATCGGATACAGCTGCGAACCAACCTTTCATGCTCCCATTAACAATCGGAGGAGCAGTCGGTATTTTATCCGGGCTCGTCGGGATCGGAGGCGGGATTGTCTTGGGACCGATCATCATTGGTTTAGGTTGGCTGGACGTTAAACATACAGCACCGATTACCAGCCTTTTTATTTTTGTCAGTTCAGCGGGAGCATTTTTGTCGTTTCTTTTTAAAAGTGGAGGCGTAGATTGGCTGGAATTACTAGTTTTGGGGATCACCGTCAATATAGGAGGTTTTCTCGGTTCCCGTTTTGGCTCCGGAATGGCCTCGCCAGTTCTACTCAAGAGGATTTTCGCCGGGATTACTTTAATCGCATCCATTCGACTTTATGGATCAGCTGTGAGTAGTTACTTTTTCTAATGAAAACACGTAAAATGGTATCATGGATTATCTTGAAACCCATTTCGCTTACCTTTGGCACCCAAGGTGTATGGCAGTGGGTAGCAAGGGCAAGCGTCAGTCTGCCCTTGCCAATGAGCGCTATCTATCAAAGGAAGACTATACCTTGTCACTCCGACAAATTCTATTTGCATAAGGAAATCCAAAATGAACGATAAATGGAAAGCCCGTTTCAAAAATATCTGGCAGGAATGGATCAAGCCATTCCTGATTATTCTTGTGATTGTCACTTCGTTTCGCTCCGCCGTCGCCGATTGGAACGATGTTCCGACCGGTTCCATGAAACCGACCATCCTCGAGGGAGACCGCATTTTTGTAAACAAACTGGCCTATGACCTTAAAATTCCTTTCACGACAACCCATATAGCGGAATGGGGCAATCCGAAGCGGGGGGATATCGTGGTATTCTTTTCTCCCGATGATGAAAAACGCCTTGTCAAGCGAGTGATTGGCGTCCCTGGAGATATTGTGGAAATGAAAAATAACCGCCTTTATATCAATGATCAGGAAATATCATATGAATCAGCAGAAATCCCGCAATTTGAAAACTTTACAATCCGGGAAGAATTCCTTGGCGAGAAAAAACATTTTATGATGCTTACACCGGGCAAACGAGGAATCCGCTCCTTTGGTCCGATTGAGATTCCGGAGGATCAATATTTCATGATGGGTGACAACCGCGACAATAGTTTTGACTCCCGATGGTTCGGGCTGGTGGAACGGGACCGTATCGTCGGCCAGGTACCGGCCGTTGTTCTTTCTTTAGATCGCGAAAAGTTTTATTTCCCCCGGTGGGATCGTTTTTTTACAAAATTGCCATAAAATAGAAATGAAGAGTATTTCTTCTCTTTTCAATTTATAACTCGATTGTTTTCATTTCTCATGGCTTTATCTTTACTCCGTCTCGTCTTTTGTATTCCTTTACTCGTTCCTCTTTTCATTTGTTTACTCATTTCGTTTTTCAATCCATCCTTCGTCGATGGATTACCGGTTTCCCTGATTCTGATTACGCTTTTCCTCTCGATTTTCTTGTTCATTTTTATATTTACGTTCTACCGATTGTTGCCTGCTGATCATTCATTCCACCAATCGATGGGCAAAATGATTGTGAGACTCGGTCAACGGCGAATTGTCTTTGGAATCGCAGTTTTTTCTTTCGCCCTTTACGCTATTCTTTTTGGGGTTTCTTCTTATTTGTCACAAGCGAATCAAGATATAGATTCTCCTTCCCTCATCATTATTGGCCTGGATGGTGCAACATGGGATATTATCGATCCTTTGATGGCTGAAGGGAAACTCCCTAATCTTCAAAAATTGAGTAACAATGGGATTAGAAGCCCTTTGGAAAGTATTGAACCAATGCGTTCACCAAGCCTTTGGACATCGATTTGCACCGGAGTTTCCGTCGAATCTCATGGTATTACCGGCTTTCTTTCCACCAAAGCCGATTTGAAATCGCAACGCATTTGGGAAATCTGTGCGGAACATGGACTTCGGGTTGGTCTCTATTCTTGGTTGCTTTCCTGGCCTCCCGCTTATTATTGCGATTTCGTGATCCCGTCCTGGATGGCCAAAACGCCGGAAACGTATCCTTCGCGATATGCATGTTTACAAGAAATTTATCTAGAACAAGATCGTGCAGGAGGGGAGGTGCAGATTCTCCGTTCTTTATTTCAATGCGCCTGCAATGGCGCACGATTGCGAAGCATCGAGCAGATGTTCCGGTTTTACTGGAAGGATTGGTTTGGGCTTACGGAAGAAGAACGATTGGCCCAAAAAGCATTTGCCGACGTGCGCATCCGAACCGATATGTTTTTGGATTTGCTTCGCCGCTATTCGCCGGATGTCACCACCTTTACCCTTTATGGAACGGACAAACTCGGTCATCGTTTTTGGCATTATATGTCACCTGAAGCATTCCCCGATTTTGAGAATCTCCCGAATCGATTTGCAAACGTGATTCCCGATTATTATCAAAAAGCCGATCAGGCACTCGGCCGTATACTCGATAGTCTGCCGCCGTCAACCCATATCCTTGTTCTATCGGACCATGGAATGAAGGCCGATTCGGCTCTGCCACGGCAATTTTTTCTCAACATTCCTGAATTATTACAAGCAATGAAGATCAAAAATAGAATTTATCATTCAACGGTTTCCCGGCGGTTCATTTTTGATTGTAGCAATATGAGACCCAAGGATGTATTGCAACTTGCTACGACTCTCCAAACTATTCATTTTGCATCGTCCAAAGAGCCGGTATTTCAAGTCGAGACCGATGACAATCAGCACATACAACTCCGAACCAATTTTTCTCTCTCTTGGCACCCCGATTCCCCGATTCTTAAAAAACAAAAAATCATCCTTGACGGGAAAACTTACCCCACTTCCCGTTTTTTCTTTTCACGGACGTTCTCGGGCTGTCATGATCTTCAGGGGATACTGATCCTAAGCGGACCAGCTTTTCAAAAGGAAGGGAGACTCACCAATCCAACACTCTTGGATATCGCTCCGACAGTCCTTTATTTACTCGGGTTTCCAATTAGTCAGGAAATGGAAGGAAAAATTCTTACCGAAGCCTTCAATCCTTCCTACCTCGAAGATCATTCTCCAAAATATGTCAAAAAATATGAGCCTTTCGAGCCGGGACGCTTCGAACTACCAATCGACGATGAAAAGCTCAAAGAACGCTTGCAGCGGTTAGGTTACATTTAAAAAATTGTTGGGGTAAATTATAGATGAATCTATTGAAATGAACAGCAAATTGAATTTATACTGTCCATGGATGAACGGAATGTTTTCATTGGAGATACACGAGCCATGGAAATCACAAAAAAACGCGAATGGATCAAGTGCTCGACAGTGGCGATCGGATTTTACCTGATCGTGTATATTCTTATGGCTCATTTCTTTTTTGGCTATTTCAATCCATGGCTTATCGGAATCATTTTACTGTTGGCCGGCGGGGATATCTGGGGGCTGCATTGGTGGATTCAACGGTATGGTGAGCAAGAGGATGACGATTATCCCTAGCATTTCACTTCTTAGACAAGGGCAGACTGGCGCATTGCCATTGTTATCCGGAAGTATTTTTTACTTTAAATATTGAACAATTTTCAAGGCGCTTTCTTTTCCCCGATCCCCGATTTCCAATGGAGGTCCGGCGCAGGAAGGGCATCCGCTTCTACATGAACATCCCTGTACCAAATCTTCCGCCGCCTTGAAGATTTGCTGATCAATATCGTAAATCTTCCGTGCGATGCCAATTCCGCCGGGATAGACGTCATATAGATAAATCGTCGGCAATCCTGAAAACGGAGCGCGCACCATCGGCGCAGAGCAAATATCCCGAGGATCGCACAACACAAAGACGGGAACCACATTAGAAATTGCAGTCGCCAAGGCGCGTAATCCACCTCCCAAATCGACATTTTGCGAAACCAGTTCGGTTGCCGCTTCCGCCGTGATCTCCAGCCAATACGATTCGGTTTGCTTGTCTAATTGCGGCAAATGAATATTCCCGAAACCGACGTTTTCATGCGTTTCAAAGCGAATTTTCTTGTATTTTGGAACGATAGTGCTGACAGCCACTTCCCCGAAATAGCGATACGCGTGAGTGGAATGGTTCTCCTGTTCACTTTGAATTCGCTCGCACATATCGGAGGTGATCACTTTGATATCGCTCTCTTCGATTGAATCTGTATAATAATCGACCTCCACTTCCCGCGCATACGCCGTCCGGCCATCCCAATCGAGTTTATCGATTACATACTGCCTGCTTTGATGGAGATAAATCGCCTGCTCATGAATCAGCATAGGAGCGCTGTGCAAATCCACTTCTCCCAAAACACTGTTGTTATCGGATGTATTGATGATGACAAAATTCTCCGATGAAGCGGAACGCAATGAAATTTCTTCCGCCGGATAGGCCGCATTGGACCAAAACCATTTATCGCTGGAATGCCGAAGGACACGTTCCTCTTCCAGATATTGAAGCACTCCACCGACTTCTTCTTTCCCGAAACGCTCCCCGTCTGTAATTGGTAATTCGAAGGCTCCGCATTTGAGATGGCTGACCATGATTGCAAGATTGTCGGGATTGATGAGACCGCATTCCGGTGTGGTGGAAAAGAAATACCGTGGATGTTGAATGATAAATTGATCCAACGGAGCCGAACTTGCGACCAGGATCACAACCGATGTATCTTGTGAACGTCCTGCCCGTCCTCCTTGTTGCCAGGTCGAGGAAATCGTTCCCGGATAGCCTGCTAGAACCGCCGCTTTCAAACGGCCAATATCGATGCCCAATTCCAGTGCATTGGTACTCACTACTCCAAGATAACGTCCCGTCCGGGTACCTTCTTCTATATCCCGCCGCTCATTCGGCAGATATCCTCCACGATAGGCACGTATTCGATTCGGATCCTTCTTATGCCGAGTCATCGCCCGTTTGAGATAGGTGGATAGAATTTCTACCCGAAGGCGGCTTCGCCCAAATACAATCGTTTGGATTCCCTTCAACAGAAAGGAAGTGGCGATTCGCCCCGCTTCGTTGATGACGGATTTCCGAATCCCCAATTCCCGGTTGACAACGGGTGGATTGTAGAATATGAAATGCTTTTCCCCACGCGGCGCTCCGTTTTGATCGACCAATCGAAACGGCTGGCCGATCAATTCTTCCGCCAGTTCCTTGGGATTCGCAATCGTCGCCGAACAGCAGATAAATTGCGGGTTGGAATTGTAAAACTTACAGATTCGGCGAAGGCGGCGCATCAAATTCGCCATATGGCTTCCGAAGACGCCTCTGTAATGGTGCACTTCGTCGATCACTACAAACTTCAAGTTTTCAAACAAGCGAATCCATAAGGTGTGATGGGGAAGGATACCGGTATGCAGCATATCCGGATTGGTCACGATAATATGTCCGGAATTCCGGATCGAACGCCGGGCATTTTGAGGAGTATCACCGTCGAAGGTATGCACCTTCAAATCATGCCCTAAACCGGAAGATAATTCCCGCACTTCCAGCAACTGATCCTGTGAAAGTGCTTTGGTCGGGAACAAATACAATGCCCGTGCTTCGGGATTCACCTTCGTCAAGTGATGCAGCACCGGCAAGTTATAACACATGGTTTTCCCGGAAGCCGTAGGAGTGACCACAGTTACATTATCCCCCTGCAGAGCAATGGAAACAGCCTCTGCTTGATGTGAATACAAACTCCCAATTCCCCGGTTTTGTAGCAGATTTTTCAGATCTTCGGAAAAATTATCTGGCCACTCACCATAAACCGGAGGCTGTGCCGGGATCGTGTGCCAGAAGGTTACATTATTCCGGAATTGCGGATTCGAGCGGAATGTTTCTAGTACAGTATCTACGGAAATATTTTCATCTGTGATTGTTTTACATCCATTTGTTTGCTTTTCTATCATAATCCCTCATCCCATAATACAATTTTAAATTCCTCTAGGTTCAATAGACATCGAAATAAGAGTATTTGTCACTATTTTAAAGTCAACCTAAGGATCTGCGCAAAAATAAATTAAGCAAGTTATATTACACTTAAGGTAATATCGTATAATTCCATTCACCATGAAATTGATCTTTTTTTATATTGACATTCGCGAATTCTTCATCACTAACTTTTATTCCTATTCCATACTTTTTGGAATCCAATTCTGCGTGAATCTGCAATCCCTTTTCTGTAGTTGTGCTCCCAATCAAGTTGACAATGACGCCTACATTGACGAGTGGGCGACCTCGCCAATTTTCTGTAATATGACTGAACATTCGATGTTCGATCTTGTTCCATTTACTCGTCCCCGGCGGAAAATGACAGACGGAGATTCTCAATCGGATTTTATTAGCGAGTTCTTGAAGGGCGAC
The DNA here is from genome assembly GCA_964412555.1 of uncultured bacterium. Classification (GTDB taxonomy): domain Bacteria; phylum Hinthialibacterota; class Hinthialibacteria; order Hinthialibacterales; family Hinthialibacteraceae; genus CAYPPG01. Next base: position 70,416 of record CAYPPG010000038.1, read on the forward strand.
TTTCCATAAGCGACTTCGACTACTATTACTCCCTCCACTGTCAACAGTGACTAATAACTCATGCGCGTGGGGATAGACTCGACATCCCATTTGGTCCCACCAACGCAACAAGGTGGCCACCGCAAAATTCGCAGTATCATGATCTATTCCCACACTCACCCAGCCTTGATTCATCGTGAGATCATACACTCCATAGGGAATGACCTTTCCCAATTCCGGGTCTGGGAAATCATGAACGTTCACTAGCTCCGGGTTCCCTTTCGGTTGCCATTCTCGGCCACCATTCGCGAAATGGCTTACCAATTCTTTCTTTTTCGTATCCACGGAGACCACCGGTTGGTTTCGTTTCTGAAAGGAAAGGACTTTTTGGTTGATATATTCAAACTGGGCATTCCGGTCAGTATGTTGATTGCCTTCCTGACTTTTTTGATTGCTTTGAAGACTGTAGCCTTCCGCTTTCAACAATCGCGAAACGGTTCGTTCTCCAATTTGATGGCCTTGCTTATTAAGTTCGTTCGCTAGTTTTCTCGTGCTTTTGCAGGTCCAGCGCAATGGGGATTCCGGATCGCCTCGCGTCATCGGATCGACTAAGGTTTCCAATAAAGCAGTTAGTGTTGGATCGGTATGAGTGATTAATTTTCGGCCACCTCCTTTTTGTCGTATACGCTGTTTTGTCGGTTGAAACTGGGCCGCGTTCGATGTTTCTGCATTTAGTTTGAGTCCAGAGGTAATTGTGTTGCGAGACAATCCTGTGGCTCGAGACACTATAGATATTCCTCCATACCCAATTGCCTATGCTTCTGCAGCTGCCCAACAGCGTCGCATTCGTTCATTCATCATGGGAAATAACGCTTCATACTTACTTTTAACATTCTGTTCTATTTGATCATTTTTCATAATGAAACCAGTATAGCACAAAATGTTAAGTTGTTTAAGTTATTTTTGCGCAATCCCTAAGATAAATTTCTTAACTTAATGACATTGAGCACGAGTGTGCTGAAATGGATTGCGCATTCTCGTCACAAGACTATGTCAACCAGTATGAGAAACTTCGTGTTTCAACAATGGAAAATCCTTCCGGACGCCGGTCGAATTGGGGATGGATTGTGTTCCTTCGGAAAGGGATGAAAGTATGGATGCAAGTTTGGCGTGACCGGGAGTGGAAGTACACCGAGAAGGACTTCAACCAGGTGGGAAAGCCCATGGCACTTTCGCCGAACGAGCCAGCCGATTTGACCTCAATGGTAGCTGATATGGTTCTCTATCTTATTCAGGAGAAGGACGATGAAACAGGAAGAACATCAGAAAGTCACTGCAAGCCACCTCAAACGCAATGTCTACCTCTACATTCGCCAATCCACCGTGAGGCAAGTCTATGAGAACACGGAAAGTACACAACGCCAATATGCGCTTCGCGACCGGGCGTTCGCGTTCGGCTGGGCGTTGGATCAAGTCATTTCTATTGATGAGGATTTGGGACGTTCCGGCGCCAGCAGCTGCAACCGGCAAGGCTTTCAACGTTTGGTCGCGGAAGTCGGGATGGGCAAAGCCGGTATGGTCATGGGTCTGGAAGTCTCCCGATTGGCGAGGAATTCGGCCGATTGGCATCGCTTGCTGGAGATCTGCGCATTGACAGAAACTCTTTTGCTCGATGAAGACGGATTGTACGATCCCAAGCATTTCAACGACCGTCTCGTGCTCGGATTGAAAGGAACCATGAGTGAAGCGGAACTGCACGTCCAGCGGGCGCGTTTACAAGGCGGTATTCTCAATAAAGCCAATCGGGGAGAATTGCAATGCCCTCTCCCTGTCGGATTTGTCTATGATGTGAAGGGGCAAGTGACCTTTGATCCCGACCGGCAGGTTCAAGAAACGATCCATCGGTTTTTCCGAACCTTCCGGCAAACCGGTTCCGCTCATGCGGCGGTGAAATCGTTTCACCAACAAGGGATTCTGTTCCCGCGGCGGCTCCGGAAAGGGCCGAAGAAAGGGGATCTGGTCTGGGGAGAATTCTATCACTACCGTGCTTTACAAATTCTCCATAATCCTCGCTATGCGGGAGCATTCGTTTACGGGCGAACTCACACCCGAAAAAAAGTGGATGGGAGTTCCGTGACGGAACGCATGCCGAAAGAAGAGTGGCATGCACTCTTTCCAGGGTCGCATGAAGGGTATATTTCATGGGAGGACTATGAAGAAAACCAACGCCTATTAAAACGGAACTTACGCAATAGAAAATAGAAAGGCATTGATTTGACGAGACTTGCAA
>CAYPPG010000039.1:0-70211 GCA_964412555.1 uncultured bacterium
AAGGAATCTTGCGCGTTGAAAGTGCGGGCAGGGATGCCCGCGCTCCCAGTTAAAATCCTATTGTCTACCACTTGTCATCCATCTTTTATGCGAGCTAAATATGGAGAAGCTGCGTTGCTTCTTATCAAGATTTTTATGAAGGGAAAAGAGCAATAGAGCGTTTCTTTCAACTTTAAAAATGAATACATGCGTTATATAATCGATTTTCCGTTGTACCGCCTTCAAAGAGACATTTGTTGCGGTGCCGGCAAGATGCCGGCGATACTGTAGATCATATTGGTGGATTTATATATCTCTTTACTGGTTGAGTAATATCATGACAGAACAACATCATTGCTAAGGAGTAAAAGCTATGTATCAAAAGATTACCGTTCCCTCTGACGGGAAAAAAATCGAAATCAAAGACGGGAAACTCGTGGTTCCCGACAATCCGATCATTCCGTGTGTGGAAGGGGATGGGATCGGAGTCGACATTTCTCCCGCGATGAGAAAAGTCGTGGACGCCGCAGTGGAAAAGGCCTATAACGGCAGTAAAAAGATTGCCTGGATGGAGGTTCATGCCGGCGATAAGGCCAACGAAATTTACGGGGAATATCTCCCACAAGAAACCTTGGATGCCTTTACGGAATTTCATGTGGCGATCAAAGGACCATTGACGACTCCCGTTGGCGGTGGATTTCGTTCCCTCAATGTTTCTATCCGGCAATTGCTGGACTTATATGCTTGCGTAAGACCGGTTCGATATTTCCAAGGCGTTCCCAGCCCCATGAAACGCCCGGATAGGCTGGATGTCGTGATTTTCCGTGAAAATACGGAAGATGTGTATGCGGGGATCGAATGGAAAGAAGGAACTCCAGAAGCACAAAAAATCATCGAATTTATCAATTCGGAAATGGGGAAAAATATCCGGAAGGATTCGGGAATCGGGATCAAACCGATCAGTGTATTCGGAAGTAAACGTTTGATTCGTGGGGCTATCAATTATGCCATCCATCGTGGACGTTCTTCCGTCACGCTTGTCCATAAAGGCAATATTATGAAATTCACTGAAGGGGCGTTTCGTGACTGGGGGTATGAATTGGCGAAAGAGGAATTTCCGGACAAGTTGATTTCCGAGGACGATGTCTGGAAACAACATGACGGAAAAGTGCCGGAAGGGAAGATTTTAATTAAAGACAGAATTGCCGATTCCATGTTCCAGCAAGTACTTTTGCGTCCGGATGAGTATGAGGTGGTGGCTACTCCGAATTTGAACGGCGATTATCTCTCCGATGCTTGTGCCGCACAGGTCGGCGGATTGGGAATGGCGCCCGGTGCCAATATCGGTGATACCGTGGCCGTTTTCGAAGCGACGCATGGAACCGCTCCCAAATATGCAGGCCAAGACAAAGTCAATCCGGGTTCGTTGATCCTTTCCGGGGTTATGATGCTGGAACATTTGGAATGGTTCGAGGCAGCCAATCTTGTGAACCACGGAATGGAAGAAACCATCAAACAAAAGCGAGTAACCTATGATCTCGAGCGCCAAATGGAAGGATCAACCTTGTTGAAATGTTCCGAATATGGCGCTGCGATCATCGAAAACATGGATTAAAATTGGGGATGAAAGTGTTCATCGTTTATTTTTATTGATTCTTTACTGTTTTTGAAAGAAAGTCCGAACAAAAATGCGGGCATAAATTTGAAAGAAAGAGGTGTGTATCATGCAGAACAAAATAACCGTCGTAGGAGCTGGTAACGTTGGAGCCACTTGCGCGTTGTTTCTTGCCGAGCAGGAACTCGGGGATGTTGTCCTACTCGATATTCTCGAAGGCGTGCCGATGGGGAAAGGTCTCGATATTCTTCAGGCGGGAGCCGTATTGGATTTTGACAGCAAAGTCGTGGGAACCAACGATTATGCCGATACCGCCAACTCGGATATCGTGGTCATCACCGCCGGTTTGGCGAGAAAGCCAGGGATGGACCGCTTGGATTTGCTCAAGAAAAATGCCGAAATCATCAGCGGAATTGTGGAGAACATCAAGCAGACTTCTCCGAATGCGATTATTATCATGGTGACCAATCCCATCGATGTGATGGTGTATCTTGCCTATAAGAAATCCGGTTTCCCGAGTGAGCGTGTGGTCGGACAGGCGGGGATCCTCGATTCATCCCGGTATGCGACGTTCATCGCCATGGAATTGGGAGTCTCAGTAAAGGAAGTGAAAGCAATGGTGCTTGGTGGACATGGTGATTCGATGGTACCGCTTCCACGATTTTCGACCGTATCAGGAATTCCGGTGACTGAATTGATTCCTGCCAATCGTATACAAGCCATCAATGAGCGAACGAAAGTCGGCGGCGGTGAAATCGTAAAACTTCTCGGTTCGGGCAGCGCTTACTATGCCCCGGCGGCGGCCAGCGTGAAGATGGTGGAATCGATTATCCATGACTCGAATCATGTGCTTCCTTGCTCCGCTTATTTAAACGGACAGTATGGAATTTCTGATTTATATGTCGGCGTTCCGGTCAAATTGGGCAAAGACGGTGTGACGGAAGTGGTTGAACTCAAACTGGATCCGCATGAAAAAGAAGCTTTATTGAATTCCGCTGAAATTTATAAAAAGAGTATTAGCGAAATCAGCGATTATATTTAATTGTGATATTGTTATTGAAAAAATGACTCTCGCCGGGTGGATTGATTCGTATTGCGAATGGTCCTGCTCGGCGAGAGCTTTTTTATTTTCACAATATCGGTAAAATGAAATAAGATTCTAACTTCAGGAAATCGCGGATGAAAATAAAATTTATAGGACATGCATGTTTTTTATTGACAGATGATGAAGGAACCCGGATTATCACGGACCCGTATAAATCCGGTTCTTATGGCGGGGCGTTGATGTATGGCCCAATTATGGATGCGGCGGATATTGCCGTTGTGAGCCATGATCATGAAGATCATGCGGATGTTCAAAGTTTACCGACTCGTCCTCTCATGGTGCGTACGGATGCGGTTGTCCGCGGAATCGATTTCGATACGATCGATACGTATCATGACAATGAACAAGGAGCAGAGCGGGGAAACAATCGTGTCACCTGTTTCATTCTGGATGAAATTCGTGTTTGCCATATGGGCGATTTGGGCCATGTTCTTTCGGAAGAGCAAGTGAAAGAAGTGGGAAAGGTGGATATCCTTCTGATTCCAGTTGGAGGAAATTTCACGATAGGTCCACAGGAAGCGACACAAATTGTCAATGATCTTCAACCACGGATCGTCATCCCCATGCATTTCAAAACCGATAAATGTGCGTTTCCGATTGAACCGGTGGATTCATTTCTGGAGGGGAAATCACCGGTGCGGCACGCCAGTGCGAGTGAAGTGGTGATTCATAAGGAAGATTTACCGGAAGAACGTACATACTTATATTTACCTCCCAGCAATTAGTTCTCATGCGGGGGATTGAATGGATGAGAGCTAGGATACGATAAGGAATACAACATCGATGAAAAAAATCGAGGCTATTATTAAACCGTTTAAATTGGATGAAGTGAAAGATGCGTTGAATGATATCGGTATTGTCGGCTTGACGATCTCGGAAGTCCGGGGCTTTGGACGGCAGAAAGGCCATAAAGAATTGTTTCGCGGCAGCGAATATGTGGTCGATCTTCTACCGAAAGTGAAGATTGAAATCATCGTGAAAGAAGAATTATGTGCCAAAGTTGTAGAAGTCATCATGTCCACTGCCCGAACCGGTAATATCGGCGATGGGAAAATTTTTGTTTCCGATTTACAGGAAGTCTATCGAATCCGAACCGGCGAAGAAGGTTCAAACGCTATATGATGGAATATGATATCGAGTGAATCGATACACGAACTTTTCGAATGGAATTCCAAAGCACTTGCCTTTCGATATCCGCAGTATTTAATTGATTTTTTATCGGACGCAAATCGAACTTCGATTTCTTGTTCATTGGACAATACAAAACAAATTCAAGTTGATCAGGTTTACCAACTTGATATTCGTTGTTTTGTGCTTATTCGAGCCATAGAATTGAAAGCATTGTATTCCCGGATTGCCGGAAACAAATCACAGGGAATAATCCTCATTGAACCGGACTTTACAAAACTTACTACTTTTTTTTGCCGGAAAGATTTCCGCGAAGAATTACTTTCCCCTTATGTTCATTGGATTGTGGGCGAACGATGGCAGGAACATCTTTCGAATTTGATTCAAGAACTTGGACTGTTTCATCTTCCTCCTGGTGTCTTTCGGTTTATACCGGAATCCTCTCGTAATCAGGATGAATTGTTTCCATTGTTGAATGATGTGAAAAAATTGTTCGCAAAAACCATGCGGACACAAATCCATCATTTCAATACTCAAAGAGATCTCTTTTTGCGAAAATCCCCAAACACTCTTAAGACAGAGCCATGCAAAATATGGGCGCATGTGGAACCGAAATCCGCTGTGTACAGCCGCATGACCCGTTCACTTCTACAGGGATTTGCACAATTGGGGTGTGAAGTTCATCTTTCCGATTTTCGCAATGAATGGTGTGCCCGGGAAAAAGTGATGAGCGAGTTGATCCGCTTTTCTCCTGATGTGGTTTTCTTTTTGAACGGCCCTTCATTCAATCGTTTCCGGTATCTTGGACTTCCGGAGAATCTTGCTGAACGTTTATCTTGCCGGCGTATCACATGGTATGTGGATCATCCTCGCTTTTTAAGTGGTTTCGAAAGCCATGCGCAATGGTGTCAATATGATGATGCCGGTGTCATCGATCAGACTTTTTTTTCGGAATTCGAAAATCCCAAGCCGCGTACTCTTTTCCACCTCCCCCATGCGGTGATGATCGACCGAAAAGGGAGAGATATTCCAGATTACCGTTTTCCGATTGTTTATGTTGGCAGTCTGGTCGATCCACGAAAATCATTAGAGTCTCTTTCCTCGAAGGCGCGCGTTTCTTTTGATGAGATTCTCACGGAGTATAAAAAACGGCGCGCTATTCCTTTTCTTACAATCATAGATACTATGAATCCTTCTTCTTCTGTCCTGGATGAACTTGTTCAATGCGCTACTCAATTCAATATCAACAGGATGAGTAAACAGTTTTCTACTCCTCTGTTGAATTTGGAGTATTATTGCTATGTCGCGTCGACATTTTATACCCGTTCCGAGTATGTAACAGCTTTATTGCCTCTCGGTCTTCATGTGTTTGGCCCGGATGATTGGCTTGCCATTCTTGGTGATCAATATCGAGACCGGCACCACGGATTAATCGATGCGGCGGATTTGCCGGACTGCTATGCCTCTGCGGAAATCAATCTTAATTTTCATAGCGCGCAATGCCCCACCTGCTTGAATAACCGGGATTTTGATATTCCTTATGCGGAGGGATTTTTACTCTCCGATTGGGTGGAAGACTCCGATAAAGGATTTTTGCAGGATGGGGAACATTTTCGGACTTTCCACAATCCCGATGATTTAGTAGAGAAGGTGTACTATTATTTGAAACATCCGGATGAGGCACAAGAGATTCGGCAGAATGGCAGTGAATGGGTTACAAAGAATCACACAATGCTGCATCGTGCCGAATTAATATTGAAACAAGTCTATCCGGATTTCAGGGATTTCCAATTACAAAATGAATGAAACGCATCCTATTTTTGCAAAAAACATAGACAGCCTTAAGCAATACTATCCGAATTTGTTCTCTTTGCTTCATGAAGCTTATGATGATGTGGAACTTCATCGTCGCGAAGACGGATATCTTTATGCGCAATGTAAACGGGGGGATTGTTGGTATACTGTTTCAAAAAACGAATCGATTTCCGCCGATCTTTATTCATTCCGTCAAGAAATTCGAACGGCTGTGGGAAATGGAACCGAGTTGATTTTTCTGCTGGGGATCGGCTTGGGATATCGCCTGTGCGCCGCTGTCGAAACGCTAGAATCATGCAAAGAAGGCTATTTGGTTGTTTTAGAGGAATCTCCATCCTTGTTCGATGCTTCCTGTCATTGTTCCGATTTACGATCTGTCTTTTCTTCCGATTTTTGTGAATTGATTGTTGATTCGGATTTGGAAAATACTGCATGGAAGCGAATCGAACAGCAATCATGGTATGGCGCAAAAAAAAGTCTCTTTTTTTGGGGCTATCAAACCGATCAAACTGCCTATCAACCCCCCTATTCCCAAATGGCAGAGCGTCTTATGCGGTGGATAACCGCCGAACAACAAAATTTATTATCCCGCTGGAGAAAATGGTTGGAAACGAAAAATACACAAAAGAACTCGGGAAAGTGTTTCCTTGTTATTTATCATAAAAACGATCAAAAAAATATCTATAATGATTTATCAAAATCAGTATTACTGATACCGGATGATCATTCAATGGTAGAATGCCCCATCGACACAAAACGTTTTCGTTCTCAAACCTATCTCATGCAGCGAATTCTGGAATTCGATCCGGATCAATTGATTTGGTGGAAAGTTCCACTCGGAACATGGCTTCCGGATGAAGTATTTAAATCTCTTCCGATACCCAGCCGAACTCTATCCTGCGCAATGTATGGAAAATAATCTCAAATTCTAGTTGCAATTCAGTTGCATGTAGGTACAATAATAGCTATGATGTGCTCGAACACGGAAGAGAAAGCCGGAAAGATCATCCGGGAAAACAATTTGCGCTGCACGAAAAATCGGCTCGCTATTTTGGGAATTTTGCTTGATTCGGATGTGCCTTTAACGCATGAGGAAATTCTGATGCAACTCAGAGATTCCGGAATCAATCGAGTGACGATTTATCGCGGGCTTCAATCTTTTTTGGAGAAAGGTATTGTCCATCGTGTCGAAGCGGGGGACCGGTTGTGGCGATTTGCCGTCTGCGGGTGCAAGAGCAGGACTCATTGTCACCCCCATTTCACTTGCCGCGCCTGTGGGCGTGTAGAATGTTTATTCCAGTATCCCTTGCCGATCATTACCGACCCGGCGCCGGGATATCAAGTTGAAGAACAGGAAGTGTATTTGCGCGGAATCTGTGCCGATTGTTCGAGTAAATCTCCTGAAAACTTTTTGGATGAAAGAATGGATAAAAAATGAACACAGTGAACAAGATCATATATATATTCTTATTTATTTTCATTGGGATGAGTGCCGGTTTTTCACAGGCGATGGACAAGAAAATCAAAGCCTTTGTGAGCATTCTCCCTTTATCCAATTTTGTTGAGCGTGTAGGAGGGGAGCAGGTCGATGTGTCGGTTCTGGTCGGTCCCGGTCAGAACCCGGCGACTTATGAACCCACTCCTCAACAAATGGTGAAACTTTCAGAGGCACAAATTTATTTTCGCATTGGCGTTCCCTTCGAGAACGCTTGGATGTCACGTATCACACGCAACAATCCGGATATGAAAGTAGTGGACCTTCGAAAAGGGATTGAACTTCGTTCCATGAAATCGCATCATCACCATTCGCATGGAGAAAACGAGAGCGCCGTTCATGATGAGGATGGTAACGACGGAGGATTCAAAAATCCTCACACATGGCTGAATCCACGATTGGTCAAGGTTCAAGCCACTACGATTTGCGGGACATTGAAAGAATTAAATGCCAATCATGCGGAAATCTATCAAGAAAATCTGAGCCAATTTCATAATGATCTTGACCAACTTGACCAGTATATCCGTCAAAAAATGAAGGATGTTCGAAGGCGTAATTTCCTGGTGTTTCATCCAGCCTGGGGTTATTTTGCGGATGCGTATCATCTCGAGCAGATTCCAATCGAAATTGAAGGGAAAGAACCGACAGCGCGCCGGCTCGCCGAAGCCATTCAGCTAGCGAAAAGAGAGAATATCCAAACAATTTTTGTGCAGCAACAATTCAATCAAAGTACCGCCAAAGCCATCGCCCGGGCGATAGGCGGCCAAGTGGTTACGGTGGACCCGCTGGCCGAAAATTACCTGGAAAATATGCGAGACATTGCTGACAAATTCGTAGAGGCGTTACGATGAACGATCAATCGCCAGTCGTGAAAACCGATCAACTTTCCTTTCGATATAACGCGGAAAACGTGCTGAAAGACGTGTCTTTATCTGTCGAAAAAGGAGATTTTCTCGGCATCGTTGGTCCGAACGGAAGCGGGAAGACAACCTTGCTGAAAATTATCCTTGGCTTGCTGAAACCGGATTCAGGATCGATCGAGGTGTTAGGCACTACTCCACAACAGGCTTCATCCCATATCGGTTATGTTCCCCAGCAAGTGAATATGGACCGTAATTTTCCGATCAATATCCTCGACGTCGTTCTTCTCGGTTGTCTGAACGAGCGCCCTTTTTTTGGCCGTTATAGTAAACGGGAGAAAGAAAAAGCGAAAGAGGCGCTACAAGAGGTCGACTTGTATGATTTACGAAATCGGCGCTTTGGAACACTTTCCGGCGGGGAACGGCAGCGTGTCTTGATTGCACGTGCTTTAGTCGGACATCCTCAACTATTAATTATGGATGAACCGACATCAAATATCGACAGTTGGTCTCAAAACCGGATTTATGAATTGCTGCAAGAACTGAATCAACGCTGTACGATTCTCCTGGTTTCTCATGATTTGGGAGTCGTGTCCAAGCATGTCAATCGGGTGGCCTGTTTGAACCGAACGTTGGTCATTCATCCGACAAAAGAAATTACAGGGGATTCCATCAGGTCTATGTATCAAACACCGGTCAATCTCGTCGATCACGAGATGCATTTATGATGATAGATAGGAAAGACCGGGAACTTTGTGGTATTTAAAAAGCCGGCAGGATGTCGGCATTACAAGTTGTAGGAAAGTAAACCATGAGTTTTTTTGAAGCATTACAATCACAATCCTTCATGCAGTACGCTCTCATCATGGGTATCCTCGCCAGTCTTGCTTGCGGGATCATGGGTACTTATGTCATTGTCAAGCGGATTGTCTTCATCAGCGGGGGGATTGCCCATGCGGTTCTGGCCGGGTTGGGAATTGCTTACTACTTCGGTTATTCTCCGATCGGCGGGGCTATTATCTGCGCGATTCTGTCTGCTTTGCTGATCGGGATTATCAGCCTGCATACCCGGCAGAATGAAGATACGATCATTGGGGCGCTGTGGGCTGTGGGGATGGCGGTAGGATTGATCTTCATTTCCCGCACACCTGGTTACAACACCGATTTAATGAGCTATCTGTTTGGAAATATTTTACTCGTTACCCGCAATGATCTTTATATTATCGGCGCACTGGATATTGTCATCATCGCGCTTGTTTTTATTTATTACAAACAATTCCTTGCTATCTGTTTCGACGAGGAATATGCGCAATTGCAGGGAGTGCGGGTTGAAGCGATTTATTTGCTGCTTCTCTGCTTGATTGCTTTGACTGTCGTCGTTCTGATTCAAGTTGTCGGGATCATTTTGGTCATCGCTCTCTTGAGTTTACCGGCAGGAATCGCCGGACATTATGCGCGTAGTCTGGGATGGATGATGCTCATTGCCGTGCTTTTGGGGATTTTATTCACGGCCGGCGGCATGTATATTTCATACGAACCCGATTTACCGGCAGGGGCGACGATCATCATTTTCGCCGGAGTGTGTTATCTCTTTTCTTCCATTTTTAAGGAATGGAGAATTCGTAAACCGAAAATGGTTCATGAAAAATAATGAATAAAAAAACTTCATGGGGGAAACGCGTATGACTTTTCCAAGACATCTCACCTTTTTGTATTTCTTACTTATATTCATAACCTGTGCAGGCTTTGCTGCGGAGATTACGAATCAAGTGGAATTAAATATCGATGCGGATTTTCCCGGCGGAAACATCATCGTCGATAAGATCGAAGGAAATGATATCTATCTTCACCAGGATGTTCGCGATACCAAAGGCGACTGGTTTTACTGGTATTTTCGTGCGCGCGGGGCAGCCGGCCGTTCACTGACGGTTCATTTCACGAAGAGCAATGTTATCGGCGTTCGCGGACCGGCCGTGAGCCTTGATGAAGGGGAAACATGGAGTTGGCTGGGGAAAGATAGCGTCGAGGGACAATCCTTTCAATACAAAGTTCCAGATTATACGGAAGAAGTACGCTTCTGCTTCGCCATACCGTATCTCGAAGCCGACTTGAAACAATTTTTGAAGAAATATGAAAACAATTCACACATCCAAGTGAAATCCCTTTGCCAAACAAGAAAAGGAAGAACAGTCGAGCGCCTGCATGTCGGACGATTGGAAGGGCAGTGTCAATACCGGGTTTTTCTTACCTGCCGTCACCATGCTTGCGAAATGATGGCCAATTACGTGTTGGAAGGAATTATGGAGACTGTCCTTTCGGAAACAGATGAAGGGCAATGGTTCCGCGACCATGTTGAATTCCTGATTATACCTTTTGTCGATAAGGACGGAGTCGAGGACGGTGATCAAGGCAAGAACCGCAAACCGCATGATCACAATCGCGATTATGCGGGGGATAGTATCTATCCATCCGTCAGAGCGATCCGCGATCTCGTCCCGGAATGGTCGGAAGGGAAACTTCGCATTGCGCTGGATATGCACTGCCCCTATATCCGTGGGCCGAACAATGAGAGCCTCTACTTTGTCGGATCGCAGGATCAGGAAAATTGGAAACGGGTAGAACAGTTCTGTGAGATTTTGGAGGAGGTTCAACAAGGTCCTTTGGTTTATAAAAAAGAGGACAATATTCCCTTCGGAACCGCCTGGAATACGGCGAAGAATTATACGCAAGGGAAGAGTTGCGGGCGGTGGACGTCTGCACTTCCGGGGATTTGGTTCGGGACGAGTATCGAGATTCCGTATGCCAATGTGAGCGGGAAGGCAATCACGGCGGAAAATGCAAGGCTGTTGGGGGGAGATATTGCCGGCGCATTGAAAATCGTTCTTGATGAGGTTGTACCTTAATCAGTAATAAATGCCATTAATCAAAATACCTAAAAAGGGTTTTAAGTTGACAGCATCCAATTCTCGTCAAAGTCGAGGGTTTAATACTGTCATCCGCCACTCTTTCAGGGTGGAAAACCTTACCCCAACGGGGTAGAAGAAGATAGCCAGTGGGCAACGCCCCTGGTAAAGTCCGAAAATCGTAAAATTCCACCCTGAAGGGGTGGCAGAAAGATTACCTTCCTCCACCCTTTCAGGGTGGTTTATTTTTTTAAATTCCTTCTCTCTCCAGGGACGTTGCCCGCTGGCTATCTTCTCACGCCCTTTCAGGGCTTTTCTCTTTTATTTGTTATTTATCAATACTTTCCTGAATCATATTATCGCTCTCTTCAATCTGCGAATTGCCGGAATCGATCGCCGGGAAATTTCCCGGTAACGAAAGGGAAAATTCACTCATTACATTGGCGTTCACAATAATTCGTTTGCATTTTCCCTTCGCTTTTATCGCATTCGTCGAGAGTCCGGTAAAGATGTTTCCAGTGATCGTGACATCGCTTGTTCCGTCGAGGAAGACTCCCATGGCTTCATCGTCCCGCTTTGTTTTGCCGCCGATGTGTGCGTTGGAAAAATTATTGCCGGTGACGGTGATACGGCCACTGTTGGGACCGATTTCAATACCGCGTTTGGCGTCGATGGTGAAAGTGTTGGCCGAGACTGCACATCCCCAAGCGTCGATCAAAAGTACACCGCCTTCCATATTATGCGCAAGCACATTGGCGCTGACGGTGATTCCATAGCAATCACGGTCAATTACCACCGCCGTGCCATTGCATTCTTCGATCATGTTGCCGGATAACACCGAACCGTAGGTGTTTTCGATAACCACACCATGCCGTAAATGATCGTCCAGGTTGTTACCATTCATGCAAAGGTTAAAACTGTCGATGCAGCGCAGCGCATCTTGGTTCTCTTCAAACTGGTTGCCATTCACGACGATGTCGTGTCCGCGCAAAATATTCAATCCGGCTTTTTGGTTGTATGTGAGAATCGCATCGGCGATACGAGGATCTTCATAGCAATCGACGAGATTGATTCCATGTCCGCCATTGTGATCGATGGAAAGATTGTGGATGAAAATTTCGTTGACACCTTCCGCCAAAAGCCCATCGCCGCTTTTGGGATTCCCGCTAATACGAAAGTCGGTTAGCTGCACCCGCCATATTCGTGCCCGCTGATCCTGCGCATAAGTCTTCGGACGAAGGATGAGCGCCGGCTTACCTTCTTCATTCTGGTTGATCAAATGAGTAGCCGCACCCGCTCCTCTAATATGTGTATTTTCGGTGGACACCATCAACGGTTCGGAAAGTTCGAAATTTCCTGGCGGGAGGATGACCAACCCCCCTTCTTCCGGAACGGCGTTGAGTGCTGCTTGCAGGTTCGAATAATCCGACGCATCGATGACTGACGGAGATTGATCCGCCGCATACACTAATTGAAATCCAATCAATCCAATCATGCAAAAAACCAGACCCATAGTTTTTCTGCTCAATGAATGCTTGCTCATTTTCTTTGTTCTCCTTTCTGTCGTTTCATAACAATTTTAGAATAGGAAATTCAGGAGAAACATTCTATGGCAAGGAGAGAAATATGTTTATTTTTTTGAACGTGTTGGTTGGCTTGATTTTCGCATTGAACGCCGAAGCGAGTGAGTCACGGCCCAAGATATATCCCAGCGACGTGGTTTTCATGTATGCCGCCGATCCGGCGTCACAATATGATGCATATGACGGTACGGTTGTCGGCTGGGGAGGGCGTCCCCGTTCCCGTGATTCAAACGCGGTGGAGAGATTCCAATCGAGGGTGGAGGAAGCGCACAAAAGAGAGATGCGCTACTGCGGCAGTGTCGATTTTCTCGTCGATTTCGGCGGTTTCATCGATTTCCGCCCCGATTCATTCATGGAGGCTGTTACCCGGGATTTGGACGGCAATCCCCTTCGGGTTCCTTGGCTTTGGGATCACGAGCATAAGGGGCATCCGGCCTATTGGTTCTGCACGAACAACCCGGAGTATCAGAAGTATTTACGGGATCAGGCGGAACGCGCCTGTCTCGCCCCTATCGACGGATTGCACATCGATGATTACAGCGGATCGTCCGCCAGTTCAGCCTATAACGGCGGTTGTTTCTGCACATACTGCATGGCTGGTTTCCGTGAGTATTTGGCAAAAAAATATTCGACAGATCAATTACAAGAAATGGGGATTGAAGACATCGAGCATTTCGATTATGGAAAATTTCTGATCGCCAAAGGATGGGACGCGGAACGGTATCGCAAAGAGCATCATTCCTGTCCACTGATCGGAGAATTCCAGATATTCCAAAACAGGCGGATGATCGAGCGGATTCGCGATGTTTTCGAGCATGCCGAAAAAATTCGGGGGAAATTTCTCGTTCGCAGCATCAATTCAAGCGCTTCCGGAACGAGGCAGCTGATTCCTTCACCGGTGATCGATTATTTTTGCGGAGAAGTGGGACATCATGCGGCATCCAAAGAAGCCCCAGTCGAACCGGTCTTTGTTTATAAAATGGTAGAAGCACTCAACCGCCGTCAGACGGCAACCGCTTCCGGCCATGATTGGGCGTGGATCAAAGCCAATGAAAAACCAGGATTGGTGCGTATGTGGATTGCGCAGACGTATGCCTTCGGCAGTGTCTTCATGGTTCCACATCATCAATGGTGCTATACGCAAGAATTGGGGACTCATTGGTGGCATGGGGAAGTGGAAGATTTTGCTTATCTCTATCAATTCGTGCGGAAACATCGATCTTTGCTCGACGGAACTGCTTCGTTGGCCAATGTCGCTTTGATTCATTCAACCGATAACCATCGTACTATCCGTGAGGCTGCCATTCATATGACGGAAGCCAATATTCCCTTTTCTGTACTTGTTGCGGGAAATGAGGAACTGCCCGTTATTATCGATGCAAAAAGCGTTTCCAAGTTCAACTTTTTCATCAAGGGTACTCAATCGCTCGATGAGAAGCAGCAAACGATTTTGAATCGTGCTAGTGGCCGGAAGTTGCAATGGAAAGGGATTGAAGAATTGCCGGCGATGTTGCAAAGGCAAATCAATATCGAAGGAGCGGAGCAAGTTCGCATTTCTCTTCGCTATCATCCCGAGAATCCAGGTGCCCCGATCGTATGCCATATTCTCAACCAAAATTACGATCCGGATAAAGACGGCGTGAATACGGTTACGATAAAAGTGAGTGTGAATAAAGAATTAATAGAAAAAGGAGCAGGGAATCGAAAGATCAAACATGCCAAGATTCATAAGCCAAAACGTGAATCGGTGGTAACCGAAGTGACAAGCGACCAAGAAGCGATTTCTTTCGAAGTGAAAAATTCAGGATTGTGGGCAATCGTGGAATTATGATTGAACCTTATTCCTTGATTGAGCACCATGCGGAATTCTTGTCAATATCTCGTCCTATTTCCCACTTTTGATCGTTGACTTGGACGAATACATTTACGTTTGGATTTCCCACATCGAATTCATCGTTGAATCCAGCATCAACTATTGGTTTGCCGGTACCTTGATAGGGAACCAATACGGTCAAAAATTGTATGGGCGATGACTCTCGATGTCTGAATCGAAAAGCCGTTCGTGGTTTTCGCTTTCCATATTTCCATGCAAACCAACCTTGTTCTTCTTCCATCTCGACCGGCGCATTCGGATGTTCCCATACTAAAATATTCGCATCATCAAAAGAGGTTGCTGCCCAATTATCCTCCTGCGAAACGTCCACTTCAGCAGGAGCGAATTGAAAATGGAGATCTATATTCCCTTCCGCATCACCGATAGCTTCATCCAGTAATACGAAGAATTGTTTATTTACAAACCATACCGTTCGGCGGTGAGTTAAATTTTCATAGGACTGATTTTCAACAACTATCGTATCACAGTTTGGGGCAAAATGATGTATGAGTTGAGTGGCAGCGACTTTTGTATCTTTCCCATCCAACGTCAGCGTCTGATGCACGTTGGTCTGCCGGTGCCACGCTCTTGCTTTCGCATTGTGCCCGTAGGTGTAATATCCCGTATCGGGCATAAGCCACCGGCCATAGGCGTATAACTCGAAAGTCCCATTGTCAGGTTGATCATGACCGGAAATGGCGGGGGGTGAACAATGGAAGGCAAAATAGATTTGCTCCGGTCCCCACTCATTCCGCAATACATACATTCCTGCTTCCGGAAATGCATAACTTTTTTGTTCCGGAAGATTATTGCGATCCAATTCCGCCCGTGCTTTATACTTTGGATCGTCAAAAATTGTGGATGCTTCCATGAGTGTGTTGAACAAAGGCCATTTTGAGCGATCGTTCGGCAGATCAATCGGGCGGCTGGCGTCTCCGAACATCGTGAATCCCAAATCCGGGGTTGCAATGGCAAAGATATAGTCGTACATTCTTTTCACACGTTCACGATAGGCTTTGGAGACGGAAGTTCCGAAAGCCTCTGCCTGTTGCATGATTTCGACAGCGTCGCGCAGCACGCCGAGATGATATCCGCCGGACCATTCCCGCTGCACGCCATCGCTGGTTGTTTGCGCCAAAAACGTTTCTTCTGTTCGTTCTAACGCCAACTCCATCCATTTTTCAGATTCTTTGAATTCAGGGAAGGTAGAACATATATCGATCACGCCGCGTTGTTCAAATATGGCTTTGTTATGGATTTTTCCCATCGGCAATTTTTCCGTTTTGACTTGGTGATCGTAGATACTGGCCAGGAAGATTCCTAAAAATTCCGGTGTGAATGAATCTGTATGAACAAATATCTTAAACGCGCGGCAAAGGCTTTGCGCACGGATACCGGTTTGGATATCCAGCCATGCAAACCCGCGCCAATAGGTATAGACCGGATGCGTTTTTCTGTGTTTCTCAAGAGGATGTTTCCGAATCCAATCTGCTGTCAGCTCCACAAACGCTTTTGCATATTTCTCATCGCGGGTCGCTTGATAGGCATTCGCCAGCGTCCTTGCCCAATAAAAACGGTATACCGCCGCTACCCATTCAATGTCGCCGCGCGGATCCCATTCCCAGTTCATTTCCTCTCCGTAATCCGCCGCTTCATACGGTCCCCATTGGAAAATATGATTGACAATATCGTCGGCTTCATCAAATTGATTGGATTGCCGGTCGGATTTCGGCGGGAGAGAGTATTGTTCCCGATAATATGCCCGAAGTTCCTTTAGAGCGATAATCCTATTATCTTTTTTTACAGCTTCTTTCACGTTGGATAGTCCGGCTCTTGTGAGATCGATTTTCGTGAATATCTTCTCCGGAGAGAGTGATTGGAATTGGATTTCCCGTTTTTGTTCTTTTGCATAAGACAATAAAACTAAAATAAGGGGGATCAGAATAGTGGTTGAGACAAAATAGAATCGTTTCATTATTATCTCCTTCATTATTCATGCTAGTGTGTATCTCATGTATCATTGAAACGGTTTTTTCTTCTCACGTCAATTTGCTTTTTGCTCTGTCGACAACAGAATAATTGATAATACATGCCTATTCATATATGAACCATGACAATAGTCTTATCATAGATCACAAATATTTATGGCAATTATGACCATGATTGTAACATATATTGAAAGAACATTTGAGTGATAAACCCATTGACAAAGAAGGATGGGTAATGAAAATACTGTATAAATTTCAATAAAAATGAGTGTGGGCGAGGTGAAAACCTTGCCTCTCACATTCAGCTAAATTAGAATATTAGAAAAAAACAATGGATACAACACTAGTTCAAATCTCCAACCCTGAATTTCGACAACTTTTGGCTGAACGAATACGCGCTCTAGCAGATCCAACTCGCATCCATTTGTTACATTATTTGATGCAAGGTGAACACTGTGTTCACGAATTGGCGGAACGGGTAAAAAAAAGCCAAGCAACGGTTTCCAAACATCTGGCGATTCTGTACCGGCATGGTTTTATCTCCAAACGGAAAAACGGTGTGCAAACCTTCTATCGGTGTGATAATGAAGGACTCCAGTTTTTCTGTAAATATATGTGCAATTCCATGAAGGAACACCTCCAGCAAATCGCCGATATCGGGCAATCCTCATTTTCCGAATCGACTGAACACGAAATGCAACTTACACCGTAGTTCTGTTCTGATACGGTCATTTGCTCAATTGCTTCTTTTTTTTGTTATAAAATCTAATCTTTGAGTAGAATTGAAGGCAATAGTAGTCTTCATTTTTCTGGTACTTTGCGAATATTGATTTATAATCCTTGTAAAGGTAGGTATACCTCAATAAAGAAACGAGAGGGGGCTTTGCAATGACAATCCGTGAATCGACGATAGTCAAGGTCCAACAATTACCGGAATCGTTGCTCAAGGAAGTGAACGATTTCATTGATTTTATTGCAAAAAAGCATAATCAAGATTTGTCAGAACAACTGAATCAGAATGAGGATTTTCATAAACTTGCAGTATCGGATTTCTCGACCTATTTGAAGAATCTGGAAAAGTATGAGGATCAATTGGCTCGTGGGGAGATTCAGTGGTGATCGTATCACGCGGTGATGTAGTTCTTTGCGATTTAAATCCAGTTATGGGGACAGAACAATCTGGAATTCGGCCTGGTATTGTATTACAAATTGATCGAGCCAATAGAGTTAGCCCCCATACGATTATCGCACCATTCACGACTAAAATTCGCCGCACTCTTTTACCTTCTCATGTGTTTGTTCGAGCTGGGATTGGTGGGTTGAAGCAGGATTCGGTTTTATTATGCGAGCAGATTCGAGTTGTAGATAAATCGCGTATTATTCATATTCTTGGACATCTGGATGAAACCTACATGTACAAAGTGAATCAATCTTTATGTATTATTCTCGGTATTTAGTTTAATCAAAATACTGTTTTTGGAAGAGAGGATTTTGGGATGGGAGTAAGTTGTGTGTTTATCGATCCATTTCATTACTTCATGAAACTTGGTTCATTCTTGCTCATTCTATTTATTCTACAAACATCTTGTAGTTTACCAATCCTCAATTCTGCCATGCTTCCTGTATATAATGGTTTAATTCGAGTAGAAGAATTATCCCCTTCAACTACCGATAATCTCGGTTTTCATGACAACTTGCATACAGCTGAACATTATCAGGAAGCGATGCGCTTGGGAGCAAAAATCATCAATTTACCGGAACATTACCACAACACATATTTTGTGTATTGGCTCCCGCAAGGGTATGAATTGCAATCCGAACGCCGGGTGATGGTGATGTTGCACGGTACCGGCGGCGATGCGTATCAGCGGATTTCCGTGATGCATGAAGTGGCGACGGAGTATCGGTTTGCGATTGTATCCATCCAATGGGGGCTTCCTAACGCTACCTTTGATGGTTTGGAATATTTACCGATTTCGGAAGTCTATGAAATGATCCATGTTGCGATGGATTACATGAATTACCACTTCGATGTGGATCGAGCTCATTCCGTCTGGAATGGATTCAGCCGTTCTTCCACTCACTGTGCCCTCTACGCCTATATGGACGAACAGGGTGAGAATCCGATTTTCAATTACTTCATCGCTGTCTCCGGCGAAGTGGGAGAGGATTTGCCCGGAATGGAGAACTTATTTGAAGAAAGGGATAGCGGCGGTTTCCCCCTTGAGGATGTTCCATTCTATCTATGGGGGGGAGAAGGGGATCCTGGCGAAGATCCGACTGACGGGAAAACACGGGCCGATCAGATGGCAGAAGGTGAAATTCTTCTCGAAAGTTTCGGGGCCGATGTGTTCTTGCGCATCAGCGAGAGTGGACATGGGGGATTCTATCACAATCTCGATTACGAGCGGGAAGCGGTGCAGTTTTGGATGCAGCAAGATTACTCTGCAATACCACCGAGTTTATGGTTGCCGATAAAATAGGTTACCATTTGAATTCGGTAGTTAGTACACCTTTTCAACCACAATCCGATTGCCGTCTACCCGCAATACGCGAACCCGAGTATTCGCATCGACATATTCCCCTTCCGTTACTACATCGTATCGGTCTCCGTCGAAGAGGGCGATACCAGAAGGACGAAGTTTACTTTCTGTAATTCCTTCTTTGTTCAATAAGCCGGCATTGAAATAAGTGTCGGAAGTATATCCTTCCTCTTTTGAGGCATTACTCCCTAAAATAACCCATTTCCCGACGGTAGTATGGGGAAATTTTCGAAAGGCCGTCACAACGACGACGATAGTCGCTGCAATGCATAAAAGAAGAACAGCAAATCCTTCCTGCATACCGTACTGATCGAAGCACAACCATACACCGATTCCCATCATCGTTGCTCCGATGATCCCGATGATTCCCCCCGGCACAAACATTTCCAATCCGATTAGCACTAATCCCAAGAACAATAAAACAATGATATAGACGATGGACATGACGATATCCTTTCTGAACGATGTCGTGAACCCTTTGCTTTATGCTTGGCGAACGACTATCCGTCTTCCTTCTACTTTGATGACCTCGACAGGAGTATGGGAAGGAATATAGCCTCCCACACTAACCACATCCACCCGTTTCCCTTCGATATCCGCGATTCCGGCAGGTCGAAGGACGCTTTTCGAAATCCCTCTTTTTCCGATAAATGAATTTACATCGTCGGCGGCCGATTGATACCCTTTTTCGCGATCTTCTTGTTCATCCAGAAACATCCATGTTCCCATCCGTGTTTTCGTGGCAATCGGAAACAAGAACGGCAGAATCATGGCAATGCTTCCGCCTACCAACATAGAGATCGTGGTAATGAAGAGGGAGGAATAAAGATCACTGAATTCGAACGTCTCGAAGAAATGAGGACTGGTTATTGGCCGATCGAGCATCGTCACAACAAACGAAGCAAAAACACAAATAATGCCAAGAATTCCCGTCAGTCCAAATCCCGGAATGATAAAAAGTTCAACACTTAGCAGGAGGATGCCGAGAAGAAACAAAAGGGGGCCTTCAAATCCCGCAAGGCTCGCAATGGTATGCCCCCAGAAAAAGAATGTAATCGCCATAATCCCCACGATTCCCGGCAGGCCGAATCCCGGCGTACGGAATTCGAGAAACAATCCGAGAAATCCCACCATAATCAACAAACTCGATATCGTTGTGCTGGATAAAAAGCGTGCAACTTTTTCAAACGGATGTTCTTTCAAAATAATGAGATTTGCATCCTCGAGTTCCATCCGCTTTAACGCTTCTTCACGATTTTTCACCACAGCCTGAATAAATCCAATCTTTTCCGCTTCCAACGCCGTTAATGTGAGTAATTTTCCTTCTTTCGAGATATATTTGTCCGGATCGTTGGGATCCTTGACTTCCATATCTTTATCCACCATCGCCAGGATGATGTTGGTCTTTTCTTCACTGTAACCGCGCTTTTCGCAAATCCCGCGTACTTTTGCCAGGAGATAGGAATTGATTTTGACCTGCATGGTCTCACTTTCACCACCTCCCAGCATCACCGGTGCCGCCGTCCCGATGGAACTGCCGGTGACCATATAAATTTCATCGGCGGCAATGCTGATCAAAGCGCCGGCGGATGTGGCGTCACCGGTCACGAGAATGGTCGTCGGTGTTTTTGAATCAATGATCATGTCGATGATTTCAAGAGCTGCATCGACCCGTCCGCCGGGCGTGTCCACTTCGATCAGGATACGGGAAACATCTTTTTCCTCCGCTTCCCGAAATCCTCGTTCGAAAACATGAGTTAATGCAATTTCCACTTCGCCTTCAAAGGGGAACACATAAACACTTGGTGGGTTTGCTTCCTCGTCATTTTGGGCAAAGGAGACAGATGAAAACAAAAATAAAAAAATGGATAAAAATACGCGCATTCGTGCTTCTCCAAAAAGGAATTATCTGATTCCAATGAGAATTATAATCGAATAATCCTAAAACAGTGTAAGGTTTTTATCTTTATACCTATCCTTAAGAAAATTCTATCCCCTCTATTTCAGAAAAGGGGATCAAACATACCTTTTTCATAGAATATTCAGAGTATCGAATCACTTTTATGATGCAAGAAAAATTATAGTCTCATTTTTATGAAGATGTGAGATTCGAGAACTGGCAGACATGGACCAAAGAAGGGGGCACATTCATCAAGACAAAGATTGTTTCCAATTCATATTGGCTTAAATAATTTCGGAGTAACCGATCGATTTCGTGCACTCGAATTCGTTCATTGCCCATCAAAAAAGGGGCTTTGAAAGGGCGGATGAATGCATATTCGAAAAAAGATAATTTCCCTCCCGGCTTGAGTATCTTGGTGTAATGTTCGAGAATGCCGCTGACCAGTTGCGGTGGGAAATTGTTAAAAGGCAGGCCGGAGATGATGTAATCGTATTGATCGGTATTTTTGAAATCCAAAATCGATTGATGGTGAATCGATATCTGGTCTTTGTGCGAGGAAAGAATCGGATCACTTTCAAGGCAAGCACTAAGATAAGAGACAAATTCATCATTCAACTCACAAAGATCCAAATGATCATCCTCTTTCATCTTTTGTACGAGCACACGGGTGAACGGACCGGTTCCCGGCCCGACTTCCAGGATGGATAAAGGCTCGTCTTTCGTCTCCACGCAACGGCTGATTGCCCGGGCCAAATAGCGTGAACTTGGAGCAATCGAGCCGGTAGTGGTAATGTGTTTCCAAACATTTTTATAAAATACATTGAATCCCGAAGCCATGATGGGTTTCCTTTCAGTCTCGGCTGATGGATATGAATAACAACTCACCGTATTTCGAATAATGCCGCCGAAGAATCGCGGTGGGCAAACGTTTGTGAATTTCGTCCGCTTTCTCTTCATGCCGGGCATCAAGCACAACCGTCAACGGACGGCTGATCAATTTACTTGGTAATTTTTTTGTATTTCTTCCCAAACAATCTTTTGCCAGAAACTGCACACTCCCACTTCCGAAGGAGAAATGATTCCCAGGGAAACAATACGTAAACGCTTTTGGTCCTCGTTCCGCTACAAAATATGCCATCCTTGTTTGCTTATAATGAACACTTTTCGGGGAAATATTTTCTGCATATGTCTCAAAATAATAGCGCACATTGATCCTCATGCCGACCAGCATAATGATCACGAGAGATATCAACATAAGTGTATACTGAGATCGTTTTTTCCATTGTGCGTGAATCAAGTCAGAAAAAATACCACCGATTTGTACAAAGAAAAGCCCTGTACATCCAGTCAGTCGCGGATAGAAAGGAGTATCGATTGTCAGGAATCCTCCCGCAAATAGAATCCCCCCAATCCATAAGAACGGAATCGCTCTCCGCACTTCATAAAAACGATATCCGGCGATGATTGAGCCAAACAGAAAGAAAACCGCAGAAATTGGATTCAAAAACGGCATGCTCCCGCCATATTGACTGCTTGTATCCAAATACAAAATCGGGGCTAAAAACGAACGTTCAAACTGTTTCATCCAAACCAGAGCTGTGTCGCCACCCGCTTGATAGACATCGTTTTGATGATCGAAATTCTCGGAATTCCAAATTCCCACCGAATTTGCTCTTACAGCAAAAATATCCGTTCTTTCCGAAACCGTGAGGTCATGAACGACGAGCGGCGCAATCACAAGGCCGGCAATGAAAAAGGGAAGGCCGATCGAGGTAAGAAACCATGAAAAACGGATTCGTTGAAAGACCAGCAGCCAAATTTGTGACATAAGCCATAGAATCGGCAAGATATGATTGGCTTGATAAGAAAGCAATGAAAATCCAAGTAAAAGGCCGGATGCAGTACAAACTGCGAGAGATCGTGTCCGGTTGGTAAATACCCATAAACAAAGTACCGCAACGGCGAAGAAAATCGATTGAATATAATGCACTCCACAATGCATCAAATGTATAAATACAACATTGGAAATCAATAACAGGGAACTCAGCACCGCCGCGAATGTGCCCCAAAATGACCGCACCAGAAAAAAGAAGGGGATGATAGTCAATAAACCCATAACGACTGTGCTCATCCGCAGGCCGAATAGATTATCGCCAAAACAATACAATCCGCAGGCTGGGATGAAATAAAAAAATTGTGGGATTGCATACCATGAGACAGAAAAAAATGTCTCGATATTTCCATTCATCAATTTTCGTGCGTGGACACCGACCATCCCTTCGTCTCCGTGAACGGTGATCGGTACGCTGGTCAATCGGTATACACCCAACGAGAAGCAGAGCAATAAAAGCAAACCTATAATAATAAAAACTTTTCTCGATTGGTTTCTTAGAAAAAGTAGAAAAGGTCTGCGAATGGAGTAAAGGGTGAATAAAATAAAACCGATCCAAACATATCGAGCGAGATACGCATGCGGCGGTTTGCGGTATTGCACCTGCGTCATGTCCCAAGCGGCCACTTCGAGACGAAATCCGATGAGGGAAGCTTTTCGAATGAACCAGATGGCAGCAATGGCGAGGATCAATCCGATGAAAAACGGTCGCCAGGAAATATCATTTTGAGCCGAATGATGCGGGCAGGGATGCCCGCGCTCCGACAAACGGCATGAGAGATCGTTTTGTTTGCTTGGTGCTTCATAGGGCAAACCGTCATCAAATTCGAATTCATCCCGCCTTCGCGTAAAAAGGAGATAGACCATCGTTCCGGCGGCAATATAGAGGATAAGCCCGATGGAAACTGCATCGTTTTGTATCCAATACTGCGCCAAACAGCCGATTCCAAAAACAAGAATCCATGCCGCTACCTGCATCGATCGGAATCCTCCTATGCAATGCATATTTAGTGGAAATTTACACACGGTCAAGCACTCGATAAATAAATTGGAGCGCGGACATCTTGTCCGCCTGAAGCACGTAAATAATTGGAGCGCGGACATCTTGCCCGCATCTATCACTCAAAACTAGTGAAAATTGATTCCCCTTCGTCTATGATAAAGAAAAAAGAAACAGGAAAGTTCGATGCGTGCATTTATTTCAATTAATTTAACCGATCCTATCCGCGAATCGATTTTGGAATTTCAAGAATCACAAGGAAAAATCATCCGGAATATCCGCTGGACGAAACCGGAGAACATTCATCTGACAT
Source organism: uncultured bacterium (assembly GCA_964412555.1). GTDB lineage: Bacteria > Hinthialibacterota > Hinthialibacteria > Hinthialibacterales > Hinthialibacteraceae > CAYPPG01. Next base: position 23,995 of record CAYPPG010000039.1, read on the forward strand.
TGAAATTTCTCGGCGAAATCGAAGAAGAAACGGTCAACAAATTGGCGGAAACATTGCAGCCTATCGAAGGGCAATTCTCTCCTTTCCCAGTCGATATCGGAAGCGTCGGCAAGTTCCCCCCCAAAGGTCCATTATCCATACTATGGGTGGGTCTCCTCAAAGGAACCAGCGGAGTGATGGCATTGGAAAATAGCATTCGGGAAGCGATGGAGGCAGCCAAAATCCCATTTGACAAAAAATCGTTCGTCCCCCATCTTACCATCGGTCGTGCTATGAAAAACAAAAAAGTATTTTTCGACAACATCAACGATTTTGAAAAACTCTCCTTTGGCACATTACAAGTCGAATCTTTTCACCTCATGCAAAGCGATTTAAAGCCTTCCGGACCGATTTACACGGAACGAATCCGATTCACATTTCAAAGCAGATAAAGTGCCCTCTCGGCTAAGGCTATACGAAAAAACAGAATAATGAGAAGATAAGATGCATAAATGCCATGAGAATGGTATCAGCACCACTGTTTTTACTTGGAGTGAATAAACGATGAGTGACATAGTAACCGAAAAGGCTTCCAAACGCTTGGTTTGTCTCGATGCTTTTCGCGGTGCGATCATGATCTCTCTCATTTCGCACGGATTTGGTTTTTCCGCTTTCGAAGGGCACCCCTGGCTGGGATTTTTAGCTCGGCATACCGAGCATGTTCCGTGGGAAGGAGCTGTCTATTGGGATTTGATTCAACCGGCGTTCATGTTCATGGTGGGGGTCGCCATGCCCTTCGCCTATGCCAAAAGGCGATCGATCGGAGAATCGCATTCGAGGATTAGTATTCATGTGATTCGGCGTTGTGTGAACTTGTTTCTCATTGCCGCACTTTTCACTTCGATTCATGCGGGGCGTCCGACATTTACATTGGTGAATGTTCTCCCCCAGATTGCGTTTGGGTATTTCGTGACATTTTTTGTCTTGCACAAGAGTTATAAAACGCAGGGAATAACCGCTGCACTGATCCTGATTGTGTATACCATCGTATGGATGCTCTATCCCTACAACGATCCGGCCGGCCCTTTTGCGCATAGCCATCAAAATATGGGCGGTGATTTTGAACAGTGGATCATGGGCAAACACAGTTCGGGATATTGGGTGTCTTTGAACGCGATTCCATCAACTTCGACCATCATTGCAGGCGCGATGTGCGGGCGGCTGCTTGCGAGCGACCGTACCCATCAACAAATCATGAAAATCCTGGGGATCTCCGCTGTTGCATTAATTGCATCCGGATGGTTGTTAGGTTTTTATATCCCCATCGTGAAACGAATTCTGACCGCATCCTTTGCCTTGTATTCGACCGGATGGTCGATTCTGTTCCTTCTCCTTTTTTATTGGGTGATCGAAGTGTTGGAGTACAAACGCTGGTCATTTTTCCTGATCGTGATAGGAATGAATTCCATCGCCGCCTATGTTGTTTTCCAACTATTCCGGGGCTGGATCGACAATTCTGTTTTTATTTTCAGCCGGCCGGTCGTTGAATGGATGGGAATATATGGTTCGGTGCTGCAAGCCTTATTGGTTTTAGGCGTACAGTGGTATATCTTTTATTTCTTCTACAAAAAGAAAGTGTTCTTCAAAGTGTAAAGAAAGTGTCTAGCCCATGTTGATGAGGCAATCGATGACTGGGAGCGCTAACTGGGAGCGCGGACATCCCTGTCCGCTTTTACTGCGCACAAGATAATCGACTCACTCCCCATGCAGGCAAGATGCCTGCGCTCCGACCGATCTTAGATAATTTCTTGGCGTGCGTAAGATGAGCTAGTAAATACCCCACCATTCAACCGTCACCGGTTCCGCCGCCACAGAGCCGGCATTCAATCCATCCAACCCAAGTCCTTGCGCCGGAGAATCCGGCTGCAGATTGAAATCCAGTTCAGACTGTACCGTATCCGGAGCAACGTTGACATAGCGAGGATTCTCTACAATGGAATCGGCAACGGTCACATTTTCCGGATGGCTGCTGCCCACATCACCTTCGGCAACAAGATCCCACGTGACGGAATTCCGGATCGTCAATATACCGGCTCGGGCACTGAGCTCGTTGTTGATGTCCTCTCCCATTCCATTGGTTCCCAGAAAAATGGAATGGGTGATTTCCACAACGGGACCCGGGTTAGGAGCGGTTTCCGGCTCGTCCAACTGAATGATGATCATGGTCGGATAATTGAAAAAATCGCAATGATCAAAGTGTGCAAAGGTTGTATCCCGTAAGGTGATCGCCGGTCCAATCGAATCAAATGGATATTCCGGTGTCAACCCAAACACACAGTGATTGACCTCCATTGGTACTTCGGCGGTTCCAACAGTTCTGCCACCAGTGGATTTCAAGACGGTGCCGTTATCGATAAACCAACAGTTTTCGAATCGCACTGTACCGCTGGAAGGAGAATCGAGGTTTCCGGTTCTTAGGTCGGCTACTCTGCCAAGGACATTGCGTATGGTAAGATTACGCATGATCAGTTCTCCGCGTACAGAGAGGGCGCGTGAATCCGCCTCGATGAGAGAATAATCGAGAAAATCCAATACTGTGGCATCTTCGCCTAATCCGCTTCCGTTCCCCTCTACGATAATCTGTTTACCACTGTCGAAGCGTATCTGGGAGTCGAATTCATATATACCGGCCGCCAGTTGGAAAACGGTTCCCGTGCCGGAACTCCGGATCAATTGAGCAAGAATCGAAGCATCCGCCGGAACGATTTCTTCGATAATGTCCTGGGCTGTGAGGGGTAGACAACTACTCAGCAGAATACAGATTGCAAATATTGTTTTTTTAGTTATCATAAGGTTGTCTCCTAAACGCTATTTCTAGTGAAAAAGAAACAGGGCGCACATATTTGCGCCCTGCTTTTGGTACATAAAAAAATACTACTCGATTTCTTGGATTTTCACATTTCTAAAATAAATTGGTGCACCGGCATGTTTGCCTTGCAAACCGATTTTTCCGTGGGTGGGAAGTTCGGCTTTAGGTTTACTGAGCCAGGAAGGAATTTCGCTGCCGTCGGGATTCGTTTCAGCGCTGGTCCATTTTTTCATATCCATTTTGGTGACAACTTTTCCGTTGAGCATGACGCCGATCATGTTGTCTCTGCATTTGATGGTCATCCGGTTCCATTCGCCGGGTTTTTTGACGTTGCTTTCTTCCGGGGCCAGATGTCCGAAGATAGCGGCGCATTGCCATGTTTTTGGGCTAGTCGCCCATTTTTCCGCATAATCATCCGCGATCTGAATCTCGACGGAATTCGGAATCCAGTTCTTCGTGTTGCTGCAATAGACGATGACACCGCTGTTCGTGCCTTCCGCGTTTTTAAATTCAAGGTCGATAATGAAATTATCGTAATCCTTTTTTGTCCAAATTGCTTGGTCTTCGCTGGCGGTCAGAATTCCATCTTCAAAAGTCCAGACACCTTCCGGAAAGTTTGCATTGGACAAATCCGGTTCGAATAAGGATTCCCAATTGCTGCTGTCGGGATGTGTCGCTTCCGCACTTTCTTTCGCCGATGCGAACAGAGGGAAAACGAGTGTCACTGCCAAAATAAAGATAATGCTTCGTTTCATAATTCTTTCCTTTCTATTTGTTTGGATCCGGAATTTTGGATCAAATATGAATGAAATGATATGTGAATAGTCTCAGTTTACCTGAATGACTGATGAATTTGAAGAATAAGAGGAGAAACAAAATCGAAAATCAAAAGTAGGATTGTTCCCGAACGAATAGGAAGAAACAGAACTTCTCAAATACCATTTCTATCGGCTTTACGGCTTACCAGAGCCGGGATCAGGAGTACAATAGACTCTAAGGATATTTTATTGCATATTGGTTTGTTATAATGCATATTCGTGGGCGAATATTAAAATGAACGATAGAATTTTATGAGAGGGAGATGAATCTGTGAAATCATTTGCTCAACCTGCAACGTATTTTGCATCTCCGGAAAGAGTGTCACAGGAAAGATTGGATCAGCAGATTGAATTGAGCAGCAAAAATCCATTTGTGGATAGTCTACTGATGTCCGTTCATGGATTGGTGGCTGTTCTGAATGAGAACCGTCAAATTGTGGCATTGAATGATACATATTTGCGCGCTGTTGGTGGAGATCGGGCGGAAGATATCCTCGGATTACGTCCTGGTGAGTCCCTCAGATGTATTTATGCTAGTGAAATGACTGCCGGATGTGGTACAAGTCAATATTGCTCGACATGCGGAGCGGCCATAGCCATTGTTTCCGCCATGACCGCTTATGAAAGCGTTGAAAAAAAATGTGCGGTCACGATCCATAAAAACGGCAAAGCAAAAGATGTGTGTTTTTCTGTAAAAGCAACACCTTTGACCGTGGAAGACGAAAAATACCTTCTGCTTTTTTTACGCGATATCACAAAAGATGAAATGCGAGTGGCTTTGGAACGCACATTTTTTCATGATATTCGCAATATTCTCGTCGGATTGATCGGGAACAGCGAAATGTTGAGATTGAAAGGAGATGCTAGGAATTTGGAGTGGATTTCCAAAATCAGCTTTCTTTCTTCCCGCCTGGCGACGGAAATTGAACTTCATCGAGCGTTATTGCATGATGAGAAGATGCAGTATTCTCTCAAGTTGCAGAATGTTTCTATTGATCAGATCGTAAAGGAATTGCGGGAACTTTTATCCCATCATCCTGCCGCAAAACAGAAAATTCTCCGCATGCCCTCTGAAAACTTGGATGAGACGATTCAAACCGATTTATCGCTGCTTTTACGTGTTTTGAATAATATGTTGATCAATGCTCTCGAAGCGACTCCACGGAACGGTGTCGTGAAAATGTGGTTTGAACAAGGAATAGACGGTACGACTTTTCATGTCTGGAATGCTCAACATATTCCGGAAGAGATCGCCCGCCGGATTTTTCAATGCCATTTCACAACCAAAAAACAAGATGGAAGAGGGATTGGCACGTATGCGATGAAACTGCTTGGTGAAAATTTGCTAGGGGGCCGAGTTGATTTTTCCAGCTCCGAAGAAAAAGGAACGGATTTTTTCCTGTTTCTCCCTTGCAAGTAAATTGTAATCAATAAAGCATAGCCGCCGGGACGGCGGCTATATTGTGGTGCAGACCTCTGGTCTGCACTTGTCTCATAAAGATGTGCAGACCAGTGGTCCGCACCACAATTTTTTTATAAAGTCCATAACCGGTTCAATAAATGATGCAGAACGTACGTTCTTAATGGGAAAAAGTAATATTATGTGAAAGAGAGGGGATTTGCAAATGTGTGCGAATAGAATGAATACTTGGAGTGTCAAGATTGGGATTTATGTTACCGGATGTGTGCTGATCGGGATTCTTTGGCTTTCCGGTTTTGCGTGGAGCGAAACGGTTTCGATTCACGTCGATGCGGATGAATCGGCAGGTATGATAAAACCGTTGTTGGGAGTGAATACCGGCCCCTATAAATTGGGAGAAGAAGAAAACCCGCATGTCACAGAGCAGTATCAGGATTTAGGAGTGACGATGGTGCGGACACACGATTTCTATGGCCCGTGCGATATGAGCGTGATGTATCCCGATGATTCCGCCGATCCTTCGCTCTCCTCCAGCTTCAATTTCGTGGAGAGCGATCTACGGATGGATATGATTCACGAAAACGGTCATGAGATTTATTTTCGGCTGGGCAACAGCTGGAATAACAGCAGTGAAGTTCCGCAAAACATTCCCAATTTTATAGAAGCGGCGAAAAACGTGATCCGGCATTATACGGAAGGATTATGGGATGGATATGTATTCCCGATTACTTACGTCGAAGTATGGAACGAACCGGATAACCAGCAATTCTGGACTGGAAGCATGCTTCAATTTTTCCGATTTTTTGCTCAAACTGTGAAAGAACTAAAAGCGGAATTCCCCCATATGAAAATCGGAGGTCCCGGATTTTTACCCTCCGGTTATCTTGCGCAAGACGTCAATGACATGCCAAGTGCATTGTTGGAATACTGTCGCAATGAAAATGTGCCTCTCGATTTTCTCTCCTGGCATATCTACGGTGACGATCCCGACGACTATCTCGGCGCCGGTCTCTTTTATCGCACTTTGTTGGATGATTATGGCTTTACTTCGGCGGAAAGCCACATTACGGAATGGAATGTATCCGAAAGTCCGCGGCGGTATAATGCGGAAGGTGCGGCCCTGATGACTGGCGCATGGATCGGATTACAAGATGGAGATGTCGATCAATCGCTGTTCTTTCGCGGTCAAGATTCTTCCATAAGCCTTCCCACGTTTTATGGATTGATGTACGCCGATGGCACGTACAAAAAAATGGCATATGCCTTCAAATCATGGTCGTGGGCGAGCGAATATCCGAATCGAATTTCGCTTGAAGATGAATCAGAAACGGTAGACGGGATCGCCGGCCTGAGCGACGATGGGCAATCCATGATCATCCTGTTGACCCATTACACCGTGGATGGAAATCCGGATGCGATCGATGAATATCAGCTCACCATTGAAGGATGGTCTCCCTACGATGATTCCGTGACTTCCAAACGCTATGCGATATCAAATCTGCATGATCTTACTTTACTGGAAGAAACAGAGATTGTCTCTTCAGAAACGGGTTTTGTGATTTCAGGACGTTTTCCGGTAAGCACCGTCGAAGTGATTATGTTAGATGCTGCATCAGAACCGAGTGCCGTGAATTATTGGACAAATTATTGAGATGATTTTATCAAATCGAGCCTACTACTATTACCCGTCCTTATTTCATGTTTGTGATGTACAATTGTAAAAATCATTATTATTCAGAAATCCGTCTGAATCCGGATTGGCCAGGATGAGAGGATGACCAGGATAATAACCATGAAAGTATTTCATGGCGATTCGAGAAGACAATCATTGGCCGCTATCGGCTTGACAATGTATTGTTTGCCCAACAATAGAGCAAATCCTGTTCATCCTTGAATCCTGGGCATCCAGATTCAGACAAACAATAAAATTTAAAGTATCAATTATGAACCAACAAGACCTCTTCAGCCTGCAAAGAATACTCGATTCACTCAACGACGGTGTTTATGTTACAGACAAGGAACGAAGAATTCTCTATTGGAGCAAGTCGGCAGAAAAAATTACCGGCTGGCCGGAAGGGGAAATTCTCGGTCATCGATGTTGTGACAATGTGTTGTGCCATATCGATAAAGATCAACACCGGCTGTGCGGTGAAGAATACTGCCCTTTGCATCGCTCTATGGTCACGGGAGAACGGTCAACGGTTCCCATCCTTCTATACGCGCGAGGCAGAGATGGAAATAGAATACCCATGCAGGTGAGTGTCGCGCCGGTTCAAAATGATTCCGGTGAAATCATCGGTGGAGTAGAAACATTTCGTGATTTTTCCGAAGTGTCCGTCGATCTGGAACGGGCAAAAAAAATACAACGATTATCCCTTCCGCAAAATATTCCGGATGATGATCCGCGAATTCATTTCCGCACGCATTATGTCCCTCATGATATCATCGGTGGGGATTTTTTCGCGATTGAACAAATCGATTCTGACCGGTATGTGTTTTTTCTAGCCGATGTGGTTGGGCATGGAATCGCATCCGCTTTGTATACGATGTTTTTGAAATCGCTGTGGGAAAAATTTCATTCCCTACGTTCTCACCCGAGGGATTTTGTCGCAACCATGAATCAAGGAATGTGCGAGTTGCTCGGTGAAAAGGAAGCATTTGCGACGGGGATGTATGGATTGATCGATTTGAGCCAAAATCATTTGACGCTTGTGGGAGCCGGAAATCCCTATCCCTATCTGATCCGCAATGGAGAACAGTTCGAACGAATAAAATGTCCGGGGTTGGCCTTGGGTTTGGTAGATCATGCCTCGTATGAGGAAACAGAAATCGAAATCAAACAAAACGATTATTTACTATTTTTTACGGATGGTGCTTTCGAAATTCGTGACATGAACGGGAATTTCTTGCAGGAAGAAGGTTTGATTGAATTATTCGGTAAATTTGGATATCCCACTCAATCCGTGCCTTTTGCAAAGATCGAGGAAGAATTACTCAAATTTTCCAATTCGATTCGATTGGACGATGATTTGACTTTTTTGGAAATTCATTTCAACTCGTAAAAGAACTTGCGGCTTGATTTTACTATGCATCTCACAATGAATCCGTTTTCCGAAACCGGTTCGCTCCAAAGGTGATTCTCTGTGTGATAGATTATCTGCCATAGAATACCAGATGATCGTAGGTTCGCTTATCCGCCCGTTTTTGTTGATGTGGTTCTAGATGACCATGATATTCGCAATGAAAAAATCGGCTGTCATAGATCGGTGCAGGAAGCGATTCCTCTTTGCCTTCGATAACCGCCGCAAGATGGAGTAAAGCGAGCGGTATTTCATCACCAGTACGGGCATAGTCCCGATTTGTATGGGGGAAAAGCCCTGTTTCATGTTGAGTATTGAGGATGTTATCCCCGATCCGGCAGGCAAGACTCAGCATCTCCGGATTGTTTGTGGCATGATGAAGTTCCAGTAAAGCGTAAATCAAGCGCCAATCATCAGAATTCGTTTCAAAACGGATGGATTTCGACTCATTGTCGATTTCCCCTAAGTTCCCAAGACCGAATTCTTTGCCTAGTTGATGAACCATTTCCCAATGGTCTTTATTCTTGGAAAGCCGATATGCCATGGCATAACTCCAAAAGATGTATCCGTCCGGATTGCGGGGAGCGAATGAACTGGGCACATAATACCCGGATTTTGATTCTTGCCATTGAATGGGAGTTCCGTCGATCATAAGGGAAATGAATTGGCCCGATTTTGAATCATAACTGTATTTTGCATATACTTTCAAATCATCCAGCGCCCATTGGATAAAATTTTCACCGACTTCTGCATATTTCCCTCCGGCAGATTTCAATTGTTCCCCTGCTTGCATTTGTGCCAATGTCAGATGGTGATAGCGGCAGGTTTGATGGTAGGATGCCACGATTTTCGCTTCATTGATGGTGGGATGAACGTGTCCAAGAGCATCCTGTGCACGATCGTGTTCCCGGTAACTGAGTTGCCCGCCACACAATCCGGTTTCCGGATGCTCTGCTTGCTGCCAGCGATAGATGAGACGCCGTGACCAGCGTAATGCATCCGTATTTTGATCGAGAATTGCGAGCATGATTCCGCTATGCAAAAACGGAGGTGTTACATTGACAAAAGACAGGTTGTTTCCCTTTGCCGGAAAGGGAACTTCGATATCGTTGTCGAACTCGTGGTCCCATTGCGGTTGAGCCGGCTTTTTTACACTCGCATGGCGATTGTAATCCATCCGTGACCAATCGAGAATATGAGTGGCCCATATGCCTTCCAGAAGTTTTTTCGTTGCAGCCGGATTCACTCGCCACATGAGACGGTAATAAGGCTGGTGACCTTTCAACTCGTGAGTATCTTGGTATTGACCAACCGGACGCTCTTGATCCAAATCCCAAGCCAGATGGCCTCCCCAATACAACAAACCGTTCGGAGACTGCAAATGTTCAAGTGCATAACGTGTGGCATCTTCAGCTGCTTTTTGGTATTTAATTTTTCCATTTAGAGCGGTGAGTCCGTCCAACGTTCGCAGCAAAGGCTGTTGGCTGGCAAAATTGGATATGATCCAATTTTCACCGTCTTTTTTCCAAATTGCCGGCTGCAAAGTTTCAATATGAAGACCATCGACAAATAAAGGAGTTTTCTTGTCTCCGAATGTATCTCGCCCTTTGTCGAGAACGATATCTGCGAACTTTTCCACCGCTTTTTGATAAACATCGCTTTTATGTATGCTTTCTTCGGCCTGAACGCACTGAATGGCAAGTATCATTAGAAATAGGGAGTGAAAAATGGGATGGATTTTCCAATGAATTCTTCGTATCATGGTATTCTCCTTATGGGATGAATGAGTTGTAAAATCATATAATAAAAAACGTTCTCATGATACGATTAAAACAACATGAAATTCAAAATACCTGTTTCCGAATCCTTCCTAAACCAATCCCCATTACCTGGCCCTCCATAAATCCCCAAATCGCAACGTTCCTTTCCTAATCCGGGAGGCCGTATCGCATCGTTGTAGAATTTGCTCGGGTCGCCCGCATCGATACAGGGCGAATCATGCGCCAATCGGTAGTCACCATTTTGAGAGTTCACGAATAGGGGATTTACAGTGATATTACCTTCTCCCGGCCTGTTTCCCTCCAGGCAGGAATAGGAGACGAAAAAATTTCCATTTTCTTGGTTGATGATTTCATCTCCTGGGTTTCGTAAAATGCAATTTTTTACTGTAATCGATGATGTTCCATTTTGATGATAAATACCATTCGGGCCGGGGGAACTGTTATCGGCGATGGTGCAGTTGATGAATTCGGCTTGAATCCGTTCTAATGTGACACTCGCGTTTTCTCCTGCTTTGTTGTTCGCGATCAAACAGTTTATGCATTGGAGTTTCGAAGACGAAGAAGCACCAATCGTATTTCTGACGCGCGATTCATTTTCGGTAATGGAACATCCCTTCATGAGGACATTGGAAAAGTTCTCGATATTGATGATTCCATAATCTGCTTTGTTTCCCGAAAAAACGCAGCGTTCGAACGTTGCAGTGGAATACCCGATTTCAACACCTCCAGCAATACTTCCATTCCATGGAGGGATTCCGGGGTGTCCTTCGTTATTTTCGAACACACAATCCGAAAGCAATATGGAACTGTTCTGAATATACATCCCCGCGCCGTTTCCGTTGCTTCCGCATGTTTTGTTATCTCGGATTATGCAATTCGAAAACGTTGCTTCGCTATTTGTGCAATTGACACCCCCACCACGATAGGATTTGTAATTATCGGAAATCACGCAATTTCTAAAATCGGGAGATGTGTTCCAGCATAAAACGCCGCTTGCTTGAGTCGCGCCTTTGATCGTAACACCGTCGACGGAAGCGTGGTCAGCCCCAATGATGACGGGATTGTATATTCCCATGGCGTGAATCACCGTTTGGTTTGATTTCCAATCTCTCTCTTCCATGGATGTTTCCGTACCGGCGAATCCACCGATAAGACGTGAATCTTTTTCCAACTGGACCACTTCGTGATAAATCCCTTTCGATACCCATATTTCGGCGTTGGAGTCTGTAAAAAACAGCGCTTTGCCTATGCTATTCAATGCACCTTCCCAGGAGGAGCCATCTCCGTCTGCTTGTGCATTAGACCGGACGTAAAATCGTTGCTGAGATGGTGTGTGGGTTGCCGGGACTTGATTCGGAGGTGTTTCGTACGCGCCAATATCAACGAATTCGTCGCCTTCCCAACGAATCCGGCCATCGATGTCAAACGCCGGAGCATGGGCAGAATTCCCTCCGTCGATACAGATCGAACCATTCTGCAGATGAAAATCGCCATGGAATGGGTTGGTGAACTCAGGGTAACGTTCAACGTTTCCTTCACCTGGCCAGCCGCCCTGAATGCAGCTATTTTTGATTTCGATTCCGCTGGTTTGATCGATTAAAATTTCAACGCCTTGGTTCCATAGGATACAATTTTCTATTTTGGGATAAGACTTTTCATTGCAGCCAACACCGCTGCCTTGATTGCCGGCGATCGTGCAGTTGATCAGTTCCGGAGAAGAATTTTCACAATAAACGGTGCTGTATGTATTTGAAGTATAATTTGGGTTTATCCCCGTGTTGTTTGCGATCAAAGTGTTGCTTACTATTCCAGAAGAATTGTAAAAATGCAGAACACAGGTGTTGGTTAATTCATTGTGCAAAAATCTGCAATCCATCATGTGCAACGTGGATTCTCCACAATAAATTCCAAGCCCTCCTGCATGATTTTCAAAGTTGGTTACACTATCAGAAAAGACGCTTTTTGAAATGGTTACATCTGATTTGTAAAGATAAAGAAGCCCCCATGAATGCACCTCATTACTCTTAAATTCGCATGAATCAATCGAAGCCGTCGATTGACTTAAAAAAATGGCGGCCCCACTTCCTCCTACAATTTCTCTGAATTTGCAATTCTTCAGAATGATGTCGGCATCACGGCAGAAGAGACCTGCTCCCTCAGGAACGTTTATGCCATTGTCAGGATAATATCCCGATTCGGTTAAAATGCAGTTTTGAATTCTCACTGAATCGCTAGCGCAATACATGGCGTGTTCTTTTCCTCTTTTTACAGTAAATCCATCCAGAATCGCATTTTTCGCACATGTGACAACGCTTGAATGCTGATTCTCACCATCAATAACCGTTGGATTGGTTTCCCAGTTCCGTACATCTCGGCTGGATTCAGTACCGTTATAACCGCCATACAATGCAACATCATAGCGTAAGGACACATGCTCCTTATAGATACCCGACTCGACCCATATCTCATCACCCGGAGATGAGATTTCGAGTCCACTGGAAATGCTGGAGATGGCGTTTTCCCAACTGTCTCCACTCTGATCGCCTTGGGCATTTTGTGATACGTGAATTACTTTACAGAACGATGGGAATGAAATAGCCAACAGAAAAAAGAAGTAAACAACGGTGAGAATTGGACTTCGGTATGCATTCATGATTTACCTCTGGATCATTTTCTCGAAACTCGTAACACTGGCAAAATTTTGTCGGGTTCGGTCAGTGCTTTGGAACATTTTTCGTCAATACAAGACCAAATTTTGGTTTTCAGTGCTCATTTCATGCAATTAGTACTTCTTCTAGAAAATGCTGGATTTGTAACTATAGGAAGCAATCTACTCGCTTTCTGGAATAGAATTCCAGGCTACAATGATTTTCATTGGATTTAAAGACGCTTCCCAAATGAGAGTATATACTAAAGGATAATTAATAAAGGTTTCCTCTTTTCAATAAAACGAGTACCTTAATAAAAAGTGCTATTGATTTCAATTTGCATGCTTGATTCAGATATAACGCTATATCGATACGTGATAATTCGAAAATGAAGTCGTTTTCATGAAAAAAGATACCATTAAAATTCGTTTCGAACCGATTGGAGCGGAAGTCGAAGTCACGCCTCCGATTTCTGTGATGATGGCAGCAGCAGAAGCGGGTATTGCATTGGAACATCCCTGCGGAGGGCTTGGGGTATGCGGCAAATGTATTGTCAAGATTCGTGATCATATCGAACATTCACAAGCAGACTTGAATTTATTGAGTCCGGAAGAAATTGAAGATCATTGTTATCTCTCTTGCCAAACCCTGATTGATCAAGATGCCGTAATCGAATGCAAAGCCGGACGCAAAACCGAGGCGGGAATGGTCATGATCGACGGTGTCAATGCACCGATTGAATTGGAGCCTCGCGTCAAACGAATTCGAGTAAAACTCACACCTCCCACATTACGCGATCAAAAAAGTGATGCTTCCCGCTTGCTCCATGAATGCAGAAGAGCAGGTGAAGAAGTGAATCGAATTAATTTTGGCTTGTTGCCGGATTTACCCCACTTGCTCCGCGACAATCGATGGCATGTCGAAGTGATTTGCATCGATGAAGAAATTGTTTCCATTCGCTCCGTACAAGAAGAAAGAAAAATTTTAGGTGTCGCAGTCGATTTGGGAACGACAACCGTTGTCGTATCTCTGAATGATTTGGAAACCGGTGAAGAACTGTGTGTTCTAGGGGCCGCGAATGAGCAGATTGTCTATGGTCAGGATATTCTTTCCCGCGTGAATACAGCCATATTTGAGGAAAATGGACTGCAAAAATTGCAGGATAAAATTATTCAAACCGTAAATCGAATGATTCAAGAGATGCTTGACACCAGTGGATTATCGAAAAATGATATTTTTTTGGTTCAAGCAGTCGGAAATACGGTTATGCAACAACTTTTTTTAGGAATCGACCCGGAACCGATTGCGACTTCGCCTTTCACGGCGGCTGTGAGCGAAGCGGTTTACGTTCCAACTTCCACATTTGGCATTCACTCTGCCAACCTTTCATATTTCTCATTCTCACCCATTATTGCAGGATATGTCGGTGGTGATATTGTCGCCGATCTATTGGCGACCGGCTTGCATCAGGCGCGATATCCTTCTTTACTGGTGGATATTGGAACCAATGCGGAAATTGTGCTTGGCTGCAGAGAAAAAATGGTTTCTTGCTCTTCTCCGGCCGGTCCTGCTTTTGAAGGAGGACACATCTATCATGGCATGAGAGGGATCAACGGAGCGATTGAAAGTATTTGGGTGGAGGAGAATGATATCCGGTTCAAGGTCATTGGCGATGAAGAACCGGCAGGAATCTGCGGATCAGGTTTGATCGATGCCCTTTCCGTCCTATTGCAATTGAATGTTGTGGATAAAACCGGACGTTTATTGAGCCGGGATGTTTATTCCGGTCCGGATTGGGTAAGGGAGCGGTTGGTTCCTTTCAAGAAAGGTCACGCATTTTATTTAACTTACGGCCCCAAAGGGTCGATACACATTACGGATAAAGATGTACGCGCTGTGCAGCTGGCAAAAGGAGCGGTGCAGGCCGGAATTCGCATTTTATTGAAAGAATGGATGATACCTTTAGAGAAAATTGATACAGTGTTTATATGCGGAGCTTTTGGAAGTAAAATTAATCCTGAGTCTGCTCGTTATATTGGTCTGATTCCTCCTGTTTCGCTTGAAAAAGTTATGTTTTTGGGCAATACAGCTCATGTTGGAGCGAAAAGAATGCTACTTTCTTGCAAAGAATCAAGCAGAGGAGTTTCAATAAGCGAAAAAGTGTGCTATTTTGAAGTATCTGGATTGGAGGTCTTTCAAGATATCTTCGGTTTATCGCTTGGATTTGACCAAGAGTGGATTCTTTCATGAAAATTGTGCATAAAGTCCTTTTTTTTCTTGACATTCATGCAATTTTCATCTAAAAAATACCGATTAGTATTTGGGGTGGTGGACTTGCGCGTCTACCACATATGTGCGATTATATAGTACGCTAAAATATTTAAGCTTATCGACGACCCAATAACAAGGGGGTTCAAATGAATACATACTCGGCTGCACTTCGAACCCGGAATGTGTTATCCACAAATCGTAACCTCGGAGCGGCTGTGTTCGGGAGAGGAGCAATTCACCCCATGAGAAGAATTTACCATCTTATTCTTGGAGGATTAGCGTTCCTTTGGGCTGGTACCATGCCGGTTGGGGCTCAAGACTCGCAGTGGGATTTTGTCTTCGACGCAAACAAACTTCCGCAAACCATCATTGACGAAGGAGGGGTAGATTGGCAGCCTATTGAAGGCGAAACGAATGGCCAATCTGCTTATGAATCCATTGTCGAAGATGACGAGGCCCAAGTAGGAAATGTGTGGGTACGATTGGACGACAATTCCACCCCGGATCCGAATGCTTCAACGTGGGCGCGGGGATATTTTTTCGGAACGGATGTTTATAGTGAATGGGCCGGAAAAATGACTCTCGTGATGCGGATCAAGGATCTCGGGACGGATAGCCAAAAATCGGTCATGGACCTTCAAACTGTCGACGCAGATCAAGAATTGCAATTTTACTGGACGTTGGGGCATGTAGCCGAAGATAGCACCGGACCCGCCGGATGGGAATTTGGGCAGACAGATGACGGTCGTAACTCGAATGGTCTTAGTGATGTCCGAACGGACAATCACAATCAATGGGTTATTATTCGAATCAATGTCATCGATGAACAGCCCGGTGATAATTTCTCCCGTATCCAAGCATGGCAAAATGGAAATTTAGTCTATGATGCCCAGCGCTCGGATGACATTGCGGGTAAATTCGGCGCGATCGGATTTCGGCGAACCTCGAATGGCCGGGAACAAAAAATGGCAATTGATTGGATCCGTATGGATTTCGATGATGCCTATGCCCCGGATGAAGGTCCCCTCACCCCGAATGGTGGATCCGATTCTCCCGGTTGGAACTTCGTATACAACGGCGATACATTGCCTCAAACATTGATCGATGAAGGACGAACGGATTGGGAACCGCGTCCGGATGAAATCGATGGACGGCCCAGTTATGAATCCATCGACCCCGTCCTTTTTGAAGCGCAGGTTGGGGGCACTTGGCTTCGACAAGACGATAATTCCATCAATCCGGATGTCGATCCGTCAGATTCCGAGCCATGGGCACGCGGGTATCGATTTGGAACAGACATTTATGATCGATGGAACGGTCGGATGACCTTGGTCATGCGGATCAAAGATTTGGGTACGAATAGTCAAAAATCCGTTCTGGATATTACCAATTCTTCCGGTAATTATTGGACTCTTGGCCATGTTGCGCAAAGCGTCGAAGGAGAAGCCGGATGGGAATTTGGGCAAACAAACGATGGAAGGAACGGAAACGGTTCCGAATCGGACTTTCCTGAAGGAAGTAACGGCGATGATGTTCGCACCGATGCTTCCGGTGAATTTGTCGTGATTCGCATCGTCATCATCGATGATATTCCTGGGGACGGACAATCTGTTATTAAAGGATATCAAAACGGTGAACTGGTCTATCAATCCACACGAACAGATGATATTTCTGTCGGTGAATTCGGAGAAATCGCTTTTCGGAGAACTTCCGGTGGAAGCGAACAGCATATGGAAATCGACTGGGTGGTCATGAAATTCGGAGCCGCCTGGGAACCGGGTATGGGTGCTGAAACGCCTGCCGGTTTGCATGACGGTTTCTTCGCTGAACAAAGTGGCAGTAAAGTAGAAACGAGTAAGTACGTCAATGGTGCACTTGGCCTCGATACATTCGGGGCAATTCGCGCAGCGCGTAGTCCTTCTGTAGGCGCTGGAGTGAATGAATTATTCGCCGTGGATGAGAATGGTGTACCGACTCAATACAATTTCTTCTACTTTGGATTCGATGTCTATCGCGATCTCGAAACAGTTGCCAATGAGAAAGATCAGTTGACCGGTATTATGGCTCTCGATAAGTTTGCGGGTGTTCATACCTATACAGTGACCGGACCAGGAATTATAGCTACTGGACCTGGAGTGCCGATTTCATCACCTGCGATGGGACCTCCTGTTGATTTTACCCAAGGATTAGGCGATTATAATGCCGCTCACTCGGATACGCCTGTAACACTTCCGTTCTTTACACGGGCTGCACCGGATGGTGGCTCCATCCCGCTCGATCTTGACTTCCTCGGCATGACGGATATGGCCGGCGGCGATAATGCCATAGCAAAAGATATTGAAGTGGCTGTCGATTGGCGGCCGGCAACCAATGCGTTCCAGGGATATTACATTCTCGATGTTTTTGGTGGTATTCATTATGTCAATAATGCGGAAATTCTCGGGATGATGAATCAACCGGATAATCTCGCTGCAACAAATCGGGTAGTGACTTCCGATGGTGAAATAGTGGTTGAGGAACCGGTTGGCTTCCAGAAATTCTTTGATATATTCAAGTTTAAACCCAGATATCTAGTTGATTATGTCGGTGAAAATCCGGATGATGATGCGCTTCAGCGTTCACCGGCTCCCTATGTCGCGAACTTCCCGTTCGCTCGCGACTTGGAAGTCATGGTTCGCTATGAACAAGTGACACAACCGACAATCAATGATTCCATACTGCGTCAACAAACGGCCATCGATGAAGGAATCAATGTAAACAATATCTTCCAACCAATTGCAATGGATGTGGATCGGTTGGATGTTTCCAGTCCGAAATTTGCTGAGAGCGTAGCAATTACCAATGGCTATGCCATTCTGGATGGATTTGGCGCTGTTCACTCCTTATTGGAAGATGAGGATGGAGAACCGATTCCGGCTCTCTGGGAAAATCCGGTTGACGGTCGAATGGATCCCTCGGTCGATGCTCCATATTTCTTCCGTGAATTGGCAATCGATTTGGAAATGATGCCGAATGGCGGTGGCTATTGCTTGTTAACCCGGTTGGGGCAGGTCTTTGTCGTGAATGGACGAGGAAAGACTATCGATGATAATTTCGTCGATCCGAAGATTCTATTGAAACTTCCCATTTTCGGTTTCGATGCGGCACGAGATTTGGTGCTTGTCCCGAATGAAGAGGGCCAAATACTCGGTATGTACGTTGTTGACCGCTTTGGAACAGTTCATCGGGCAGGGAACGTGCCACGTCTACCGGGTGATGTGCTCTTCTTCTCGAATGGTTTCGCGCACGATTTGGAACTTTCACCCTATGGACGGCCTATATCACCTCCTGCAGTTGTAACAAGTCCGGAAGGGAATTAATTGAAAAAGTATAATACTCTTTTTTGAAGAGTTTATCTTTGTAAAGCTCTTTCAGAACTGTTATAAAAATCGAGCTGGTATGTTCACCAGCTCGTTTTTTTGTATGCGGAATCCTTTTTCAGCACCATGCTGACCCTTTTATTCCACAAGAGGATAGGTACACTCTTAGAAAATTTGCATTTCGTGTCATTCCTATTATTCTTGAACACGTTGCCTAACCGACTTAGAGAAGAATGTATTTTTAGGATTGGTGGAATAAAGAATGTTAAGCCGTGAAAAAAAATTTGTAGCTTTTTCATTGACGTTTGACGATGTTTTATTGTTACCTGGGTATTCCGACATTCTGCCGAATGAGGTGGATATTACCACACATTTCACACGAAATATTCGCCTGACAACACCCCTCTGCTCAGCCGCGATGGATACGGTTACGGAATCACGTTTGGCGATCGCTATCGCTCAAGAAGGCGGAATCGGTGTGATTCACAAGAATATGAGCATCGCACAACAGGCGGAAGAAGTGGATAACGTCAAACGCTCAGAGAGCGGTATGATCCATAGACCGATTACCCTTGGACCGAATGATCGAATTTCAAAAGCGTTGGAAATCATGGCGCGATATCATATCTCCGGTATCCCCGTAACAGAGAACGAAAAGTTGGTAGGGATCATCACGAACCGGGATCTGCGCTTTCTTGAGAATGAAAACGATCTCATTCGCGACCATATGACGCATGAAAACTTGGTGACTGCTCCTATAGGAACCACACTCGAAGCGGCAGAAAAAGAACTTCATAAGCATCGTATCGAAAAATTACCCGTTGTCGATAATGATGGAAAATTGCGTGGATTGATCACGATCAAAGATATCGAGAAAAAACGTCGATTTCCGAATGCCGCCAAAGATGAATTGGGAAGGTTGCGCGTCGCGGCGGCAATTGGTGTCACCGATTCTGAAACTTCCGAACGTGCCGGCGCCCTTTTGGATGCCGGTGTGGATGCGATTGTGATCGATACAGCCCACGGTTTCAGCGGAAGAGTTGGAAATGCAGTGAATCGTATCAAAAAAGAGTATCCGAAAGCTGCTGTCGTCGCGGGTAATGTTGCTACAAGCGAGGGAGCTAAGTTTTTATGCGATAAAGGAGTGGATGCGCTCAAGGTGGGGATGGGACCGGGATCGATTTGTACGACTCGAGTTGTCAGTGGAGCCGGTGTTCCCCAAATTAGCGCTGTATTTGATTGCGCGCTTGTGGCAAAGGAATACAAGATTCCTTTAATTGCGGATGGAGGCGTGAAATTCTCCGGAGATATTGTCAAAGCTCTCGCTGCAGGCGCCGATAGCGTGATGATCGGGAGCCTCTTTGCCGGAACAGAAGAGGCGCCGGGAGAAACGATTATCTATGAAGGGCGAACCTTTAAAGTCTATCGGGGGATGGGATCCCTGGCTGCCATGCAACAGGGCAGCAAGGATCGCTATGGGCAGGGAGAAGTGAAAGAAGCTCAAAAACTTGTTCCGGAAGGAGTAGAAGGACGGGTTCCTTATAAAGGAAGCCTTTCCGGCTATATCTTGCAACTTGTTGGAGGGATTCGTTCCGGGATGGGGTATTGCGGCACAATCAATATTCTTGATCTCCATGAACATGCGCGTTTTACTCAAATTACCCAAGCGAGCCTCCAGGAAAGCCATCCTCACGATGTTTTTATCACGAAAGAAGCTCCGAATTATCGTTTGGGATAATGAATCATAGGGGATTATGATTTATCCGCGTGTTCCGAAAAGAATCATTCTAGAGGATTGCCGGTTGTATTGATGCCCTTCAAAAGAACCGAGTGTTCCCGTAACAAAAAGATCCGCCGACTTCAGCATTTCCACCATTTCTTCACGCTCGTACAGCCGCACGGATTCAAAATACCTGTGTAGGGTACCACCCCAATTTTCAATGGTTATTTCCTTTTCGATTCGTTCTCCATCTTCGGAAAAAGAACGCTTTTCACGAATACAGTAATCACCATGCTTTTTCACAGATTCCGGAGAAAAAGTGCTGCGAATATTTTCCGGATTGAGATAATCGACTAGGAACCACCCCCCATGCTGAAGAACACGGGCAATTTCGTGTAACACTCGCAAATTTTCAATATTGGTCTTGAAATACCCGAATGAGGTAAAAAAGGATAAAACGGCGTCAAAACTTTCCGAAGCGACAGGGAGCATACGCATATCTGCTCTGATATATCGGGCACGGGGCTTTTCCGACAGAGCGTGCTTCATCAGCGGATACGAGTAATCGATTCCGTAAACCTCTTGGAAACCTGCGCGTTTTAACGCCCGGCAGTGTCTCCCATTTCCACAGCATAAATCCAAAATTCGATGGTCTGGCAACAGAGGAAGTACAGCGATAGCAGAGCGAATCTCTTCATCTGCGCTGTTTTCATCCCGATGTGCATACACGTCGAGATACACGTCATTGAACCAGTCACGCCACCATCGGTTGAGTTGCGAAGTATTCTCGGTTTGAAGTATTGCCATTGTAGATTTCCATGTTGTTGTTTAACTCAGTAGTATTGCCGAAATTTACCGATATTCAAATAGATGGAGAATTGAGAGGATGATTCTCTTGCATACAAGAAAATTAATCATGATTTGAAATTCTTGATCCGCGATCTAGAAAAAGAGTGAAGTGACTAAAGGTGCACAACTTTGAGGTGTGTGCTTTTATGAATGAACCGCCTCAAAGGTGATGCGGTGTTTATCCGAGACGGATATAGCGCGAATAAAAGCGACAACGCGGTTGTTCATTGTATAGAGTATACGATCTAACAACAATGCGCTTTCATTGACTTCCTTTTGTAGTAAGGTGGCTTCCCTGTTTTCGAGAGATGTGATTTCGAGTGAATCTGCACATCGGATGACGGGAATCCCATATCTTTCCACAAGAAAATCAGGTATGGAACAGACACGCAAATCCTCGATTGCTAAACCGGGACACAAATCATGCGAAACGTATACCGTCTCAAGGACTAAAGGAAGATTGTCGATGGAACGAACTCTCATGACTTTGAATACTTGGTGACCGGATTCAAGACTGAACAGCTCTATCAAATCCGATGGAGGTACAGTGAGCATTTTTTGAATGACTTCCGTATCCCACTCGACACCAAAATCCAAAAATTTTTCGGTAAGCCGGGTGGAAAGCCAGATTCCATTTTTTTCGATCGGTTTTTTGACGAAAGTTCCTTTTCCGGGAATTTTTTGGATATATCCTTTACGAGTCAGCTCTTGCATGGCTGCACGGACGACTGCCTTGCTCACAGATTGTTGATTGCAGAGATCATCTTCAGTTGGTAATTGGTCACCATCGGAATATTCACCTCGTTTGATGGTATCTTCAATAATTTCAACCAACTGCAAATACAGTTTTCTGGGGCTTTGCCGGTCAACAATCTTCATAATATTATAATTTCCTGCTTTTTGCGATAGAGTATAGATTCATTTCACCTGTTCGGTCAATAGCGTAAAGAGAAAATTGTTTCACGAAAAGGGCGAATTTGTTCATATGCTGTAAAAGTTACAAGTAATTCGAGCAGCTTATCCTATTGATATGATGTTTGTAATTACTTATATTTATGAACAAAAAGACTTGTCCACGTATTCTTTGGCAGGAACGGATTTAATGAGGATGAGTCCTTCTCTACAATTCCTTGAAGTAAATGTATAATCGGAAGAAACAGATGTTTGGTATGTCCATTTCAAGTGATAGACGTGCCGATACAGGCGAGACATCTGTGTTTGGCTATCTCGAGTAAGGAGGAAATTCAAATGGTGACTTCCATCACACGTCGTACCGCATTGGCTTCGATATCGAGTGGAGTGCTGAGCACTTCTATGCTGTTAGGCAATTCCACCGTTCATGCTTCCGAAACGAACGTCAAAGGCCGGATCAAACAATCGGTGAGCAAATGGTGTTATAACAAATATATCGAAAACAATTCGTTTGCGAAATTTTGTGAAGAATGTAAAAAAATGGGGATGGTAGGAATCGATTTGGTCAGCCCGAATGATTGGCCGGTGATTTTCGACCATGGTCTCGTTCCGACGATGGTTCCCGGCGCTGGTGGGATCGTCAATGGATGTAATGATAAAAAAAATCATCCCGACTTGCTAAAAGATTTCAAGAAAAATATTCAAGCCGCGGCGAAACACGATATTCGCAATGTCATCACCTTTTCCGGCAATCGACACGGCATGACCGATTATGAAGCGTGGGATAATTGTACAGCTGTCTTGAAAGAAGCGGCAAAGATTGCTGAGGCTGAGGGCGTGATTATCAATATGGAATTGCTGAACAGCAAAGTGGATCACAAAGATTATCATTGCGATCACACGGCTTGGGGAGCGGAACTCTGCAAACGCGTAGGCTCTTCCCATTTCCAATTGCTTTACGATATCTATCACATGCAAATTATGGAAGGAGATATTATTCGCACTATTCGAGACAATGTTCAATATATTGGTCATTTCCACACCGGGGGAAATCCGGGGCGGCACGAAATTGATAAAACGCAGGAACTGTATTACCCCGCCATCATGGAAGCGATCGCGGAACTGGATTATGACGGTTATGTCGCCCATGAGTTCGTCCCACGTCAGCCGACATTAGATACACTGAAAGAAGCTGTCGCGCTATGTGATGTTTAATAAAACGATGCAGTCAACGAAAAACAGGGGGGAGAACTTCTCCTCCCTGGATTTCCTACAATTGAGGAGATTATGGATGAGTTAAAAATTGTCGATCCAATGGGTGATGCCGATTTTTCTGAATTATCCATAGCGTTGAGTCAAAATCGCCCCTCCTGGGATGAGTATTTCATGCTGCTGGCGAAACTGGCCGCCACACGATCGACATGCTATTCCCGCCCCGTCGGCGCAGTGATTGAGCGGGACAGAAGAGTTTTGGCGACCGGCTACAACGGAGCGCCGCCCGGTACCTGGCATTGTACCGATAAAAAAGAATGTTACTGGCGGCAGCCGCAGAATCAAACGCCGGGGATCGAACCGAAAGAGTTATCGCGCGCCATTCACGCCGAAATGAACGCCATCGCCCATGCCGCCCGCAACGGCATCAGCATCGAAGGAGGAAGCCTTTATTGCACTCTCTCCCCTTGCGTAAACTGTTTCAAGGTGTTGATCAGCGCGGGGATCAAAGAAGTGTTCTTCGAACATATTTATGATTTCAACAATCAGGGGGGCGATAAATTTTTGTTGGATTACTACGCGCAATACAAAAATCTGATCAGCATTCAGCAATTATCTTTATCATCGACCAGCCTGGAAATCGCCAATCACTTTATCGGCGGCATTACTTCGCAACGCCGTCACGATCATTATTCTTGAGAGAGTACGATTCTCCTTTTAGCCCTCTTTTTTGAGTTCTTCACAAATCACCTTCCGGATCATTTTTTCCAGATCCGTGTTGACGACAGGTCCGCGTATTCCCTTATTGAAGTCTTCCATGCTTACGCAAATTTTCCCTTGCCTTATAAGAACTCCATTCGTATCTCATGTCTTATTGCATGTACAAATAGTGCACTTGTCAAGATAATGTAATTCATCCTTCGAACAAAGGGAAAATCCTATATAATAGTTTGTAAATCTCCAAGTGTTCATGTGAGAAAAATTATGGGCGTAATCCATGTTACCGTAACTGTCAAAAATCCCGCCGATCCGGAAAAATCTTGGGATGGGCTGTTTCTGGTCGATACCGGCTCCACGGATTGCCTTGTTCCCCGAAAACATCTGTTGGATATCGGGCTTTTCGCCAAAGGGCAAAGGACATATGAACTTGCAGACTGCAGCGAATTAAAAATGGATATTACAGTTGCTGAAATTGAATTCCTGGGGGACATTGTGGGGGCAACAATTATCATGGGACCAGACGATGCGGAACCGATTTTGGGAGTAACTGCCTTAGAATCGGTCGGAATTGAAGTCGATCCACGAACGCAAAAGTTGAAGCGCCTGCCGGCGGTACGGTTAAAATAAGAAGGGTTCATTCATTTTCGTTCCGGGGTGGGGAAATTTACACATCTCTCCTATAATATAAAATTCATGAATCCAAATTGAAATAGGTTCTACCTTGGAGATATACGTATGGCCGATCCCAAATCATCCGTAGAAAACGCTTCCACTGTTCACGCCGCTGAGTCGGTTCCCGAGCATTTTCCTTTTCAAGAGATCGAAGCGAAGTGGCAGGAGCGTTGGGAGCAAAAGAATGTCTTTCAAACGCTGGCCGAAGGCGATCCCGAGAAATTCTATTGCCTCGAAATGTTCCCGTATCCGTCCGGAAAACTGCATATGGGGCATCTGCGCAATTATGCCATCGGCGATGTCATGGCGCGGTATTACAGCATGCAAGGAAAACGTGTCCTGCATCCGATGGGCTTCGATGCGTTCGGTATGCCTGCCGAAAATGCCGCCATCAAAAACAACATCCATCCGGCGGAATGGACATACAGCAACATTCGCGAAATGGAACAGCAACAAAAAGCATTGGGGCTTTCCTATGATTGGGAACGTGAAGTAATGACCTGCCATGAAGATTATTACAAATGGGGGCAATGGATTTTCCTCAAATTTTGGGAGCACGGTCTCGTTTATCGAAAAGAAGGATTATTGAACTGGTGCCCGACTTGTCAAACGGTGTTGGCGAACGAGCAGGTCGTCAATGGCCTTTGCTGGCGTTGCGATGACGTGGTCAAGCAAAAATACATGCCCCAATGGTTCATCAAGATCACCCAATATGCAGAGCAGTTGCTTAAGGACTTGGATCTATTGACGGAATGGCCCCAAAAAGTGGTCATCATGCAGCGCAACTGGATTGGCCGCTCGGAAGGAGCGGAGATTATTTTCAAGGTCGCTGAGGGATCAGAGGTTGGGACGGAGATTCCGGTTTTCACCACCCGTCCGGACACGATTTTCGGCGCCACTTACATGGTTTTGGCTCCCGAACATCCGCTTGTGGAGAAACTCATCGCAGGCACACCGGAAGAAGCTTCCTGCCGCAAATTTATCGATGATGTTGGCCGCATGGATAAAGTATCCCGCATGGATGATGCAACAGTGAAAGAAGGAGTATTCACAGGATGCTATGCCATCAATCCTGTCAATCAAGAACGTGTACCGATTTGGATCGCGAATTATGTCCTGGTGGAATATGGAACCGGAGCCATTATGGCGGTGCCCACCCACGACCAGCGCGACTTCGAATTTGCCCAAAAGTATGATTTGCCGATGCGGCTCGTTATCAAACCGGACGATTCGGCTTTCGATTCGGCGGAGGAGATGACGGAAGCGTGGATCGAAGAAGGCCGGATGGTCAATTCCGCCCAATTTAACGGTTTGCCCAACGAAGATGGCAAAAAAGCAGTCATTCAATGGATGGAAGAACAAGGTATCGGGAAGGGAACCGTGACGTACCGTTTGCGGGATTGGGGGATTTCCCGGCAGCGGTATTGGGGAATGCCGATTCCTCTGATCCATTGCGATACCTGTGGAATTGTGCCGGTAGATGAAAAAGACCTACCCGTCAAGTTGCCCGTCGATGTAGAACTGACCGGTGAAGGCTCTCCGTTAACTCGACACGAAGGCTTTATCAAAACGGAATGTCCAAAATGTGGGACACCGGCGCGGCGGGAAACGGATACTGTGGATACATTCTTCGATTCCTCCTGGTATTTTCTCCGTTATGCCGATGCGAAGAATACGGAACGTCCCTTTGATAAAGCGGTTGTCAACGATTGGCTTCCGGTCGACTTGTATATTGGCGGAGTAGAACATGCTGTGCTTCATTTGCTCTATTCCCGCTTTTTCGTAAAAGCGTTGCGGGATATCGGTTTGCTTTCCTTTGACGAACCCTTCATCAAGTTGGTCACTCAAGGAATGGTCACCAAAGACGGCGCGAAAATGTCCAAATCGAAAGGGAACGTTGTCGATCCTGGTGAGATTCTCGAAAAGTATGGCGCCGATGCCGCCCGGCTTTTTATCTTGTTCACCTCTCCACCCGACCGCGATCTGGAATGGAGCGATGAAGGAGTCGTCGGTTCGGCACGTTTTGTGGACCGAGTGTATCGATTGGTTTACCGTTTTGCGCCTGCATTACGAGAAGAGAATCATACTACCGGACAAGAATTGTCCGAAGCCGCGATGAACCTGAGACGTATGTGCCATAGTGCAATCCAAGCGGTAACGACGGATATCGGCGAGCGCATGAATCTCAACACCGCGATTGCGAAAATCATGGAATTGGTCAACGAGATGTACCGGTTTACCAGTGAAGGGAGTATACAGCCGGCCGATATGCCGGTTTTTCGAGAAGCGGTGGAATCACTTATCATTCTGATGAATCCCTTTGCACCACACTTGTGTGACGAACTGTGGGAAGCGATCGGACAGAAAGGTTTTGTTCAACAACAACCTTGGCCGGCCTTTAATCCGGATTTCCTCAAGGTCGAAACGATGAACATAGTCGTCCAGGTCAATGGCAAAGTTCGCGGGAAAGTGGAAGTGCCAACGGGAGCGGATGAGAATATGATTTGGGATGCGGCACAAAAAGACGAGATGATCACCCGTTGGTTTACGGATAAGGAAGTGAAGAAGACGATTTATGTGCCTGGAAAACTGTTGAATGTAGTTGTGAAATAAATTAATTTTTATCGGTGGATCATGGAACGGAATGAGATGATTCTGGCTATGATTTTGGCGGCGCTTCTTTTGGCGGGAGTCGCTTATGAAAACTATCGAGGCGCACCGAAGACAGCTGAAATTGTCATTACTCATCACGATACCACCCCGTTTGATGCAACGAATACCTTTCAATCTCGATCAACCCCACTTTTGAATGAGAATGCGCGTCCTGAATCGCCTGAATCGAATACCGACCAGAATCAACAAAGATTATTGATCTTTTTAAACACGGCCTCCCTAACGCAGCTGCAAGAATTACCTGGAGTCGGTGAAGTATTAGCCAGCCGTATTTTTGAACGGAAAACCGATTTGGGACAATTTTCAAGTATTCAGCAAGTGCTCGAAGTGAGCGGAATAGGTACTTCGAAACTGGAAACGATGATTCAATATATCCGTACCAAGAAAGGAACGGGAACTCTCAATCCTCACGCCGTTCAACATCCCGGTCGCTATAGACGACTTCCACCAAGTTCTTCCCTTGTGTTTACTCCGTTGCCAAAGAGACCACAGTTGCGTTCCTTAAATCGAGTGACTCAACAGGAACTGCTTGAAATTTCCGGCATCGGACCGGCTTTAGCGGATGCTATTCTTAACGCTAGACACAAACGCGGTCCATTTCGTTCTTGGCAAGAGGTTGACCAAATCTCCGGAATCGGCGAACATCGTCTGCAGCAATTGAAAAATCATTTTACCGTACCGTAAGATTATTACTCCCGAAAGATGACCAAAAAACTATTGATTGTCTGGCATGGTGCTTTGTTCCCCTCTTATAGGAAGCCGTTTTGGATCCTTCAAGAGGAGTATGGATGGGATGTTCATTTATTGGCCGCTCAAAGCTGGAAGCAGGCTCTCCCGCAAAAACTTCGCTTTGAACCTGTCCCGAACGAACCAATTACACTGCACGTCAAACGTTCCCTATTCAAATTTCATGGGGCGACGCATATTCAACCGTTATTTCCTCTCATTTTCAACAAGATAAAACCGGATATCGTCTATGTCATTGAAGAACCCTTTTCACTCATGGGATGGTTATGTACTTATTGGGCGAGACGATGCGTCCCGAATATTCCATTGATCGTGTATACCTATCAAGATATTTATAAACGCTATCCACCGCCATTCGATTGGCTTGAACGGTATGTGTTGCGTCAGGCAAACCGAATTCTCGTATCCAATACCAACTGTGGACGCGTGTTGACACGAAAGAAATACAATCGAATGTGGGATGTTCTTCCCCCTTCTGTAAACCTGGATCGATTTGTGTATAAAGAACCTCCTCCAGCCGGTGCTTTCTTTACAATTGGATATGTGGGGCGGTTGGCGGACGAAAAAGGAATCGATACTCTGTTGTGGGCGATGGAGGAACTAGACGATTCTGTACGATTGCGGCTTGTAGGGGATGGACCGGCGAGTCAACGGTTATGGATACTCGCCAAGGAACTGGGTGTAGCTGAGCGAACTGTTTTTTTGAAACCTCTCCCGCATGAGGAGTTAGGAAAATTCTATCACGAGTGCGATGCGCTCGTTTTACCATCCAAAACAACGGCGCGCTGGCAGGAACAGTTCGGTCGCGTTCTGATCGAAGCGATGGCATGCGGCGTTCCGGTGATCGGCTCCGATTCCGGCGCGATTCCGGAAGTGATTGGAGATGCCGGATTGATTTTCCCCGAGGGGAAATCACCGAAACTGGCGGAGTGTATTTCTATGCTTCAGCAGGATGATCGCTTGCGGCGCGATTTATCTTTTCAGGGACGGATACGAGTTGAACAAAACTATTCCACGGAACGGGTAGCCAAAAAGTTGAATCAACATGTAAACGACGTGATGAAGCAAACGATTGAATGATGCATGTAGCAATCAATGCTCTTTCCATAACCAACCGGAGCGGAACGGGACGCTACACCTGGGGATTGATTCACGGATTCGTGAAACGGAATGATCCCGATTTGTTTTTATCTGTGTTTCTTCCTTCTGATTTCGTTCTCCCCAAAAAATGGCGTAACAATTCAAGAATTCGTTTTTATTCGATCCCCATTGGTTCCACCTTTGGACGGATTGTATGGGAACAATTATTCTTGCCATCATTTTTGCGTATCATTCAACCGGATATTCTCCATTCTCCCGCTTTTATTGCTCCGGTTTTTAGAAGAATTTCACCAAAACAAATTGTTACCATACACGATCTCACGTTTCGCAATTATCCGCAAACGATTCCATTGTATCGCCGGAAATATTATGAGTTCTCTATTTATCGTTCAATACAATATTCCGATTTGATTCTTACCGACTCGCAGACAATTGCAGATGAATTGGCTGCCATTTTCAAACCTTCCAAAGCCATCACATTCGTTCATTTGGGAGTGGACCGTGATACGTTTCATTCGATGATCACTCCGAACGATTTGTCTATATTGGAACTTTATGAAATTGAACACCCCTATTTTTTAACGGTCGGGACAAAGGAGCCGAGGAAAAATCTTTCCACAATACTGCAAGCTACAGAAAAGGCACGGTCTGGAGGATTGGATATGCCTTTGGTATTGGCGGGCCGTGTCGGGTGGATGCAGGATGTGAGAGAACTTCAGCGAAACGGAATCCGGATTCTCGATTATGTTCCGGAAGAGCATTTACCGGCATTATATCGGAATGCGCATACTTTTCTTGCGCCTTCCATGTATGAGGGATATGATTTGCCGGCTCTTGAATCTCTCGCTTGCGGAACTCCTGTCATTGCATCCGATATTCCTATCCATCGTGAAATATTGAAAAATAATGCATTCTTTGTGAAAGTCGATCATGTAGACGCATGGGCGGATGCTTTACTTCAAACCAGCCAGGACAAAAAAGATTCGCTTGATTTTATGTCTCGTGAGTGGAGTGAGGTCGCGAAGGAAACCTATCAAGTATATCGATCGATTCTCCAGACGAAGTAAATTTCACAAATCATAGCTGGTGCTACGGCAAAAAGTCAGAAATTGTGGTGCGGACATCCTGCCTGCACAACATAAGGTGGTTAATAGGAGCTTATCACCACAATATATACTAGGTTCATAACGAAGTTCATACTTTTTGCCATCGCGTCATATTTGGTAGAGAGACGGTTTATAACTTTCCGGATGAAAGCGGATAAATTCGATTGTTTGCAACAATCCTTCTTCCAAAGAGACTTTTGGTTTCCATTGGAGAAGTTGTGAGGCTTTGGAGTTATCGCTGATCAGTTTGTTGACTTCACTATTTTCCGGCCGAATGCGTTTTTCTTCGCTGACGATCTCTTTTTCTTTACCGGTTAGTTTGCACACGAGTTCGGCTAAATCACCAATAGAAATTCCAGTACCAACCCCCAGATTGATTGTTTTTCCCATGGTATCCTTGGATTGTGCGGCTGCGAGAAATCCATTGACGGTATCCGTAACATAAGTGAAATCACGAATCGGAGAAAGCGCCCCTAAGTGGATTTTGGGAGTCGCGGAAAGAACTTGTGTCACAATAGTCGGAATGACGGCGCGTGCGGATTGCCGCGGACCGTAAGTGTTGAAGGGACGGACGATGGCGGCCGGCAAATCGAAAGAACAAATATAGCTCTCAACAGCTTTGTCGGCAGCGATTTTCGATGCGGAATAAGGAGACTGGGCTTGTAACGGATGTTCCTCATTCATCGGGGTATAGAGCGCGCTCCCGTAACATTCGCTCGTGGATGCCGTAACGAGGCATTGCACCTCTTCGCGCAAACTCGCTTCCAGTACATAGAGTGTCCCGAATACATTGGTCCGGAAAAAAATTTCCGGAGCGGTGTAAGAATAAGGGATCGCGATCAAGGCCGCGAGATGAAAAATCGTGTCTTT
Source organism: uncultured bacterium (assembly GCA_964412555.1). Taxonomy (GTDB): domain Bacteria; phylum Hinthialibacterota; class Hinthialibacteria; order Hinthialibacterales; family Hinthialibacteraceae; genus CAYPPG01. The sequence goes on from CAYPPG010000039.1 coordinate 54,802, forward strand.
TCCTTTTACGGCTTGCCTGACGAATAGGGGATCGGTGATATCTCCGGAAAGCACCTCTATTTCTTGTAAAAGATGCTTGGGTAGATGCTCCAAATTGCTCCAATCCGCTCGGGCATCATAATGAATAAGAGCCGTTAATTTTTTGCTAAGGGGAAGTAGCTGCTCAACCAGATGAGAACCGATAAATCCGCCGGCGCCTGTTACTAACACATTGGATTCGTTTAACGGAATCAAATGAATATCCTCCAATTTATACAATCACTTCAAAGTATTCAAAATGGAATCCGCCGGATGTCAACCGGCTTTCGTTCAAATATCTGTGCAGAATCATTATTTCCTATTGACCTTCCACGATTGATGAATATACTATGCTTGAATCAAAACTATAAATATTCCTCCAAGAATTTCTAAGAGCGAAATTTTGCACCCCCGAGGAGGAGTCGCTTCCCCCCAACGCCGAACCGGCGACTCCTCCTCTCCCCCCATAAATAGTGTTATGAAAACACCAAATAAAATGAGGTGCTCGGATGGAGCACCTCATTTCTTTTCATAATAGTACAAGAAGATTTAGACATCGCCGGGAACAGGGATGGGCTTGACCGGAATTGGAACATCCGGGTCGAGAGGATCCGGTAGAAGACTCATGTCGCGGTTGAGCGCTTCTTCCCATTTCAGTTTCTTACCTTCATATGCAGCCATACGGCCCATGATTGCGGTGAAAGTGCTTTCGGCGACTTGAATGCCTTCGTTGAGATAGGGGCCTTTGCCGGTTATGCTGGCTTGGAGGTCGATATGTTCCTGCACATAGGGATTGATCCCTCCACTCGCCATGTCATGGCAATTGCTTTGGCCATTGCGGAATTTCCGGTTTGTTCCGGTGACCAGTTCGGAAACTTCGTTATAGCAGTTTCTCCAGTGGCGGCAGAAACTCATTACATGGATACCGCCCGGATATTCGAAATCGCAGGAGAAATGATCCCAAATGTTGCCATATTTTTCGATTTTAGGTTTCCATGCGCGGCCGCCGGAAGCGATGACGGAAATGGGATGCGCTTGCAAAACCCAATTCATGACATCCAAATTATGCACGTGCTGTTCGACAATATTGTCGCCGCAAATCCAGCAGAATTGATACCAGTTACGAACCTGATATTCAAAATCACTCATTCCCGGTGCACGGTCGCGTGTCCATGGCAAACTTCCGTTCCAATAGGCACGGCCGGCGACGATTTCACCGAGAGCTCCGTCATGGATCATTTTGATTGTTTCAACATACGGTTTTTGGTGGCGGCGTTGAGTTCCGGTAACGACGGATAATTTTAGTTGTTCCGATTTTTTGGCGGCTGCCATGAAGCGGCGGGTTCCATTCGAATCGGTGGAGATTGGTTTTTCACAGAAGATATGTTTCTTGGCATTGACGGCCGCTTCGAATTGTGCCGGTTTGAATCCGGGAGGGGTGGCGATGATGACATAATCCAGATCACATTCGAGCAATTTTTTGTAGCCGTCAAGACCCGTGAATTTGTGATCCTCGTCGACTTTTATGTTCCCTTTGATATTTTCATTTCGAGTTAAACGATTCAGGCAACCTTCTACTCGGTCCTTGAATGCGTCATGAACGGCAACCAATTGAACTTGACTGGAAGCCTGAATAGCGTTTTCTACAGCTCCGGTTCCTCGCCCGCCTGCTCCGATCAAACCCACTTTCATGGGTTCCTCTTGAGCCTGGGCTTTGTTCATGATGCCAAAACCGGCGATGGCTGTTGCACCCATGGCGGTTCGTTTTCCGAAATCCCGTCTTGACAATAAATTCTTTTTTTCTTCACTCATATTCAATTTGCTCCTTTCCTCGTTTCCCGAGTGGAATATGGAAGAAGTTACACCACCATTGCGAAGAGTTAAAGGTGTGTAGTTCTTCTCCATAAAAATCAATCCCTTGACACGCGCTCGAAGAGTTCCATATTATCCAAAAAGCTTCCCTGATCCGATTTTTCAGATACCAAAGTAATTCTATTGTGCAGTACAGATTTTTCTTCCTCATTTTGATTATTTCGCTGTAATTCAGTTTCTGAGGTGATATACATTATAAAGAGATAGTGTAATCATAAGATAGCTTTGAATCATAAAAAACGATGGTAGGGGCGGTTCGCGAACCGCCCCTACCATCGGAGAAGGATAATTTAAAGATGGACATCAAAATTCGACGGGCGCGCATGGAGGATTTACAGCTTGTTACCGCTCTTTGGAAGGAAATGATGGAGTATCATCTCTCTCTTGATGAGCGCTTTGATATTGTTGGAAATAGTGAGCAGTCTTATTATGATTACCTTTTAAGTGTTATCGATAATTATGACTATGCGATTTTTGTGGCGGAGAAAGAACAGAAAATTGTTGGATATACAATTGGGATGATTTTAGCGAATCCGGCGGTTTTTTCGTTAGCTCGCTATGGATTTATCGCTGAAATGGCGGTGACGTCTTCCGAACAACACGGGGGGATCGGGGAAAAATTATGGAAACATGTGAAAAAATGGTTTTCCCGAAGAGGAATTCAAGTTATTCAACTCAATGTATCTCCCCGAAATAGCCCGGGATATCAATTCTGGGAAAAAATGGGATGTTCGGAATTTCTCCATATCATGTGGCATGATATATCGTCGGAGGATTGACAGAAAATCATTTGAAATGAGCACTCTGGAACGGAAGAGAGACATATGGCATATCCATTGGAAATATTTTTCACCTTAGTGGAAATTGGCCGTCCGAAACAATGGGTGAAAAATGCGTTTGTGTTTGCACCGCTGATTTTTGCGAAAAAGATTACCGATCCGATGGCCGTTGGACAAACCGTTTTCGCATTTGCCTTATTTTGCTTGTTCTCCTCCTGTGTTTATATGATCAATGATATTGCCGATGTGAACCGAGATCGTTTACATCCGGATAAAAAAAGGCGTCCCTTACCTTCCGGACGCATCACGGTTCGTCTCACGATGATTGTTTGGATAGGATTATTCTTGATTGGTTCAATTCTCGCGGGGATTCTCGATCCTTCGTGGAAATTTTTGGGGATTGTATGGTTGTATACAGTAACGAATGTACTATACTCATTCTGGTGGCGATCGACAGTCATCCTGGACGGAATGATCATCGCGTTGGGATTTGTCTTACGGACATACGCTGGGGCTGTTGTGATCGACGCCGTATTTTCTGATTGGTTATATATCTGCGCCATTTTTGTCTCTTTGTTTTTGGCTTTTTCCAAACGGCGGCATGAAATTATCTTGCTGGGAGATGACGTGGCTCATAACCATCGATCCATCTTAAAGGAATACTCGACACAGTTATTGGATCAGATCATTTCAATCGTTACGGCGGCGACGGCAGTTACTTATTCCTTATATTGTATTGATTCAAAAAAAATACCCATTGACCCAGTGACGCCGGGAATTCAATCGGTCAGTCATTCCGCCGCGATGAAATTTACGATTCCATTCGTCTTGTATGGATTGTTTCGGTATTTGTATTTGGTTTATAGCAAAGAAAAAGGAGGCAATCCGACGGAACTGTTATTGACGGACAGGCCGCTTATCCTGAATGGATTCCTCTGGTTGGCGGTCGTATTTTGGGCGTTGTATTCCTAAGTGGGAAAGGAGTTCAAAAAAATAAAATCAGCCATTGACAGAAAAACGCTTCCGTGTAATGTAGCCAAAATTGAGGGATTTTATACTGAGAGAAAAGAAAAACTATTTTTTAGTTGAATAGTGTTGAGGAGTATCACTATGAGAAATATTCACACAAGTAAGGTAGGCCAGGGAGAGAATCCATTTCATCATACATTTTTTGTCCTGGTCTCCGGCACACATTTTTATTGTGCGATTCTGAATCGTTTTGGACAGTGGATTCCGATATCCATATTCGTTGATCCGGAGAGTGAACACTTGAATTCATTCCAACTCGCTTGGGACGATGACGAGGATGAATATGACTACGATTATGACGAGTTGGATGATGAGGACGACGACGACTTGTTCGATGAGGAAGACGATTATGATGAGTTAGACGATCTCGAAGATGATGATTTCGAGGACGATGATTATGATGATTTGGATATCGACATCGAAGAAGAGGAGGATTTCTAAGGGGGGAATTGAGGCTAATTGAAATAACATAATTGGATCAAGGAAGTTGTCGATTCCTTCTCATCGAAGAAGCGGTTTTAGACACTCGTTTGATCCATCTCCCCGATTTGGCATAACAAATTTTCCGCAATTTTCATGCTGTAATTCATCCCTCGATCTTCCGGGTATATTTGAGCCATGGTGCAGAGAAAAAGACCGGGTAGCGGCGTTCTGTAGGCCGGTTTTTTCCGGGAGTAATCCAATCCGATCACGGGTTGTGTATATTGGGCTTTGGAAAAAGTAAGACTCTCGATTTCATCGCGGTTGAATGCCGGTAACAATTTCTCCAAATGGGATAAAAATAATTCTTTCAATTGAGGAAGTTTCATTTTGTAATAAGGATGATCTTCGTGCAGATAACGCGAGAGATAAATGGGAATCAGTTCGCCATAATCCGGATCGCGAAAGAGATTCGTGTGTTCGATGACGGCCACGAAAGGAGAATCCGGATCGGTGATGTTCAACCAATAGAAGGGGGAAATGGAACGCTTCAATCCTAAGACAAAGGTGATATTCGCTTGATAAGGGATTTGACTGACGGATTGTTTGTATTCATCCGGTAAAGAAAGAACCATGTTCAAGAAACTGGGGATACTCGGTGTGACGATAACACGATCGTATTCTTCTATACCGGATCGTGTGTGGACGGATAATCCGTTTTCTACCGTTTCGATTTTTCGGACAAGTTCGTGGAAATGAAAATGTCCGCCTTGGGAGTCAATTTGTTCTCCCATCGCCTCGAATACTTGTGCCCAGCCGTCTTTGAGATATCCCAGGCATTCTCCCGATCCTCCTTTCGACCGAGTGCCTCCTCGTAACTTTACTTTTCCCCAAAACCATACTGCCGACACTTCGCGGTAGCGTTCACCGAATTTGGAACGAAGCAAGGGTTCCCAGAGAATCCGGTACGCTTGTTCACCCATCTCATGGATGATCAATTCTTCCGCCGTGATTTTTTCGAGATCGGCATATGAGTTCCGGCGGCGCATTTTTAACACCGATAAACCGACACGAAAACGAGAGAGCAAGGAAAGAGGTCGGAATCGCAATAAATCGACGGGGGTAGTGAAAGGATACAATTTCCCTTCATATTCGAATCCGACGGAAGAGGAACACCAATGAAGTTTCTCGCTCAGCCCCAATCGATCAAGAAAAGCCAGAATATGAGTGTCACTGGTGAAAATATGATGATAAAAACGGTCGAGTTTTGTATTCCCAAAAGGAATGTCAGAGGCTAGGCCGCCGGGGCCCTTTTCCTTTTCATAGACATGCACTTCATGTCCAATTCTCGTCAAGTGCCAGGCCAATGTGCAGCCGGCAGCCCCACAACCTACGATTGCATATCGTTTATATTTTTTGTTCATCGAGAATCAACTTGTAATCGATACTATCGACGAGTGCTTCCCACGACGCTTCTATAATGTTGTCGGAGACACCTATCGTAATCCATTCGCGTTCTCCATCGGTCGATTCGATCAATACGCGAGTTTTTGCCGCTGTTCCCCGTCCGGTGTCCATAATACGGACTTTAAAGTCCGTTAGCCTTACTTTACCGAGTTGAGGATAATGTTCTTCCAGCGCTTTCCGTAGTGCTGTGTCCAATGCATTGACCGGTCCGTCTCCATCTCCTGCCATGAAAAATATTTTATCACCGACTTTGACCCGTATGGTTGCTTCCGACCAAGGGGAATCCGAAGAATGCTGTTCGACCAAAACCCGGTAAGCGACAAGATCGAAAAAGGAACGGTGTTTCCCCAACTCTTTCATAATAATCAATGCAAGAGAAGCATCGGCGGCTTCAAAAAAGTAACCTTCATTTTCCAATTGCTTGACTTTTTCGAGAATCCGCTTGGCAACCGGGCTGTTTTTTTCCAGTTTGATCCCCAGTTCTTCCGCTCGATGGAAAATGTTGGATTGACCGGAAAGTTCGGAAACCAGTACGCGTGTGCTGTTCCCGACAAGTTCCGGATCGATGTGTTCGTAGGTTTTCGAGTTCCGTTGAACGGCACTGACGTGAATTCCACCTTTGTGAGCAAAAGCGCTTCTTCCCACATACGGTTGATTGGACAGGGGAGGGATATTGGCCAGTTCGCTGATGAACAAGGACAAATGGGTTAATTCTTTCAATTGTTCCGGAGACACTACATCGTAACCCATTTTGATCTGTAGACTGGGGATGAGGTTCGAAAGATCTGCATTCCCGCATCGTTCTCCAAAGCCATTGAAGGTTCCTTGAATATGAGTAGCGCCCTCCAAAACAGCCGCCAACGCGTTTGCATTTCCACAACCGCTGTCGTTGTGCGTGTGTATACCTAACTGTTTTTCGATGTTTCCTTTGATTGTTCGTGTGATCTCCTGAATTTCATGTGGCAGGCATCCGCCATTGGTATCGCAGAGAACAATGACATCTGCTCCTGCGGATTGTGCTGCATTCAATGTCTGTAATGCGTAGTCGGGATTGTTCTTGTAACCGTCGAAGAAGTGTTCTGCGTCATATATCACGAAGCGGTCATTTTGTTTCAGATATCGGACGGAATCTTCGATCATCTTCAAATTATCGGAAAGTTCGACTCTGAGCGCATGGAGTACATGAAAATCCCATGTTTTTCCAAAAATCGTGACGACTTCGGTTTCCGCTTTCAGTATTTCGGATAGATTCGGATCGTTTTCAGGAGCATTTCTCGCATGGCGTGTGCTTCCGAATGCCGTGATTTTCGCGTGTTTCAAATCCAAGTTTTTCACTCTCTGAAAGAAAGCGATATCTTTCGGATTGGAACCTGGCCATCCGCCTTCAATATAGTCGATACCGAATTCATCCATCCGAAGGGCAATACGTACTTTGTCATCCACGGATAAATTCACCCCTTCGCCTTGTGTTCCATCTCGTAAAGTTGTGTCAAATACATCAATTTTTGGGGCCAAAAAAACCACCGCCTTTCATGTAAATTTACTTTATTCATTCATAGTAAAAAGAAGAACGAAAAAAACGAGACCACCGTCCTTTTTCATTCCGAATTGTAATCGTGTCTGCCAGTTTGTGAATGATATTTCAGCGATTTATAGAGAATTTACTTCGTCTCTGCTCATTCACTTCGAATCATTGATTATATCAATAGTATAGAGAGGCAATCACTTCAACATGTTGAGCCGTTTTAGAAATGATTCCAATGTTGTATGCCGGTATTCGGTTTCTCTTCAACATGCAATGCATGATCGAGCCATAAGAAAGATCCATCTGCTGTAATCACACGAAGAGTGTACATTCCGGCAGATATACCAGCGGGAACGATTCCCGTCAAGGTGTTGCAATTCCATCTAGTGATTTGCTGGATGGGAATTTCATCCAAATAAGCCTGATAACCGGAGGGGAGAGCAAATCCGCTGCCACGAATCGCAAAGGAATACGGGCCGTTTTCAGTTGTGAGATTGACACTCTCAGGTGATACGCTTTGAATCGAAGCCGGAGATGGGAAGGGGATATCATTGGCTTGCAGCCATTCTAAACTGTTTCTCATGATTTCGGTTCCCTCGTTCGGAGACAGGACTTCCAGTGGAAACGCCAGAAAAACGGCACGGTATGTACACGCATCGACGGTAACTCCGACAGTACGTTGTGTATCGCCATCGGCGATAAATGCAGGCTGTGTGATGGTGTCATCTAATGAGCCTATATCGTCGGCAAAATTGTCAACGTTTTCGGGGAATGTAAGAGTGAATGTTTGTCTATCCACACCAACAGGTGTGTCGCCGGTTCCTTGAATGGAGAAAACTGAATGATCCCGTTCGAGTAATTCCACCCGCAAAACTTCCTGTGAAAAAGCCGCTTCTTCCTTATCATCGAAATAGTCCATCCCGGAAAGAAAGAGAGTGCCTCCTTGTGTCAAGTATTTCATCAAGGCGGTTTCGAAAAGATGACGGGGATTGAACATCTCGATATATTCGATGGATTCTTCATTTTGGATGAGATCGAGGCTTTTTTGAGAGAGAAACCAAATAACGGTTTTATATTCCATCAGATAATCTGCAGTCGGAAAGATCCTTCGTGCGCTGACATCCCAGACAGTATATTCTCGTCCCAATTCTCCTAGTCGATCTTCATAATAGTCTTCAAATGTTTCGCCGTTGTCGTCATCAACCAATAAAATGTCACCCTGCGGTACATCGATTTTCAGTATCCGCGCCCAAACCGGAATGGCATATTGTTTTCCTGTGGTTTCATTTTTCAAGATCAAATCCGTATCGAGGTCACCCCCTGTCAATTCCGGTTGAATATGAATGCTTAGGTCTACATTTATTTTTCCATTTGGAGAGAGAGTAAACTGTTCATCGGAGATTTGGATTTGAGGCAGTAACGATCGGTTGACCGGTTCAAGTGAATAGTCACATTCATTCTCGTCAATATTGATGATGGTCAAGCGGCGGAGGATATCTCTTTCCGAAAGTCGCATATGTGCTCCGAAACCGAGTAGGGGAGGCAGCACGATGGTATCGACGGTCAAAGCAGCCTCCGCATCGACTCTTCCGGCGCCTCTTTGCAAAACCGGTGCGTCATTGGTAGTGGAAATATAGATAGGATGTCTCGCGCTTAATGTAATTGCCGACTTGATCCATGTGGCCGGCCATTCCGGATGAAATTGCCGTAAGATCGCAGCCAATCCCGCTACCCGCGGTGTGGACATGCTGGTTCCATGATACCATGAATAACCCGATGCCACAAAACGAGGGTTGTTGACGACGTCGTTTTGCGTAGCGTTGAAAGAATTATTTCCGACCGCAAGCACATCCGGCTTTAGGGAATAATCGACGCTGGGACCCTGAGAAGAGAATCCCGATAATAGATCGGGATTAGCGGTTCGTGATGTGAAGGTAAGACCTTCAATTTCAATTCGGACATTATTCGAGTTCAATAAGGTTTCTTTAAGCATCAATCCACTTGCACGATCGATGATGAGACTTGGAATGGTTGTTTCATTGCCGGAGAAAGTGGTGAAACTGTCAATAGAATTGTAAAAGAGAACACCCTTTGCTCCTGACAATCGAGCGTTCCGGATTTGTTCTTCGGTTTGGCAGTCTCCCAATTGGATCAGCGCCCACTCTTGAAAGCCTTGTGAATCGTTCAATGGTGTGCAAAGAACACCATCCGTAATGGTTCCGTATCCGTTCCCGTCCAATTGATCTGCATCTTGAATCTGGAATTGTCCCAAAATCGGTTCGATAAGCGGTCCGCCGTTTCTGCCGATTTGAGCCTGAATATGATCGGCAATCGTTGTGCCGTCAGCAATAATGGAAAGCAGGACTTGATCATCATTGGGGATACCGTTCGAAGCATGAGAATTGGATACTGAACCAACTGCAAGAACGTCCTTGATTTGAGAAGGAAATCCGACAGTAAACGGTCTGCCGTCGTTTCCCGCTGCAACGACAACCGATACCCCTAAATCGATGGCGTTTTGGATGGCGATCCCACCTGGATCGTGCTGCGGATCCGCGAAAATTCCCGATCCGAAACTGAAATTGAGCACATCCGCTCCATCAAGAACTGCCTGTTCGACTGCTGCAATAACCTGGTCGGTTTCGGCTTCATTCGAAGTGAAGATTTTATAGTTTCCCAAATAGGCTTTGGGGGCGATACCGGAAAGAGGACCCAATGGCGAATTGACGAATTCCGAACCCGCAATGGATGCAACCGCTGTCCCGTGTCCATCTTGATCAAAAGGGGTTGTATCTCCCTGATCGCCGGAAGAGGGTGGAAATACCCGGGCGGCAATCACTTTTTTGTTGGTATGGTCAGGATTACCTTTCGGAAAACCTTCCGGATATTCATAGCCGGTGTCATTGAAAGAAGGATGAGTTACATCGATACCCGTATCGACGACCGCAATGAATACCCCTTTACCGGCTTGGCTTTCGCCCCCAATGTAGTTCCATGCTTCGTACAGATTCATGAGTTCTCTGCTGACCGGCAACATCGGATGTACTTTTCGGGTGGGAGTGATCGATACAACTCCTGGTAATGATCGGATTTCATGTACCAAGGATGAATCGATTTCAATCGACACGGCGTTGATGAGATGGATGAATCTCCGAGTCAGTTTCGCTTTGGAATCGATTGATTTGATGCTGCGAATCAAAGAGGTTTGCTTATCGCGCAATTTTTTTTCTTTGGATGGATCGATTGAATAAATTTTTCTTCTTGGCGATTGTTTCCTGTCGTGCGGTTGCTCTATCAACAACGGAGAGGAATCCAATATGAGAATGTATCGGTTACGCTTTGCCGTATCGGTTTTTGCATCGGTTGTGGGAAGGCAAAATAGAATGAAAGAAACCGCCCAAAAATATTTAGATAATGACATAATTTGCACCTGGTGATTTTATCGAAACGGATATTCTGTATTATAGTGAAACGGATATTTTTCGTCATAGGAGCGGTTTGATTCGTGAATTCATTGTAAATTGATTGAGGTTACCTTGACAGAAGAGAGACTCCCACATACTCTGAAACGACCCGCATAATTCGGTGTCAAAACATCCTTATATTATAAAATTCGTCTACGATTCGACTACCTCTTTTTGAGCAAATGTGATGTAACACTTTGATTTAATTTTGGTTATTGGGCAGTTGGCTAATTGGGAATCATGCAATGTTTTTGAGGTTATATGATTTCTTCGATTGAATTTGGGTCGAATATCGTATGATCTCATACGAAGGCTGAGGGATAATACTGTGACTTTACCTACGCGATTTATTTTTGTAACCGGTGGTGTATGTTCTTCTCTTGGAAAAGGAGTGGCCTGTGCTTCGATTGGATGTTTGCTTGAGGCGCGAGGCTACAACATCGCTCTTCAAAAACTCGATCCTTACATCAATGTCGACCCGGGAACGATGAGTCCCTACCAGCACGGTGAAGTGTATGTTACCGATGATGGAGCGGAAACGGATCTGGATCTCGGCTATTATGAACGGTTTACCAGCTCGATCATCACTCGGAAAAGCAGCGTTTCAACCGGCCAGATTTACGATTCCGTGATCAAACGCGAAAGACGCGGCGGTTATCTGGGGAAAACCGTTCAATTGATTCCTCACATCACGGATGAAATCAAGCGCCGCATTTTCGAAGTGGCGGAAGAATTGCGTCCTGATTTTCAAATTTGTGAAATCGGGGGAACTGTCGGTGATATCGAAGGATTTCCATTTTTGGAAGCGATTCGTCAGATCGGATGGGAACATGGCGCTTTGAAAGTCCTGTTCGCTCATTTGACGCTGATCCCAAACATTTCCGTGGCAGGCGAGTTGAAAACCAAACCGACACAGCACAGTGTCAACAAATTACGGGAAATTGGAATTCAACCCAACATTTTACTCTGTCGGACTCCTGTGGGGCTGAGCCGTGAGGTCAAGGAAAAGATTGCTTTGTTTTGCAATATTCCACCGCAAAATGTAGTCAGCGCGCGTGATATTTCTTCGACCATTTATGAAATTCCTTTGGCTTATCGGGATGAAGGGTTGGATGATTTGGTCGTTCAATATTTCGGCATCAAGAACGGTGATCCTGACATGCGGGATTGGAAAAAGATCGTCACCACGATTTCCAATCCCAAGAAAGGCCCGATAAAAATCGCCGTGGTCGGCAAGTACATTAAATTGCAGGATGCCTACCGTTCGATCTATGACGCCTTGATCCATGGAGGGATTCATAACAAAGCGAAAGTGGAAACGATTCGAGTTCACGCGGAAGAAATTGAGAAAAAAGGCGCGGAGTCGGTCTTGAAAGATGTGGATGGGGTTCTCGTTCCGTGGGGATTCGGCAAGCGTGGCTATCAAGGCAAAGTGAATGCAATCCACTATGCGAGAGAGAATAACATTCCTTTCTTTGGAATTTGCCTGGGAATGCAATGCAGCGTGGTTGAATTCGCTCGGGATGTGCTTGGCAAGAATGAGGCCTCCAGCACCGAATTTGAACCGGATACAACTGATCCCGTGATCAGTTTGATGGATGAGCAGCGGAAAATCGTGGATAAAGGTGGAACGATGAGGCTCGGTGCCTATCCCTGTGTGTTGAAGCGTGGCACAAAGGCTAGAGCGGCTTACGGAAAGGATGAGATATCGGAACGTCATCGTCATCGATGGGAATTCAATTACGATTATCGTGAAACCATAGAAGGGGCCGGGATGCTGGTGAGCGGAACCTCACCGGATGGACGTTTGGTGGAGATTGTGGAGTTGAAGGATCATCCTTGGTTTGTCGGTTGTCAGTTTCATCCGGAGTTGAAATCCAGACCGCGTAATCCTCATCCGCTTTTCCGGGCGTTTATCAAAGCGGCTTTGAAGTATAATGAAGAGAGAAAAGATCGGTAAATGACTTTCATGCTGCTTATCATCGGAGCGGAATGAGTAGAGTGAAACAGAAGAAAACAAAGCAAAAATCCGAAAAAAAAGGTTCAAGCCGCCAGCCGGTGAGATCGCCTCGATGCACGACTTCTTTACTGAGAAATGATCGGTTTGCTTGGATTGTACAAAAGATTCAAGCCGTTTTTCCCTTCCAATATAGACGGTTGAAAGCGTATGTATGGCCGGTTCTCTTTTGGAGTTGGGTGGTTTGGGTGTCGTTATGGATCGAACATGCGCCGGTGCGTGAATTTGTTCCACCGAGTTCGACACAGAAATTTTCTGATTTCCAATTCACGGATATGCGGTTCGAGCAGAGAGATGAAGATCATTCCCTGTTGGTTGTCGAGTCTCCCGATGCCCGATTTCACAGTTCCCGCAAACATTTTTATTTAGTGGACCCTGTGTTGACGTGGCAGGGAAAAGAAGATGATCCTCTCTTTACAGCAGAGGGGGATGTCGGTATCGTTTCTTCCCATCTATCGGACACATCCCTGCCGTCCGAATTTCGTATTCTTGAATTAAGCGGAGACGCTCACTTGACAAGAGGCGGTAGAACCATTGACTCGGAACGAATGCTCTTTGACAATGAGAATCGTAAATTTTATTTTCCGGATGCATTTATAAGCCGTCAACGCAACGGCATGATGTCGAAAGCGAAAGGGATGAGTTACGATCCCCGGACGAATCGGTTGATGCCGATTCCCGATCCGGATCAACTCCCTTTGCAAACACAATCCAATTAAATAGGAATAGAGAAAATGATGGATATGAAACGTGTACCCACCCATTGGAAGCCGATACTCGGTTTTATTTGTGCGATGATGTTTGCCCATTCTCTTGCCTATGGAATGGAATTCGAGAGTATGTTCACTACCAAGGAAGGGACTGTCATCGGAGCGGGTGCCGATACGGACTGGTCGGCGGATTATCCGATGATGGCGACGGCTGTGTATTATTTTCAACCGCAGGCAGGATACGAGGTCGCTCATGTCGCAATCGTCGAAGGCACGGAAGAGACCCATTGCTACGGCAAAAAGATCACCTATTGGGCCGGGACGGAAAATTTTCTGCTCGAAGGCGATGCCAAGATCGAAAAAGAAAGCGATTTTTTGGAGGGACCGGTCAAAATCGATTATGATTCCAACGCCGAAAAAATGATACTCTATGGGAATGAGAACGATCCGGCGCGGCTCTCTTATGGAAACGGACAACTGCGGGCCGAAGCGGAGACTATCACGATCACCTTCGAACGGAATCAAGAAGGTGAGCGGATCGTCAAGACGTTGGAAGCGGAAAAGAACAAAAATTCGCTCTATATCAAAAAGGAATCCTCTTCCCCCCCACCCCTCAAACGGAAAGTCAGCCCTCCACGTTAGTTGTAACGCCGGCATCCTGCCGGCAGTTCTGGTGTGCCGCCGAGACGGCGGCGTTACGGAAAAAGTGAACGGCGGCGCGGCGATATATAAGGGCTTGAGCATTGTGCTCTTTCCAATTACACTTCGCCATGTTGTTAATCATTATCCAAATTCAAGCCAATTCACATTCAGGATAAACTGGAGAAAATCGATGGGTATAACGATCAAACCGACCGATGTTCGGGCGGGGACGAAATTGGAATTTGACGGTGAAGTGTATGTCTGCACGAAATACGAGCATGTCGCTCCCGGCAAGGGACAAGCGTTTATTCGGATCAAAGTCAAACACATGAAAAGCGGCCGGGTGCTGGAAAAGACGATCAAGTCCAATGACTCCCTGGAAAAAGCGGCACTGACTCCGAAAGATGTGCTGTATCTGTATCGAGATGATATGCTCCATTTCATGGATCAAGAAACCTATGATCAATTCTCCCTGCCTCCCGAAGCCTTACTGGGAAAGGATGTGTGGTTGAAAGACAATACCGATATCACGCTGCTTCTGCACAACGATGAGCCGATCGATGTGGAAATACCGGTCCATATGGAAATGGAAGTTACAGAGACGGAGCCGGGGCTGAAAGGCGATACCGTTTCCGGCGGTTCGAAACCGGCCACCGTTGAAACCGGAGCCGTCGTTCAGGTCCCATTATTTATCAATATCGGGGATGTCATCAAAGTGGACACTCGCGAAGGGAGTTACGTGGAACGAGTTTGATCTTTTTCCGTATACAAGCAGTATAATGCACTGGCTATTCCCTCCTATTCCATTCGATACTATTCTCGCCTGACATACTTTTTTTTCTTCAACCGTGAAAAAGACCGTTTCGATTGGTTGTTCCTCTCAGTGGCCTTGGCGGCGCGGATGAACGGCACGGCGTCTTTGCACAACTCTCCCCTGCCGTATCGAGAGGATTTTTGTTCGATATGGTTTCATTGTGATGGTTGACTGTTGTCTTTTTCACGGGTGCCACGGGCAAGACGTTAGGTCTGCCCGTGCTTTGGAGCGCCAATTGACAAGGGCAGACTTCGCTTGCCCTTGGTACCCAGTGATCTTGTTGCTTTCGGTTTCTTACCTCTCTTAATATTTGTTGGGCGCCCAACGTTTTCGACTTCGGGCGTTTTTGGGTTGACTACGTTTTTACTGACCTGCCGGGTCTGTGCGGAACATGCAGGCGCGGACGCCTGTTTTACCCGCCCATGGTGGGGACCGGGGGAGTTTGGGAAGAGGATCGGGGACACCACTCCCTGATCGTGCCGTTCCGCCGCTGTCTCTTTTCCCTAGCGGCGGGCGGGTTCTTCGGAAACTCCTGTTCGGTTCCCGGGAAGCCGGCAGGCGGCCGGATCACCACTCCGGCCGGGTCGACTGACCGGTACTCAAACCTTTGGGTGTTCGCTGCGGGAAAGGCCAGGGCAGACTTCGCTTGCCCT